>NZ_LHVJ01000001.1:0-5816 GCF_001269745.1 Pseudomonas sp. P97.38
GGATGGGATCAGGTGGTTCCAATGCTCTATGGTCGTCAAGAAATTCTGTGTCCCGCCCGTTCAACAGCAACGAGCCGGAGAAAATCGATAACTTCTACTAAAACAAAACCCCAACTGCTTTCGCAATTGGGGTTTCGGAATTCAATCTTGACGATGACCTACTCTCACATGGGGAAACCCCACACTACCATCGGCGATGCATCGTTTCACTTCTGAGTTCGGGATGGGATCAGGTGGTTCCAATGCTCTATGGTCGTCAAGAAATTCTTGAGCCAGCGCGCTTTTCAGCGTTCCAGCRAATCGGGTATGTGATCGGGTGTGAGCCGCAAACTTTCGGTTCGTTTCGTCTTCACCACACCGCAATCTGGCTTTCTAAGCGCAAATTGCTTGGGTGTTATATGGTCAAGCCTCACGGGCAATTAGTACAGGTTAGCTCAACGCCTCACAGCGCTTACACACCCTGCCTATCAACGTCGTAGTCTTCGACGGCCCTTCAGGGAGCTCAAGGCTCCAGTGAGATCTCATCTTGAGGCAAGTTTCCCGCTTAGATGCTTTCAGCGGTTATCTTTTCCGAACATAGCTACCCGGCAATGCCACTGGCGTGACAACCGGAACACCAGAGGTTCGTCCACTCCGGTCCTCTCGTACTAGGAGCAGCCCCTCTCAAATCTCAAACGTCCACGGCAGATAGGGACCGAACTGTCTCACGACGTTCTAAACCCAGCTCGCGTACCACTTTAAATGGCGAACAGCCATACCCTTGGGACCGGCTTCAGCCCCAGGATGTGATGAGCCGACATCGAGGTGCCAAACACCGCCGTCGATATGAACTCTTGGGCGGTATCAGCCTGTTATCCCCGGAGTACCTTTTATCCGTTGAGCGATGGCCCTTCCATACAGAACCACCGGATCACTAAGACCTACTTTCGTACCTGCTCGACGTGTCTGTCTCGCAGTCAAGCGCGCTTTTGCCTTTATACTCTACGACCGATTTCCGACCGGTCTGAGCGCACCTTCGTACTCCTCCGTTACTCTTTAGGAGGAGACCGCCCCAGTCAAACTACCCACCATACACTGTCCTCGATCCGGATAACGGACCTGAGTTAGAACCTCAAAGTTGCCAGGGTGGTATTTCAAGGATGGCTCCACGCAGACTGGCGTCCACGCTTCAAAGCCTCCCACCTATCCTACACAAGCAAATTCAAAGTCCAGTGCAAAGCTATAGTAAAGGTTCACGGGGTCTTTCCGTCTAGCCGCGGATACACTGCATCTTCACAGCGATTTCAATTTCACTGAGTCTCGGGTGGAGACAGCGCCGCCATCGTTACGCCATTCGTGCAGGTCGGAACTTACCCGACAAGGAATTTCGCTACCTTAGGACCGTTATAGTTACGGCCGCCGTTTACCGGGGCTTCGATCAAGAGCTTCGCGTTAGCTAACCCCATCAATTAACCTTCCGGCACCGGGCAGGCGTCACACCCTATACGTCCACTTTCGTGTTTGCAGAGTGCTGTGTTTTTAATAAACAGTCGCAGCGGCCTGGTATCTTCGACCGGCGTGGGCTTACGCAGCAAGTGCTTCACCCTCACCGGCGCACCTTCTCCCGAAGTTACGGTGCCATTTTGCCTAGTTCCTTCACCCGAGTTCTCTCAAGCGCCTTGGTATTCTCTACCCAACCACCTGTGTCGGTTTGGGGTACGGTTCCTGGTTATCTGAAGCTTAGAAGCTTTTCTTGGAAGCATGGCATCAACCACTTCGTCACCCAAAGGGTAACTCGTCATCAGCTCTCGGCCTTGAAACCCCGGATTTACCTAAGATTTCAGCCTACCACCTTAAACTTGGACAACCAACGCCAAGCTGGCCTAGCCTTCTCCGTCCCTCCATCGCAATAACCAGAAGTACAGGAATATTAACCTGTTTTCCATCGACTACGCTTTTCAGCCTCGCCTTAGGGACCGACTAACCCTGCGTCGATTAACGTTGCGCAGGAAACCTTGGTCTTTCGGCGTGGGTGTTTTTCACACCCATTGTCGTTACTCATGTCAGCATTCGCACTTCTGATACCTCCAGCAAGCTTCTCAACTCACCTTCACAGGCTTACAGAACGCTCCTCTACCGCATCACTTACGTGATACCCGTAGCTTCGGTGTATGGTTTGAGCCCCGTTACATCTTCCGCGCAGGCCGACTCGACTAGTGAGCTATTACGCTTTCTTTAAAGGGTGGCTGCTTCTAAGCCAACCTCCTAGCTGTCTAAGCCTTCCCACATCGTTTCCCACTTAACCATAACTTTGGGACCTTAGCTGACGGTCTGGGTTGTTTCCCTTTTCACGACGGACGTTAGCACCCGCCGTGTGTCTCCCATGCTCGGCACTTGTAGGTATTCGGAGTTTGCATCGGTTTGGTAAGTCGGGATGACCCCCTAGCCGAAACAGTGCTCTACCCCCTACAGTGATACATGAGGCGCTACCTAAATAGCTTTCGAGGAGAACCAGCTATCTCCGAGCTTGATTAGCCTTTCACTCCGATCCACAGGTCATCCGCTAACTTTTCAACGGTAGTCGGTTCGGTCCTCCAGTCAGTGTTACCTAACCTTCAACCTGCCCATGGATAGATCGCCCGGTTTCGGGTCTATTCCCAGCGACTAGACGCCCTATTAAGACTCGCTTTCGCTACGCCTCCCCTATTCGGTTAAGCTCGCCACTGAAAATAAGTCGCTGACCCATTATACAAAAGGTACGCAGTCACAGAACAAAGTCTGCTCCCACTGCTTGTACGCATACGGTTTCAGGATCTATTTCACTCCCCTCTCCGGGGTTCTTTTCGCCTTTCCCTCACGGTACTGGTTCACTATCGGTCAGTCAGTAGTATTTAGCCTTGGAGGATGGTCCCCCCATATTCAGACAAAGTTTCTCGTGCTCCGTCCTACTCGATTTCACTTCTAAGATCCTTTCGCGTACAGGGCTATCACCCACTATGGCCGCACTTTCCAGAGCGTTCCGCTAAAATCAAAGAAGCTTAAGGGCTAGTCCCCGTTCGCTCGCCACTACTAAGGGAATCTCGGTTGATTTCTTTTCCTCAGGGTACTTAGATGTTTCAGTTCCCCTGGTTCGCCTCTTGCACCTATGTATTCAGTGCAAGATAACCATCTTGTGATGGCTGGGTTCCCCCATTCAGACATCTCCGGATCACAGTCTGTTTGCCGACTCCCCGAAGCTTTTCGCAGGCTACCACGTCTTTCATCGCCTCTGACTGCCAAGGCATCCACCGTATGCGCTTCTTCACTTGACCATATAACCCCAAGCAATCTGGTTATACTGTGAAGACGACATTCGCCGAAAATTTGCATGTTCAGTTAAGAACGCTCACAAATTTTACCTTAGCCTGATCCGTTACCAGTGAAAGTAACGTTCAGTCTATCTTTCTATCACATACCCAAATTTTTAAAGAACGATCCAGTCAAAAGACCAGAAATCAACATTCACCATCGCGTCGATGGAATGCTCATTTCTAAGCTTTCAGTGTCAGAAGCAGTAGTGGTGGAGCCAAGCGGGATCGAACCGCTGACCTCCTGCGTGCAAGGCAGGCGCTCTCCCAGCTGAGCTATGGCCCCGTATGTCTACAGGCGTTTCCCACACAAAATTGGTGGGTCTGGGCAGATTCGAACTGCCGACCTCACCCTTATCAGGGGTGCGCTCTAACCAACTGAGCTACAGACCCAATTTCGAGCTTGTAACTGTTAGCGTGCGCTATCAGCTTGGAGCTTAAAGCTGCTTCTAATCGTCTTCTTCAATGAATCAAGCAATTCGTGTGGGAGCTCATGGAGCCGCTGCTGTCGTCGATTAAGGAGGTGATCCAGCCGCAGGTTCCCCTACGGCTACCTTGTTACGACTTCACCCCAGTCATGAATCACACCGTGGTAACCGTCCCCCCGAAGGTTAGACTAGCTACTTCTGGTGCAACCCACTCCCATGGTGTGACGGGCGGTGTGTACAAGGCCCGGGAACGTATTCACCGCGACATTCTGATTCGCGATTACTAGCGATTCCGACTTCACGCAGTCGAGTTGCAGACTGCGATCCGGACTACGATCGGTTTTATGGGATTAGCTCCACCTCGCGGCTTGGCAACCCTCTGTACCGACCATTGTAGCACGTGTGTAGCCCAGGCCGTAAGGGCCATGATGACTTGACGTCATCCCCACCTTCCTCCGGTTTGTCACCGGCAGTCTCCTTAGAGTGCCCACCATAACGTGCTGGTAACTAAGGACAAGGGTTGCGCTCGTTACGGGACTTAACCCAACATCTCACGACACGAGCTGACGACAGCCATGCAGCACCTGTCTCAATGCTCCCGAAGGCACCAATCCATCTCTGGAAAGTTCATTGGATGTCAAGGCCTGGTAAGGTTCTTCGCGTTGCTTCGAATTAAACCACATGCTCCACCGCTTGTGCGGGCCCCCGTCAATTCATTTGAGTTTTAACCTTGCGGCCGTACTCCCCAGGCGGTCAACTTAATGCGTTAGCTGCGCCACTAAGAGCTCAAGGCTCCCAACGGCTAGTTGACATCGTTTACGGCGTGGACTACCAGGGTATCTAATCCTGTTTGCTCCCCACGCTTTCGCACCTCAGTGTCAGTATCAGTCCAGGTGGTCGCCTTCGCCACTGGTGTTCCTTCCTATATCTACGCATTTCACCGCTACACAGGAAATTCCACCACCCTCTACCATACTCTAGCTCGACAGTTTTGAATGCAGTTCCCAGGTTGAGCCCGGGGCTTTCACATCCAACTTAACGAACCACCTACGCGCGCTTTACGCCCAGTAATTCCGATTAACGCTTGCACCCTCTGTATTACCGCGGCTGCTGGCACAGAGTTAGCCGGTGCTTATTCTGTCGGTAACGTCAAAATTGCAGAGTATTAATCTACAACCCTTCCTCCCAACTTAAAGTGCTTTACAATCCGAAGACCTTCTTCACACACGCGGCATGGCTGGATCAGGCTTTCGCCCATTGTCCAATATTCCCCACTGCTGCCTCCCGTAGGAGTCTGGACCGTGTCTCAGTTCCAGTGTGACTGATCATCCTCTCAGACCAGTTACGGATCGTCGCCTTGGTGAGCCATTACCTCACCAACTAGCTAATCCGACCTAGGCTCATCTGATAGCGCAAGGCCCGAAGGTCCCCTGCTTTCTCCCGTAGGACGTATGCGGTATTAGCGTTCGTTTCCGAACGTTATCCCCCACTACCAGGCAGATTCCTAGGCATTACTCACCCGTCCGCCGCTCTCAAGAGGTGCAAGCACCTCTCTACCGCTCGACTTGCATGTGTTAGGCCTGCCGCCAGCGTTCAATCTGAGCCATGATCAAACTCTTCAGTTCAAACATCTTTGGGTTTTGAGAAAACCCTAAACTTGGCTCAGCAATCGTTGGTTACATCTTTGATTTCTCGCGGAGTAACTTGTGATGCTGATAATCTGTTGACTAGCAGTCTGACTCCACAAGCACCCACACGAATTGCTTGATTCAGTTGTTAAAGAGCGGTGRTTGATTCTTTCGTCTCAACCGAGGCGCGCATTCTACAGCGCCTGGTGTTGCTGTCAAGCGGTTAYTTAAGAAGTTTTTCAAAGTTTCCCGTGGGAAACATTAACAACTTCAACCACTTGCGCTTTCGATCTCTCGTTAGCGGGAGGCGAATTCTACAGCGTTGTTCGCTGCTGTCAACACCTCTTTTTCACCGCTTTCGACCGGGAGGATCGAACCGCTGATAAAGCCAAACTACAGCGCCTTATCCACGGCTTCCGGACTTCGATGAACTG
>NZ_LHVJ01000010.1:0-237756 GCF_001269745.1 Pseudomonas sp. P97.38
CCAGAGCGTGCCGGGCAGGTAGCCCATCTGCGCGGCCAGCACCGGCCCCACCAGCGGCCCCGCGCCGGCAATGGCGGCGAAGTGGTGACCGAAGAGGATGTGCTTGTTGGTCGGGACGAAGTCCAGGCCATCGTTGTTGAGCACGGCAGGCGTGGCCCGGCGCGCATCGAGTTGCATCACGTTGTTGGCGATGAAGAGGCTGTAGTAGCGGTAGGCGACCAGGTAGATGGCCACGGCTGCGACGACGATCCAGAGGGCGTTGATGGCTTCGCCGCGGCGCAAGGCCACGACACTCAACGCACAGGCTCCCAGAACAGCCACGGCAAACCAGGCGAGGTGTTTAACCAGACGGGTTGTCATTGCGTGTCTCCTGCCGAGGTCCAGTGGACTGCGGCGATTGTTTTTATAATGTGCCCCGCTATTCGGAGCCGGCCCAATATCCCCGCAGCCCGTCAATAAATAAATCCGTAGTACTACGTAGACCGCCCCTGTGGGAGCGAGCTTGCTCGCGAAGGCGGTGTGTCAGTTAAAGCAGATGTCACTGATCCACCGCATTCGCGAGCAAGCCCACTCCCACAATGTCGCTGGGCGCCTGCGGATTCGATGTCCAGCGCAGGTTAGCTCTCCTATTCGGTGGCAGGTTTGGCATATGATGCCGAGCATCCACCTCCCCTCGTCAGGCCCTGACAGGAGTCCAGATGCTGCTCAAACACAAAATCGTCGCCCTCGGAATCCTGCCGCTGGTCCTGGCGATCGCTGTGATCTGCGCCCTGGTGATCTCGCTCAACCGCCAGTTGGGCGACCAACAGGCACAGCTCATCGAAGACAGCATCCTGGCCAGCAAGCGCGCCGAGCTGAAGAACTACGTGGAGATGGCGCAAAGCCTGATCGCCCCGTTGTACAACGACGGCCAGGGCGACGAACGCGCACAGCAGCAAGTGCTGGAAGAACTGCGCAAGCTGAGCTTCGGCATCAACGGTTATTTCTTCGTGTACGACCGCCAAGGCCGCAGCCTCATGCACGCGCGCCAGTCGGAGTTGGTGGGGCGAGACCTGTGGGACATGAAGGACCCTCATGGCCTGCCGGTGATCCAGGCGCTGCTCAAGAGCGCCCAATCCGGCGAGGGCTTCCAGCGCTACGCCTGGAACAAGCCTTCCTCCGGCCAGATCACCGAAAAACTGGCCTACGTGGTGATGCTGGACCGCTGGGGATGGATGCTCGGCACCGGGATCTACCTCGAAGACGTCGAGCGCGCCACCCAGCAGGCGCGCGCCGAAGTCGCCCAAGGCATCCACACCACCATGCAGGCCATCGCCGCCATCGCCCTGGTGGCCGTGCTGCTGGTGTTCGCCGGTGGCATGACCCTCAACGTCAGCGAGCACCGCCTGGCCGACAAGAAACTGCAGCGCCTGAACCAGCGCATCGTCAGCCTGCAGGAAGAGGAACGCTCGCGAGTGTCCCGTGAGTTGCACGACGGCATCAGCCAACTGCTGGTGTCGATCAAGTTCCAGTTCGAACTGGCCAGCCATGTGCTGGAAAACGGCCAGGAAAACGGCCTGGGCATTCTCAAGAATGCGACAGACCGCTTGGGCGAGGCCATCGGCGAGATCCGCAGCATCTCCCATGACCTGCGCTCTTCCCTGCTCGATACCCTGGGCCTGCCCGCCGCCATCGGCCAACTCGCCTCCGAGTTCCAGCAGCGCAGCGGGCTGGAGGTGTCCTACCGCACCAATGAGTTCGATTGCCGGCTGGAAAACGGCGCACCGGTCTCGCTGTTCCGCATTGCCCAGGAAGCGCTCACCAACATCGAGCGTCACGCCGGGGCGAAAAGCGTCGGCATCAGCCTGTTCGGCTCCGCCGAGTCCTTGCGCCTGACGGTGGTGGATGACGGCATGGGCTTCAACGTGCCGCAGGTCGAGCGCGGGCACGCCGGCATCGGCCTGCGCAATATCCGCGAACGGGTCGAACATTTCGGCGGACGCCTGGAAGTCACCTCCGAACCGGGGCGCAGCGAGCTGGACATCCTTTTGCCCATGAACATGGCGGCCACGTAAAGCTGATGACCCCTGATCCCAAGCCCCCCTTGTCGATGAACCTGCCGCCTGCGATCCGCGTCGCGCTGGTCGATGATCACTCACTGGTGCGCGATGGCATCCGGGCGCTGCTGTCCGTCATGCCACGGCTGAACGTGGTCGGCGAAGCCGAGAACGGCGCACAGGCGATCGAAATGGTCGGCCGTTGCACACCGGACCTGCTGCTGATGGACATCAGCCTCAAGGACATGAACGGCCTTGAGCTGACCCGGCTGCTGGGCAAGCAATACCCGAGCCTGAAGATCCTCATCCTCAGCATGTACGACAACCATGAATACGTGAGCGAGTCGGTGCGCTGCGGTGCCAGCGGCTACGTGCTCAAGAACGCGCCCTCGCGGGAGATCGTCGCGGCCATCGAGGCGATCATCGGCGGCGGCACCTTCTACAGCGCCGAAATCGCCCAGCGCCTGGCCACCGACCCGAACACCGATAACGAACTGACCCCACGGGAAAGCCAGGTGCTGCGCAAGATGGTCGAGGGGTTGAACAACAAGGAAATGGCCCGCGAACTGGACATCAGCGTGCGTACCGTCGAGACCCACCGCCTGAGCATCCGTCGCAAGCTCAACATCGACAAACCCGCGGCATTGGTGAAGTACGCGATCGACCACGGGATCGTTTCACGCTGACAAAGGCCGCCGCACAGAGACAACCCACAGACACTTTTACTACACTGGCCCGTCTTGTCCCCTTCCCTTGCGAGACGTTCCATCCCCATGAAAACCATAACAAGCACGATGACGTTCTGCGGCCTGCTGGCCTTGTGTGGCAATGCCCTGGCCGAGCCTGGCGCCTCTCACCTGGACGAGGTCCTGCAACGCGGCGAGCTCAAGGTGTGCACCACCGGCGACTACAAGCCCTACACCTACAAGGCTGAAAGCGGCGACTACGAAGGGATCGACATCGACATGGCGCGCTCGCTGGCCGCGAGCCTGGGCGTCAAGGTGCAATGGGTCCAGACCACCTGGAAAACCCTGATGCCGGACATGCTGGCGGGCAAGTGCGACATCGGCATGGGCGGGATCTCGGTGACCCTGGAACGCCAGAAGAAAGCCTACTTCAGTAACACCCTGGACGTGGATGGCAAGATCCCGCTGGTGCGCTGCGAAGACCAGTCGCGCTACCAGACCCTCGAACAGATCAACCAACCCTCGGTACGCCTGGTGGAGCCGGCCGGTGGCACCAACGAAGCCTTCGTCCGCGCCTTCGTACCCAAGGGCCAGCTCGCCTTCCACGACAACGTGACCATCTTCCAGGAACTGCTGGACAAGCGCGCCGACGTGATGATCACCGACGCCTCGGAGGCGCTCTACCAGCAGAAACTCAAGCCTGGCCTGTGTGCCGTCAACCCGACCCACTACCTGCAATATGGCGAGAAGGCCTACCTGCTGCCGCGCGATGACAGCACCTGGAAGATGTACGTCGACCAGTGGCTGCACCTGAGCAAGGCGAACGGCAGCTATCAGAAAGTGATCGGCCAGTGGCTGGCGGTTCCCGCCGCTCAGTGACGGCGACGCCGCATTGAAACCCTGTGGGAGCGAGCTCGCGAAGACGCCAGCCCGCCTGGCGAAGTTGCAGGCGGGTCCACCGCCTTCGCGAGCAAGCGGCTCCCACAGGGTCTGGCCCCCTTTGCCACGGAGGGTTGTGGGGTGGCCTATGGCTTGATGTTCTTCAATTCATTGAGCAGCCCCAGCAGTTGCTGCATCTTTTGCTCGCCGAACTGCGCTTCGATCCGTCGATAGTTGCTTTCCATGCCTTCGCTCATCGACTCGAAGCACTGCTCGCCGCGTTCGGTGAGGGCCACGAACACCCGACGCTGATCCTGGCTGGATTTCTGCCGGCGCACCAGGCCATCGCGCTCCAGGCGGCTGAGCACACCGGTCATGCTCGGCTTGAGGATGCAGGCCTGCTGGGCAAGCTGGTGGCTTTCCAGTTCGCCTTGCTGGTGCAGGATGCGGATCACCCGCCATTGCTGCTCGGTGAGGTCATGCTGGTTCAACGCGGGACGGAAAAAAGCCATGGCGGCTTCACGGGCTTGCAACAGGGTCAGCGTCAGGGAGGGTCTGGGGTTGGCCATGTTCGAACTGCTTGGGTGGGCGAACGGGCAGCTTAGTGGCGCAGGCAAGGCGCTGCAAGACGCCTGTGGCGAGGGAGCTTGCTCGCGCTCGATTGCGCAGCAATCGTCAAAGCCTCGGGCTGCTGCTCACCCCGGCGCAAGCAAGCTCCCCCGCCACAAAAACACGTGTTCAATCGCAGGGAAGTTCAGCGCAACCCCGATTGCCGTTGGCGATACTCGCCCGGCGTGAGCTGGGCATAGCGCTGGAAAAACCGGCTGAAATAGGCCGGATCCTTGAAACCAAGCTGGTAGCAGATTTCATTGGCCGAACTGCCGGTGAACAGCAGCAGACGCTTGGCCTCCTGCATCAAGCGCTCCATGATCAGCCGCTTGGAAGGCAGGTCGGCGATGCGCCGGCACACGTCGTTGAGGCGCGCCTCGGTGACCCCGATGCCCTCGGCATAGCGTGACAGCGGCCAATGCTGCAGGTAGTGGGCTTCGATCAGCTCGTTGAAGCGGTGGAAGATTTTCAGGTCTTCATGCCGCGCCGGCCGGGCTTCCAGGGAGTTGGTACACAAGCGCAGCAGGCTGATCATGATCAGCCGTGTCAATCCGTCCAGGGCCACGTTGCGCCCTGGCCGCGCGGCCGCCACCTCCTCGCTCAGTTGCTCGAACAGGTACTCCAGCCGTCCCACCTCCCCCGCCAACTCCGGCCCCAGTTGCGCCAGCGCCACGCAGGCCGCCGGCAGTTGCACACCGGCCGGCGCCAGGCTCGGATCGGCGTCGATCAACTGCCACACCAACTGCTGGCGCACCGTCAGCACATGCCCGTCACTGTCGGCCTCGGTCACGAAGGCATGCGCGATGGTGGGCGGCGTGAGAAAGAACATCGGGCCCGATTCGACGTATTGCTGGTCGTCGAGATACACCCGCACGGTCCCGCTCTTGACGTAGTGCACCTGGAAGAAGCGGTCGTGGCGGTGCACCGGCATGTTGCGACCGAAAAAATCCGCGAGGTTGGCGAGCCGGTCGTAATGCACCTCGGCATCGCTGTAGCGCTGGTCATACACCTGGCCGATGTTGATGTTGGGGATCGGTTGACGATCGGTCATCACGCAGTACTCGTTTTTATTCTGATTCAAGCGTCGCCGAGCGCCATCCTGCAACGAATCCGGAAGGTCATCCAGCGCCCGGTCATTCTGCCACGCTTGACGATAGTTAACATCTTAATTATAACTGTTAACACATTAACAATAACGCAGAGCCCTCATCCCTCTGCACCGCCAGGAGACAAGCATGAGCCGTGCCCTGCATGACGTCGCTAACGGCACCCTGTTCGGGGTCGCGCTGAACTACCAGGGGCTGCTGAAACAGCACCTCGCCGAGTTCGAGCAGCCGCCCTACCAGAAACCGCCGGTCAAGCCGGTGCTGTTCATCAAGACGCCCAACACCCGTAATCGGCACGACGCCGATGTGGTCCATCCAGGCCACGGCGAGCGGCTGCAACCAGGGCCGGCCCTGGGCGTGGTGATGGGCAAGTCGGCCAGCCGCGTCAGTGCCGCCGAGGCGCTGGGCTACGTGGCCGGCTACACCGTCGTCAACGAGTTCAGCCTGCCGGAAGACAGCTACTACCGCCCCGCCGTCAAGGCCAAGTGCCGGGATGGCTCATGCGCCATCGGGCCGGAGCTGGTGCCGACCGCCAACCTCGTCGACCCCCACAGCCTGGCGATCACGTTGTACGTCAACGGCGAGGCACGCCAGCAAAACAGCACGGCCAACTTCGTTCGCAACATCCCCCAACTGATTGCCGAGATCAGTGAGTTCATGACCCTGCACGCCGGCGACGTGTTGATCACCGGCACGCCCGAGGGCCGGGTCGACGTGGTGCCTGGCGACCGCGTCGAAGTGCACATCAACGGCGTGGGCCGTCTCGTCAATACCGTCGTGGCCGAGCAGCCAGGAGCCGTTTCATGAAACACGCGCGCATTCGTTTTGAAGGCCAGATCCACGCCGTCACCGTTGAAGCCGGCAATGCCGTGCGTTTGCTCGACGGTCGCCTGCTGGGCGAGGACCAGGTCGAGTGGCTGCCACCGGCCACCGGCAACATGTTCGCCCTGGGCCTGAACTACGCCGACCACGCCGCCGAACTGGCCTTCAAGCCGCCGACCGAGCCCCTGGCGTTCATCAAGTCGCCGGGCACCTACACCGGCCACAAGCAAAAGACCTGGCGCCCGGACAACGTCGCCTACATGCATTACGAGTGCGAACTCGTGGCGGTCATCGGCAAAACCGCCCGTAACGTCAAGCGCGAAAAAGCGCTGGACTACCTGGCCGGCTACACCGTGTGCAACGACTACGCGATCCGCGACTACCTGGAAAACTACTACCGCCCCAACCTACGGGTGAAGAACCGCGACGCCACCACCCCTGTCGGGCCATGGATCGTCGACGTCGCCGACGTGCCGGACCCGAGCGACCTGAAACTGCGCACCTGGATCAACGGTGAGCTGCACCAGGAAGGCAGCACCAAGGACATGATCTTCGACATCCCGTACCTGATCGAATACCTGTCCAGCTTCATGACCCTGCAACCCGGCGACATGATCGCCACCGGCACGCCCGAAGGCCTGGCCGACGTGGTGCCCGGTGATGAAGTGGTGGTGGAAGTGGAAGGCGTCGGCCGCCTGGTCAACCGAATTGTCAGCGAAGCCGCGTTCTTCGCATCCCGTAAAGAGGCTTGAGCACGATGATCAAACACTGGATCAACGGCCGTGAGGTCGAAAGCAAAGACGTCTTCGTCAACTACAACCCGGCCACCGGCGAAGCCATTGGCGAAGTCGCCAGCGGCGGCGCCGAGGAAGTCGCCCAGGCCGTAGCCGCCGCCAAGGATGCCTTCCCGAAGTGGGCCAACACGCCCGCCAAGGAACGCGCCCGGTTGATGCGCAAGCTCGGAGAGCTGATCGAGCAGAACGTGCCGAAACTGGCCGAACTGGAAACCCTCGATACCGGTTTGCCGATCCACCAGACCCGCAACGTGCTGATCCCGCGGGCGTCCCACAACTTCGATTTCTTCGCCGAAGTGTGCACCCGGATGGACGGCCACACCTACCCGGTCGACGACCAGATGCTCAACTACACCCTGTACCAGCCGGTGGGGGTCTGCGGCCTGGTGTCGCCGTGGAACGTGCCGTTCATGACCGCGACCTGGAAGACCGCGCCGTGCCTGGCCTTGGGCAATACCGCCGTGCTGAAGATGTCCGAGCTGTCGCCGTTGACCGCCAATGAACTGGGGCGACTGGCCGTCGAGGCCGGGATCCCCAACGGTGTGCTCAACGTGATCCAGGGCTACGGCGTCACGGCGGGCGATGCATTGGTGCGTCACCCGGATGTGCGGGCAATATCCTTTACCGGCGGCACCGCCACCGGCAAGAAAATCATGCAGACCGCCGGGCTGAAGAAGTACTCCATGGAGCTGGGCGGCAAATCGCCGGTGCTGATTTTCGAAGACGCGGACCTGGAGCGCGCCCTTGATGCGGCGCTGTTCACGATTTTCTCGCTCAACGGCGAACGTTGCACCGCCGGCAGTCGGATCTTCATCCAGGAAAGCGTCTACCCGCAGTTCGTCGCCGAATTCGCCGCCCGCGCAAAACGCTTGATCGTGGGCGACCCCCAAGACCCCAAGACCCAGGTCGGCTCGATGATCACCCAGGCCCACTACGACAAGGTCACCGGCTACATCAGGATCGGCCTCGAAGAAGGCGCCACCCTGCTGGCCGGAGGCCTGGAACGCCCGGCCAACCTGCCTGCACACTTGAGTCGCGGCCAGTTCATCCAGCCGACGGTGTTCGCCGACGTGAACAACAAGATGCGCATTGCCCAGGAGGAAATCTTCGGTCCGGTGGTCTGCCTGATCCCGTTCAAGGATGAAGCCGAAGCCTTGCAACTGGCCAACGACACCGAATACGGCCTGGCGTCGTACATCTGGACCCAGGACATCGGCAAGGCCCAT
The DNA here is from genome assembly GCF_001269745.1 of Pseudomonas sp. P97.38. Lineage (NCBI taxonomy): Bacteria > Pseudomonadati > Pseudomonadota > Gammaproteobacteria > Pseudomonadales > Pseudomonadaceae > Pseudomonas > Pseudomonas sp. P97.38. The sequence continues at coordinate 8,159 of NZ_LHVJ01000010.1, forward strand.
CGCCTGGCCCATGGCATCGAGGCCGGCATGGTGTTCATCAACAGCCAGAACGTGCGCGACCTGCGCCAGCCTTTCGGCGGCGTGAAGGGTTCCGGAACCGGGCGCGAAGGTGGACAGTACAGCTTTGAAGTGTTTGCCGAGATCAAGAACGTTTGCATTTCCATGGGCGGTCATCACATTCCACGGTGGGGCATCTAAAACCAGCGATGCCCCTGTGGCGAGGGAGCTTGCTCCCGCTGGGATGCGAAGCATCCCCCGCTTCTTTTGGCGATTGCTACGCAATCGAGCGGGAGCAAGCTCCCTCGCCACAAGGGCTGTGGTCATTCAGAACAGGCTGTGATTCACCCGTTACCCAAGACTCAACAAGAACAACTTTTTCAGGAGAATCATCATGGGCGAAGTCGTCCTGGCTGCGAAGATCTGCCACGTTCCCTCGATGTACCTGTCGGAGCTGCCCGGTAAACACCACGGTTGCCGCGAGGCCGCGATCGCCGGCCACAAGGAAATCGGCCGTCGCGCCCGCGAGCTGGGCGCCGACACGGCCGTGGTGTTCGACGTGCACTGGCTGGTCAACAGTGCCTACCACGTCAACAGCGGCGAGCATTTCAAGGGGATCTACACCAGTAACGAGCTGCCGCATTTCATCAAGAACATGGAGTACGAATACGCGGGCGCCCCGGAACTGGGCGAGTTGATCGCCGCCGAAGCCAACGCCGCCGACGTCCGCACCCTGGCCCACAACATCCCCAGCCTGGAGCTGGAGTACGGCACGCTGGTGCCCATGCGCTACATGCACATGGACGTCCCGCCGGCGCAGAAACTCAACGTGGTGTCGATTGCCGCCTGGTGCGCCTGGCATCGCCTGCAAGACAGCTTCACCTTCGGCGCCGCCGTGCGCCGGGCCATCGAGAAGAGCGACCGCAAGGTCCTGGTGCTCGCCTCCGGTTCGCTGTCCCACCGGTTTTCCGATGATCGCAACGCCGAAGCCAACATCCACAACTGGACCCGTGAGTTCGACAAGCAGGTGGACCTGCACGTGGTGCAGATGTGGCGCGAAGGCCGCTGGAAGGAGTTCTGCGCGATGCTCCCGGACTACGCCGAACACTGCTTCGGCGAAGGCAAGATGCATGACACCGCCATGCTCCTGGGGTTGCTCGGCGGAGCGGACTACGACAAGCCGGCCGAAATCATCACCGAGCCGTTCGGCAGCTCGGGCACCGGCCAGATCAACGCCATTTTCCCGGTTTGAAACGCCTGCGCAGGAGCACCGAGCATGCCGCACTTCATCGCTGAATACACCGACAACATCGAACAACAGGCCGATTTGCCCGGCCTGTTTGAAAAGGTCCACGCCCTGCTCGGCGACAGCGGTGTGTTCCCCCTCGGCGGCATCCGCAGCCGGGGTGTGCGCCTGGATACCTGGCGCATGGCCGACGCCAAGCACGACTACGCCTTCGTGCACATGACGTTGAAAGTCGGCCATGGGCGCGACCTCGCCACCCGCGAGAAGGTCGCGCAGAAACTCTTCGAGGTGATCACCGCGCACTTCGCCGACTTGCAGGCCCAGCGCCTGCTGGCCCTGTCGTTCGAGATGATCGAGTTGCACGAACACCTCAACTTCAAGGCCAACAACGTCCATGCCTTCCTCAAGGCCCAGGCGGGATAGCCACGCCCGATCGCTTGCCCCATCGGCCTCTCGGACAAAAAGTACAAGATCATGAGTACAGCCAATCCCGCTGGCACTGCCGGCACCGTCGTGCACGACCGCACCCATGCCACGATCACCTGGCGGCTGATGCCGTTGTTGCTGGTCTGCTACCTGTTCGCCCACCTGGACCGGATCAACATCGGCTTCGCCAAGATGCAGATGAGCGCCGACCTGCAGTTCAGCGACACGGTCTACGGCTTCGGCGCCGGCCTGTTTTTCATCGCCTATGCGCTGTTCGGCGTGCCGAGCAACATGGCCCTGGACCGGGTCGGCCCGCGCCGCTGGATCGCCACGCTGATGGTGGTCTGGGGGGCCTTGTCCACCGGCATGTTCCTGATTGAAAGCGCCGCCGGTTTCTACCTGCTGCGTTTTCTGCTGGGGGTGGCCGAAGCCGGGTTCTTCCCGGGGATCCTGGTGTTCCTCAACCGCTGGTACCCGGCACGCCGGCGCGCCCAGGTGACCGCGCTGATCGGCGGGCCGCTGTCGGGGGCGATCCTCGAACATTTCCACGATGTCGGCGGCCTGCGTGGCTGGCAATGGATGTTCGTCATCGAGGGGCTGCCGGTGATCCTCCTGGGCCTGGTCGTACTCAAGTGCCTGCCCGACAGTTACCAAAGCGTCAGCTGGCTCTCACCCCACGCCAAGCAGCACCTGCGCGAACAACTGAGCGTGGAGGAACAGCGAAAATCCATCACCTCGTTTTCGGCGATCCTCGCTAACCCCCAGGTCTGGTTGCTGGTGGCGGTGTACTTCGCCGTGATGCTGGCGGTGAACACCCTGGCTTTCTGGATGCCCACCCTGATCCACGGCGCCGGCATCGGCAGCGAAGGCCAGGTCGGCCTGCTCAGCGCGGTGCCTTACCTGGCCGGTTGCTTCTTCATGATCGGTTGCGGCCGCTCCTCCGACCGCCACCGCGAACGTCGCTGGCACCTCTGCGTGCCGTTGTTGATGGCGGCAGCCGGTATCGCCATCGCCGGGCTCTCTCCCGGCAATCCGACCCTGGTGCTCGGCGGCCTGATTGTCGCCGGCATGGGCGCCAGCGCGGCGTTGCCGATGTTCTGGCAACTGCCGCCGGCGTTTCTCTCCAACAGCACCCAGGCCGCCGGAATCGCCCTGATCAGTTCCTTTGGCAGCATCGCCTCATTCTTCGCGCCGTACCTCATCGGCTGGATGCGGGACACCACGCAGAGCGCCAGCCTGGCCCTGTATGTCCTGGCGCTGTTCATCACCCTGGGTGGCCTGCTGGTGCTGCGCACCCGGGCCGCCGTCGTCAATCCTCAATAGAGACCTTGTCATGCTCGATCAAAGCCTCATCCAGCAAGCCGCTGCCCGCCTCGACCACGCCGAGCGTTCCCGGGAGCAGGTGCGCCAGTTTTCCCTCGATCACCCGGCCATCACCCTCGATGACGCCTACGCCATCCAGCGCGCCTGGGTGGCGCAGAAAATCAACGACGGGCGCAAGCTGGTCGGCCACAAGATCGGCCTGACCTCCCGGGCCATGCAAGTGTCCTCGAACATCACCGAACCGGACTACGGCGCGCTGCTGGACGACATGTTCTTCGACGAAGGCACCGACATTCCCTTCGCGCGCTTCATCGTGCCGCGAGTGGAAGTCGAACTGGCGTTCATCCTCGGCAAACCGTTGAAAGGCCCGAACGTCACGGTGTTCGACGTACTGGATGCCACTGAATGGGTGATCCCGGCACTGGAAATCATCGACGCGCGCATCCAGCAGATCGACCCGCAGACCCAGGCCACCCGCAAGGTCTTCGACACCATTTCCGATAACGCGGCCAACGCCGGCGTGGTCATGGGCGGACGTGCGGTGCGCCCCACCGAGATCGACCTGCGCAAGGTGCCGGCGGTGCTCTACCGCAACGGCGTGATCGAAGAGTCCGGCGTCTCGGCGGCGGTGCTCAATCACCCGGCCAAGGGCGTGGCCTGGCTGGCGAACAAGCTGGCGGCCTATGACGTCACCCTGCAACCGGGGCAGGTCATCCTCGGCGGCTCCTTCACCCGCCCGGTGGCGGCCAACCCGGGCGATACCTTCCATGTCGACTACGACATGCTTGGCTCCATCGCTTGCCGTTTCGTCTGACTGCTCGAGGACTGCTTCATGGACATGCCGATCAACACGTTCAAACAACGGCTGAAAAGCGGCGAGGCGCAGATTGGTCTCTGGCTCGGTCTGGCCGACGCCTACTGCGCCGAGCTGGCCGCCAATGCCGGTTTCGACTGGCTGCTGATCGACGGTGAACACGCGCCCAACGATGTGCGCAGCCTGCTCGGCCAGCTCCAGGCCGTGGCGCCCTACGCCAGCCAACCGGTGATTCGCCCGGTGATCGGCGATACCGCGCTGATCAAGCAGGTACTCGACCTCGGCGTACAGACCCTGCTGGTGCCGATGGTGGAAAGCGCCGCGCAGGCCCGTGAGCTGGTGCGCGCCATCCATTACCCGCCCAGTGGCGTGCGTGGTGTCGGCAGCGCGCTGGCTCGCGCGTCGCGCTGGAACAGCATCCCTGGTTACCTCGACAAGGCCGATGAGCAGATGTGCCTGCTGGTGCAGATCGAAAGCCGCGAGGGCCTGGCCAACCTCGACGCGATTGCCTCGGTGGATGGCGTGGACGGGGTGTTCATCGGCCCGGCGGACCTGAGTGCGTCCATGGGTTTCCGCGGCAATCCGGGGCATCCGGACGTGCAAGCGGCCATCGAAGACGCCATCGCCCGCATTCGCAAGGCCGGCAAGGCCGCCGGTATCCTCAGCGCCGACGAAAAACTGGCCCGACGCTACATCGAGCTGGGGGCCGCGTTCGTCGCCGTGGGGGTGGACACGACCGTGCTGATGCGCGGCCTTCAAAGCCTGGCGTCAGCGTTCAAGGGTGTGCCAAAGCCTGCGACGGGTGGGGTGTACTGAGAAGGATCTGCGCAAAACCCGTGGCGAGTAGCTTGCTCCCGTTCGATTGCGCAGCAATCGCGTAGAAGCGGGGCCGCTTCGCGCCCCAGCGGGAGCAAGCTCCCTCGCCACAAAAGCCTCACCTATCACCTATCAGCTATCACCTCTCAGTTCTCAGTTCTCAGTTCTCAGTTCTCAGTTCTCAGTTCTCAGTTCTCAACGCCTGACCGCCTTCAACTCATTCAGCAACACCAATAACGTCTGCAACTTCTCCTCCCCCAGTTTCTCCTGCAAGCGCTGGTAGTTGCCCTCCATGCTGTGGCTCATCGAGTCGAAGCACGCCTGCCCTTGTGGTGCCAGGCGCACCAGTACGCGCCGCTGATCCTGCTCGGCCTTGCGCCGAACAACCATGCCCGCAGCCTCCATGCGCACCAGCACGCCGGTCATGCTGGGCTTGAGGATGCAGGCCAGTTCGGCCAGGCGATTGATCTCCAGCTCCGCGTGCTGGCTGAGGATGCGGATGACCCGCCATTGCTGTTCGGTCAGGCCGTGTTGATTGAGGGAAGGACGGAAAAACCCCATGGCCGCTTCACGGGCCTGTAGCAGGGTCAGGGTCAAGGATTGGCGCAGCTTGGGCATGGAGAGTGTTCGCCAGGGTATTAGTTAATGAGTTAACTAAATCTTAGCATCACCCCTGTCCCGTTGTCCGTGCCAAGGGCAATTGAACACCCAAGTACCTTGTGGGAGCGGGCTTGCCCGCGAAGAGGGTGGATCAGTTGATGAAGATGTTGGCTGACCCACCGCCTTCGCGAGCAAGCCCGCTCCCACAGAGGTGTAGCTATTTTCAGTGCTTTGGCATCAAGCGCCCTTGATCACCCCTTTGAGCACCGCCTTGAAATGCTCCACCTGGGCCTCGCCAAACTGGCCGAACACCTTGTCCTGCTGTTCCCTGGCAATGGCCCAGAGCCCCTCGGTCTCATCGATGCCCTTGACGGTCAGGCGGACCCGGTCGCCATCATCGCTCACCAGGCCCTTGCGCTTGAGGTTGGCCACGGCTTCTTCGATCTCGCGCACCGGCATCGCCACTTCTCGCTGCAGATCGGCCAGGTTCAGCCCGGCGTCATTTTCCAGCACCATCAGCATTCGCGCTTCGCTGGTGCGCAGCCCGGTGGACAATTGGCGGGGCTGGTAACTGGCCTGGTAGGCCCGCAGTGCCTGGGTCATCAAGTAGTAGAGGTTGTGGCTCAAACGACCCTGGAAGTGGCTGCTGGGCGCCTGCCCCTCTTCGCGCCGCGTCATGCGCGTGTGGGGCAAGACCATCGAGTAGGCGCCCTGGTGATAAAGCAACGGCGAACGGCCGAAATCGTCGAAGGCCACGACCTTGCCCAGCATGATCCAGTGATCGCCACCGTCCACCTGCTGGAATTTTTCACAGTGAAACCGCGCGGCGCAGTCGGCAAACACCGGCGCCCCGCCCGCGCCGTTGTCGAATTCGATCTCGGCGAAACGATCCTCCCTGGGCCGGGCGAAGTTGTTCGACAGGTCGATCTGGTCGGCGGCCAATACGTTCACCGCAAAGTGGCTGGCGACTTCGAACACGCCGTGGCTGCTGGAGCGTTTGTCGATACTCCAGAGAATCAACGGCGGGTCCAGAGACACCGAATTGAAGCTGTTGGCCGTCACGCCGACCTTGCGGCCATCTTCCGTCGCGGCGGTGACCACGGTCACACCGGTGGCAAAATTGCCCAGGGCGCGGCGGAATGCGCGGGTATCGAACGCGGTATCGCAATCATTGGACATGCAAGACTCCCGGCCGCCTCATGCGACGGCCTCGATTTGTTGTTATGGGGCGATGCTGGGGCAGGTACTCAGACCATGCTGGGATCGGGTTCCAGGCCCATCAGCTCACGCCCGAGGATCTGCGCGCAGACGTCGTAGTCGGTATAGGCATGGGCACCGGTGAGGTGCGCATCACGAAACAGCCGTTGCAGTTCGTTGGACTCGAACCAGGCGCCGCCGCCGGCCGCTTCCATCAGCCGGTCCACTGCCTGGATGCACATCTTGGTGGCATAGCCCTGGTTGGTCCGCCAGAACGCCAGGGTTTCCCGGCTCGGGTACTCGTGGCGTTCTCCATGCTCGGCGTGGTCCTGCCAGGTTTTCTCGAGAAAAGCCCGCGCCGCCGCCACCTGGTGAGTGGACTCGGCCAGGCGCATCAGCGCCGGGGTGGCAGCGCCCACGGCCGCACCGGTGTAGGCTCGCACACGGTTGCGGGTTTTCTCGCGAAACACTTCGAGCATGCGCTCGGCCACGCCCAGGCTGACCGTGGAGAAACCGCTGGCAAAATAGGGCCGGTACGGCGAGTAGAAAATCTTGCTGTCGGGGTACAGGCCGAAGCCACCGGACTTGCCTTCCATCATGTCCTTGGCCTTCTGGATCCGATGCTCCGGCACGAACACGTTGGTGATGATCAGGGTCTTGCTGCCACTGCCGCGCATGCCCACGGCGAACCAGTCGTCACGGATCTCATAGTCGCGGCGAGGCAGCACGGCGAAGCAATAGTCCTGGGTGCCTTCGGCGTTCTTGCGGCGAAATCCGACAATGGCCCACTCGGCATGGTCACAGCCGCTGCTCCAGCCCATTTCGCCGCTGAACATCACGCCGCCCTCGACTTCCTCGGTGCGGCCAAACGGCGCGATGCTGCTGCTGGCGGTGGCATCGGGATCGGCGCCCCAGATTTCTTCCTGGGTCTTGGCCGGGAACATCGCCAACTGATGGCTGTGGGTGCACAACAGGCTCATGGCCCAGGCCGTGCTGGCACAGGCGCCGGCCAGCAGCGCGATGCAATCGGCAAACTGCGGCAGGGAAATCTCCAGGCCGCCATACGCCTTAGGCTGGAAGGCCCGATGCAGGCCGATGCCCTTGAGCAAGGCGATGTTCTCGGCAGGAACGCTACGGTCCTGCTCCGCCTGGAAGGCATTGGCGGCAATGATCGGCAGGAGGGGCTTGAGGTCTTCGAGCAACGGGTTTGGCTTTTTCATGGACGGACTCTTTTATTATTGGCGTCTGCCGATCCCGCCTGGCCTTGCACCTCACGGCAGGCTCGTGGTGCAGAAAACAGCGGGATCAAATGATTGAGGCCGGTCCAGTATGGGCATTGGCAAGACGTCGAAAAATGCACCTTCCAGATCCAAGATTGTACTTTTCATGGTGCCGATCCAGGCCGATGGCGCGCTCGGTCAAGTGCCCCGGCACGGATGATCAAGACAAACACCCTCGCCTGGGCCCTTAATAGGGGCATCGCGTGCAGCGCTTTGCACGGAGTCTCCTTTCACTTTGTCAGGTTGCGTCATGATCAATATCGAAACGCCCACCTATTACACAGCCACCAAGAAGTACAACCTCAGCTTCCCCACCCTGGAACAGGATGTGGAAGCCGATGTCGTGGTGATTGGCGGCGGCTTCTCCGGCATCAATACCGCGCTGGAGCTTGCTGAAAAAGGCATCACCAACATCGTGGTGCTCGAGGCGCGCTACCTGGGTTTCGGCGGCACCGGGCGCAACGGCGGACAGATCATGGCCGGCATCGGTCATGACCTGGAAAAGATCAAGAAGGACGTCGGCGAAGACGGTCTGCGCCAGGTCTTCGAGATCAGTGACCTGGGAGCGGACATCATCAAGGACCGCATCGCCAAGTACGCCATCGATGCCGACTTCTGCCATGGCTACGGCTACATGGGTTTCAACGCCCGCCAGGAAAAAACCCTGCGGGCCTGGGAAAAAGACTTCAAGTCGATCAACAGCAAGCACGAGATCCGCTTTCTCGGCGGCTCCGACGTCCAGCAGATCATCGGCTCCAAAGCCTACGGCAGCGCATTGCTGCACATGGGCGGTGGGCATGTGCATTCGTTGAACCTGCTGCTGGGCGAAGCCAAGGCACTGGCCGGCCACGGCGTGCAGATCTACGAGAACAGCCCCGCCCTGGAAGTCCGTTATGGCGAGCGCATCACCGTGCGCACCGGGCGCGGCTCGGTCAAGGCCAGCAAGCTGTTGTGGGCCTGCGACAGTTTCCTCAACAAACTGGAGCCGGAACTGCATCGCTCGACGATCAACACCTACGCCTTCCAGATGATGACCGAGCCACTGTCGGACGAGCTGATCCAACGCATCAGCCCGATTCGCGGTGCCTACAGCGATATCCGCCCGGTCATCGACTATTACCGCGTTACCAACGAAAACCGCCTGCTGTTCGGTGCCGCGACGCCACTGGTGGAGCACATTCCCCAGGACCTCAAGGCCTGGAACCGGAATCTGATGCTGAAGATTTTCCCGTACCTCAAGGACGTGAAGATCGACCTCGCCTGGGGCGGTCCGATGGCGTGCAGCCCGAACCTGTTCCCCCAGATCGGCACCCTGCCCGGCCGCCGCAATGCGTTCTTCGTCCAGGGCTATTCCGGGTTTGGCGTCACGCCGAGCCACATCATCTGCAAGGTCCTGGCCGAAGGCATGAGCGAAGGTTCGGCGCGCTATGACCTGGTCAGTTCCGTCAGGCGCCCGACCATCATCGGCAAGGACGCCATCCGTCCCCTGCTGCTGACTGCGGGCAAGTCCTGGCACCAGCTGTCGGGCTACTGGAACGGCCGTCGCTGACAACCACACTGCTTTCTATTTCAATCATCAGGAGTCACTGCCATGCCCCTTATCACCCTCAAGAAAGACATCCAGCTGTCCGAACTGGACGCCTGGGGTACCGTCGCCGACCTGGGTTCGCAAATCCTCGAAGGCGAAGTCAAGGCCTTCGGCAAGATGACCTTCGGCGCCCCGACCGATCCCGTCAGCAGCGCCTACTTTGGCACCACCCAGGGCAAGTTCCGGATGGTGTATCCGTTTGCCGAGCAAGCCACCGTGGTCACCGGCGAAGTGGTGCTCACCGACGAAGCCACCGGCCAGAGCACCCGCTACAAGGCCGGCGACAGCTGGTTCGTGACCAAGGGCACGCCGGTGCTGTGGGAAGTGGTCAGCGAGAGTTTCGTCAAGCACTACTTCGCGGTAGCCTGAGCACCGTGACCGTGGCGAGGACGCCGTTGCGGCAAGGTCGCCTTCTCTGCTGAAGAAACCTGCCGTGGCAAGGGACTTGCTTTGGCTAGGGACTTGCTGTGGCGAGGGAGCTTGCTGTGACGGGGGAGCTTGCTGTGGCGAGGGAGCTTGCTCCCGCTGGGCTGCGAAGCAGCCCTGCTTTTATGCGATTCGGATGATATGCGATTCGGAAGCAAACTCCCTCACCACAAAAACGCCCTGGCCCTAGGGGTTCACGTTCTTCCCTCAACCGCAATGTGCTTGCGAAGGTTGCGCCCATGAACCTCATTCCCACCCAGGACATCGCCGGCCACTGCCTGCACGCGTTCACCCAGCTGATTCCCGCCAGCCGGGCGGCCTTCTACTGCGTCGACCGCCACTTGCAAGCCCATGACTTCAGCCTGCACGGCATGAGTGGCGAGATGCACCGCGACTACTTGGACAACTACCGCCAGTTCGATCCGCTGCAACCGCGCAACTGTGTCTGCGATGAACAGGCCGTGGTGCCGCTGGGCCTGGCGATGACCCGCCAGCCGGTGCGCGACAGCCAGCGCTACCGCAGCTTCCTGCAACGCTACGGCGTGGTGGATGTGGTGGAAGTCTTCGCTCGTCGGGACGGCCAGCCGCAAGCCGCCATTTCGCTATTGCGCACCGCCGAACAAGGCGCCTTCACGCCTCAGCAGTTGTCCCAGCTCGGCGCGTTGCAAACCCTGTTGCAACTGGCGGTGGCGCACCTGCCTGCCCAGGCGGATGCCCTGGACGGCTTGACGCCCAAGGAGCGCCAGATCGCCCTGCTGCTGCGCGAGGGCGTCAGCAACAAGCACCTGGCCCGGGAGTTGAACGTCGGCTTGCCGACCATCAAGACTCACCTGATCAACCTGTTCCGCAAGGTCGGCGTCAGCAGTCGCACCGAGTTGGTCAGCGCGCTGTTTCTCTGAACGGTTCAACCATCCGGTTGATAGTGCGCAGCTGCCCCAGAGCCCATGATCCGGCGGGTGACTACACCCAACCGGAGCCTTGCAATGAGTACATCTACAGACTGGATCACCGTCGGCGCCCTGGCCGATGGCTTTGCCCCCGACGCCTTCATCCTGCCGAACCTGGCAGACCTGAGCGGCAAGACCTTTACCCTGAACTTCGCCAATGGCTGGCAGATCGAGCATCGGTTCGAGCAGGACACGTTGTCCTGGCACGCCGCCGACGGGCACTCCAGCGGCACCGCGCTCTACCGCGCCACATCGGTTCGCCCGGGCCTGTACCTGGTGGACTTTCTCAAGGGCGAGGGCCGCCAGACCCTGTCGGTCAGCCTGGTGCTCGACACCGCCAACGCTGCGTTCACCGCCGTGATCGGGCGCATGCCCGAGCCAGAGCAAACCCGTGAAGGGCTCTACGGCCGCGCCCTGGCGGGCAAGCCCCTGACGAGCGTCGGCGTCGACTTCCTCCACGGCAGCCTCGACCGGCCCTGGCAAGAGGGCCTCTGCCCGCACGCACCGAGCAACGAGCTGGTGGGGCTGCGCAACCTGTATCGCTACAGCCCGAGCGAGGTCTACGAACACATCTACCTCAACGACCGGTTCTATGCCTGGCAATGTCTCAAAGGCGTGGAACAAGGCCTGTGCGACACCGACCGGTGCGACACCTACAAAGTCGCCGACCAGCTGTATCTGTTCGTCTGGCGGGAAAAAATCATCCCGACCCTCGGCCTGGTGCTGATCGACCTGCAACAACACCGCAGCGACGGCAAGATCTTCGGCTACGCCGGTGCGTCCTTCGATGAGTACTCCAATTTCCCGGTCAGTTCCTACTGCCAGGTCCTCAACCAGACGGAGTATCCCGATGCCTGAATCACGTACCGTGGTGATTACCGGCGCAGGCACCGGCATCGGTGCCGCCTGCGCCCGGTTGTATGCCGCCGAAGGCGCCAACCTGGTCTTGATCGGCCGACGCCGCGAGCCCCTGGAAGACCTTGCCAGGGAAGCCGGCGGCCTGGTGCTGGTGGGCGATGCCGCGTGCCCGACGACCTGGGACGGCTTCATCGCGCAGATCCGCCAGCGTTTCGCTCGTCTCGATGTGCTGTTGGCCTGTGCCGGCGGCATGGGCCAGGGCAGCGCCACCCAAACCAGCCCGCAAGCCTGGGACGCGGCCATGCGTAGCAACCTCGACAGCGCGTTCTACAGCGCGCGGGCCTGCTTGCCCTTGCTGCAGGAAAGCGCCGGCAACGTGGTATTGATCGGGTCCATCGCGTCGTTGGCAGCCGGGCCGCAAGTGTGCGGCTACACCACCGCCAAACATGCGCTGCTGGGCCTGAACCGCTCCCTGGCGCGGGACTACGGCCCCCAAGGCGTGCGGGTCAACGCAGTCTGTCCAGGCTGGGTCCGCACGCCGATGGCCGATGAAGAAATGCAGGTGCTGATGCAGTTCCACGGTGAAACGCTGCAACAGGCCTACGACCGAGTCTGCGCCGACGTGCCGTTGCGCCGCCCCGCCAGCGCCGAGGAGATCGCCCTCGCCTGTCGTTTCCTGGCGTCCCGGGACGCCTCGATCATCACCGGCGTGGCACTGGTGGCCGACGGTGGTTCGAGCATCGTCGACGTACCGACCCTGGCGTTCAGCCACATGGAGGTGACCCATGGCCAATGACCTGGATTTCAGCGGAAAAACCGTGTTGGTGACCGGCGGTGCCCAAGGCATTGGCCGGGCCATTGTCGAAGCCTTCGCCTGGCGTGGGGCTCAGGTGGTGATCGCCGACCTCGGCCTGGCGCGGGCCGAGGCCCTCGCCAGCGAGCTGACGGCCGGCGGCTACCAGGCGCAAGCGGTGGGCGTGGACCTCGCGGACGCCACGGCGATATCGGCCATGATGGGCGGGCTGCAAGAGCGCCTGGGGCGCCTGGATGTGTTGGTGCACAACGCCGGTTACTTCCCGTTGACGCCTTTTGCGCAGATTACCCCGGCGGTGCTGGAACGCACCCTGGCGGTGAACCTGTCGGCGCTGTTCTGGCTGACCCAGGCGGCGCTGCCGATGTTCCGCCGCCAGGGCCAGGGCTGTGTGCTGGTGACGTCCTCGGTCACCGGCCCGCGCGTGGCGTACCCGGGGCTTAGCCATTACGCCGCGTCCAAGGCCGGGGTCAATGGTTTCATACGCAACGCGGCACTGGAGCTGGCGCCCGAGCAGGTGCGGGTCAACGGTGTCGAACCGGGCATGATCGCGACCCCGGCCATGGCCAACCTCGGTGACGATGATCTCAACCAGGACATCGCCAGGCGCGTGCCACTGGGGCGATTGGGCCACCCGGGCGACATTGCCGGCGCCATGTTGTACCTGGCCTCTGACCTGGCCGCCTATGTGACGGGCCAAACCCTGGTGGTCGACGGCGGTTCGACATTGCCGGAAGTCTGAGGCGAACCAGCGCGCGCGGTGGTGACGACAGCACCACCGCCTTCGCGGGCAAGCCCGCTCCCACAAGTCCAGCAGCATCCCCTCCTATTTCGCACACACCACAGGTTCAGCAGTGTTCCCTTCTATTTCGGATCCACCACAACGCCGCCTGTGGGAGCGGGCTTGCCCGCGAAGGCGGCGGTTCGGCGGGCACCGTTCCTGCGCCTCAGGCCACTCCCTGCGCCTGTTGCAGATGGCTTGCGCGAAAGTCCTTGGGCGAGAGTTCGAACTGCTTCTTGAACGAGCGGCTGAAGTGGGCCGAGTCGGTGAAGCCCCATTTGTAGGCAATCGAAGTGATGGACTCGTCCCGCAGGAACGGGTTGGTCAGGTCATCGGCGCTGCGCTTGAGCCGGGCTCGCTGGATGTAACGGCAGACGCTGTCGTCCTGTTCTTCGAACAACCGGTACAGATGGCGCACCGAGATGTTCAGGCGGTTGGCCAGGCCCACCGGGCTGAGGCCGGGCTGGTTGAGGGATTCGTCGATGACCTTCTGCACGTAGCTGCGCAGATGACTGCCCTGCAGCGCGGCGCCATCGTCACGGGCATCGCTCGTGTGCTCCAGCGCCGAGCCCAGCAAGGACACGAACGCACTCTGCAGGGCCTCGCCCTCGCCCGCCGCACCTTCGCCGTCCGGCGTGTCCTTGCACAACTGGTCCATCAGCACGTGCAACATCCGCCCGCAGGCCTTGCTCGACGAGATCTTGCCGAAGGTCCTGGTGTCCCCGCCCAACTGCCTCGACACCTGCTGCCGAGACAAGGACAGCACGGCATGCTCGATCAGGCCGAACGGGCTGATCTCCAGTGCGCCCGCCGAATCCATCAGTAACAACTCGCCGGGGGCCAGTTGGATGCTCAGGCCGTTCTGGGTGATGCGGCAATAGCCGCTGCGCTGGCTGACCAGCAGGCAATCCTGATCGTCGTCGTGGTCGGGATTGGGCGAGTGGCGCTTGATGGAACCGGCGTTGGTGCGCAGGTTCGAGAGGGAAAGACCGCCGCGGCAGAAGTTCGAGACCTGGCCGATAAACAACGCACGATTGAAAGCCAGCTCCGTCTCGAAATACCCACACGTGGCGCGCAGGTCCCGGTTCCAGGTCTCCAGCCCGTCTTGCCCAACCTGTTGCATGCTCATGGCGTTCTCCGCAGTGGCTTATTGTTTTTGTGCGGCAATAGTTAACATGTTATCTATATGCACGCAACAAGTACCTGATCGCCAGAGCAGTAGCAGGATTGATGCCAGGGCGGCACTACAGGGTCAGAGGCTTGCCAATACCCGTTGCAGGCCGCTCAGGGATGCCAGCAAGGCTGCGCGTTGTTCGCCTCCGAGCGCGATGTAGCGCCGAAAGGCCGGCATGCGGTTGACCACCTCGCTGCCGCCCATGTGTTCCAGGCGCACGCACCACTGGCGCTCGTGCAGGTCGATGCGCAGGCGCTTGAAATCCAGCGGCATGAGCGCCTGGTACAACCCCTGATCGTGTGTCACCGCCGCCTGCAACCGGGCCGCCAGCGCCTGGTCGGCACCCCGCTGGCGACAGCGCAGACCCTTGCGGCGAATAGCCCCGCCGTGGTGCAGCTCCAGGCGCGCCGTGCCCTCCATCGACGCAGGCACGCGCAACACGAATTCGGTCATCACCAGATGCATCAGCCACTGTGATTCGGTGCGCTCGACAATCTCCAGTTGCAGCCGGCCGTCGTCGCTGGCCACAGTAGCCGTCGTCGGCCCTGACCACACGAAATGCGCCAGCCCGAGGTTGCGCCGCACGTGTTCCAGGGTCACCCCGGGCCGATAGCCGGCCGGGGCACGATGGGCGCGCAAGCGCTCAGACAGTCTTTGCAGCACGGTCGATAAACTCGCCGGCAGGTTGCCCTGGCTCATGGGAAAACTCCTTGGCCAGCACGTCTTCCACCGACGCCGGCATGAATGGATTGACCTTCTGCACCACCAGGGTCCAGAACAAGGCGTAGGCCGCGGTGCCACCGAGCATCACCGCGAACGGGATGTAGATGTCGGCTGGGTTCATGCCGGGCGGCGTGATGAACCACATGCCCAGGAGGATGCCGACACTGGACAGGATCTGTGGCAGCGGAAAGAACGGCGAGCGATAGGCCCGCGGCAGGTCTGGCCGACGAATGCGCAGGCTCACCACCGACACCGTCACCAGCAGGTAGGCAAAGCTCCAGGCACACACCGCCGCCAGTACCAGGTGCATGATGTTGTCGGTGTTGCCACCGAGCCACAGCGCATGCAGGCAAGGAATCAACGCCGCCACCAGGATGCACAGCAAGGGTGTCTTGAAACGCGGATGCAGGTAAGTGAAGACCTTGGGCAATGCGCCGTCCACCGCCATCCCGTAGAGAATCCGCGGCACGCCGGCCATCAGGGTGTTGATGGTCGCCGCGCCGGCAAACAGGAAGCCGATCCCCAGCCACAGCGGGCCGATATCCCCCATGACCTGCTCGGCGAAGCGCGGAATCGCCATGGGCGTGTCCAGCAGGTGCACGCCGCTGTCGGCATCGAGCAGCACGTTCTCCACCTGGCGTTTCATCGCCGCGCCGTAGATGAACATGCACGAGGCGACGCTCAGCAAGCCGAGGATCATCGCCCTGGGCATGACCTTGGCCGAGTGGCGCAGGTCCGGCGCCAGAGGCGTGACGAACTCGCAGCCCACGAACATGAACATGGCCATGCCCACCAGCGAGAGGATGGTGATCAGGTCGGTGCCCACCAGCGAAACCCCGAACCAGCCTTCCAGTTGCACCGCTGGCGCCGCGATCAAGCCGAGCACGCCAAATACCATCAAGGTGGTCCACATGCCGAAGGTCAGGATGATCTCGGCCCGGCCGAACGCACTGACGCCGAACGCGTTGAGCACCCCGAACACAATGACGAACCCGACCCCGAGCAACCAGGAACCGCCGGCAGACTCGGCCAGGGTGTTCAGGTGCTCGAAGTTCACCAGCGCCATGACCCCGGACAGGATGGTCTCGGCGGTGCCGGCGAACACGTGCACGATCAGGTAGGCCGACAGTGTGCCGGTGATCGCGAAGAAACGCCCCATGCCACAGTTGATGTAGTCATAGACCGAGCCGGTGGTGGGCAGGATCGACGCGGCCTCGGCGAATGTGGTCGCCTGGGCCAGCATCATCACCACGGCAATCAGCATCGCCACGGCGAAGGCGCTGCCACCGATACCGAAGCCCATGGTTGCGGTGAGAATCACCGGGCTGGCCATGATCAGGCCGATGGTGCTGGCCAGGGCGGTGGGAAATCCCACCGTGCCCCGGTTCAAGTGCGCGGTGAGTCGGTCATTGATCGACATGGTGCAGATCCTCGAGAAGCGGATTTTTTAGTAGAGGTGCCACAGCCGTCCAGGAGCCGGCATTCAAGCCCCCCAGCCAGTCCCTGATCGAAACGGCGTTGCGTGCAGCTTCACTTTGCGCCGCCGCGCCACAGGCGTCTTGCCCATGTCTGCCGCCACTCTTGTTGCTGCCTGCCAGCGCCCGCGGCCTGGCGGGCTGGATCAATTCCCTGGCAGCCAGGTGAAAGACTTCCCCTCGCGCAGCTCCCCTTAATGCGCACTCTGCCGTCCTATTACACTGGGGAAAAACACCATGGAGCACACACGCCACACACCGCTACTGCGCAACGCCATCGGCCTGGGCATCGCCCTGCTGGTTGCCGACTCATCGGCCCAGGCCCTTGAGCTCTACGCCGACCAGGACACCACCATCACCGGGAACTTCCTCGCGGTCTACGGAATGTTCAACAGCCGCAAGAACTACGACGGCACCGGTGGCGGCTCCAGCTGGCGCGAAGGCTTCATCAAGTATGGCCTGAGTATCGACCAGGCATTGGCCGGCATGGGCAGTGTCTACGGCACCGCCAACCTGGTCAGCTCCGGCACCTGGGGCGACGGTGACCCGGCCGGCCTGAGCGATGGCTCGGAGCGCACCACGAAATTCGATGAGGCCTTCGCCGGCTGGCGCTCGGGGGACCTGTTCCCGGTATTGGGCAAGGACGGCGTCGACCTCTCCTACGGTCGCCAGGTGATCACCCTCGGTGACGGTTTCATCATCAACGATGACGGCTTGAACCTGGGCAAGGGCCCGGCGGACGGCGACCTCAATCGCGGTGGCGCCTATTACCTGGCCGCCCGCCACGCCTTCGACAAGACCGCCGTGCTGCGCCTGGGGGCGAAGGACGGCGTGCATGGCAGCCTGATGTGGATCAAGTCCGACAACCACGCCCAGGCCAACACCGAAATGGCCGCCGGCACCCTGGAATACACCACCGCGCCCGGCACCCTGGGCCTGACCTACATCCATGGCATCGACGTCGATGACCACTACGCCAGCGACTTCCAGAAACAGCGCGAAGGCATGAACATCTACAGCCTGCGGGGCAGCGGCAACGCCGGCATCGAAAACGCCCACTTCGCCTTCGAATACGCCTGGCAGGACAAGGACGCCGGCCCGGAAAAAGCCTGGTACACCGAGGCCGGCTACACCTTCGCCGACCTGCCCTGGACACCGGACCTGACCTATCGCTACAGCCGCTACTCACAGAACTGGGACTCGATGTTCAACGGCCTGAGCCGGGGCTACGGCACCTGGTTCCAGGGCGAGGTGGCCGGCAACTATTCCGGGCCGTTCAACAGCAACACGGCCATCCAGCACGTCGGCCTCAAGCTCAAGCCGACGGACACCGTGACCGTCGGCGCGCTGTTCTTCGACTACCAGACCCTGCACGACCGCCAGGCGTTGAACCTCGATGGGCGCGAGCTGGACCTGTATGTCGAATGGGCCGTGAGCGAACACCTGATCGTCACGCCGCTGCTGGGGCTGTACAAGCCGGAGAAGGATGACAACAGCGGCGGCAACCAGGTCGGCGGCAACGGCACCAACGTCTACAGCCAGTTGGTGGTGGCGGTGCCGTTCTGAAGGCGTGGGGGCTGCCGGTGGCGGCAGCTCCCCGTGCGTCTATTGCTTGTGCTGGTGCAACATCGTCTGGATCTGATGCGTGGCCTGGCGCGTGCTTTCGGCCAGTTTGCGCACCTCGTCGGCGACCACCGAGAACCCCCGCCCGACCTCACCGGCCCTGGCGGCTTCGATCGCGGCATTCAAGGCCAGCAGGTTGGTCTGGTCGGCAATGCCCTTGATCACCCCGACCACCGTGGCGATCTGGGCGTAGGTCACCTGGTTCTGCTCCAGCATGCGGTGGTGGGTGGATTGGGCCGAGCGCTCGTCGCTGATATCGCGCACCGCACCGATCACCCGGACCAAGCGTCCCTGGGCATCGCGCACCGCCCGTCCGCGTTCGCGGCACCAGATGTAGTCGCGGCTCTTGTGGCGCATGCGGTACTCGAAGACGTATTCGCCACTGCCCTGGGTGCCGAGGATCTCGCGGTCGAAAATCGCCATGATCTTCGGCAGGTCATCCGGGTGCGTGATGCCGACCTGGGCATCCCAGCCATCGGGCAGTTCGTCCGCCCCATAGCCCAGCAACGCGCGAAACTGGCTGGAAAAACGCATGCTGCTGGCCGGGTGCTGCAGGTCGCCGTTGACCACCGTGATGTCCCAGCAGCCCTCGGTCAGCGTCGATTGCAACAACGCCCAGATCTGCGCTTCCTGGTGATGTTGCTGCACTTGCTGACGGTATTCGTCCCGTTGGCGCTCCAACAACTGTTCGCGGCCTTGAGCCTGTTCCAGTTGTTGGCGCAACATCTCCCGTTCGCGCTCGCCCTGCTGCCACCGCGCGGCCTGCTCGGCCAGTTGGGCCTCGACCTGAAGGCAACGCTCGGCGCTACTCGCCATTTGCCGGGCGTGTTGGGCCAGGCCTGTCCGCAACGCTGGGTACGCGTCGAGCATCGGCGTGTCCTCGGTGTCGCCGGCCAGTGCTCGCTGCACCTGGGCGCTCAACGCCAGTTTGTGTCGGTTGGTCTGGAGAAACATCGCCCGCTCCTTTGCCATCGAGTCGAAACACTGATCTGACCGCAAACACGCGCCGCTGGCTTGTACCTGGCTGCTGAAGGCCTTGCTCCTGGCTGCCAGGGCCACGTCCTGGCAGGCACGCACATGCCGCGCGGCAGGCACAGTCAAGCCGGGCCGCCGCGCAGCGATTAACCTCGGGGCTTTCCCTTCGCGATAGGAAACACCCATGAGCGATATTGCCCTGCTGCCTCAGGTCGAAGCCTTTCTCGGCCGGCGTCACGCACTGTTCATCGATGGTCGCTACGTCGAAAGCCAAGGCAGCCAGACGCTGGACGTCATCAACCCGGCCACCGGCCACGTCATCGCCCAGGTCAGCGACGCCAGTACGGCCGATATCGATCACGCGGTGGAATCGTCTCGACGCGGTTTCAGGCAGTGGTCCCAGGCCGCACCGGCGGTCCGTGGCCAAGTGCTGCTCAAGCTCGCGGACCTGTTGGAACAGCACCGCGAAGAGTTGGCCCAGATCGAAACCTGCCAGTCGGGAAAAATCATCCACATTTCCCGCGCGTTCGAGGTCGACCAGGCCGCGCACTTCCTGCGTTACTACGCCGGCTGGGCCACCAAGATCGGCGGCGAGACGATCACCCCGTCACTGCCCTCTTTCGCCGGAGAGCGCTACACCGCGTTCACCCTGCGCGAACCGGTCGGGGTGGTGGTGGGCATCGTGCCGTGGAACTTCTCCACCATGATCGCCATCTGGAAACTGGCGTCAGCCTTGGTGACCGGCTGCAGCATCATCATCAAGCCCAGCGAGTTCACGCCGCTGACCATCCTGCGCATTGCCGAACTGGCGATCGAGGCTGGCCTGCCGGCGGGCGCCCTGAACGTGGTCACCGGTGGCGGCCAGGTGGGCAAAGGGTTGATCGAGCACCCAGGCACCAACAAGGTTTCGTTCACCGGTTCGGTACCCACCGGCCTCGCCGTGGGCCAGGCAGCCATGGGCGCCGGACTGACCCGGTCGACCCTGGAACTGGGTGGGAAAAATGCCGCGGGCTTTCTGCGCGATGTCGATCAAGAGGTGGCGGTCAACGGCATCATCGAAGCCGGCTTCCTGCACTCGGGGCAAATCTGCGCGGCGGCGGAACGGTTCTTTGTCCATCGTTCACAGATCGAGCCGATCATGGAAAAACTCGCCCAGCGCCTGGCCCGACTCACCATCGGTTCGCCCCTGGACGAACGCACCGAGTTCGGCCCGGTCACCAACCACTCGCATCAGCGCAAGCTCGGCGAGTTCTTCGCCAAGGCCCGGGCGCAGAACAACACCATCGTCCATGGCGGCAAGCTGATCGAAGGACCGGGCTGCTACGTCGAGCCAACGATCATCCTCGCCAACCGCCGCGACGACGCCCTGCTCAACGAAGAAACCTTCGGCCCGATCGCGACGTTCTTCCCCTACGACACGGAAGAAGAACTGCTGGAACTGATGAACGACACGCCCTACGGCCTCAGCGCCAGCCTCTGGACCCAAGACCTGAGCAAAGCCCTGCGCATGGTCCCGGCCATCGAAGCCGGCACCGTGTGGGTCAACATGCACACCCTGCTCGACCCCGCCGTACCCTTTGGCGGCAGCAAGTCTTCAGGAATAGGCCGGGAATTCGGCAGCGCGTTCATCAATGACTACACCGAGTTGAAATCGGTAATGATCCGCTACTGAACCTTGCTCCGGTGGGCGGACACTCAGTGCCCACCGGGTCTTGAAAACACAACCCCCACCGCCTGTGGGAGCGAGCTTGCTCGCGAAAGCGGTGGGTCAGCTGGAAATAATCCAAAGCAGAAATCGCCTTCGCGAGCAGGCTCACTCCCACCTTCCGTGGGAGCCAGCCTGCTCGCGAAAGCGGCCCTCTCTCTACAACATGGATAGGCGGTGTCTCCACCGCCCATGCTCAACCCCGGCAGGCATTGACCGGCGGCACGCGGCCGCGCCAGGGTTGGGCGCGTTCCAGTTGCGCGGCCAGGGCCAGCAAGGTGCTTTCCTCGCCAAAGCGACCGGCAAAGTGCGCGCCTATCGGCAAGCCGTTGGCACTCCAGGACAACGGCACCGACATGGCCGGCTGGCCGCTGGCATTGAACAGCGCGGTAAACGGCGAGTAACTGTGATAGCGCTCGATCAGTTGCTCAAGGCTCATGCACACGTCCTGGAGGTCAAGCTCACCAATGGGCGCCGGCTCACGGGTCAGCACCGGGGTCAGGATCACATCGTAATCCTGCATGAACGTCGCCAACTGCCGCCCCAACGCATGAATCCATTCCACCGCCCCGGCGTACTGGGCACCGGTGACATGCCCCTTGTCCCGCAGGATGATCCGGGTGCGCACCTCCAACTCCTCCGCCTGCACCTGCGCGCCCCGCATCTGGCCCAGCAAGTCGACATAGTGCCGGGTACTGGCGCCAATGATGGTGAACACCTGGTTGAGAAACTCCGGCAACACCACCGGCAGGCTGACCGGCTCGACACGGTGCCCCAGGGATTCGCACAACCGCGCGGCCTCGTTCAAGGCCTGGAGGCTCTGGGACGATGTCGGCCAGGGCGCGAGTTGTTCGACCAGGGCAATGCGCAACGGTCGTGGGTCACATTGCACCGCCGTCACATACGGCAGCGCCTGGACCGGCGCGGCATAGGGCGCGCCCAGGTCGATGCCGGCAGTGGCGTCCAACAGCGCGGCACTGTCACGTACCGACAAAGTGATCGCATGGGCGGTGCCCATCCCGGCCCAGCCCTCGCCGACCATCGGCCCCGACGGCAACAAGCCACGACTGGGTTTGAAACCGAACACGCCACAGCAGGACGCCGGCACGCGCAATGAGCCACCGCCGTCGTTGCCATGGGCGAAGGGCACCACGCGGGCCGCCACCAGTGCCGCCGCGCCGCCGCTGGAACCGCCCGCGCTGTGCCCGGTGCTCCACGGATTGCGCGTAGCGCCGAAGCGCGTGGATTCAGTGGAGTAGGACGTGCCGAACTCCGGCGACGTGCTGGTGCCCATCACCTGGCAACCCGCGCGCCGTAGACGCGTCACCACTTCCGATTCGAAGTCCGCCCGGAAATCCCCCAGGGAGCGAGAACCGTTGGTCATCGCCGCACCGGCGACCGGGGAAAACAAGTCCTTGATCAAGGTCGGCACGCCGGCAAGCAGGCCCTGGCCAACCGCGGCCGTGCGGGCGACCTCCCGCGCCGACTCGTACAACCGCTCGGCCACGGCATTGATGTGCGGCTCGACTTGCTCCAGGCGCTCGATGGCGGTTTCCAGCAACTCGCCAGGGCCAACCTCGCCGCGCCTGACCCACTCGGCCAGCGCCGTGCCGTCTTCACGGTCCATCAAATGGTGAATGTCTTGCATACCCATGTTCAGATTCCTTGTTTCATGACGATTGACGTGTACCGATGGAAGTCGACTGGCCCTGGCCGCGTGTGCGCAGGCCCACGGCCACCCAGAGCAGTGCCGCGATAAATCCGGCGAAGGCCAGCCATTGGATGGACTGGCGCAGGTCCCCGGCGAAGCTGCCCACGAAGGCCACCACCAGCGGGCTGACGAACTGGCCGATGTACAGGCAGGACGTGAAACCGCCCAAGCCTCGACCGCGGGTGGTGGCGGTCAATGCGTTCATCACCGGCGCCATCACGTTGGGCACCAACAGCCCCGAACCCAGGCCCTGGATGACCACCGCCACCAGCACGGCGTTGTAGCTCTGGGCACGCATCAGCAGCCACAGCCCCAGTCCGATCAGGCCCAGCAACAGCGCGTTGCAACCGGCAACCCCGAAGCGCCGGCGCAACAGCGGCCACATCAACGAGCCGCCCAGGGTCGCCAACAGGCTCAGCCCGGCGGCCATCCCGATCATCGTGCTGGAGGTGATGCCGAGGCTGACCAGCAGCATCGGTGCCTGGATCGGTACAACGAAGGTCAGGACCATGCCGCCCATGACCATCAGGTAGCCGACCACCAGTTGCAGCACCGCCACCTTGCTCGGGCCCGAATCGGCGAGCGGTTGCTCGACGCTGTGGCGCCGGGTCACCGGCGGCTCCCACAACACCTTCATCATCGCCGGCACCAGCAGCAACGGCAGCAGGTACAACAGGAACGGCGAACGCCACGAGTGCTCGCCGAGCGCGCCCCCCACCACGAAAAACAGCGCCCCCACCAAGCCGATGGTCACCACCTGGCGATTGACGTAGCGCAGCCGCTCTTCGCCCTGCCAGTAGTCGGCGATCAGTGTGGCGCAGCACGTCATCACCGCCGCTTCGGTGCAGCCAAACAACAGCCTCGCGCCGACGATCGACGGCAGGCTGTCGAGCAGCGCCGGCAGTGCGCCAAGCACGGCGTAGAGCAAGGTGGCAATCACCAGCAAGGCCTTGCGCCCGACCCGGTCGGCCAGCCATCCGGCCAGAGGCGCGAACAAGGCAATCGCCAGGGCCGGACCGGTGACCGCCAACGGCACCAGCAGGTCGGCACGGGGCTCCACGGGGCCGAACTCGGCGCCCAGTCGGGGCAGGATCGGCGCGACCATCACCGAACCCATGATGGTCAGGCTGCTGCCAAGCATCAGCACCAGCCCTTCACGCCCACCGGCCTGACGCACCGGGGCCGTTGATACGGAATTTGATTGGTTCATGACGAGCCCCTTCAGAAACTCTGGGAAATACGCAACGCCGCGGTGTAGCCCTCGGCGCGGTTGCGCGCGTCAAGCTCCTTGTAGACGTGCAACCACACCGGCGGCATGCCGGGCTTGAAGTAGCTGACCGCCGGCCCGACGGCCATGACCCGGGCGCGGTTACCGGACTCCAGCCCCGGCGCATCGTCGTCGGTGAACTGGCGGTAGTAATACCCGCCCACGCCCACGGTCCAGGGCCCGACGTGCTGGCCCACGGCGAACTCATGCCGGTACTCGACGCCGTTCTTGTAGTCGGTGTCTTCGTTGCGGGTGTTGATGTCGGCTTCAAAACTGGAAGACACCTCGAAGCCGCTGTCGGAAATGTAAGTGGCGTTGAGGATCGGGGAGAATGTCCAGTGATTGAGCCCAGGGGAAATCAGGCGATCCTTGTCGTAATCGCCCGTGGGCGCCTGGACCTGGAACTGGGCATTGACGAACAGATTCGGCGACAGCGTCCATTGCAGGATCACCGGCAACACCTGGATGTCGGCGAGACGAAACGGATCGGCCTCCAGGTCCAGCGGGCCGACCGGTGTCTGCACCCGCACCGAGGCGTCCATCTTGAAGAACGGCACCACGGTGCCGAAACCGTACTTGGCCCCCAGCACGGTGTAATCGGTCATGCGCATGTAGGCCAGACCGATGGAGAGCACGTCCAGGGAGAAATTGTTGTCCAGTGCCTTGCCGTGGCGGTCTTTCTGCACGTTGGCCGAATAGAACGCCGTACGCAGGCCGACCGTCCCGTAGGGCGTGGCCGGGGGCATCATGCCCGCGCCAAAATCGTAGACTCCGACTGCCGTGGTCGGTGCACCGTTTTCTGTCGCCTGGACAGCGGCACACAGACCCAACATTCCCAAGGTGAAGCACATGCAACGCAAGCGGTTGGTTTTCTTATTCTGACTCATTGAATGCCCCTTCCGACCAAGTGGTGGTGGGGTCATCCTAGGCAGCCGGCGCGCGGGCGGTTATCCGTTTTCAGCACAGATGCTAGCGACGCAGGGTTTGCGACGGCGTTTCGCCGAAAAGGATCCGGTAGTCGCTGGAAAACCGGCTCAAATGCCAGAATCCCCAGCGCGCAGCCACTTCCTGGACACCATGGGCCTGATCGCCATTGCGCAACTCGCGACGCACGGCATTGAGGCGCAATGCCCGCAAATAGGCCACCGGGTTGATGCCCAGGGTTTCCTGGAAGCAGTACTGCAACTTGCGCCGGCTGGCGCCGATGTGGTTGCACAGGTCCAGGATCGACAACGGCTCGTCGACATGGGTCATGGCGTACTCCCGGGCACGGTCGACCATGCGCTTGCGCGCGGTGGGACTGAGAGGAGGCGCCGCCTGGTCCGGTGCCACCAGCTCCAGCACCTGCAACATCACGGTGTCGCGCAGGCCCCGGCGGATCGACTCGTACCCCAGCAGCGACTCGCGGCCCTGCTCGCCCCCTTCCAGCTCATCGAACAGCGCGGCGAGTTCGACCGGCAACGTCGAGTCACCGAGGCGGTAACACTTGGGAAGATCGGTAATTCGAAAACGGCTGCCTTGGCGCTCCAGCACATGTTCGAGCGCCCGCTCGTCAACGGCGACACCGAGCAGGTCGAGGTGCTGAGGCGTGCGCAATTCCGGCAGATTGTGACCCCGGGCGACCAGCAGGCTGGGCTCAAGGATCGGGTGTCCGGAGCAAAAGACCGGCCCGTCCGCGCTCAACGGCACGCTGAAGGTAATGGCGCCGTCCCAGGCCTTCCCGTGCTTGGTCATGGCCTGATTAGAGCGGTCGCGCACCAATTGCATCCAGTCCGAGCGGAACTCGATCAGCTCGCCTTCGAAGCGTCCGGGCGTCAACTGGTTGTAGCTGACCTGCCAGCCGCCCATGTTGCGGGCATGCTCGTCGATGTCTGCCGTGCGAAACCGATTGATCGGTGGCAACGGCACCGGCTGCGGTCGGTGCGCCATAGTGGGATTGCTCATTGACCTGACCCTTGGTGATTGCAGGACTTACCAGCCGAAGGCCACGCAAATTCTGTTCCGTCCAGGCAAACGATTGTGCAATTGTGCTGAAAACGGATAATCGACCAGGTCCGCATACCCGGCGCAGGGCGGCACTTGGATACCCCCGCCATCGACGATCACCCACCGCGAAAACCACCATGAACGAAATGATCCAGGACGTAGGCGTTGCTACCGAATCGATGTCCCGCCCGCGCACGCTGGTTTTCCTGGCCTACCCGCAGATGGGCCTGCTGGACCTGACCGGCGCCCAGACCGTGTTCTGGGCCGCCACCAAGGCCATGGCCGAGCGCGGACTGCCCGGCTATGCAATGCACACCGCAAGCCTGGCGGGCGGGCTGATGCGCACCGCCGAAGGGCTGGTCGTGGACACCTGTGCCCTGGACCGGCTGGACGGCGCCGGCATCGACACGCTGATCGTGCCCGGCGCGCCGGACATACGCCAGGCGATGATCGACTGCGTCGACCTGGTGGCGTGGCTGCGGGCTGCCTCGCTCAAGGCTCGGCGCACCGCCTCGGTGTGCAGCGGGACGTTCCTCATGGCTCAGGCCGGTCTGCTGGATGGACGCCGGGCCGCCACCCACTGGGCCATGTGCGACCTGCTCAGGAGCCGATTTCCGTTGGTCGAGGTGGACCTGGATGCGATCTTCGTCCAACAGGACGCCGTGTGGACCTCGGCGGGTGTCAGTGCCGGGATCGACATGGCCCTGGCGCTGGTCGAGGCCGATTGCGGTCGCGACGTGGCGCTTCAAGTGGCCCGGGAACTGGTGGTCTTTCTCAAGCGCCCTGGCGGCCAGGCACAGTTCAGCCAGATGTTGCAATTGCAGATGCAGGACAGCGCCGGATTCGATGAACTGCACGTCTGGATCGCCGAACACCTGGACGACACCCACCTGACCATCGACCGACTGGCCCAACAGGCCGGCATGAGCCCACGCAATTTCGCCCGGGTCTACAAGCGCCAGACCGGCCGCACCCCGGCCAAAGCCGTCGAACTGTTCCGCCTCGAAGCCGCACGACGACAACTGGAAGACTCCCCGCGCAACATCGACCAGATCGCCCGTTCATGCGGTTTCGGCGACGAGGACCGCATGCGCAATACCTTCCAGCGCCATCTCTCGATTTCCCCACGGGACTATCGCAACCGCTTTTCCCGCTGATCGCATAAGCAGGGGCGGCTCCGAGCCGGCCTGGTGGGCGGGCTTGGCCGGATTTCAGGGTTTTATGTCCTACCGGATGGAAATGCCGCGCTTCTAAGATACCCAGGCAATGCCCTGGGCTGAGCGGTCGGGCGAGTGGTGGCGTGCAGAATCGTCATGCTCGATTCCGAAACCCATTCCGACCGGATCCCCGCATTGCTGTACATCACCTTGCTGTTGATGCCAGCCAAGCTGTTTTCAATCACGCCTGGTCATCACT
The DNA here is from genome assembly GCF_001269745.1 of Pseudomonas sp. P97.38. Lineage (NCBI taxonomy): Bacteria > Pseudomonadati > Pseudomonadota > Gammaproteobacteria > Pseudomonadales > Pseudomonadaceae > Pseudomonas > Pseudomonas sp. P97.38. The sequence continues at coordinate 35,324 of NZ_LHVJ01000010.1, forward strand.
GTCACGCTGAAAACCTAAATAACTCGACGTATCGATCCAGTCTTCGGGAGCAACTCATGAAACAGCATATTCTGATTGTCGGCGCAGGCTTCGGCGGGGTCTGGAGCGCCTTGAGCGCGGCACGCCTGCTGGACCTGCACGATCGCAACGACGTGCAGATCACGGTCCTGGCGCCCCAGGCGGAACTGCGCATCCGCCCGCGGTTCTATGAGCCGGACGTACACACCATGCTGGCCCCGCTGGGTGGCCTGTTCGACGCGGTGGGCGTGCACTTCGTGCAAGGGTTTGCCGACAGTGTCGATGACACGCTCAAACAGGTGAGCTACCACGATGCGTCCGGCGCCCAGGGCACGCTGGCCTATGATCGCCTGGTGCTTGCGGCCGGCAGTCAGCTGATTCGCCCTGACCTGGCCGGGGTGGTCGAGCACGCCTTCGACGTCGACCAGATCGAACAGGCCACCCAACTGGAAGACCACATCAAGGCCCTCGCCCACCTGCCGGACAGCCCTGCCCGCAACACCGTCGTGGTCGCCGGCGGCGGGTTCACCGGGATCGAAACGGCCACCGAACTGCCCGCGCGCCTACGCGCCGTGCTCGGCGAGGACGCGCCCATCCGGGTCATCGTGGTGGACCGCGGCCCGCAGATTGCGGCCTCGATGGGCGACGGTATCCGTCCATCCATCATCGAAGCCTCGGCGCACCTGGGCATCGAGTGGATCCTCAACGCTTCGGTGGAGTCGGTGGACGCCGCCGGCGTGACCCTGTCGAACGGCCAGCGCATCGAATCGCGCACCGTGATCTGGACCGTGGGCTTTCGCGCCAGCCCACTGACCCAGCATATCGCTGGCACCCGGGATCCCCAGGGCCGCCTGCACGTCGACAGCCAGCTGAAAGTGCTGGGGCAGGCCCATGTTTTCGCCGCCGGTGACGTGGCCTACGCCGCCACCGACACGCTGGGCAACCACGCGGTGATGTCCTGCCAGCACGCCATCGCCCTGGGCCGTTACGCCGGCCACAACGTCGCGGCCGACCTGCTCGGCGTCGCGCCGATGCCCTACAGCCAGCCCAAGTACGTGACCTGCCTGGACCTCGGCGCCTGGGGCGCGGTGTACACCGAAGGCTGGGATCGCCAGCTCAAGCTGGTCGGTCAGGAAGCCAAGGACCTCAAGACCCAGATCAACAGCGTCTGGATCTACCCGCCGGCCGCTGATCGCGCCGCCGCCCTGGCCGCGGCAGACCCGTCGATTCCAGTGGCGTAATCCGCCCCGCCAACACCGGCCAGCGCTCCTTTGTGCGCTGGCTAGCGGTCCCGGTGCAGGGTCGCTCGTTCGATCAGCGCGTCTACGCCGGCCATCAGGAAACCGCTGGCGGCTTCGTCCACCAGACGGCCGTGCTCTATCTTGGTGGCGACGTTGCCAATGACGATCTGCGGGTAGCTCACCATTGCCGCCTGGATGGCCCAGAGGGTTTCATTGAGTTGCTGATGCGCCCGCACACCCCCGGTAAACGCCGGGGACGCCGTGAAGGTCAGCACCGGGCGCCCGCTCAGCACCGACCGGCCATGGGGACGAGACAACCAGTCCAGGGCATTTTTCAGCACCCCGGACATGCCATGGTTGTATTCCGGCGAGCCGATCAGCACCCCGTCGGCCTGCGCCACGGCGGTGCGCAAGGCGACCACGGACGGTGGCGCATCGGCACCCTCCTGATCTTCGTTATAGGGCGGGATATTCTCCAGCCCGTGAAGCGTCAGCCGGACCGGTCCCGCCAACCGTTCGGCCACCGTGCGCAGGATCGCGGTATGGCTTGAATGCTTGCGCAGGCTGCCGGACAGGCCCAGGAGATCGATCGTCGAGTTCATTCAGAGGCTCGCTGTCTGCGGTGTCGGTTTGAGGAGGAAGTGCGCGAGCGCAGGCACCAGCACCAGGGCGCCGACCATGTTCCACACGAACATGAAACCGAGCAGGATGCCCATGTCGGCCTGGAACTTGATGGGCGACAACACCCAGGTGGTCACGGCGACGCCCAGGGTGATCCCGGTCAACACCACCACTTTGCCGGTGGACAGCAAGGCCAGGTAGTAAGCGTTCGACAGGCTGGCGCCATTGCGCAGATGACCCAGGGTCACGCTGAGGATGTACAGCGCGTAGTCCACGCCGATCCCCACCCCCAAGGCAATCACCGGAAGGGTCGCCACCTTGACCCCGATGTTCAGCCCGACCATCAGCGCCTCGCACAATACCGAGGTCAGCATCAGCGGCAGCACCGTACAGACCACCGCTCGCCACGACCTGAAGGTCATGAAGCACAGGGCGATGACCGCTGCGTACACCATGAACAGCATCTGCACGTTCGAACGTTTCACCACGATGTTGGTGGCCGCCTCGATACCAGCATTGCCCGCTGCGTTGAGGAACTGGATCTGATCGGTGTCGTGGGCCGCCGCAAACTGCTCGACGGTCTGCGCCACGCGGGTCAGGGTATCGGCCTTGTGATCGGTGAGGTAGACGTACACGGTCAACAGGTCGCAGTTCTGGTTGAACAGCTCTCGTGGTGCGCGGGTGATGATGGCGTTCAAAAGCCCCTGGTTACGGGGAATCTCATACCAGGTCATGCTGCCTTCGTTCATGCCGGCGGCGGCCTGCTTGCTGAGGGCGGCCAGCGATGTGGTGGAGACGACGCCGGGCACCTGCTGCAGTTGCGCTTCCAGGGCATCGACCGCGACCAGCGTCTGGTAGTTGGCACAGTAGTATTGCGGCGTCTTGACCATCACCACGTATTTGTCGCTGCTGGCGGAGAAGTTACTGACCATGAAGCGGTTGTCGGTGTTGTAGCGCGACTCTGGACGCAACTCCGGGGCACCGGGGTTCAGGTCGCCGATCTTGACGTGAAGGCTGATGGCGAACCCTACGGCCCCCAGGAGCAGCGCGACGATGATCGCGCCACTGGCCCATTTGCGCTCGGTGAACCGGTCCAGGAACGCCCAGAATGGATGCCGCGCGTGCCCGGCATCGAGCCTGGAAAAGCGCTCGTTGACTGCTTCGCGCTGCGCGGCGACCTTGCTCACGCCGGTGTAGGAAAGCAGGATCGGCAACAGGATCAGGTTGGTGACAATCAGCGCGAGCACGCCCAGGGTCGCGGTGACGGCCAGGTCCTGGATCACCGGGATCTTGATGATCATCAACACCGCGAACCCTACGGCGTCCGCCACCAGCGCCATCAGCCCGGTCAGGAACAGGCGGCGAAAGGTGAAACGTGCCGCCACCCGCTTGTCGGCGCCACGGCCGATGTCCTGCATGATGCCATTCATTTTCTGCGCGCCATGGCTCAAGCCGATGGCAAACACCAGAAATGGCACCAGGATCGAGTACGGGTCCAGGTCGAACCCCAGGGTCGGCAGCAATCCGAGCAGCCAGACCACGGCAATGATCGAACACAGCAACACCAGGACCGTGCTGCGGGCACAGCGGGTGTACCAGAACAGCACCAGGGCGCAGATCACCAGGGTGGCCGCGAAAAACACCTGCATCTGCCGCATGCCCTCGATCAGGTCGCCTACGACCTTGGCGAAACCGGTGATATGGATCTGGATGTCCGGGCTCTCATACCGCGTGCGGATCTGTTCCAGTTGGCTAGACAAAGCGTTGTAGTCCAGCGGTTTGCCATCCTCCGGGGCCCTTTCCTGAAGGGGCAGCAGCACGATACTGGACTTGAAGTTGGAGGCCACCAATCGCCCGACTTCGCCCGATCTGTCGACGTTCTGCCGAACCTTTTCCAGGCTGGCGACCGAGCCATCGTAGTCATCCGGGATCACCGGTCCGCCGTCGAAACCCTCTTCGGTCACGCCGATCCAGCGCGTCGCCGGGGTCCACAGGGACTTCATGTAGGAGCGGTCGACGCCTGGCAACAGGAACACTTCGTCATTGATCTTCTTGACCGTTTCCAGGTACGCGGCATCGAAAATGCTGCCCTGTCGGGTCTCGATCGCAATCCGCAAGGTGTTGCCACCCTCCCCCAACTGGCCGCGGTTCTTCAGGTAGTTCTGCACGTAGGGGTGATCGGTGGGGATCATTTTCTCGAAGGCGGCGTTGAGTTTCAGGCTCAGCGCCTGGTAACCCAGCACCAGGCTGAGCAGCACGCAGAGCCCCAGGACAATGCCGCGATGGTTGAACAAAAGCCGTTCGACCAGGGTGCCCGAGGCAGGGTCGAAGGGTTGCGCCGTAGCAGCACAGTGGCGTTCGGCAGAGTGGGTGAAGCTGTTCATTGTGGCTGCTCCGGCGATTGCGCGGCGATGGCAGACGCCAGCACGCCACGCGAACTGCTGATGATCAGCTCGCCGTTCGCCGCCTGCGTCATGCCCGTGAAGTAACGAGGTTGCGCGATCGTCAGGACGGTTGCTTGCGTCGCCCCCTCGGCAAAGCGCAGCACACGGCCCGATTCATCCGCCAGCAGCACCGAGCCGTCGTCGAGTCGCAGGCCGCTGGTCAGCGTCACCGGTTCCAGCGTATCGAGGCGTTGCCAGGTGTCACCGCGATCGCGGGATTCGAACGCCTTGCCACGCAAGCCGAACATCAGCAGCGAGCGCCCCGCTCCAGCCTGGAGACCGAAAATGGTGCCCTCGTAGGGCGACACCAGCGGTTCGAAGCTACGGCCGTCATCGCTCGAACGCAGCAGGATCCCTTGTTCGCCAGCGATGAATACATCGCCCCTGACCCGCTCGATGCTGTAGAGGTGTAACCCCGAGGGGTTGTCGAGGCTGGAGCGGATCGATTGCCAGCTCTGCCCGCCATCATGGGTCACGAATGCCAGGCCATAGGCACCCACCACCCAACCGTTGCGCGCATCGAGAAACAGCAGGTCGAGTAACGGTTTGTCGGGCCCCTCGTCCAGCAGTTGCCGGGCCTGCTCCAGATGCTCGCGGGCCTGTTCGCCGGTTTCACGCCGGGCCTGTTCCACCTCGATGCCCGCCGCCTGGAGGCCATCGAGCTGCTTCTCCCAGGTGAGTCCGCCATCGCGGCTGTGCAGGACCACGCCGGCATGCCCGACTGCCCAGCCGAGGTTGGCGTCGATGAAACGCACCTTGACCAAGGTCATGCTGACCGGCGAGCTGACTTGCTTCCAACTGGCGCCGTTATCCTGCGAGACGATGATGAAGCCTCTCTCGCCAACGGCGACCAGGCGCTGCCCGGCACGGGCCACGCTGAGCATGACCGATTGCGTCGCCATCGTGCTGCTGATGGCCGGTTGCTCCGGTGTTTCGGTTGTCTGCGCCGCGGCGGCGTTGCCGCCCAGGGTTGTTGCCATCCACGCGCTGGCAATCAATGCCGTCAAGGGACGTGTAGAGAAATTACGCATTCTGGACCTCGTCGAAGCGATTCGTGGCAGCGGCGGCAAGCACCGCTCCCACAGAAACAAAACCCAATCAGAGGCTCAGCGAACCGACCCTGACGCCACCGAGGTGCCGGTGAAAAAGTTCTCGGGCTTGCGCGCAATGACGCTGTAGGTTTCGCCGTTGAGGCCCTGCACGACGCTGTAGGTCTTGGCTTGCAGGTTGTAGATCACCACCGGCTTGACCACCACCGCCGGAATCGCCGGTACTACGAACGGCATGACCTGGGAGACGCGCCACAACTTGCCCTCGGCGTCATAGCCATCGACCAGGGAGACCGTCCAGCTGTCTTCGTCGATGAAGAACCGCCGCTTGGGCACTGCATGGCGCTTGCCCGGGGCGACCGTGGCTTCCAGCTCCCAGACGCGGTGCAATTCCCAACGCAGCTTGTCCGGATTGAGGTGGTTGGCAACGAACACGTCGTCGCGTTTCTCGGCATGGAAGCGGTTGTCGTTGTAGGGGATGTACAGCTCTTTCTTGCCCACCAGCTTCCAGTCGTAGCGATCAGGATGCCCGATGAAGCCGTGCACCTCATCGAAATAATTGGCGCCCGATGCCACGAAGTCCGGGGTGTCGTAGCCCACGGTGGGCGCACGGCGCACGCGACGTTGCCCCACCAGGTACTGCCAGGCCTGCCGGGGTTCCTCGGCGTTGATGCTGTCATGGGTCACCAGCGATTCGCCGGCCTTGAATGGCGGCTCGCTGGTCAGGAAACGCAACAGCGCATACTGACCCGACCACTTATCCGCGGCGCCATCCTTGTAGTAGTACGGATACTGCCAGTTCTCCACGCCCCGGCTGGCCAGCGTACGGGTGCCGTCGGCGTTGCCGATGATGTTGGCGTAGCCCATCTGGATGGATTCGGCTTCGACGCGCAAGAGGAAATTCCAGATCACCTCGTTGCCGGTCTTGGGGATCGGAAACGGGATACCGCCATAGCAGCCCTCGACGGACAAGCCATTTTGGGTGGTCTTGCAGCGCGTGGCGTTGGCAAACGTGTTCTGGTAGACGCTGTCCGGTGCCGCCGCGCTGCGGTGGGTCGGGTAGACATCGAGGCGAAAGGTGTCCGGGTACTTGGCCAGAAGTGCCTGGGTGCCCTCGCTCAGTTTGTCGGCGTACTGGCTGGCGTTTTTCGCGGTGATCTGCAACACCGGCTTCTCGCCGGGAAACGGGTCGACGGGAACATCGCCGAACTTGGCCCCGCCGACGTCCTGGGTCAAGCCGCCGGTCCAGGCCGGGATCGTGCCGGCGGCATTGCCGGCTTTTTCCGCGCCCATGGGCGTCAGCGTGGTCTTGAGCTTGGCCGCTTCATCGGCACTGACCGCCGCCGATGCGGTGCCGATGGACAGCGAGAGCGACAGTGTGGACAGCAACAGCCATTTTATTTTTGTCATGTTCAGGGCCCGCCTGTTTGCTTAGAAGGTTCGCTGGATCGAGAACGCCACGAAGTCCCGATCCTTCATGTTTTGCTGGTAGGTGAATGAGTTGGAGGCATTGATCACCGGGCCGGCCTCACCGAAGAAGTTGGTGTAGCTGAGCGAGGCGTACCATTGCTTCTTGTAATCGGCCTTGAGGCCCAGGGTCAGGTCGCCGCCGTGTTCCGGGCCGAACGCCTGGGGAGTCACGGAAGAGCGTCCGGAGGGGTTGTAGCCGACGGTGATCGGCATCTGCACATCGATGCCTGGGAAGACCTGGAAGTACTGCGGCTCAAAGGTGAAACGCAGGGCGAATGCATCGCGGGTGGTGTTGGGGTCCAGTTGATCGGCGTTCTTGGTCACGCTCAGGCGCCGGTTGAAGGCCAACTCGCCGACCAGCGAGGCGCCGTCCCACAGGGCCGAGCCACCATAGACGTTGATCATCGACACCTGGGCATGCCACGAGCGGCCAATGGGATAGGCAGCGTGCGCGTCGTTGTCCGCGTCCATCCCGGTGATGATCGTCCCGCCGACCCCGGCCAACGGCGTATCGAGCCGGATCGAGGTTTCGCCAGCGATGTTGCTCTCGCCCACCTGGGTGCTGAAACTGGCGCCGAAGACCTTGATGTCCTCGGGGTAGACGTTGATGAACGAATCATCCGCGCCAGGCACCAACGCCGCCGGGCGGAAGTAGAACACCGGGGTTTTTTCGTGGTACTTCGCGGCGTAGAGGCCGAACTCCCAGTCGTCGAGGGCGAACTTCAGCTGGGCACCGAACTGCCCGGAATCCCTCGCCTCCTTGTCCTTGCCGTGACGCAGCACACCGGTGGGAAAGAACACTTGCTCCCCGCCTTCCCCGACAAAGTCTGCACCGCTGAAGTAACTGCCTGCCGCGGGCAGGCGGGTCTTGTTCCATTCGAACTGGTAATAGGCGCCCACGCTCACCGTGTCATTGAGCTGCCAGTTGCCCGCCACCTGCTTGGTGGGCATGAGGATTTCCTTGAATTGCGAGCCCGGCACCGATTGCAGCTTGACCAGGTCGACGGTGGACTGGGCATTGGCGATGCCGTTGGCGCCGAAGAACAGGCTCTCACCGTAGATCTGCGTGAACTGCCCGAGCCGACCGGACAGCGTGGTCGTGCCGACGTCGCGGGAGCCGTAGACGAAGGCGTCGAGGATTTCGGTGCGCTGGCCGTGAATCCGCCGGGTGTCGCTGGTGAATTCATCGTGGTCGACACTCACGGAGTTGGCGGTGCCCGGTGAATCGTTGTCGTTGTGCTGGCTATAGACGCTGTCGTACCACGACGCCGCGCTGACCCGGGCACCCACGTCTTTGTACTTGATGTCGAACTCGGACAGGATGTCCAGCCGATTGGAGATGAGCCCACGGTCGAAATTGCGGTCGCCGTCATCCAGGTTGGGGTTGCTGTTGGACGTGCCAGGACCTGCGGCCACCTTGTGATCGAGTTTGTTCACGCGCCAGGCATTGCTGTACTTGATGGTGTTGTCCCAGGTTGCCGAAAGATCCGGGTTGCCGGTGTCGATCTGGAACGCCTGCACCTGCGTTGACAGGCTCAGCATCAGCGTCGCGCCGACGGCGCAGGCAAGATCGGAGACCGGCAACGGGCAGAGCCGCTGGTTGGCTGTTTTCATGAGATGTTCCTGTTTTTTTGTTTTTGTAAAAGGTCATCCACTCACGGCATTGGCCGCGAATACGCGAGCGCCGTACCGCTTACATCAATATGCGTAAAACATATTTTTCTACACTTAAAATCACTTTGTGCACAAAAACTAATCCTGCCAAAATCCAAAGTCAAGCGGATTCGGCGCAGGTGTTTGCACATCCGAGGAAGACCGGGAAGGAAAGCCGCCTGCGCAGTCCATAGCATTGGCTGACTTGAGAGAGGGGGCATTCAGTAACAGGAGGCGCACACGCGCCCTTTGCACTAAACTAGTTTTTGCGCATAAAATCCGTTTGGTGCAAAATTTCAGGATGACTCGACCATGATCCCCTCCCCCGGCACGCCGCTGATTGATGTCGCGTTGACCAAAATGAAGAAAGCGATCGTTTGCTGTGAGCTGGCTCCCGGCGAAAAGCTCAAGGTTGCGGAGCTTTCCAAGACCTATGGGTTGAGCAGTTCGCCGATTCGCGAAGCGCTCAATCGACTGACCCAGGACGGCGTGGTCGAAGCCAGCGATAACAAAGGCTTCAGGGTCGCGCCGATTTCAGCCAACGACTTTCGCGACATCACCCGCATGCGCTGCCTGCTGGAGTGCGAGGCACTGGGCGACGCCATCCAGTACGGTGACGACGCATGGGAAGCGGATGTGCTGGGGGCTTTCCACCGCCTGAACCTGATCGAGAAAAAACTCGGCAGCGGTGTACTGGTGCTCGATGACGAATGGTCGGCCCGGCACAAGGCCTTTCACTTCGCGCTGTTCGCGGCCTGCCCATCCCCCCTGCTGCTGAAGATGATCGACTCGTTGTTTGATCGCGCCGAGCGTTACCGGCGTTTTTCCGCCCAGCAGCGCACCACCCAGCGGCACAAGGGCAACGAACACCAGACGTTGATGGAAGCCGCCCTGGGCCGCGACCGCGAGAAAGCGCTGACGCTGCTGCGCAACCATATCGAGGAAACCCTGGGGCGCATCATCGAGGCGATCGAGCGCCGGCAAGCCACGCTGCAATAACCCCCCGGCGCCACAGGAAAAGGCCCTTCGCCGCGCACTGCTTTCGTGGACAGTGTGCAACGAAGGGCCTTTTGTCTTACTGGCTCAGGGCCTGGGCGAACCGGCTCGTCTCATCGCTGCCGTTGTGCTTGGAGGGCTGCTCCGGCTGTCGCCCCCAAAGTGCCAGTTCCATTCCCTCCAGCAGTTCCATCGCCCACGCCACAGTCACCGCGCCGCCATACACGTAGTGATCCGGGCGCACGATCACCACGTTGCAACCGCGCCGCTCCAGCCATTGGGCCAACAGCCCATCGACTTCCTCGTAGTCATCGGGCGTCCGCGTCCCGGCTTGTCCAGGATCCACCAGCCGCACCACCTGCATTGGCAAGCCCTTGAGCGCCTGGCTGCTGCGCAGGCAACGAAGCAAGGCACTGGCGTCGAACCCGGGAGCAATCACCACGCGAAACGACTGGCCGGTAAACTCATCGAGCAAGGCGCGCTTGCCCGCGTGGTTGATGACCATCGGCTGCGGAAACAGCTCGCCGGCCGGCGCGACATGAGCGATGAAGCCTGCGGTCAAACCCGGGATCAGCGACTGGCGGATGATGCCGCCGGGGTTGTCCTGCATCTGCTGGATCAACCGCGCATCGCGGATCGCCGCCCGCTCCTTGTCTCGCTCGCATATCACCCCGCCAAATTCCTTGGCTGCCAGGGTGGTCTGGCGGACATGAGGGATGCGTTCGACCTGGTAAGTGTCGAGAAACGCCGGGGCCGCCTGCCCGCGCTTGACCAGTGCCAGTTTCCAGACCAGGTTCAACGCATCGCGAATCCCCTGGCACATGCCTTGTGCCAGGAATGGCGGGGTCATGTGTGCCGCATCGCCGAGGAAGAACACCCGATCGGCCCGCCATTGCTCCAGGATCAGGGCATGGAAGCGGTACGCCGAGGCGCGCCAGAGCTGGTAGTCCTCCTCGGGCAGCCAACGCGCGATCAGTTTCCTGATCGTGTCCGGCTGGGAGATTTCCGACGGTTGTTCGTCCGGATTGATCATGAATTCCCAGCGACGATGACGTCCGGGGCCAACGACGAAGGTGCACGGGCGGGCCAGTTCACAGAACTGCACATTGGTCTGGGGCAGGTGTTCGCCCGCCCCTTCATTAAGGATGACGTCGACCACCAGCCATGGCTCGTCGAAGGCCAGGTCCTCCATTTTCAGACCCAGGCGGCTACGGATCGGGCTGGTGCCGCCGTCACACGCCAGCACATGGGCCGCCGTCACCGTTCGCTCGACGCCCTCCTGGTTGCGGATACGCACCTGAGCCTGCGACGGCGTCGAGTCCGCCGACAGCACTTCGGAGCCGAGCTCGACGGTGACCGATTCGAAACAGGCGATCCTGGACCGAAGCGCACGCTCCACCGGCGGCTGCGAGAACACATAGTTGGGGGCCCAACCCAGCGGGAACGGCGGCTGGGCGGCGTCGATGCGCTTGATCAGCTGTGAACCGGTGGTGCGGTATTCCGAGGGACGATAAGGCATGACGTGCTCGGTAATGGCATCCGCCAGGCCGATGTTGCCCAAGACCCGCATCACCTCCTGGTCGAACCCCATGGCCCGCGGATTGGCGTACACCGTCTCGGACTTGTCCACCACCAGGGCGTCGAGCCCCCACATGCCGGCCAGGTTTGCGCACAACGCGCCCACCGGCCCCATCCCAACAATGATGACATCGTAGTCCATCGTCTACTCCGCTTCTTATTCTTGTCGATTGCTGGTCGATCAACGCAGGCGCCCATCGACCAGCCTACATCCCTACATACGGAACAGGCGCCGGGCCTGCCCGCGCAACGATCAGGCGATACGAACCCGCTGCTCGTCGATCCTGGCCCGCATCGACTCCATCCATTGCCCACGGGTCTGGAAACCCGGGCGGCGACGACACATGGCCTCGGTCTGGGCCAGGATCACCTCGGTGGGCAGCTCCAGGTCGAGCGGTTCCTTGCAGGGTTGCGCGGTATAGAAAGGCGTGTCCACGTACATCTCGATCGGGTTGCCTTCCGGGTCCTTGAAGTAGATGGACCAGGCGTTGCCGTGATCGACCTGGGCAATCCCTTCGATGCCACTCTTGCGGGCAAATCGGTAATAGGTTTGCAGGTCTTGCAGCGAGTTGAGCAGGAACGACAATTGATTGATCGGGTTGAACGGCAGATCCACCGGTTTGCCGTCGAACAGGACGACCTGGTGGTGCAATTCCGGGTTCTGGGTCATGAAGAACAGGCGGTGCCCGGTAGACGCCACGCCTCTGTCGCTGACGATGAACCCGAGGATGCGGCAGTAGAAATCGACCATGCGATCGAGGTCTTCGCAGAACACGCCGGAGTGGGTGAAGTTGATAGTGGGCAATGCGGACATCGGGAACCTCCAATTTTTATGATTGTGCAGAGGGCAACGCTCAGGCTTCGTCGATGACGCCGTTCGACAACGTCCCGATCTCGCTGATGACAACTTCAAACACATCGCCGGGCTTGAGGAAGATCGGTGGTTTTCGCTTGAAACCGATCCCGCTCGGCGTACCGGTTGCCAGAATGTCCCCCGGGTTCCACGGCAGCGCTTTCGATACATAGGCAATCAGGTGCGGAATGTCGAAGGCCAGCTCCGAGAGGCTGCCTTCCTGCAACTGCTCACCGTTGAGAACACCGCGCACCACCAGCTTACGGTAATCGCTAATGTCCGCCGCTGGAATGAGCCACGGGCCCAGTGCACCGGTTTTTCGAAAGGTCTTGCCCATGCCGTACTGGTGCGTGTGGAACTGCCAGTCGCGGACACTGGCATCGTTGAAGCAGGTGTAGCCCGCCACATGATCCATCGCATCGGCCGGGTCGATATGCGCACCGCCCTTGCCGATGACCACGGCCAATTCGGCCTCGAAGTCGAATTGCTCGGACACCTTGGGCCGCACCAGGGCTTCTCCGTGGGGAAGCAGCGTCTCGGCGAAGCGCTGGAAGATCACCGGGAATTCACCCACCTTGCGCCCGGCTTCTTCAGCGTGGGCGACATAGTTGATGCCCACGCAAATGACCTTGCCGGGGTTGGGGATCACCGCGTCCAGTTGCACGCTGGCAAACGGGTAATCGGTCGGCTCGGTCGCCACCACGTGGCGGGCCTGCGGCAGGAGGGACGGCTCGGCCAGGAAAGCCGCGAGATCCGGCACCTGCTCGAAGCGGCGGTTCAACTCCACTACACCCTCGCCGACGACAGCGCCGAATCGGGCCTCTCCTTCTTTGCGGTACGAAATAAGCTTCATGTTGCTTTTCCTATTTTTGTGCACAAAAACAATGTTCTTGCACCATACATCATTAAATGCATAATGCGAAAGGCCGGTTCAAAAAAATAACGAGCCATTGAGGCTCTCGGTTTCTGGAGGTCAGGCATGTCGCTGGTGATGGTTCGCAAGGTCAAGCTGGACATGGAAGAAGTCTTCCACGAGGGTGGACCCCGTTCGTCGCAACCACTGAGGATCGCCGTGGCGACCGCGGTGGTCGCCAACCCGTACGCAGGTCGGTATGTAGAAGACCTGCTGCCGTTCATGCAGGCATTGAGAGGCCTGGGAGCCGAATTGTCGGAGCGGTTGATCCAGGCCCTGGGCGGTGCCGGCAACGTCCAGGCGTACGGCAAGGGGGCGATCGTCGGCGAAGACGGGGAGCTGGAGCACGGTGCTGTCTGGCATGAAGCCGGTGGCTGGGCGATGCGCGAAGCACTGGGCAACCCCAAGGCCATCGTGCCGGCGGGCAAGACCATCGGTGGCCCGGGCTGCCGGGTGATGATCCCGTTGGGACATACCCAGGCGGCCTATGTACGCAGTCACTTCGGCGTAGCCGAGATGACGGTGTGGGACGGCCCCCGGCGCGGGGAAATCGCCTTCGGCCTGGCCATGGCCAGCGGCGGTCGTATCCATGCCCGCCTGGGTGGCCTGGCGGCGGCGGACGTAAAGGGCGAGGACGGTTTGCGTTAGCGACCCGGTACAAGTCGGTTTCAAGGTCGCGTTCCACGACAAAAACAACAAGTGCTGGAGAACATCATGACGACACAAACTATGCGCGCCGCACGCCTGTATGAAGGCGGTAAACCCATGGTCATCGAGCACCTGCCGGTACCGCAGATCCGTCCGACCGAGGTGTTGGTCAAGGTCAAGGCCTGCGGGATCGTGCCGAACCTGCATAACATCCTGACCAACTGGGTCAAATGGTTCCCCCAGAACCCATTGCCGAAACTGCCGGCCACGTTTGGCCTCGATCCGGCCGGCGTCATCGAGGCCGTCGGTCCCCAGGTCTATGACTTCAAGGTCGGCGACCGGGTCTACGTCAATCCGGGTCGCCACTGCGGCTCCTGCCGTGCCTGCCGCGCCGGCAATACCATCGCCTGTACCGCCTACACCTTCAACGGTTACTTCGGTTTCACCCCGAAAAGCCCGCGCATGTTCGAAGACTACCCTTACGGCGGCCTGTGCGAGTACCTCCCGGCCCCGCAATACAGCCTGGTCAAGCTGCCTGCCAACCTGAGCTTCGAGACCGCCGCGCGGCTGGGGTACCTGGGCACGGCCTACAAAGCCATGCTCAAGGCCAATGTCGGTCCTGGTACAACCCTGTTGATCAACGGCATCAGCGGCACACTGGGGCTGGGCGCCGTCGCCCTGGCCCTGGCCATGGGCGTTCGCAAGATCCTCGGCACCGCCCGCAACCAGGAGCTCTTCCAGCGCGTGAAGGATCTGGCGGCGCCGGGCCGGATCGAAATCCATACCCTGGGAACCCAGCCGATCCAGGAATGGGTCCGGCAAATCACCCAGGGCGAAGGCGTCGACGTGGTCATCGATGCCCTGGGCCCCGGCGCTCCCCATGAAACCCTGACCCAAGCCCTCAAATCCATCCATCGCGGCGGGCATCTGGTTAACATCGGGGCGATTGCCGGTGATGTCCCCATCGATCTCCATTGGATCATGGACAACGATATCCAGATCAGCGGCTCGGCCTGGTTCACCACCGGGCAAGGGCAAGCCATGGCCGACATGGTGGAGTCCGGTGTGCTGGACCTCTCGTTCTTCGAGAACACCGCGTTCAGCCTGGAGGACGTCAACGGCGCGATCAGCGGCATCGAAAACCGCCACGGCGGCTTCAGCAACTACGTCATCTGCCCCTGAGGCCAACGGTCTGCACCCGACCACGGCGGGCACGCGGGTGCCCGCCCACCTTGTTCAGGAAGTGCCATGAAGATCCGAAGAATTGTCACGGGCCTGGATGCTGCGGGCCAATCGGTGTTTATCAGTGATGCCGCGGTGCCGCGTGCGTGTTCGTTTCAGTCCGTACCTGGCCATGCCATGGCCCATGTGTGGTCCACCGGCACCGCGCCCACCGCATCGGACGCCCACCGGGACCCCACGGCGGCCCATCCATCCCTGGTGCCTGGGCCTGGCGAAACCAGCCTGGCCATCTATGACTTCCCCCCGGATTCGGTGATGCACAACCCCACCGACGTCGGGCTGATGGTCGCAGAACTGGGCGGCGCACTGCCCGGCCTGTTCGAACGCTTCGAGCCTGAACAGCCGGGCATGCACACGACGCCAACCATCGACTACGGCATCCTGCTGGAGGGTGAACTCTGGCTGGAACTGGACAATGGCGAACAGAAGCGCATCCAGCCCGGCGATGTGGTTATCCAGCACGGCAACCGGCATGCCTGGCGCAACAAAAGCGACCGCATCGCGCGGGCGCTGTTCGTCATGATCGGCGCACATCACCGCTAGCCGGTGCACGTCACCTCTCAGGTATTGACTATGACCATGCATTACATTGCGGTGATCGGCGCCGGGACGATGGGCAGTGGCATCGCCCAGGTCTGCGCGAGCGCCGAGCACCTGCTGCTGCTCATCGACATCAACCAACAGGCGCTCGACAAAGGGCTTGAAACCATACGCCAACACCTGGACCGGCAAGTGGCCAAAGGTGTCCTGAGCCAAGACCAGGCCAGCGTGACCTTGCAACGCATCCGCACCTCGACTTGTTATGCCGACCTCGACGCCGTCGACCTGGTGATCGAGGCGGCCACGGAGAACCTGGCACTCAAGCGAAGCATCCTGCAGCAGGTCGCCGCTCATGTCCGTCCCGACTGCCTGATCGCCAGCAACACCTCTTCACTGTCGATCACCGAACTGGCCGCCGGCATCAGCCACCCGGAACGCTTCATGGGCATTCATTTCTTCAACCCGGTCCCGGTGATGGGCCTGGTGGAGTTGATCCCTGGTTTGTTGACCAGCGAAGCAACCGCCGCCTCGGCCAGGGCACTGGTCGAACGCTTGGGCAAGACGGCCATCTTCACCGGCAACCGCCCCGGGTTCATGGTCAACCGGATTCTCATGCCGATGATCAACGAAGCCATTTTCGTGCTTCAGGAAAACGGCGATGCCCAGGCCATCGATACCAGCATGCGCCTGGGCTGCAACCAGCCTATCGGGCCTTTGGCACTGGCCGACCTGATTGGGCTGGACACGGTGCTGGCGATCCTCGACACCTTGCAGAGTGGTTTTGGCGACCCGAAATACCGCGCCGCGCCGCTGCTGCGGGAACTGGTCGCCGCGGGGCTGCTGGGCAAGAAGACCGGCCGGGGCTTCCATGCCTATCGCTGAAGCCCGGGGTGGCTACGCGACCATCCGTGAACAGGCGGTGGCGTTATTCGTCAACAAAGGGTTCGGCCAGGTCGGCATGCGCGAACTGGCGCGTCACGTGGGCGTCGCGCCGGGCTCGCTGTATCACTATTTTCCAAGCAAACAACACTTGTTGTTCGACCTGATCGACGAACTCTACGAGGAACTGCACTGGCTGGTACGCAGCCTGGCGCCGAAAGTCGCAACCGGCAAACGCACGGTGCCGGACGTTATTCGGGCGCACTTGCAACTGCATCGGGAACGACCGTTGCAGTTCCAGTTGGCCTCGCACGGCTTCATCTACCTCGATGCCGCCCAGCAACAACTGATCAGCCACCAATACGCGCGATACGAGGACGCCTTCCTGCGCTTGATCTTTAGCGAATCCCTGCTCGCCCACCCGTCCTGCGCCGCGGCAGGACGTGCGATCACCCGGTTTCTCAACGGGCTGGCGGGCGCCCCTGGCGAGCAACCGCTCACCGATGACGCCTGGGTCAACCTGGTGGAGCGGATGATCGAGTGCTTCGAATCACGCTGCGCCCCGGCCGACGCAGCGTCGCGCCAGTAGCTGACCGCCCCTCTGATACAGCGTTACTCCAGCAGCGGAACAATCCGCGGCTCGATCCCGCTGGCGCTGACCTCCAGCAACGCCAATGTCACCGGCAGTTTGAAACGCCGTCGGCCGGCACTGCCGGGGTTCAGGTACAGCCGCTCGCCGCGCCAGTCGATGCCCGGTTGGTGGGAGTGGCCGGTGATCACCAGCTTCACACTCGGGTCGAGGGGCGTCGGCACATCGGCAATATCGTGAACCAACAACCCCGCCCAACCCTCCAGGTCCAATTGCAGGCAATCAGCCAGATGAGCGGCCCAATCGGCCGCCAGGTCGTTATTCCCCCGCACCACCTGCAACGGCGCAATGGCCGCCAGTTGGTCCAGAATGTGCGGGCTGCCGATGTCGCCGGCGTGGATGATCCGTTCGCAGCCCTGCAACGCGGCTATCGCCTCGGGGCGGAGCAGCCCATGGGTATCGGAGATGACGCCAACTTTCATCCTGGCTCCCTTACAACGATTATTGTTCCGAATTCGAATAAGATAGGCTTCCAATAATAAATGCGCAGCCCGTCGTAAAAAGGAAAATGTTGATGCTCGGACGCAAACGGCCAGAGCCAGAGGTAGACAACTCTGACGAAGCCTTCTCGCCCCAGGCTGCACGGGCTGGAGCCGCGCTGCGGCTCACCGTGAGTTTCATGCTGGTGGTGGTCGTGGCGTTCCTGGCCGTTGAAGGCTGGCGGACGTGGCGTGATTATCGCGCCGCCTTTGCCGCCGCCCACGACTCGGTGACGAACCTGGCACGGGCGACGGCGCAGCATGCCGAAGACACCATCCGACAAGTGGATGTGGTGACCGCCGCGCTGAGTGAACGGGTCGAAGGTGACGGGCTGCAGAACATCGACATCCCGCGCATCCACAAGCTGCTGGTCCAGCAATCCGCCATCATGCCTCAGTTGCACGGGCTGTTCATCTACGGCCCCGATGGCCAATGGCTGGTAACGGACAAGGAAGTGATCCCGGAAATGCCGAACAACGCCGACCGGGACTACTTTCAGTACCACCGCACCCACGAAGATCGCAACGTGAGAATCGGCGAGGTGATCAGGAGCCGCTCCACCAACGACCTGATCATCCCCATCTCCCGACGCCTGAACAACCCCGACGGCTCCTTCGCCGGCGTGCTGCTGGGCACCGTCAAGGTCAGCTACTTCGTCGACTACTACGGCGATTTCAAGATCGACGACAAGGGCGCGCTCGTCCTGGCCACACGCAGCGGGACCATCCTGGTACGCCGGCCCTTCTTCGCCTCGGTGGTCGGCAAGAGCCTGGTCAACAGTGTGATCTTCAAGAACTTCCTGCCCACCTCGAACCAGGGCGTGGCCGAGGCCAGGGCCGTGATCGATGACACCGAGCGGCTATACGGCTACCGGGCCCTGACCACCTATCCGCTGGTGGTGGAGGCCGGCCTGTCCCGGGAGTCGATCATCGCGCCGTGGCGTCGCGACCTGTTCAAGACCGGCCTCGTGCTGATTTTCCTGATCGCGATACTCGTCGGCTTCGGGCTCATCGTGCTCAGCCAGTTGCGCTATCGGATGAGCATGGAGAAGCAGATCCGCAGCGCTCACCAGACCATGCGCGACATGGCGCTGACCGACAGCCTGACCGGCCTGGGCAACCGCCGGCGCCTGGACAGCGCCCTGGCCGAGGCGCTTCGCCTGGCCAAGCGCCAGGGCTCGTCGTTGGCGATGATCATGCTCGATGTCGACTACTTCAAGCGTTTCAACGACAAGTATGGCCACGCCGCCGGGGACGATTGCCTGCGTGCGATTGCCGTGGCGGTCCAGAAAACCATCAAGCGCCCGGGGGACCTGGCCGTGCGGTACGGTGGCGAAGAGCTGACCGTCCTGCTGCCCAACACCGACAACGCCGGGGCGGCCCAGGTCGCCCAGGCCATCCTGGAGGGCATCCGGGCGCTGGGCATCGAACACGGCGACCATCCACTGGGGCTGGTCACCGCCAGCGCGGGTGTGGCCACCTGCCAGCCAGCCATCGAGGACGTCACGCCGGCGATGCTGATCAAGGCCGCCGACGCCTTCCTGTACCTGGCCAAGAACACCGGCCGCAACCGCTGGTGCAGTGCGGCCACGGTACCCGCCTGATCGCCCGCGCCGCGCCGTGCATCGGTCCGCGCGCGGCAATCCGAAGTCCACAGGTGCCGGCAAGGCGCCTGGCGGCTACAATGCTCGCTTCGACCGTGACCAGCCTGACTATAAAACCCATGTCCTTGCCCAAACATCATCTGGAATTGCTCAGCCCCGCCCGCGACGTGACCATCGCCCGCGAGGCCATCCTGCATGGCGCCGACGCCGTGTACATCGGTGGCCCGAGCTTCGGCGCCCGACACAACGCCTGCAACGAGGTGAGCGATATCGCCCGGCTGGTGGAGTTCGCCCATCGCTACCACGCCCGGGTGTTCACCACGATCAACACCATCTTGCACGACAACGAACTGGAGCCGGCCCGCCAGTTGATCCACCAACTGTACGACGCCGGTGTCGATGCGCTGATCGTCCAGGACCTGGGGGTGATGGAACTGGACATCCCGCCGATCGAGTTGCACGCCAGCACCCAGACCGACATTCGTACCCTGGCGCGGGCGAAGTTCCTCGACCAGGCCGGTTTCTCGCAGCTGGTGTTGGCCCGTGAGCTGAACCTGCAGGAAATCCGCGCCATCGCCGACGAGACCGACGCGGCCATCGAATTTTTCATCCACGGCGCCCTGTGCGTGGCCTTTTCCGGCCAGTGCAACATTTCTCACGCCCAGAACGGTCGCAGCGCCAACCGCGGCGACTGCTCCCAGGCCTGCCGCCTGCCCTACACCCTCAAGGATGACCAGGGCCGGGTGGTCGCCTACGAAAAGCACCTGCTGTCGATGAAGGACAACAACCAGAGCGCCAACATTCGCGCCCTGGTGGAAGCCGGCGTGCGCTCGTTCAAGATCGAAGGGCGCTACAAGGATGCCGGCTATGTGAAAAACATCACCGCCTACTATCGCCAGCGCCTGGACGACGTCCTCGAAGACCGCCCCGACCTGGCCCGCGCCTCCAGCGGCCGCACCGCGCACTTCTTCGTGCCCGACCCGGAAAAGACCTTCCACCGGGGCAGCACCGACTACTTCGTCAGCGAGCGCAAGATCGACATCGGCGCCTTCGACTCGCCGACGTTCACCGGCGTGCCGGTGGGCGTGGTGGAAAAAGTCGGCAAGCGCGACATGCAGGTCGTGACCTTCGACCCACTGTCCAACGGCGATGGTCTCAACGTGCTGGTCAAGCGTGAAGTCGTGGGCTTTCGGGCCAACGTCGCCGAGCCCAAGGGCGTGTTCGAAGAGGACGGCCAGAAGCGCTACCGCTACCGCGTCGAGCCCAACGAAATGCCAGCGGGCCTGTATCAACTGCGCCCCAACCATCCGTTGAGCCGTAACCTGGACCACAACTGGCAGCAAGCGCTGCTCAAGACCTCCTCCGAGCGCCGGATCGGCCTGGCCTGGGTCGCCCGCCTGCGCGAAGAGCGCCTGGAGCTGACCGCCACCAGCGAGGAAGGCATCAGCACCCAGGTGGCCCTGGACGGACCGTTCGGCGTGGCCAACAAGCCGGAGCAGGCCCTGGAGCAGCTGCACGACCTGCTCGGCCAGTTGGGAACCACCGACTACCACGCCACGTCGATCAAGCTGGACGCGCCCCAAGCGTTCTTCATTCCCAACTCGCAGCTCAAGGCATTGCGCCGTGAAGCCATCGAGGCGTTGACCACGGCCCGCGTCGCGGCTCACCCCCGTGGCGGCCGCAAGGCCGAGACCAACCCGCCGCCGGTGTACCCGGAATCGCATCTGTCGTTCCTGGCCAACGTCTATAACCAGAAGGCCCGCGACTTCTATCACCGCCACGGCGTCAAACTGATCGACGCGGCCTTCGAGGCTCACGAAGAAATCGGTGAAGTGCCGGTGATGATCACCAAGCACTGCCTGCGCTTCTCGTTCAACCTGTGCCCCAAGCAAGCCAAGGGCGTCACCGGCGTGCGCACCAAGGTGGCTCCGATGCAACTGATCCACGGGGATGAAGTGCTGACCCTGAAGTTCGACTGCAAGCCCTGCGAAATGCACGTGGTGGGCAAGATCAAGGGCCACATCCTTGACCTGCCATTGCCAGGCAGCACCGCAGAGCCAGTGGTCGGCTACATCAGCCCTGAGGATTTGCTCAAGACCATTGCTCGCGCCCCGCATTAAGTAATGCCGCAATGGCCTATGGGAGCGGGCTTGCTCGCGAAAGCGGTGTCTCTGTCACACAGATGTCGGATGTGCCGCCGCCTTCGCGGGCAAGCCCGCTCCCACATGGGCTGCCTACCCTTGTTTTTCATTTCTGCGCCGTTTTTGCCTGAGTGTGCGACAAATCCCACCTCATAGACTCCCCGCCCGCTGACCTGCAGTGTTACGTTGCGTAGTTGTTTCGCCAATGAAACATCTTCCTTCAACTCCCTGCAAAGGAATGCCCCCAGCAATGGACTTTTCGTTCAAGCACCTGGCCGTGACCACCCTGATGCTGTCCAGCCTCGCCGCGATCACCACCCCTGCCTTCGCCAATATCACTGCGCAACAGAGCGCTGCCATCGTCAAGACCTTCTCCGACAGCTCGGTCACCGACTTCCGTCAATTCCTGACAACCGTCGGCAAGAGCGACGCGGCAAAAACCGCCGGCCTCGCCCCGGCCATCGACGGCTTCCTCGGCAACAAAACCCTGACAGCCGAACAACAGAACGAGATCCATCGCCTGTTGGGCCTCTATGCGCGGGTCAAATACGGCGCCGCAGCCACCGAAACCCTCAAGGAGCTGGTGGCGATCCCGACTTACCGCAAGGAAGGCGTGGCCCAGCACGAGAACCCCGAGTTCCTCAAGATCGCCGAGAAGATCAAAAGCCTTGCCCAGTCCTTCAACCTGAACTTTCGCAACGTCGACAATCGCGTCTACGAGATTTCCCTCGAAGGCAGCGGCGACGAGGTCGTGGGCATCCACGCCCATGCTGACGTCGTGCCGGTGACGCCGGAAAACTGGGTATTGAAAGATGGCACCCGGCTCGATCCGTTCAAGGTGACCCTGGTGGGCGACCGCATGTACGGCCGCGGCACCGAGGACGACAAGAACGGCATCGTGGTCGCGCTGTATGCGATGAAAGTCATCAAGGAAGAAAACCTGCCGCTGGCACGCCATTTCAAGCTGCTGGTGGACACCACCGAGGAAACCACCGGTGACGCGATTCCTTATTACTTCGAGCACAACCCGACGCCCAACTACAACCTGGCGCTGGATGGCGGCTACCCCGTGGTGATTGCCGAGAAAGGCTACGGCACCGTCATGGCGAACTTCGCCCGACGCGAGGCTCAGGGCAAGGGCGCGCAGATCACCGCGCTGACCGGCGGCCTGGCGACCAACCAGATCCCGTCGACGTCGGTGGCCACCTTCGTCACCGACCAACCCGCCGAATTGGCAGCCAGCCTGCTCAAGGCCGGCACCGAGTACGCCAAGGGCAATGGTGGCAACTTCGAGGTGACCAGCCAGGTCGTCGGCAAGGATGTCCAGTTGACCTTCACCGGCGTTTCCGCGCATTCCTCCGAGCCCGAATCAGGCGTCAACCCGGTCGCGCGGATGCTGGGCTTCATCAACAGCCTCGACGGCAAGGTCGCGCTCAAGCACAACCACATCACCGATGCGGCCCGCTACGCCGCCGACAACTGGGGCCTGGACTACCTGGGCAAGCAACTGGGCATCGGTTTCTCCGACGCGTTCATGGGCCCGCTGACGGCGTCGCTGACCTATGTCGGGATGGACGACAAGACCTTCAAGCTGGCGGTCAACCTGCGGGTGCCGGTGGGTAAATCCACCGAGACGCTCAAGAGCGAAATCGCTGGCAAGCTGGCCGACTGGAGCAAGCGGACCCATGTCGCGGTGGCCTTCGACTATTCCATCGACGAGCCGATGTACCGCAACCCTGAAGGCGAATGGGTCAAGGCGTTGCTGGCGGTGGCCAGTGAAAACCTTGGCATGGAACACAAGTACGGCACGTCCGCCGGCGCCACCTCGGTCCATGACCTGCCCAACGGCGTGCAATTCGGGCTGGCGATGCCGGACGTCAAGTACACCGGTCACAACGACAACGAGTTCAAGACGGTCGAGCAGTTCCTGCTGGATTTGCAGATCGTGACCGAGATGATGGGCCGGGTTGGCCAGCTGCCGAAGCTGTAACCGCAAGTCAGACCTGCGGGCCTTGTGGCGAGGGGATTTATCCCCTCGCCACAAGGGTCCAGCTTATTTCTCCGGGTGCTTTGCAAACTCATCCACGGTTTTGTCGGTGATGTCAGTCAGTTCCAACCCCCAATCCCCATGCAGGTACCAGTCCTCGCCGATCATCTCGGCCGGGTGCATGGTGCGGTCGGCGCCGTTGCCACAGGCCAGGGCCGTTGCCGCGCAGTAACGGTCGCAGCCCCAGCAGATGCGCTCCGGGTGCTTGGGACTGAGGGGAAAGGGCTTGGCCATGGGGACCCCGCGAACAGATGGGTGTACCTGCACCCTAGCGCCTCGGGCCCGGACCAACCTTGATTTCGATCAATAAGCGCCTGGGCATCCGCTTCGCACAATCACGCTGAAAATTGACAATAATCATTATTATTCGCAGCAAAGCTTCCTAGACTCGCTCATCTCTTACGCCGTCCAGGAAGTCACCATGCGTACCCTCGCCCCGCTGTCCCTCGCCTTGCTGTTTCTCGCACCGTTGGCCCAGGCCAAGGAATACCCCATCGGCGAACCGCAACTGTGTCCGGGGCTGGAAGTTGGTGCGGTCTACCTGCAACCGATTGAAATGGCCCCCGCCGGGATGATGCGCGCGACCGCCGATTCCGACGTCCACCTGGAGGCCGACATCCGCGCCACGGCGGACAATCACCAAGGCTTCCAGGAAGGCAGTTTCGTGCCCTACCTCAACGTATCGTTCCAGTTGAAGAAACAAGGCAACGACACCGAACTCAAGGGTGATTTCCATGCCATGGTCGCCAATGACGGGCCGCACTATGGCGACAACGTCAAGCTGCTCGGCCCCGGCAGGTACCAGCTGACTTTCACCGTCCTGCCGCCGGGCGGCCATGGGTCCCTCGGCCGCCACACCGACAAGGAAACCGGTGTCGCCCCGTGGTTCGAGCGCTGTGAATTGCACTACGAATTCGTCTACGCCGGGATCGGTAAAAAAGGCGGGTACTGAAGATGGATCGTCCATGCCGCGGACGGCTACTCACCCGCCGTCGACATTTGGCCGGGTGGCTGCTGGCGGGCCTGATGCTGCCGTCGATCGCCCATGCCGAGTTGCCCACCTACGAGCTGAGCATGCGTGACGGCCATTTCACCCCGCCAGTGCTCCAAGTGCCGGCCGGACAGCGCTTCAAGATCGTGTTGAAGAACATTGGCCAGGGCCCGGCGGAATTCGAGAGCACGCCGCTGCGGGTGGAAAAAGTGCTGTCGCCGGGGGTCACCACCTTCGTGGTGATCCATCCCCTGCGGCCGGGGCACTATCCGTTTTTCGACGAGTTCAATCCGCAACTGCCCGAGGGCGGGATTCTCGCCCAGTAGTCGCCCGCAGGAGACACGTGCATGACTCAATCGATGTTTATTGTCTGGCGCGAAAGCGTCGAGGCGTTGCTGGTGATCGGCATTCTCCAGGCCTGGGTCAGCCAGCAACGCCAGGCCCGGTCGTTACTGCGCTACGTGTGGGGCGGCGCCGGGCTGGGCCTGCTGCTGTCCGGTGTGCTGGCCGGGCTGATCATGCTGGCGGGCGAAGCCATGAGCGGCGCGGCCAACGAATGGTTCCAGGCGGCCCTGGCGTTGCTCGCCAGTGGACTGATCGTGCAGATGGTCGGTTGGATGCATCGCCATGGGCCGATGCTCAAGCGTGACCTCACGCGCCACGCCGATCAACGCCTGGGGCGCCAGGGTGGGCTGGGGTTGCTGATGTTGGCGTTGCTGGCGGTCAGCCGCGAGGGCAGCGAAACGGTGGTGTTCCTGTATGGCGCCGGCGCCCGCCTGCAAGGGCCGTCGCTGGGCCTGTTCGCCGTTGGCGCAGTGGCGGGCCTGGCGTTGGCGCTGCTGACCGTCTCGCTGTTGCACGGCAGCCGCCGGTTCATTTCATGGCCGCGGTTCTTTGCCATCAGCGAAGCGATTCTGTTGCTGCTGGGCGCGGCGCTGCTGGTCAGCGGCATCGAGCGCGTGGGCGGGCAATTGCTCGCAATGGACTGGCCCGAGGCGGTGTATCGCGGCATTGGCGACGCGCTCTGGGACAGCAGTGCGCTGCTGGACGACGGGCACGGCCTGGGTGGCTTCCTCGCTGATTTTGCCGGCTACCGGGCCAGCCCCAGCGCACTGACCTTGTTGGCGTGGCTGGGTTACTGGGGCCTCGTCGCCGGTTGGCTGCGGCCACGCAAAGCGGACGGCCTTCCATGCCCGACGTAAACCCCTGGCTCCAGCGCCTCGGTGACGGCATGCGGCGCCATGGGTCAACGATTCGCGCAGTGCAATGGGCCGTGGTGCTGTTCTACGCGGTGTTGCTGGTGGTGCCCGCCTTCTCGCCCCTGCCCGGCAGCCAGGCACGCCTGTTCGATAACCTCACGCTGGTGGCGCAGTTCCTGTTCTGGGGGCTGTGGTGGCCGTTTGTGTTGTTGTCGATCGTGCTGTTCGGCCGGCTCTGGTGCGGCGTGCTGTGCCCCGAGGGAGCCTTGAGCGAATGGGCCAGTCAGTACGGCAAGGGCCTGGGCACGCCACGGGCGTTGCGCTGGGCCGGCTGGCCGACCCTGGCGTTCTGCCTGACCACGGTCTACGGGCAACTGATCAGCGTCTATGACTACGCCCAGGCGGCGCTGTTGATTCTCGGCGGCTCGACCGTCGCGGCGGTGATCGTCGGGCTGCTGTTTGCCCGAGGCAAGCGCGTGTGGTGCCGCTATCTGTGCCCGGTCAGTGGCGTCTTCGCCCTGCTCGCGCGCCTGGCACCGCTGCATTTCCAGGTGAACGAGCAACGCTGGCTGGAGAACCCCGCGCCACGTCGTCCGCCGCCCAATTGCGCACCACTGCTGGACATCCGCCGCCTACGCGGCGCCGCCGATTGCCATGCCTGTGGGCGTTGCAGCGGCCAACGCGACGCGGTGCGCCTGATTGCCCGCTCCAGCAACGAGGAAATCCTCCACTCAACGGCCGACACGCTCTCGCCTTGGGAACCACGCCTGTTGTTGTTCGGCGTCATCGGCCTGGCGATGGGCGCCTTCCAGTGGACCGTCAGCCCCTGGTTCATAGCCCTCAAGCAACACCTGGCCGAATGGCTGGTCAGCCATGACCTGACCTGGCCGCTGCGGGACAACGCGCCCTGGTGGCTGCTGACCCACTACCCCCAACTCAACGACAGCTTCAGTTGGCTCGACGGCTTCTGCATCGTCGCGTACCTGGGCATGAGTGCGCTGGTGATCGGCACGTCGCTGACGTTGCTGATGCGCCTGGCCGCGTGGTTCTCGGGGGATTCCGCACAATATTGGCCCCTGGCCATCACCCTGACGCCTCTCGGTGGTGCAGGCCTGTTCCTCGGTTTGTCGGCCACCACGGTGAAGCTGCTGCGCTATGAAGGGCTGTTGCTCGAATGGGTGCAGCCGGCGCGGGCCGCGCTTTTACTGGCGGCGATCGCCTGGAGCCTGTGGCTGGGTTGCAAACGCCTGGAACCGATGCCCTCAACTCGACGACGGCCCGCCATGACCTGCCTGGCATTGGCCAACGGGTTGGTGGGCTATGGCTGGTGGTTGCAGTTTTGGGGGTGGTGAGGCAAACCCTGTGGGAGCGGGCTTGCTCGCGAATGCCGTGTGTCAGTGGTGCATAGGCAACTGAGAGACCGCTTTCGCGGGCAAGCCCGCTCCCACAGGCTGTGCGCAGTGTGTCGGTGATGCATAGGTCACTGAAAGCATGCTCCCACAGAGGGTCCGGGATACCCCACCCCGCTACACCTTGAAGCGCGCCACCGTCTGGTGCAGTGAGCCGGCCATCTGGGCCAGGTCCTGGCCTGCGCTGTCGGTGTGCCGGGCGCCCAGCAGCACTTGTTCGGACAGGTTGCGGATGCCCACCAGGTTGCGGTCCACCTCGCGGGCCACCAGCGCCTGCTGCTCCGTGGCGCTGGCGATCATCAGGTTGCGCTCGTTGATCTGCGAGATCGAGCGGGCTATTTCATCCAGGGCCTCGCCGGAACGTTGGGCCACTTGCAGCGTGGTCTGCACCAGCTCGCTGTTGTGTTGCATGGCTGTCACCGCGTGCCCGCTGTCCTCGCGGATATTGCCGATCATGTCCTCGATTTCCCGGGTTGAATCCTGGGTGCGATGGGCCAGCGCCCGGACCTCGTCGGCCACCACGGCAAAGCCGCGGCCGGCGTCCCCGGCCCGAGCCGCTTCAATGGCGGCGTTCAGTGCCAGCAGGTTGGTCTGCTCGGCCACGTTGCGGATCACGTCCAGCACCGAACTGATGTCCTGGACCCGCCCGGCCAGTTGCTGGATCCGCCCGGAGGTGTCCGTTACGCCGTCCGCCAGCGCGGTGATGGAGGCGACCGTTTCCTGGACTTGCTCGCGACCGCGCTGGGCGGTGCGCTCCGACACCCGCGAAGCTTCGCTGGTGCTCACCGCGTTACGCGCCACCTCGTCCACGGCGGCGGTCATCTGGTTCACCGCCGCCGCGGCCTGTTCGATTTCCTGGCCCTGCAACTGCAAGGTGCTGTTGGTCTGGCTGCTCACGGCACTCAACTCTTCCGAGGAACTGGCCACCCGATCCACCGACGCCGCGATGTGCCGGACCATGCCGTTGAGGCTCTGCTGCATGTCGTGCATGTGGCTCATCACGCTGTCGTTGGCGCCGACGCCCACCGGCACCCGGATCGTCAGGTCGCCCTGGGCGATGTGGCTCAGCACCCGTGCCGCATCGTCGGGCTCGCCGCCCAAGGGCCGCGTCACGCTGCGGGTCACTAGGATCGCGACACTGGCGACCACCGCCAAACAGGCCAGAACCAACGCCAGCATGTTGCGCCGCGCGTCGCTGTAGCGCACCTGGGCCTGGCGTTCGCGCTCGACAAAGACCTTGCCCTGCATCGCCATGATCCCTTCGAGGCTCTTGTACACCTCCTGCTCCGCCGGGATCACGCCTTGCTTGAGTTGCTTCATCGCCTCATCCGTCGCGCCCTGGCGGATCAACGCCTGCACCTGGACGAATGCGGCGACGTAGGCCTCGCGGCGCTTCTTCAACTGCGCGTACGCCGCCTGGCCTTCGGGCTGGTCGAACAACGGTTCGAGGGTGGCAAAGGCCTGGGTGATGCGTTGCCGGGTGGCGTCGATGGACTGCTGGACTTGCCCATTGTCCTTGTCGATCAACAAGTCACGGGTGTTCCTGGCGTTATCGCGCACACCGGTGGCGATGACCATGATCGGGTCGATCTTCGGCCAATCCTGCCGCACGATCTGCTCGGCCTGGTCGCGCAGCATCGCCAGGTCGTTCAAGGCGTACAGCGCCAGGGCGATCAGGGCCAATGGCGCGATGGCAAAGCCGATCACGATGCGTTGGGCGGTGGTGAGTCTGGTCATGTCAAATGCTCCCTGTTCAACTACCTGCCGGCTGGCAGCGCATTTGAAAACCCAAAAAAAGGAATGGCCCGGTGGTTCCGGGCCGCGGTGAATCGTGCCCTGCAGCGGTCGGTCAACTGCGCAACACGAACGCGGGGAACAATTCGCGCATGGCGGCCCACAG
This sequence comes from Pseudomonas sp. P97.38, assembly GCF_001269745.1. NCBI lineage: Bacteria > Pseudomonadati > Pseudomonadota > Gammaproteobacteria > Pseudomonadales > Pseudomonadaceae > Pseudomonas > Pseudomonas sp. P97.38. Next base: position 63,888 of record NZ_LHVJ01000010.1, read on the forward strand.
CTCGGGTTGCAAGCCTTGTGCCGAGACGCTGGAAAGATGAGGGTCGAGCATCCGCGCAGTGCGCACCAGTTGCACGGCAAAGCGCCTGACGCCACGTTCGCTCAGGCGCCGGGCCAGGGTCAGCAACCGCTCGGGATCGAACAGGTGCCAATGCACCGTGGTGCGACATTCGTAATCCACGCCGCTGTCGAGCAGGTGGTCGAGGCTGCGCCAGTTGGCGCTGCCGCTGCCTTCGACCCGGGTCACGTCCAGGGCATCCTCGGGCAGGGCCTTGATGTCGAACCCCACCCAGTCGGCTTGCCCGACCACCTTGGCAAAGGCCGCCGGCTTGATGCCGGCGCTGTGCAAGCCGATGCGAAAACCCATCTGCCGCACTTCGTCCATGGCCGAGGCGAGGCCGTCCTGCAAGGTCGGTTCGCCGCCACTGAACACCACGGCGTCGAGCAGGTCCTGGCGGCGTTGCAGGAACGCCAACACCCGGCACCAATCCACTTCCTCGCTGCCACGAGGCGGGATCAGTTGCGGGTTATGGCAATAACGACAACGCCAGGCGCAGCCTTGGCAGAACAGCACGCACGCCAGTTGGCCCGGGTAATCGAGGGTGGTCAGGGGCACCATGCCCCCGACCCGCAGCACTCGACTCATGGACGCCCGGCCGCGCGTTCGGTGAAGTGCAGCCGCTCGCGATGCTCGGACTGCTTGCCGGGGTTGAACGCCGCCACCGGGCGGTGATAGCCCATCACTCGGGTCCAGACTTCACAACGTTGACGTTGCGCTTGCGCGACAGGGGTGTGTGGGGCCGTGCTCGATGCATTCATGGTAAAGCTCCTTGCGGTCGATGGATCGGATCAGTGGACGCTGCCGGCCTGTTGCTGTTGCAGCAGCAAGGCCTCGTCGCATTTGGGACAGAACTCGTGTTCGCCGGCCAGGTAGCCGTGGACCGGGCAGATGGAAAAGGTCGGCGTGATGGTCAGGTACGGCAGGCGGAAGCGCCCGAGCGCCTTGCGCACCAGTTGCTTGCAGGCCTGCGTGGAGGAGATCTGCTCGGCCATGTACAGGTGCAACACGGTGCCGCCGGTGTATTTGCACTGCAGTTCGTCTTGCAGTTCGAGGGCCTCGAACGGGTCGTCGGTGAACCCCACCGGCAGTTGCGAAGAGTTGGTGTAGTACGGCGCCGCCGGGCTGCCGGCCTGCAGGATGTCGGGGTAGCGCTTGAGGTCTTCCTTGGCGAAACGGTACGTGGTGCCTTCGGCTGGCGTGGCCTCCAGGTTGTAGAGGTGGCCGGTTTCCTCCTGGAAGCGCAGCAGCGTCGCACGCACGTGGTCCAGCAGCCTCAGGGCGAAGGCCCGGCCCTGTTCGGTGTGCAGGCCCTGCTGGTCATCGGTGAAGTTGCGCAGCATTTCGTGCAGGCCGTTCACGCCGATGGTGGAGAAGTGGTTGCGCAAGGTGCCCAGGTAACGCTTGGTGTAGGGGTACAGGCCGGCGTCCATGTGGTGCTGGATGACCTTGCGCTTGACCTCCAGGCTTTCCTTCGCCAGCTCCATCAGGGCATCGAGGCGTTGCAGCAAGGCACTGGTGTCGCCCTTGTACAGGTAGCCCAGGCGAGCGCAGTTGATCGTCACCACCCCGAGCGAGCCGGTCTGCTCCGCCGAACCGAACAGGCCGCCACCGCGCTTGAGCAGCTCGCGCACGTCCAGTTGCAAGCGGCAGCACATCGACCGCACCTGGTTGGGTTGCATGTCCGAGTTGAGGAAGTTCTGGAAGTACGGCAACCCGTAGCGTGCGGTCATCTCGAACAGGCGGTCGGCGTTTTCGCTGTCCCACGGGAAGTCATGGGTGATGTTGTAGGTCGGGATCGGGAACGTGAACACCCGCCCTTTCGCGTCGCCGGCCTGCATCACTTCGATGTAGGCGCGGTTGAGCAACTCCATCTCCGCTTGCAGGTCGCCATAGGCGAACGGCATCTCTTCACCGCCGATGATCGGGATCTGCTCGCGCAGATCCTGTGGGCAGACCCAGTCGAAGGTCAGGTTGGTGAACGGCGTCTGCGTGCCCCAGCGCGACGGCACGTTAAGGTTGTAGATGAACTCCTGCAACGACTGGCGGACCTCATCGTAGCTGAGGTTGTCCTTGCGCACGTAGGGTGCCAGGTAGGTGTCGAACGAGCTGAACGCCTGGGCGCCGGCCCATTCGTTCTGCAAGGTGCCGAGGAAATTCACCATCTGCCCCAGGGCGCTGCTCAGGTGCTTGGGCGGCCCGGCCTCGACCCGCCCCGGCACGCCGTTGAGGCCATCGTGCAGCAGCGTGCGCAAGGACCAGCCGGCACAGTAGCCGGCGAGCATGTCCAGGTCGTGGATGTGCAGGTCGGCCTCGCGGTGCGCCTGGCCGATGGCCTGGCTGTAGACCTCGTCGAGCCAGTAGTTGGCGGTGACCTTGCCCGACACATTGAGGATCAGCCCGCCGAGGGAATAGCCCTGGTTGGCGTTGGCCTGCACGCGCCAGTCTTCGCGGTCGAGGTATTCGTTCATCGATGTGGCGACTTCCACCAACGTGCGGCGATCGCGGCGCAGGCGACCATGCTGCTCGCGATAGACGATGTAGGCGCGCATGGAGAGGAAGAACCCGGCGTCCATGAGCACCCGCTCGACCCTGTCCTGGATCTGCTCGACGTTCAGTCGCGTTTGCCCTTCCAGACGCGCCAGCACCGCCTCCAGCAACCCTTCGGCTTGCGCCTCGGCGTACTCGCCGGTGGCCTTGCCGGCGGCGATCAAGGCCTGGCGGATCTTGTCCGCGTCAAAGGCCACCACGCTGCCGTCGCGCTTGTGCAGGCGGTTGCACCCTACTGAGATCAATGTGCTTTGCATTTGGGCTCCAGACACTACATATAGGCTTTTTTAATTCATAAACCACAATATGCAGTGAAGGGTACGGCTGAAAGGTGGGTTTGCAATTGATTGATGTCAAGAATCGGGAGAAGGCCTGAAGAACAATTTGGGGGCTTTGCGATGAGGGTGAGTCAGTGTGTGGGAAGAGGATGTACCGGCCCCTTCGCGGGCAAGCCCGCTCCCACACGCGATCTTCAGTGAAGTTCCTGTGGGAGCGGGCTTGCCCGCGAAGGCGATGGCACAAGCGACGAGTATCCTCACCCCCCACTCATGTTCATGAACCGCACGACCTGCACCTCGCCACCGGGGTTGAAGTCGTGGCGCTGGGGTTTGCCGCGCAAGGCCTGTTGCACCGCCTGGATCAGCGGCAGGTCTTGCAGCGGATAGCGTCGTAGCAGCCCGCGCAGGTCAAGGGAGTCCTCCTGCCCCAGGCACAGCAGCAAGCGCCCTTCGACCGTCAGGCGCACGCGGTTGCAACTGGCGCAGAAGTTATGGGTGTTTGGCGAAATGAAGCCGATCCGGGTGTCTGGATGCCGCTCCAGGCGCACATAGCGCGCCGGCCCGCCGCTGCTTTCGGCGCTGTCGAGCAAGCGATGCCGGCTGGCGATCGCAGTTCGCACCTCGTCGCTGGAACAGAACGACTCGCCGCGGGAACGCCCCACCTCCCCCAACGGCATTTCCTCGATGAAGCTGATGTCGATGCGTTGGTCGATGGCGTACTGCACCAACGCAGGCACCTCGTCGAAATTGCGTCCCTTCATCACCACGCAGTTGAGCTTGACCCGCTCGAAGCCCGCCGATTTCGCCGCCTCAATCCCGGCCAGCACCTGGTCGAGGTTGCCATTACGGGTGATCGCCCGAAACCGCTCTCCGTCCAGGCTGTCGAGGCTGATATTCATGCGCTTGACGCCAGCATCGACCAACGGCCGGGCCAGTCGCCCCAGCTGCGAGCCGTTGCTGGTCATCACCAGCTCACGCAGGCCGGGCAAGGCCGCGATATCACGGCACAGCCCGACGATGCCCGGACGGATCAGCGGCTCGCCACCGGTCAGGCGAATCTTCTTCACCCCCAGCCCCACGAACAGCCGCGCCAAGCGCTGCAACTCCTCCAGGGTCAACACCTGCTGACGGGGCAGGAACGTCATGTTTTTCGCCATGCAATACACACAGCGAAAATCACAACGATCGGTCACCGACATCCGCAGATAATCGATCTGGCGTCCAAACCCGTCCTGCAACACGGCGTTCATGGTTATCCCCTGGTTGACCCGGTGCTACTGCACCAGCGGCGAATCGGCACCCTGCAGACGAATGCCGCGGATGTCCGCCGCACCGATCAGGGTCTGCAGGTATTGCACCAGCGCTTTTTGCCAGACGCCTTGCTGCAACTGGGTACGGATCGCCGTCGCCACCGCCTCGTAGGGCAGCGGCTGGCCGTCGATGCGCTGGTCGACACTGATCACGTGCCAGCCATAGCGACTTTCCAGCGGCTTGCCACACAGCCCCGCCGGCAAGGCGAACAGCTGGCGCTCCAGCTCAGGCACCGTCTGACCCTTGCTGATCTGCCCCAGCGACCCGCCCTGCTCCTTGGACGGACAGGCCGAGTACTTCTGGGCCAGCTCGGCAAAGCTGCCTGGGAACTGGTCCAAGCGTTCCAGCAGCAGTTCGGCCTGGACGTGGGCGAGGCTGCGGGCCTCGGCATCGTCCGGCGCGCATTCGAGCAGGATGTGCCGCACCGCCAGCAACGGAGCGCTGTGAAAGCGCGCCCGATTGCTGTCGTAATAGCGCAGGCAGGTGGCCTCGTCACAATGCGGCACCTGCACCTCCTGTTCGAGCAACAGCCGTGTCGCCGCTTCCTCTTCGTTTTCACCGGCACCGACTTGCAGGGACAGGCCCAGCTCGGCGATGCGCTGCTGCAGCAACTCACGGATCACCAAGGCCCGCGCCGCCTGGTAGAGCGCCTCTTCGCGGCTGTCCGCCGGGTGATACTGCAGCTCCTGGGCCATCGCCTGCGGGGTGATCGACACCCCGTTGACGCTGATGATCGGCCATTCCTGTTCACTGCTGGCGATCAACTCGGCCGGCGCCTCGTCCACCGCCACCGGCGCCGCCTGGGCCGGTGCGTACTGCACCGGTCCGACCTCGGCCATCGAGGCCGTCACCGGCGCGGCCTTTGCCGAAGAACCGCAGCCGCCGCTGCCGCCGTTACCGCCACCACATCCGCATCCACTGGCCATGATCGCCTCCTCAGAACTTCTGCCGAACGATTTGATAACGACGTCCCAGGTACCAGACCGGCGCACTGATGATGTGCACCAGACGGGTGAACGGGAACAGCACGAACAGGGTCAGGCCCAGCGCCACATGGAGCTTGTAGACCAGGCTCACCGGCGCGATGGAAGTCGCGGCTTCCACCGGACGCAACAGCACGGTGTTCTGTGCCCAGTCCGCCAGCATCACCATCACCGAACCGTCCATGTGGCCGGTGGAAGCGACGATGGTCAGCAGGCCCAGCACCAGTTGCACCAGCAGTACCACCAACACCAGGATGTCCGAGGTGTTGGACGTGGCACGCACCCGTGGATCGGTCAGGCGGCGGTTGAGCAGCATCAACAAGCCGATCAGGCCCAGCACGCCGAAGAAGCCACCGGAAACCATCGCCAGCAACTGCTTGTGCTCGGTGCTCAGCACATGGTGGTAGATCGCTGCCGGCGTCAGCAGGCCGACGAAATGCCCGGCCAGCACGAACAGCACCCCCACGTGGAACAGGTTGCTGGCCACGCGCATGCCGCTCTTGTTCAGCATCTGGCTGGAACCGGCCTTCCACGTGTACTGGGACAGGTCGAACCGTGCCCAGCTACCGATCAGGCAGATCGCCAAGGCGACATACGGATAGACCCCGAACAACAACAGATCCCATTTAGACATTGCCCACCTCCCCGGCCGGCGCAACGGCCTGCCCTTCATGCTGAAAATCCACCCAGTGCAACGGCACCGCACTTTCTTCCCTGGCCTTGCCCGGCGCGCTGGGCAGCGAACCGCAACGGTCCTGCTGCTCGGCCTTCAGGAAGTCCACCGCCTCTTCCTCCCAGATCCGGTCCAGGGCTTCGAGGGAGTCATCCCTCGGCTCGGCCTTGACCTGCTCACGCAGTTCGGCCACCGCGCCCTGGGGCTCGGCCCCGGCGATTTGCAACAAGGCCCGGAAGCAACTGGCATAGGCGCTTTCACGCTCCTCCAGGCGCGCGGCGAGCAACGCCAGCAAGTGCGCGACATCGGCCAGTCCCTCGCGGGCCTCGAGGTCCTCGCGGGTGGAGAGGTATTCCAGGTACAGCGGGATGTAATCCGGCAGCTCCTTGACGCCGATGGCGAAACCGGCCTCTTCGTACTGGGCCATCATGTCCACCATGGCCTGGCCCCGGTCGCGGGACTCGCCGTGGACATGCTCGAACAGCAGCAACGACAGCGACCGGCCGCGGCCGAACAGCGCGCCGTAGTGCTCCTGGCCGTCCATCAGGTCCTTGGCGCAGATCACTTCCAGCAGCTCGAACAGACCGGCGCGCTGGTTGGGACTGATTTCCCGCGCCTGGAGGATCGCCTCCTCCAGCTCGTCGCGACCGGCCACCAGGGTCTCGGTCGGGTAGTCGAGCAACAACGAAATCACCTTGAGAATGCGCATGGTCAGTCCTCCCACAACTGCACGGTCTTGATCACGTCGCGACGGTTGGCCTTCTTGCCGCCGAACATGTTGGTGTCGGAACTGCCGCTGCAACCGCTGCCGAAACTGAAACCGCAACCGGAGCGTTCGGCGAACGCGTCGCTCATCGCGTCTTCACGGTGGGCACTTGGCACGACGAAACGGTCCTCGTAGTTGGCAATCGCCAGGTAGCGGTACATCTCTTCCACCTGGTTCACGCTCAAGTCGACATCGGCCAGCACTTTCAGGTCTTTCACGCCGTCGACCTGCTCGGAACGCTTGTAGGCACGCATCGCCAACAGACGCTTGAGGGCCAGCTTGACCGGCTTCTCATCGCCAGCGGTCAGCAGGTTGGCCAGGTAACGCAGCGGAATGCGCAGGCTGTCGACGTCCGGGATCACCCCGTTCATGCCGACGGTACCGGCCGCGGCGGCGTTCTGGATCGGCGACAGCGGCGGCACGTACCAGACCATTGGCAGGGTGCGGTACTCGGGGTGCAACGGCAGCGCGAGTTTCCAGTCCACGGCCATCTTGTACACCGGCGAACGTTGCGCCGAATCGATCACCGATTGCGGCACGCCATCGGCCAGGGCCTGGCGGATCACCGCCGGGTCGTTCGGGTCGAGGAAAATTTCCAGCTGTTTCTCGTACAGGTCCTGCTCGTTGGCGGTGCTGGCCACTTCGCTGATACGGTCGGCGTCATACAGCAGCACGCCTAGGTAGCGGATCCGGCCGACGCAGGTTTCAGCGCAGACAGTCGGCATGCCGGCTTCGATGCGCGGGTAGCAGAAAATGCATTTTTCCGACTTGCCGCTCTTCCAGTTGAAGTAGATCTTCTTGTAAGGGCAGCCGCTGATGCACATGCGCCAGCCGCGGCATTTCTCCTGGTCGATCAGGACGATGCCGTCCTCCTCGCGCTTGTAGATCGCCCCGCTCGGGCAAGACGCCGCGCACGCCGGGTTCAGGCAGTGCTCGCACAGGCGTGGCAAGTACATCATGAAGGTGTTTTCGTACTCGCCGTAGATGTCCGCCTGGATCTTGTCGAAGTTCTTGTCCTTGCGCCGCTTGGCGAATTCGGTACCGAGGATTTCCTCCCAGTTCGGGCCCCACTCGATCTTCTCCATGCGTTTGCCGGACACCACCGAACGCGGCCGCGCAACAGGCTGGTGCTCGCCCAGCGGTGCGGTGTGCAGGTGCTGGTAGTCGAAGTCGAACGGTTCGTAGTAGTCGTCCAGGCTCGGCAGGTCCGGGTTGGCAAAGATGTTCGCCAACACGCGGAACTTGCCGCCGATGCGTGGGTTGATCGAGCCGTCGGCGTTACGGATCCAGCCGCCCTTCCACTTGTCCTGGTTTTCCCATTCCTTGGGGTAGCCGATCCCAGGCTTGGTCTCGACGTTGTTGAACCAGGCGTATTCCATGCCTTCGCGGCTGGTCCAGACGTTTTTGCAGGTGATCGAACAGGTGTGGCAACCGATGCACTTGTCCAGGTTCAGGACCATGCCGATCTGTGAACGAATTTTCATCTCAATCTCCTCAATCCAGCTCAGTCGGCAGGGGACGCGGCAGGTCATCGCCGCTGGAACCGTCGAGCCAGTCGACCTTGGCCATCTTGCGCACCACGACGAATTCATCGCGGTTGCAACCGACCGTGCCGTAATAGTTGAAGCCGTAGGCCTGCTGGGCGTAGCCACCGATCATGTGGGTGGGCTTGAGCACCACGCGGGTCACCGAGTTGTGGTGGCCGCCGCGGGTCTTGGTGGTTTCCGAGCCGGGCACGTTCACGATCCGTTCCTGGGCGTGGTACATCATCACCATGCCCTCCTTGACCCGCTGGCTGACCACCGCGCGGGCGGTCAGCGCGCCGTTGGCGTTGAAGCACTCGACCCAGTCGTTGTCCTCGATGCCGGCGCGCCGGGCGTCGATCTCGGAGAGCCAGATGATCGGGCCGCCACGGCTCAAGGTGAGCATCAGCAAGTTGTCGGTGTAGGTGCTGTGGATGCCCCATTTCTGGTGCGGGGTGATCCAGTTCAGGACGATCTCGGTCTCGCCGTTGCTGCGCTTGCCCTTGACCACGTCGATGGTGCGGGTGTTGACCGGTGGCCGGTAGCTCATCAGTTGCTCGCCGAACGCCTGCATCCAAGGGTGATCCTGGTAGAACTGCTGGCGGCCGGTGATGGTGCGCCATGGGATCGACTCATGGACGTTGGTGTAGCCGGCGTTGTAGCTGACGTGATCGTCTTCCAGGCCGGACCAGGTCGGGCTTGAAATGATCTTGCGCGGCTGGGCCTGGATGTCACGGAAGCGAATGGCCTCGTGTTCCTTGGGCACGGCCAGGTGGCTGTGGTCGATGCCGGTGAACTCCGACAAGGCCGCCCAGGCCTTGACCGCCACGTGGCCGTTGGTTTCCGGGGCCAGGGACAGGATCACTTCGGCGGCGTCAATCGCGCTGTCGATTTTTGGCCGGCCCTGGCTGATGCCAGCTTCGACCTCGTGGTGGTTCAGTTCGCCAAGGAATTTCACCTCGGCCTCGGTGTTCCAGTTGATGCCCTTGCCGCCGTTGCCGAGTTTCTCGAGCATCGGGCCCAGGGAAGTGAACTGCTTGTAGATGTTGGGGTAGTCGCGCTCCACCACTTGCAGGTTCGGTGCGTTCTTGCCCGGTTGTGGCGCCTCGCCGGCGGTTTTCCAATCGGTGCCGCCAAACGGTTGGGCCAGTTCACCGACGCTGTCGTGCATCAGCGGTACGGTGACCAGGTCTTTTTCCACGCCCAGGTGGCCGACCGCCATGGCCGAGAACGCCTTGGCGATGCCCTTGTAGATTTCCCAGTCCGAACGCGATTCCCACGCAGGGTCGATGGCCGCCGACAATGGGTGGATGAACGGGTGCATGTCGGAGGTGTTCATGTCGTCTTTTTCGTACCAGGTGGCGGTCGGCAAGACGATGTCCGAATACACGCAAGTCGAGGACATGCGGAAGTCCAGCGTGGTCACCAGGTCGAGCTTGCCGATGGCACCCTCGTCCACCCACTCGGCTTCGGTTGGCTTGCAGTGGCCAACCTTGCCAATGTCTTCGTTCATCACGCCGTTCTTGGTACCCAGCAGGTACTTGAGCATGTACTCGTGGCCCTTGCCCGAGGAACCCAGCAGGTTGGAGCGCCAGATGAACATGTTGCGCGGGAAGTTCACCGGGCTGTCCGGTTGCTCGCAGGAGAAGCGCAGGGAACCGTCCTGCAGCGACTTGACCACGTAGTCCTTGGGTTCCAGGCCCGCGGCCGCGGCGTCGCGGCAGATGTGCAGCGGGTTGGTGTTGAGTTGTGGCGCGCTGGGCAGCCACCCGGCCCGTTCGGCGCGGATGTTGTAGTCCAGCGCGTGCTCGGGGAACTGCGACTTGTCGGCCAATGGCGAGAGCACATCGTGCATGCTCATTTTCTCGTGGCGCCACTGGGAGCTGTGGCCGTAGAAGAAGCTGGTGCCGTTCATCTGCCGCGAAGGACGGTTCCAGTCCAGGCCGAAGGCCAGGGGCAGCCAGCCGCACTGCGGACGGAGTTTTTCCTGGCCAACGTAGTGGGCCCAGCCACCGCCGGTCTGGCCGATGCAACCGCAGAGCATGAGCATGTTGATCAGCCCGCGGTAGTTCATGTCCATGTGGTACCAGTGGTTCATCGCCGCCCCGACGATGATCATCGAGCGTCCACGGGTCTTGTCGGCGTTGTCGGCGAACTCGCGGGCGATCTGGATCGCCTTCTCGCGGCTCACGCCAGTGATCTGCTCCTGCCAGGCCGGAGTGCCAGGCACCGAGGCGTCGTCGTAGTCCTTGGCAACGTTGGCGCCGCCCAGGCCACGGTCGATGGCCAGGTTGGCCGCCGACAGGTCGAACACGGTGGCCACTTTCGCCACGCTGCCGTCGGCCAGCACCACGCTGTGCACCGGCACCCGACGGAACTGCACCGCGTCACCGGCCACGTGCTGGAAGTGCTCCTGAGTTTCACCGGCGAAGTACGGGAACGCCACTTCGGCCACATCACCGCCGATCAGGCTGAGCTTGAGGTCGGTCTCGCGGCCCTCGCCACCTTCACGCGGCAGAATGTTCCACTTGCCCTTCTCGCCCCAGCGATAGCCGATGGAGCCTTGCGGCGAAACCAGTTGGCCGTCGGCGTCCAGGGCGATGGTTTTCCACTCGGGGTTGTTGTCCTGGCCGAGGTTGTCGGTCAGGTCACTGGCTCGCAGGAAGCGATCGGGCTGGTAACCCGATCCCGGAGCGGCGCCGAGCATCGGCTTGAGCATCACCAGCACCGGCAAGTCGGTGTAGCGCTTGGCGTAGTCGGTGAAATAGGCGCTCGGCTTGTCCAGGTGAAACTCTTTGAAGATCACATGGTTGAAGGCTTGGGCCAGTGCGGCGTCGGTACCCTGCTTGGGGTTGAGCCACAGGTCGGTGAGCTTGGCGACTTCCGAATAGTCCGGGGTGATCGCCACGGTCTTGGTGCCCTTGTAGCGCACCTCGGTAAAGAAGTGTGCGTCGGGGGTGCGGGTCTGCGGGACGTTGGAGCCCCAGGCAATGATGTAGTTGGAGTTGTACCAGTCGGCCGATTCCGGCACGTCGGTCTGCTCGCCCCAGACCATCGGCGAGGCAGGCGGCAAGTCGCAGTACCAGTCATAGAAGCTCAGGCACGCGCCGCCGATCAGCGACAGATAACGCGCGCCAGCGGCGTAGCTGACCATCGACATCGCCGGGATCGGCGAGAAGCCCACCACGCGGTCCGGGCCGTACTGCTTGACGGTGTAGACGTTGGCAGCGGCGATGATCTCGTTGACTTCTTCCCAGCTGGAGCGGATGAAGCCACCCATGCCACGCTTGCTCTTGTAGGAGTCAGCCTTGGCCTTGTTCTCGACGATGCTGGCCCAGGCTTCCACCGGCGGCAGGGTCTGGCGCGCCTGGCGCCACAGCTTGAGCAATGGCTTGCGGACTTTCGGGTACTTGAGGCGGTTGGCGCTGTAGATGTACCAGCTGTAGCTCGCCCCACGCGGGCAACCGCGCGGCTCGTGGTTGGGCAGGTCGTTACGGGTGCGCGGGTAGTCGGTCTGCTGGGTTTCCCAGGTAATCAGGCCGTTCTTGACGTAGATTTTCCACGAGCACGAACCGGTGCAGTTCACCCCGTGGGTAGAACGCACGATCTTGTCGTATTGCCAGCGGGAACGGTAGACGTTCTCCCAGTCCCGAGACTCCTTGCGGGTCTCGCCGTGCCCCTCGGAAAACTCGCCTTGCTTGCGGTTGAAGAACCGCAGTTGATCCAGTAAATGACTCACAGTGTCTTTCCTCTCAGGCTTGCTCCGCGGGGTCTGCGCCCCGCCCACGCAACAGTTGAATTCGTCTTAGCAGGGGGTCGCGGCACCCTTGCGCGCGTACCACCACCAGGTCACCACGATGCAGCTCAGGTAGAAGCCGACGAACATGTAGAAGGCCATCTCCGGGCCGCCGGTCAGGGCCATCGAAGTGCCGAAGGACTTGGGAATGAAGAACGCACCGAAGGCGCCCATGGCCGAGCTGAAACCGAGCACCGCTGCCGACTCCTTGCCGGCGTCCTTGAGCGCCTGCTCACGCAGCTCGGGCTTTTTGCCCAGGGCGGCCTTTTCATGCAGGGTGCGGAAGATCACCGGGATCATGCGGAAGGTGGAGCCGTTGCCCACGCCGGTGGTAATGAACAGCAGCATGAACATCCCCAGGAAGCCGTAGAAGCTGCCGCCCTGCCCGCCTTGTGGCAGGAAGTGCATGACGCCGAACACCATCACGATCATCAGCACGAAGTTCCACAGGGTCACCTTCGCGCCCCCGAGCTTGTCCGCCAGCCAGCCGCCCAGCGGCCGTACCAGCGCGCCCACCAGCGGGCCCAGGAAAGCGAACTTCAGGGCGATGACGTCCGGGAACGAGGTCTTGATCAGCAGTGGGAACGCGGCGGAGAAACCGATGAACGAACCGAAGGTGGCCAGGTACAGCCAGCACATCAGCCAGTTGTGCTTGCGCTTGAAGATCACCGCCTGCTCGCTGAACGAGGCACGGGCGCTGGACAGGTCGTTCATGCCGAACCAGGCGATCACGGTCACGGCGAGGATGAACGGCACCCAGATGAAACCGGCGTTCTGCAACCACAGCGAGCTGCCATCGGCCAGCACCTGTGGTTGGCCGCCGAGGAAGCCGAACACGCCGAAGGAAATCACCAGCGGCACGCTGAACTGCATCACCGACACGCCCAGGTTGCCCAGCCCGGCGTTCAGGCCCAGGGCAGTGCCCTGCTGGGACTTGGGATAGAAAAAGCTGATGTTGGACATGCTCGAGGCGAAGTTGCCGCCGCCGAAACCACAGAGCAAGGCGATCAGCACGAACACGTTGTAGGGCGTGCTCGGATCCTGCACGGCGAAGCCCATCCACAGCGCGGGCACCAGCAGCGAGGCCGTGCTCAGCGCGGTCCAGCGGCGACCGCCGAAGATCGGCACCATGAACGAGTAGAACACCCGCAAGGTCGCCCCCGACAGCCCTGGCAAGGCGGCCAGCCAGAACAGCTGGTCGGTGCTGAAGCTGAAGCCGATGGCGTTCAGGCGCACGATCACCGTGCTCCAGACCATCCACACCGCGAAGGCGAGCAACAGCGCCGGGATCGAGATCCACAGGTTGCGCCGAGCGGTCTGTTTGCCGCTACGCCCCCAGAATGCTGGGTCTTCCGGGCGCCAGTCATGAATGACCGGGCCTTTGTCAGGCGTTTGCAGAACGGACATGTTCTTCTCCTTGGGCAATGCTGGAAAACGGGGGTTGGCTGGTGGCGGGCGACTTGCCCAGCAGTGGGCGCTTGCGGATTTCGCTGACGTACATCCAGATCAGCGAGACCCAGACCACGCCGTACAGCAACATGAAGCAGGACGAGCGCACGCCGGTGAGGTCCACCAGGGCGCCAAACAGGATCGGCAGCACGAACCCGCCCAGGCCGCCGGCCAGGCCGACGATGCCGGACACCGCGCCCATGTTGGTCGGGTAGTCGTTGGCGATGTACTTGAAGACCGAGGCCTTGCCGAACGCGAAGGCGATGCCCATCACGAACAGCAGCACGGTGAACAGCGTGGCGTTGAGGCCGATGTGGAAATCGACGATGCCGTTGACGGTCTGCACTTGCAGTTGTGTCTGCGGGTACGACAGCAGGAACAGGCAGATCCAGCTGACCCACAGCACCCACCAGGTCACGCTCTGGGCGCCCCAGCGGTCCGACATCCAGCCGCCGACGGCCCGCAGCACGCCGCCAGGCAGGGAGAAGCAGGCCGCCAGCAGTGCCGCGCTTTGCAGGCTGAAGCCATACTCCTGCACGTAGTACTTGGTCATCCACAGGGCCAGGGCCACGTAGCCGCCAAACACGATCGAGTAGTACTGGCAGTAGCGCCACACGGCGGGCTCTTTCAATGCCTTGAGTTGCTCGCGCAGGCTTGTGCTGCTGACGCTGCGGTGCTCCTTTTTCTCGGCGGTGAGGAACCAGAACAGCAGCGCGGTGATGAACAGGATGGCGCTGAACACCTTGGGCACCAGGTGCCAGGTGCCCAGGGCGATCAGCGCCGGGGCCAGGAACTTGGTGAGCGCGGACCCGGCGTTGCCGGCACCGAACACGCCCATGGCGAACCCCTGGTTCTGTTTGTCGAACCATTTGGCGACGTAGGCGATGCCGACCGAAAACGAGCCGCCGGCCAGGCCGACGAACAGGCCCAGTACCAGGAATTGCCAGAACTGGGTCGCCAGGGTGATCAGGTACAGCGGCAGCACGCAGGACAGCATCAACAAGAAGAACACGATGCGTCCGCCGAAACGGTCGGTCAGCAGCCCCAGGGGCAACCGCACCAGGGAACCGGTCAGCACCGGCGTGGCGGCCAGCAGGCCGAATTGGGTCTCGTTGAGGGTGAGCATTTCCTTGATCGGAACGCCCAGCACGGCAAACATCATCCAGACCATGAAGCACACGGTGAAGGCCAGGGTACTCATCCCTAGTACCAGCCCTTGTTGCACTTGCGCTCGCATCGCGATGCACTCCCGTCATTTCGTTGAGCGCAGCCTAGTGATGCGAACCCGGTAAAAACTTGACGTGGATCAAAGAGCTTCCTGGGGGTACTGACCTATCCTTGGCCGGCCTACCTCCAAGGAGGTAGATCTGGATATTGCTGGAACCCTTTGTTTATCAATATCTTGAACAGATTGGCCGGGATTTTTATGGAAGCGCAGCGGCCGACAACTCTTTAGAGGTAGTGCACCCAGGATCGGCTGCCATACCCCAAGGTCCAGGCGCCCTCCCATGTCCGGGTTTCAGTTTTTCCTGCAAGGCCAGCGATCATGATGCGCTGGCTGCGCAGCTCCCTGCCCGCTCGCGCCGGGCTCGCCGTGATCCTGATCGCAGTCCTCGCCCTGGCCAGTTCCCTGAGCGCCGGGTTGATCGCCTGGTTCAGCCAGGGCGATGCTGCCGCCATCAACACCGCCGGCTCCGTGCGCATGGAGACCTACCACCTGAGCTGGAAGCTGGCGGCCGGTGCCACCGAGGACGTTCCGGCCATCGTCGACAGCCTGCAACAGCGCCTGGACAGCCCTGCCCTGCGCGCCGTACTGGAAGACGGACCGGCCACGTCCCTGCATCGCAGTTATCGCGACCTGCAACAACGCTGGAACCAGACCCTGCGCCCCGCCATCGAGCGCGGCGACGCGGCGTTCTTCCAGGCCAGCGCCAGCTCCTTCGTCGAACAACTGGACCAGTTCGTCACGCTGCTGCAACGCCAGAGCGAACACAAGCAGGGTTGGCAGCAGACGATCCAGGGCGTGGCGCTGTTCAGCACCATGATCATCCTGTTGATCGGCCTGTATGAGTTGCAGTACGGCGTGGTCACGCCGTTGCAGGAACTGGTGGACGCCACCCAGCGTTTTCGCCGGGGCGAGTTCCAGGTGCGGGTCAACCATCAGTCCGAGGATGAGCTCGGCCAGTTGGCCACCAGTTTCAACACCATGGCCGAGACCATCGAGCAATCGCATCGGACCCTGGAAAACCAAGTCCAACAGAAGACCCTCAACCTGCAACAGGCCAACGCCGCCCTGGAGCTGCTGTACCAGAGCAGCCGCAGCCTCGCCACGCGTCAGGCCAACGCCGAAGGGCTCGATGAGTTGATCCGGCGCTTCCAGCAACGGCTGCCGGGGCTGCGTCTGTCGCTGTGCCTGCAAGGGCAATTGCAGGCACCGGCCCGCCAGTTGCTGGCCCTGCACGGCGCCAACGGTCGCCAGGTCTGTGCCAGCAGTGACTGCGCCACGTGCGAACAACACCAGAGCGGCCGGCCGCTGACCTTCAGCATCAGCAACCAGGGCAACGACCTGGGCGAACTCAAGGCCCATTTCCTCGACGGCCACGCGGCGCAGCCTTGGGAGAGCGCCCTGATCCAGGCCCTGGCGAACCTGATCGGCACCACCCTGTCGCTCAAGCGCCAGCGCGAACAGGACCATCGCCTGCTGCTGCTGGACGAGCGCACCATCATCGCCCGCGAACTGCACG
The DNA here is from genome assembly GCF_001269745.1 of Pseudomonas sp. P97.38. Taxonomy (NCBI): domain Bacteria; kingdom Pseudomonadati; phylum Pseudomonadota; class Gammaproteobacteria; order Pseudomonadales; family Pseudomonadaceae; genus Pseudomonas; species Pseudomonas sp. P97.38. Next base: position 80,018 of record NZ_LHVJ01000010.1, read on the forward strand.
ACTCCCTCGCCCAGGCCCTCTCGTACATGAAGCTGCAAGTCAGCCGCATGCAGACCCTATTGCGTCGTGGCGAACCGGTGCAGACCCTGGAAACCGTCACCGCCGAGCTGCGCGAGGGCCTCAACAACGCCTATCGCCAGTTGCGCGAGTTGCTGACCACCTTCCGCCTGCAGATTCACGACGACGGCCTGGTGGAAGAGCTCAAGGACACCGCCGAGGAATTCTCCCACCGCGGGGACTTCCAGGTGCACCTGCGCATCGACCCCCTGGCCTTCGAGCTGTCGGCCAGCGAGCAGATCCACATCCTGCAGATCACCCGCGAGGCCTTGTCGAACTGCCTGCGCCATGCCCACGCCGAAAACGCCTGGCTCGAACTGCGCCAGGAAGGCGAGACCGTCCGGTTGTCCATCGAAGACGATGGCCGGGGGTTCAGTGGCGAGGTGGACCAGCGCGAGCACCATGGCCTGAACATCATGAACGAACGCGCCCGCAGCCTGCGGGGCCAACTCCGGATTTTCTCCCGTACACCCCAGGGCACCTGCATCCAGGTGCATTTCCAACCGGAATTCCTGGGCCAACCCACCGAAGGCATCGCAACATGAACGCCCCCCTGCGCCATACCCTCCTTTTGGTCGACGATCATCCGATGATGCGTCGCGGGATCCGCCAGATGCTCGAGCTCGAAGACGATCTGCAGATCGTCGGCGAAGCCAGCCACGGCGAAGAAGCGCTGACACTGATCGAACCCCTCAAGCCCGACCTGGTGCTGCTGGACAACAACATGCCGCAGATGAACGGCATCGAGACCCTGCGGCGGCTGCGGGCCATGCACTACAGCGGCAAGGTGCTGCTGTTCACCGTCTCCGACGCCGAGGACGACATCCGCGACGCCCTGCGCCTGGACGCCAACGGCTACCTGCTCAAGGACATGGAGCCCGAGCTGCTGATCCAGTACATCCGCGATGCCCTCGCCGGCGCGCTGGTGATCAGCCCCGGCCTGACCCGGGTCATGGCCCAGGCCCTGCGCTCCCCCCCGCGCCAGGCCGAGGTGGAACTGACCGACCGCGAACGCCAGGTCCTCAAGACCATCGCCGCCGGCTACAGCAACAAGGTGATCGGCCACAAGCTGGGCATCACCGAGGGCACGGTCAAGGTCCACGTGAAGAACCTGCTGCACAAGCTCGGCCTGCGCTCGCGGGTCGAAGCCGCGGTGTGGGCGATGGAGCATCTGCGCGGCGCCGGTTAGATGACCAACACATTCCTCTTGTGGGAGCGGGCTTGCCCGCGAAGACGGCGGCACATTCAGCACAGATGCAAGCTGACCCACCGTCAGCGGCAGCAAGCTCCCTCGCCACAAGGTGTTGTGCAGGACTGACCTGACGGTCTCCATCCCTCTTCCGAGGTAGGCCTGCCGAGGCATAGGCCGGCGTTGCCTGGCGCCCTACCATGTTCGTACCCGGAGGTATGCCATGCTGACTCACCCTTCCATCGTTCTACTGTTGCGCCGTCATCACCTGTTCAGCCAATTGCCGGAGCGGGTCTTCGAAGACGTCTGCAACCTCGCCGTCCTCAAGCGCCTGGAATGCAACGGCACGCTCATGCACCAGGGCGACCCGGCCAAGCGGTTTTTCCTGTTGGTCAGCGGCCAGGTCAAGCTGTTCCGGGTCACGGGTGAAGGCCAGGAAAACCTGGTGGAGATCATCCAGCCAGGGCAGACCTTCGCCGAAGCCCTGTTGTTCAGCCAGGCCCGCTGCTACCCGGTGAGCGCGTCGGCGATCAAGGACAGCGTGCTGGTGAGCATCGAAGGCACCCATTACCGCAAGGCCCTGGAAGACCAGCCCAAGGTCTGCCTGGCGATCCTGGCGAGCATGAGCATCCACCTGCACCAGCGCCTCAAGGACATCGACAACCTGACCCTGGCCAGCGCCAGCCGGCGGGTCATCAACTTCCTGTTGCAGGAACGCGACCCACGGGACGGCCAGGTGGTGCTCCAGGTGTCCAAGCGCCTGGTGGCTTCCAAGCTGGGGATTCAGCCGGAAACGTTCTCGCGCATTCTTCATCGATTGGTGGACGGCGGCCTGATCGCCATGGAGCGGCGCAACATCCGCATCCTGGCTGAGGAAGCGCTGGAGGCTTACCAGCAATAGTCCGGGCAAGTGCACCGTGGCGAGGGAGCTTGCTCCCGCTGGGCTGCGCAGCAGCCCCAAGAAGGCCGGACGCAATCAATCTGACGCACCGTTGGGGCAAACCTGGGGGTGCTTCGCCCCCAGCGGGAGCAAGCTCCCTCGCCACGGGATCGGGGTTTGTCTCAGGGACTTCGATCAACCTCCAGCATCGCTATCAACCGCTCGAACAACGCCTCCCCCTCCTCTTGCGTGCAATCGACCCCGAAGCGCTTGCGCCAGCCCAACTGACTCAAAATCACATGCACATCCGCTCGCAGGTCATGCTGCTGTAAACACGCCTGGACGCATTGCAAAGGACACCCATCCAGCGCAATGATCCGCCGCCCCGAGCGGGCCTTGTTGACCAGCGGCGCCACATGTCCGCCGACCCCGACGATGCAGGACATCTCGGCCAGGCCGGCACGGTCCAGGCGCAGGGCGACGTTGTTGGCCAGTTGCGCGACGTTGGAGCAACCGGAGCAGGAATACACCAGGGGCAATGCGTTCGGCGTCTTCATCACACGGTCGCCAGGCCCTTGCCCGCCCGTTCCAGGTTGCGCCACAACCACGGCGGCAAGACCTCGGGATCAAGGCTGTCGATCAGGTTCTTCAGGGCCAACCCCAGTTCCGTGTCCCCCTCGATCACCAGTCGCCGTCGGAAGAACAAGGTGTCCGGGTCTTCCTGGCGGCTGGCCAACAGCAGGAACTCGCGCCAGTTGCCACGAATGGTGACCTGGGCTTCGGCCCGCTCGGCGATGCGCAAGCCGTCCCGCGCCAGGGTCAGGTACCAGCACAACTTCAGGTCCGGCACCCGCAGGCACAACCAGCGACCGCGCAACAGGTCGAAGCCGCCATCGCGCAGCGGTTCGGCCAGGCAGCGGTTCAGTGCCTGCTGCAAGGCCAGGCGCTGGACCACGAACGGCACCTTGCCCACCAGGGGCAGCACCCGGTCGGCGCCCTTGAGCAACCATCGCTTTGGACTCAGCACAGGCCCGCCTCCTCTACTTTCAGCATGCCGGCATGGCCGTGCCAATAGCCGTTGCAGCCCTCCACGAACACCGGAGGCGTCTCGCCGCGGCGAACCCGATCGAACGCATTGACCACCTCGTCCATGCCCTGGGCCCGCGGGCTCAAGCGCAACACCTGGGCCCCGCAGGCCACCAGGGCGTTGTAGTCGGCCAGCAGATTGCTGACCTCGCCCGACATCGTCTGGATGCCGTTGAGGGTGAACAACGGCTGGCCCTCCTGGCTGCTCAACGCCAGGCCGTCGGGGTAGTTGATACAACAGAACTGACAGTCGTCCTTGGGCCGGTTTTCGGCCCGCGCGGTGAAGCAGCGCGCCGAATACGCCAGCGGCAGATGACCGTAGGCGAAGATCTCCACTTCGGGCACTGCGCAATCCATTTCCCGCACTTGCTCCAGCACGTCGCTGATCAGCGCCGCCGAACACTCCACCGGCGGCACCCAGCGGACCATGCCGCTGTCGAGCAACTGGGCCAGCGAATGGCCGTTGTACAGGTTCAGTGCCGGCCCGCCCACGAAGGGCAGTTTGCGCTCGGCCAGGAACTGCACCGCGCCCATGTCGTTGGCCTCCACCAGCAATTGGCCGTTGTCGCACAGCCGCCGCAACGAGGACAGTTCCGAGGCGGCCTCGATCAGTGTCAGGCTCGACAACACGATCTGCGCCTGGCTGCACGCTTGCAGCTCGCGGCCCAGGCCGAGCCATTGATCCAGGGAGAATGCCCGGCGCTTCGAGCACACGGTTTCCCCCAGGTAGATCACGTCCAGCGGCAATGCCGACATCTGGGCATAGAAATTCCCCAGTTGGGTTTTGTCCCAGTAAAACAGGACCGGTCCGAGACTGAGTTTCATGGGTTCCTTCCTCATTGCCATGATCGATGGTAGGCGCCCAGGGTGGTCTGGCTGCCTTCGGACAGCCCGGCCAGGACCTGGCGCCATTCTTCTTGGACCCGGAACCGTTGCGGCGCGGCGCGGTGGGCATCCAGCGCGGCGCGCCAGACCCGGGTCACCTGCTCGACGTAGGCCGGGCTGCGCTGGCGCCCTTCGATCTTCACCGCCTCGACGCCGATGGCGGTGAGTTCCGGCAGCAGGTCCAGGGTGTCGAGACTGGTGGGTTCCTCCAGCGCATGGAAACGCTTGCCGCCCACCAGGAAACGACCCTTGCACAGGGTCGGGTAGCCGGCCGGCTCCTCGGGGGTGTAGCGGTCGATCAGCACCTCGCTCAGGCGTGCGCTGAGGCCTTGGGCGTCTTCGCTCCAACGCACCGCCTTGGCGGGCGAGCAGACGCCACACAGGTTCGGCGACTCGCCGGTGATGTAGGAAGACAGGTGGCAGCGACCTTCGGCCATGATGCACAAGCTGCCGAAACCGAAGACTTCGATCGGCACCGGGCTGGCGGCCGCCACTTGGCGCACCTGGGCCAGGGAGAGCACCCGCGGCAGCACGGCGCGGCGGATGTCATAGCGCTCGGCGTAGAACGCCAACGCCGCGGCATGGGTCGCCGAACCCTGTACGGACAGGTGCAGCGCCAGGTGTGGATGACGCTGGCGAGCGTAGCCGAGCACGCCCGGATCGGCGGCGATCAGCGCGTCCACGCCGAAGTCGGCGGCACGGTCCACGGCGCGCTGCCAACGTTCCCAACCCTTGGGTTGCGGGTAGGTGTTGACCGCCACATAGAGCTTGCGCTGATGCTGGCGGATGTGGGCGACAGCGGCGTCGAACTGCTTGTCGTCCATGTTCAGCCCGGCGAAATGCCGAGCGTTGGTGTCATCGCGAAAACCGACGTAGACGGCATCGGCGCCTTGGCGCACCGCCGCTTTGAGCGCAGGCAGATTCCCTGCCGGGCAAACCAGTTGCATGGGGCATCCTCGTGAGCGAACCAAGATGGCCGCCAGTCTAGCCAGCCCGAGGCCGGCCACCTTGACGGCAATCAATTGCCGTCAATGCATCAATCCGGCGAACGGCAGGTACATCACCGGTTCATGTTTGTGGACCTGGGCTTCGCACTCCACCACCGCCAGGCCGTCGGCCCAGCAGGCGGCCGTCAGCATCGCCGAGCTTTGCTGGGGGTGCAGTTCCACGCACGGGTGGCCTGTGGCATCCGTCATCAAGCGGGCACGCAGGTATTGCCGGCGCCGATTGCGCTTGAGCCAGTCGAACCCCGCCGGCACCCGCAACGGCACCGGCTGCACATCGCCGACGCCCTGAGCGCGGAACAGGAACGGGCGCACGACAATCAACGCGGTGATCAACGCCGCCGACGGATTGCCCGGCAGGCCGATCCAGGGCTTGCCCTCCACATCGCCGAAGGCCAGCGGCTTGCCCGGCTGGATTGCCAGGCGCCAGAGGTCGATATTGCCCAGGGCCGCGATGGCCTGCTTGAGGTGGTCTTCCTCGCCCACCGAGACACCACCGGAGGTCAACAACACGTCGCACTCGGCGGCGGCCAGGCGCAACGCCTGCCGGCTGGCCTGGAGTTGATCGGGCATAACACCGAAGTCATGCACCTCGAACCCCCAGCCACGCAACAACGCGGCCAGCGTGTGGCGATTGCTGTTGTAGATCTGCCCCGGCACCAGCGTCTCGCCCGGCTCGCGCAGTTCATCGCCGCTGCTGAGCAAACCCACCTGCAGCGGGCGAAACACCTCGACCTTGGCGACCCCGGCACCGGCCAGCAGGCCCAACTCCTGGGCCCGCAGGCGCGTACCGGCCTTGAGCAAGCAGTCCCCCTGCCGACGTTCCTCGCCTTCCTTGCGTACGTGATCGCCACGATTGACCGCCGGCAGCCAGACCCGCTCGCCTTCGACCCGACAGCTTTCCTGCGGCACCACGGTGTCGGCGCCGGGCGGCAGCGGCGCCCCGGTGAAGATCCGCACGAGCTGACCCGTTTGCAGCGGCTCGCCCGGCCCATCACCGGCGGCAATGCGCCCACTCAACGCCAGGGCGCCGCCAGCGGCCGGCACATCGGCGGCGCGCACGGCGTAACCGTCCATGGCGCTGTTGTCCCAGGCTGGCAGGTTCATCGGGCAGAGCACGTCGCTGGCCAGCACGCGGGCCAGGGCCAGGTCCAGGGCGATCCGCTGCACGGGCGGTGGCGGCGGCGCCTGGTCGAGCAGGTGCCGAATCGCCTCATCTACCGGCACCAGCGCTCCACTGTCACACACCGAGCCGCAGAGGGGCGCGTGCACCAGGGCGCTCACGAGCGCGTCTCGCACGCCACCGGGGCGACGCCGTCCTGCGGCTTGAGGTGCACAGTGAAATTGCACGGCCCGGTGCGGCTGTCCAGTTGCCCGGCCAGGATCTGCTCCCAACCGGTACGGCAGGCGCCTGGCGAACCCGGCAGGCAGCACACCAGCACGCCGTTGCTCATGCCCGCCAGCGCGCGCGATTGCAGGCTGGACATGCCGATCTCGGCCAGCGAGACCTGGCGGAACAACTCACCGAAGCCGTCGACGTGCTTGTCCAGCAATGGCGCAACGGCTTGAGGCGTGTTGTCGCGCGCGGTGAAGCCAGTGCCGCCGGTCATCAGCACCACTTGCACGCTGGGGTCGGCGATCCACTGCGAGACCTTGGCGCGGATCTGGTAGATATCATCCTTCACCAACCCGCGGTCGATGAGCACATGCCCGGCGGTTTGCAGCAGATCAGCCAGGGTCTGGCCAGAGGTGTCGGTCTCGAAACTGCGGGTATCGCTGATGGTGAGTACCGCGATGTTCAACGGTTGAAATTGGCGTTGCGTCAGATGGGCCATGGCGAGCCGTCCTGTCAGAAAAAGATGGCCCAGCCTGAACCGCAATCGTGACCGGGCCTATTCCTCCTTGGAGGTACCTCCCTCGGCGGTCAAGGGGCCAGGCGGCTGCGCTGCCACCCGTCCTCTTGGCAGCGATAGTCGAGGCGATCATGCAGGCGATCGGCGCGCCCCTGCCAGAACTCCAGCCGCTCGGGGCGCAAGCAGTAGCCGCCCCACTGTTCGGGACGCGGCACCGGTTGTTCGGCGAAACGCCGTTGGGTGTCCGCCAGCCGGGCGTCGAGGTCGGCGCGATTGGCCAGCGCCTGGCTCTGCGGCGACGCCCACGCGCCAAGCCGGCTGGCCAACGGCCGAGACTGGAAATAGGCATCCGACACCGCCGGATCGAGCCGCTGGACAGGCCCTTCGATACGCACCTGGCGTTCCAGGCCCGGCCAGAAGAACGTCATGGCGGCCCAGGGATTGACCGCCAGGTCGCGGCCCTTGGCGCTGTCGTAGTGGCCGAAGAAGGTGAAGCCCGTTTCGTCGAAGCCCTTGAGCAACAGCACCCGGCAATGGGGCCGACCCTGTGCATCCACGGTCGCCAGGACCATGCTGTTGGCCTCCACCGGCGCACGTTCAGTGTCGCGGGCCTGTTGCATCCACAGACCGAACAGCACCAGCGGATCGTCCGGGGCCCGGGCCTCGTCGAGGCCATCGCGAGTGTACTGGCGGCGCATGTTTGCCAGGGAAAGGGGCATGGGGGGATCTCCACTGTGGTTTGGGCCAGTGTGGGGTCCCCTGCATGGGCGGGCCTTGATTATTGTCAATGCCGGTTCTTGTGCTGCTCAGGATGGCCACTTCGCGAGCAAGCGCGCTCCCACATTGGACCGGCGTTCACGCCCCCCCTGTGGAAGCGAGCCTGCTCGCCAAGCCCTACTTGAGCCCCAGCCGCCGCGCCAGTTTATGCAGGTTGCTCGGGTCGACCTCCAGCAGCCGCGCTGCGCCTGCCCAGTTCTGGCCACAACGGTCCAGGGCCTTGAGAATCGCCTGGCGCTGGCAGGCATCGACGGCCTCGCCCAGCGGTGGAAGCGGCGCATCGGCGGATTCATGGGGCTGTTCGAGCAAGGCCTGCGCGCCGCCGGCACTGGCGTTGACGTCGAGGTCGAGCACCTGCGGCTCCAGGGTCATGATCAGGCTTCGACTGGCGCCATGGCTCAGTTGCTTCAACGCGGCGCGGCTGATCACGTGCTCCAGTTCCCGCACGTTGCCCGGCCAGCTGTAGGCCAGCAAGGCCTGCTCGGCGGCCGGTGACAAGCGCAACCCGCGCAAGCCCAGGCGGGTGCGGTTCAGTTCGAGGAAATGCCCGGCCAGCATCAACACATCATGCCCACGCTCGCGCAGGGGTGGGATCGGCACCGGGTAGACCGAGAGCCGGTGATACAGGTCGGCACGAAACAGCCCGTCGCGAATGCTGTCGGGCAGGTGCCGATTGGTGGCGGCGATGATTCGCACATCGACGTGCAGCGGCTTGTCCGCCCCCAGTCGCTGGATCTCGCCGTTCTGCAAGGTGCGCAGCAGCTTGGCCTGCACGCTCAACGGCAATTCGCCCACTTCATCGAGAAACAGCGTGCCGCCATTGGCCGCATCGAAACGCCCGGCCCGGTCGGTCGTCGCCCCGGAAAACGCGCCTTTGACGTGCCCGAACAATTCGCTTTCGGCCAGAGACTCCGGCAGCGCCGCGCAGTTGACCTGGACCAGCGGCTTATGGCCGCGCCGAGACAGGCGATGCAGACGCCGGGCGAACAACTCCTTGCCCACGCCGGTTTCCCCCAGCAACAGCACCGGCAGTTCCGAGTCGGCCAGGACATCCAGCTCGTTGAGCAACTGCTGCAAGCCTTCGCTGCGTCCGAGGATCTCGCCCTCTTCCGCCGGCAGCCGCAGGTCCGCCGGGTCACTGCGCGATGCCCGCAGGCTGCGATTCTCCTGCTCCAGGCGGGTGACCCGCACTGCCGCCTCGATCTGCAACGTGCAGCGCTTGAGCTCTTCATGGGCGCGGCTGTCGAAGGTCCCGGCGTGCAGCGCATCGAGGGTGATCGCGCCCCACAACCGGCCTTCCACGTACAGGCTCACGCCCATGCAGTCATGCACCGGCAGCGGTTCACCGACGTGGGGGTCGAGCAGGCCGTCATAGGGGTCCGGCAGGCGGCTGTCCGGCTCGAACCAGGTCGGTTCGCGCGAGGCCATGATCGCCGCCAGGCGTGGGTGCTGGGCAATCACGAAGCGCCGGCCCAGCGCTTCATGGACCAGGCCCACGGTCGCCACGGGCCGCAGGCTGTCATCGTCCAGGCGCAGCAGGCCCACGGCGCCGCAATTGAAGTATTCGCGCAGGGTCTGCACCAGACGCTGCAACCGCACGGCATTGGGCAGCTCGACGATCAGGTCGGCGGCCAGGCTTTCACGCAGCATGGTAGTGATTACCCTCCAGGGTCCGATTGACCCCGTACCGCCAGGGTCAGATTGACCCTGGCCAAAAAATTATGGTTGATTTTCAATGCGTTGCACTTGGCATGCGGCCTGCTAAGTCTGCTTATCTGTCCCGCTCCGGGATTCAACCCAAGGAAACATGATGAGCCTCGACCTGCTGGAACAAAGCCTGGGCCAACTGGCCTGCGACATTCCCGGTGCCACGCGTACCTTTCATCACTACAACCTCGACTTCTGTTGCGGCGGGCAAAAATCCTTGCGCGAGGCGGCGCTGGGCAAGGGCCTGAACCCGCTGCTGATCGCCGACGCCCTCAAGACGCTGCAAGCTGCCGGCGAACTGGGCCATGACTGGCGCGACGAACCCCAGGCGCTGCTGATCACCCACATCCTGGAACGCTACCACGCCCGCCATCGCGAACAACTGCCGGAACTGATCCGCCTGGCCCGTCGCGTGGAACTGGTGCACGGCAACCGCGCCAGTTGCCCCAATGGCCTGGCCGACCACCTGGAGGACATGTACCAGGAACTCGAAGGCCACATGCTCAAGGAAGAACAGGTGCTGTTCCCGATGCTGCAACACGGCCTGGGCGAACGCGCCTCGGCACCGATCCAGGTACTGCGCTACGAACACGACCAGCACGGTGAAGCTTTGGAAACCATGCTCACCCTGACCGACCAGATCACCCCGCCCTCCGATGCCTGCAACACCTGGCGCGCCCTGTACCGCGGGCTGGTGGAGTTTCGCGACGACCTGATGCAACACATCCACCTGGAGAACAACGTGCTGTTCGTCAACGCGATGAAGCCTGCTCACTAACCTCAAACAACACATACCCCTTGTGGGAGCGAGCTTGCTCGCGAAGGCGGCGTGTCAGCCGACATCAATACTGGCTGATTCACCGCCTTCGCGAGCAAGCCCGCTCCCACAGGGGTTCAGTGCTGCCCTTTCCTACTCAAAACTGCCAATAGAACATCCCCTTGGCCAACAGCACGATCAGCAGCATGTGCCCCAGGATGCTGCGCCGCAGCCAGCAGGCACGGGCCGGGCTCAATCGGCCCCGCGTAAGCCAGAACGCCAGCAACAGGTAATGCCCGATGATGCTCGTTGCCAGCAGGATCTTCAGGCTCAGCAGCAGGCCGAAGCTGCTGTCCAGCGGATGACTCAACGCCCCGCGATGCTGCCAGGCCAGGCCAATGCCGGCGCCGTAGAGCAGCAGCACCACACCGTGCAGCACGTGCCGTGAACGCTGGGCGATCGCCTGGTCGGCGGCGGCCTTGGCCGTCTCGGCCAACGGCCGGCGCGCGGCGTGCCAGATGCAGACTTCGAAAAACACAGTGCCTATGAACGCGATGGCCGCCAACAGGTGCGTGACCAGCAAGACCCCATACATCATCGATTCACTCCGCCCAAGGGACTCATCCCGGGTGTCCATCCACCCGGGCCTGCAACAACATCGGACCGTAGCGCCAAGCGTAGAGCCCGAACGCCAGGGCCCAGCACAACCCGGCCACCCACAGCGCGGCGAAGGGCAAGACCAGCACCAGCAACACGCGACTCAGGCACGCCAGGTTCAGCAGCACGAATGCCAGCGTCATCCCTTTGGGCGGTTCAAGGGCACGCCCGGTGTGGCCCAGGCTGACCCGGGCAATCATCGCCAGGATCAACCCGGCCATGGCACCGATGGTCAGGCTGTGCACGGCCAGGCTCGGCGTCACCGGCGCGCCGAAGTGCCACAGCGCCATGCCCAGGCAGGCCAGCGCCAACCAGGCGTAGGCCAGGTGCAACGACCACAGCAACGGCACACGCCACAGATCACGATCATGCCAGCGCACCAGCCGGATCCCATGGCCCAGCGCTAACGCACCGAATAACAGGCCGACCGCGCCGTTGGCCGACAACGCCGGTCCGAAGGCGTACAGCAACGCCACCAGGGCCGATCCGCCCAGCAACAGGCGATCGAGCCACGGCCAGGGGGCGACGCCTTCGACCCGGCCGAGGCCACGTTGGGTGAAAAATGGAATCACCCGCCCGCCGATCAGGCCCATCATGGCCGCCACCAGCCACAGGCCGGTGAGCACGCTTTGGCGTTGCAACCCCTCGTCGTGCCGGACCAGGCCGTACACGGACAGCCCATCGGCAGCGGCCAACAGCAGCAACACCAGCACGATCGGGTAGTTACGCTTTTGCCGCACGCGCCACAAGGTGACGCCCATCCAGGCCGCCACGGCCAGGGCGAAACCCAGTTCCAGCAGCGCCAGCACCGGCCAGGGGGCATCGGCCAGCCAGGCCAGTCGCGCCCCCAGCCAGACCAGCGCCAGCGCCGCCAAGCGCTTGCCACTGAGCCCCGGGGTGCCCGTCCAGGTCTGGACCGCCGTCAGCAGGAAGCCGGCAATGATCGCCAGGCCGAAACCGAACAGCAGCTCATGACGGTGCCAGGCCAACCAGCCGCCAGCCGGCTGCCAGCCCGCCAGGCGCCCACTGAAGGCGGCCAGCCACAAGGGCACCGCCAGCAGCGCCAGCACACACCCGGCCAGGAAAAACGGCCGGAACGCCAGGCGCCATACCGGCAGGATGGCCATGGCCTTGCGACGGTCGAGCACTTGCATACCTCACTCCTTACCTCACCCACGGACTGCCCGCTGGCAAGGGTCGACAAACAGGGTTCGAATGATCGGTGATCGCCGCCCGCGGGACTTGTCTCAGATCAAGCCCGCTCACTGGCGATCGCCGGTCTCGCAACGGCACTTGCAAGGGCCTTGCCGGAAGCGCCCATTCACCTTGAGAAAACCCCGCCCACCGCTGTGGAGCGAGCCTGCTCGCGAAGGCGGTCGTGCGAGTGCACCGGCTTGCCTGGCACACCGCCTTCGCGAGCAACCCCGCTTTCACAGGAGATTAGGGTAATTTTTACCTGATGACGGTGATTTTCACCCTTTTCTGAAAGGGTCATTTTTACCCTGCTTGCCGTCAACCGCCCAAGGACAAGGCTTGCAAGCATGGCCCGGCTCTTGCTCAGGGACGGCATAGACCTCTTGCCGGAAACCGCCCATGAAACCTGTCGCCCTGTCGCTCACCTGGTTCGTCCTGCTTTCCTGCGTCCTGGCGCTTGCCAGTGGCCTGTCCCTGAGCCTGGTCTGAAACCCGAGCATTTCTTTCTCATTACAAGGATCCACGCCATGGTGCTCCACCGTGTCCATCACCAGATTCTGCGCAGCCACCACCTGTTCGAGCCCCTGAACGAAGAGCAGCTCGACGAACTGATGAGCTCCAGCCAACTGCTGAACATCGACAAGGGCGACCCGCTGTTCCGCCAGGGCGAACCGGCCCAGGCGTTCTACTTCGTGATTTCCGGGGCGGTGAAAATCTATCGGCTGACCCCGGACGGCCAGGAAAAAGTCTTCGAGGTGATCGGTGAGCGGCAGACCTTCGCCGAAGCCATGATGCTGATGGACACCCCCAACTACGTCGCATCGGCCGAGGCTGTCGGGCCGACCCAGCTGTATCGCCTGTCCAACGCCACTTACATGCGGCTGTTGCAGAGCAATGGCCGATTGACGTTCGCCCTGCTGGCCAAGCTCTGCGTACGCCTGCACCAGCGGGTCAACGAGATTGAAACGCTGTCGCTGAAAAACGCCACCCACCGCGTGGTGCGCTACCTGCTGACGCAACTGGTGCGCCTGCAAACCGTCGACAGCCAGTTCGAACTGCCGATGGCCAAGCAATTGATTGCCGGGCACCTGTCGATCCAGCCGGAAACCTTCTCGCGGATCATCCGGCGCCTGATCGATGAAAAGATCATTACCCAGGACGGCCGCCAGATCGCCATTCTTGATCGCCTGCGCCTGGAGCAGTTCGAATGAGCCCGCACATCACCTGCCTGTATTGCCAGCAGGCCAACCCCGCGCCAGAAACCGAATGTCGCCAGTGCGGCATGCCCCTGCCGGCCGAGGCCGCGTTGGCCGGCGAACGCCGGCTGCGGCGCTTCACCTGGTTTTGCGTCGGCTTGACGGTGTTTTGCACCGTCATGTTTTTCTGGCTGCCCCGCGACATCGTCTGACCCTCAATCCTGCGTCAATTGCCGGTACAACTGCGGCAGGCGCAGGGGCAACTGCTCGGGCTGGCGAATCAGGGTGTAGCCGTTGGCGCCGAACATGTACGGCAGGTAATCCCCCGCTTCACGGTCGATGGTGATGCAGAACGGCGTCAGCCCCTGGCGCCGTGCCTCCAGCACGGCCTGGCGGGTATCTTCCACGCCGTAGCGTCCCTCGTAGAGGTCCAGGTCATTAGGCTTGCCGTCGCTGAGCAGCAACAACAATCTGCGCCGCCGCTTGCAGCCCGCCAGCCGTTGGGTGGCCTGGCGGATCGCCGCGCCCATGCGCGTGTAGTAACCGGGTTTGAGCCCCAGGATCCGGCCACGGGTGTGGTCGTCGTAGCGCTGGCCGAACGCCTTGAGCTCATGCAGGCGCACTTGCTGGCGGCGCAGCGAGGAAAACCCGTACAAGGCAAAGTCGTCCCCCAGCACCGCGAGGGTTTCACCGAACAGCAACAGGCTGTCGCGAATCACCTCGATCACCCGGTGCTCGTCGTTGAGGTGGGCGTCGGTGGACATCGACAGGTCGGCCAGCAGCAGGCAGGCCAGGTCGCGGCGGGTCTGGCGCTGTTCCAGGAACAGGCCGCGCTCGCTGCACTGGCCGTGCTGGCGCTCGACATGAAAATCCAGCCAGGCCTGCAGGTCCAGCTCCGAACCCTGGGTCTGCTGGCGCAGCCATTGCCGATCGTTGCGCAGGTGTTCGAACTGGCGCCGCAGTCGCTGGGCTGAAGGCCGCAGGCGTGCCGGCAACGGCTGGGCCTCGCAGTCGCGGGGCACAAAGGTCTGCACGCTGACGAAATCGGTTTGCAGGTGCTGTTTGCGGTAATCCCATTCCGGCAACAGGATGCCTTCACCGAGGGGAAGGTCATCCACGTCGGCGGGCGGCAGGTCAAGGTGCAGTTTCAGGCCACCGCCCTTGCGCAACCGGGTGCGCGACAAGGTCAGGTGGTCCAGGTCTTCGGCCACGCGGGCAGCGTCCGGGTCTTCGCGGTCATCCGCCCAGCGATCCAGGTCCACGTGTTCGGTCCAGCTGAACAGGTTTTCCAGGCGAACGATCAACAGCCCGCCGTCGCGGCTGCTGTCGTCGATTCGTTCGGCACGCTTGCGGCCGCCCTGCTGCTCCCCGGGTGGCGTCGCCAGGTACTGCTCGGACTCTTCGAGATTGGCCGCCTGGGGATCGGCCAGCGACTGGGGTGGGTACAGCCACAGCGGCAACGGCCAGACCGCCCGTTCACTGCGCGGAAAATGCTCGACACTGCCGGGGTCGCGCAACGCCTGGCAGACCGCGCGCTCCAGGGCGGCCTCGGCGCTGTTGAGCGTGGCAGGATCGGGCCGCAGGGACAGGTGCGCGTCCACCAGCCGCCGGTACCGCACGGCCATGGCCGGGTAGCGCTGCAGCACGGCCTGGGTCCAGCGCTGGTTGTCCCGCCCCCAATGCCGCATCTCTCCCGCCTGCGCCGCCAGCAGCGCAAGCCAGCGGTACAGCTCTTCATTCAGTGCAGCGTCGGGAAAGGTCGCCAGGCTCGCCGGCAGACGTAGATTGTCGCCATCGCACCAGGCCAAAGGCACCTGCTTGCAGGTACCGGCAATCTGTTGCAGCAGGCTGCGCCGCAGCAGCAAGTCACGTTCGCTGACGGCTTGCACCCCCAGGTGACGAGCCCCGCCCGTGGCGCGAAGCATCACATGCAGCGCGCGTTGCCGGGGCATCAGCGCCACCTGTGCCTCGGGAAAATCGACACTGGCGCGGCGGGTGATGAACCGGTGCCAGACACTGCCGACCCATTCTTCCAGCTCAAGGGTAAAGGCCATGGTTGTCCTCCTTTCAAGCCGAATCCATTGTGGCGAGGGGGGTTATTCCCTCACCACACATGCGTTCGGCTTAGTCGTTGTGGCGACTCATGACGGCACCACGGCGGCCGGTGCACGCAGGGCGGCACGACCACGCTGACGGAAGCTGAGCAGGTAGCACAGCAGCCCCAGCAGGAAACCGACGCCACTGATCAGACGCGCCCAGAACAACGGCCGCAGGTGATCCATCGTCGCCATGAAGGGCAAGGCACTGCCGTCCACCGCCCAGCGTTGCAACCACACTTGCACGACACCTGCGGCGGTGAGGAACAAGGTGATCATCACCATCGACAGGGTCATCAGCCAGAAGCCCCAGATTTCCAGTTTCTGCGAACGCTCGTCGGCCGCCTCCCCCAACCCGCGCAAGCGTGGCATGGCGTAGCTGATCAAGGTCATCACGATCATCGCGTAGGCCCCGTAGAAAGCCAGGTGGCCGTGGGCCGCGGTCAGTTGCGAACCGTGGGTGTAGTAGTTCACGGGCGCCAAGGTATGCAGGAAGCCCCAGACACCGGCACCGAAGAACGCGGTGACCGTGGTGCCCTTGGCCCACAGCGTGGCGGCGCGGTTGGGGTGATGACGACGACGGTTGCGCACCATGCTGAAGGCGAAGATCACCATGGCCAGGAACGGCAGCGGTTCCATCGCCGAGAAGATCGAACCGACCCACAACCAGACCTGCGGCGCGCCGATCCAGAAGAAATGGTGACCCGTGCCGATGATGCCGGTGATCAACGCCATGGCGATGATCACGTAGAGCCATTTTTCCACCACTTCGCGGTCCACGCCGGTGATCTTGATCAACACGAAGGCGAGCATCGACCCCATGATCAGTTCCCAGACGCCTTCGACCCAGAGATGCACCACCCACCACCAGTAGTATTTGTCGCGGGCGAGGTTTTCCGGGTTGTAGAAGGAGAACAGGAAGAACACCGCGAGGCCGATCAAGCCGGTCATCATGACCATGCTGACGGTGGTCTTGCGGCCCTTGAGCAGGGTCATGCCGATGTTGTAGAGGAACCCCAGGCAAACCACCACGATGCCCATCTTGGTGATGGTGGGTTGCTCAAGGAACTCACGGCCCATGGTCGGCAACAGGTCGTTGCCGGTGATTTTCGCCAGGGTCGCATACGGCACCGACAGATAGCCCAGGATCGTCATCACCCCGGCGGCGGCAAACACCCAGAACAGCACCAGCGCCAGTTTCGGGCTGTGCAGTTCGCGATCGGCCTCCTCCGGTATCAGGTAGTACGCCGCGCCCATGAAGCCGAACAGCAGCCAGACGATCAGCAGGTTGGTGTGGACCATGCGGGCCACGTTGAAGGGGATCAGCGGGAACAGGAAGTCGCCGACCACGTATTGCAAGCCCATGATC
The DNA here is from genome assembly GCF_001269745.1 of Pseudomonas sp. P97.38. Taxonomy (NCBI): domain Bacteria; kingdom Pseudomonadati; phylum Pseudomonadota; class Gammaproteobacteria; order Pseudomonadales; family Pseudomonadaceae; genus Pseudomonas; species Pseudomonas sp. P97.38. Next base: position 96,725 of record NZ_LHVJ01000010.1, read on the forward strand.
AAACCAAACAGGACCTGCCCCAGGAACAGCATCAGGGCAAACACGAAATAGGGTTTGGCAACGGCCTGCGAGGCGAATTTCAGATGCGGATTAGCCATGCTCATCTCTCAGCCCTCCTTGTTTGGCGGCCAGCCATTGGTGTTGATTTTCGAACTCCACTTGAGGAACTCGGCGATGTCGTCGACCTCCTGTTCGCTCAAGTTGAATTGCGGCATGGCCCGGCGACCGGGCACGCCCAGCGGCTGCATTTTCATCCACGCGTGCAGGAACGGCTTGAACGCCTCATCGCCGCCGCGGCGGTTGACCACATTGCCCAGCTCCGGCGCGAAGTACGCGCCCTCGCCCAGCAGCGTATGGCAGCCGATGCAGTTGTTGCGCTCCCAGACGCCCTTGCCGCGAATCACCGATTCGGTCAACTGCGCCTGGTTGCTGCGTTCTGGAAAGGTCTGTTCCGTGTGGTAGGTCAGGGCCAGGAATATCAGGAAAAAGAACACGCTTCCCCCGAAGTAAATATTCCTGGCCATGCCTTTGGTGAAGGTATCTGACATGGTCACTTCCTCATTGCTTGGCGTGTTCATTCTAGGAAGCGAGCCCCTCGAAACCGCTTGATGGCGATCAAGAATCTCCGATGGTTTTGGTGGGTTGTTCCGGCACAGTCCGAAAGACAGGCAAGCTTTTGTGGCGAGGGAGCTTGCTCCCTCGCCACAATGGGAGGTGCGCCGGGATTCAGATCGTGCGAGAGATGACGATCCCTATAACGGTCGCCAGCAACGCAGCCCAGCTCAACACCAGCCGCCGCCACAATCGCGGCGCGTGGCGCAGCTCCATGAAGCCGTCGGCGATCAGCCAGGCCTTGGTCACCGCGACCACCAGGATGGCGATGGACACCAGCCCGGTCGCCGCGATCTGGCCCAGGGCAACGGTGCCGGCGCTCAACACGGCCAGCGTCATCCAGCAGGCGATCAGGACACGGGAAGCCGACATGAGCACCTCCGCTCAATCAAGGATGTAGACAACCGGGAACAGCAGCACCCAGACCAGATCGACCATGTGCCAATACAGCACGCCGGATTCCAGCCCACTGTTGCGCTGCGCCCGATAGCGACGTCGCCGACACCCCTCGGCCAGCCAGGCGAGGATCACCATGCCCAGCAACACATGGAGAAAGTGAAACGCGGTGAGGATCCAGTACAACGTGAAGAATGTGTTGTGCTCCATCCCCAGGCCGTTCGCCAACAGATGGGCGTACTCCGTGAGCTTGATCCCCACATAGCCGCAGGCGAGCAGCAATGCCACGCACAGCAGCCGTGCGGCGTGACGCGGCCGGTCGCGCCTGACCTGCTCCTGGGCCAGCGCGGCGAACAGCCCGGCGGTGAGCAGGCTGAGGGTCATCGCCAGGCCCGTGGAGCGATCCAGCAGATGACGGCCTTCGCTGAACGTCTGTGGGTCCAGCGCCTGGGCGACGGTGAACGCCAGGATCAGCAGCGCGAACACCGACAATTCGGCGAGGATGAAAAACCACATCGCCAGGTCCCCCGGCAAACGCCGGGGCGTGGCCGGGGTTTCAGCCGAAGTGGACATCGACCACTTCCATCAGCGCGGCAACCGTCTGCGGGTCGTCGCTCAAGGGCTCGGCCAGGCAAGCCAGGCAGGCCTGGCGCGGGTCCATCCCGGCGCCGATCATGCGCGCGGCAAAAATCAGCAGGCGCGTGGAAGCCACCTCCTCCAGGTCGTGCTGGTCGAGTCGGCGCAGCGCCTGCCCCAAGCGCACCACCTGGGCCGCCAGCGGCAACTGCACGCCGGCCTCGCGAGCGACGATGCGCTCTTCATCGGCGACCGCTGGATAGTCAAAGCGCATCGCCACGAAACGCTGGCGAGTGCTGGGCTTCATGCCTTTGAGCAGGTTCTGGTAACCGGGGTTGTACGACACCACCAGCATGAACGATGGCGGCGCCTGGAGCACTTCCCCGGTGCGCTCCAGGTACAACTGCCGACGATCATCGGCCAGCGGGTGCAGCACCACGGCCGTGTCCTGCCGCGCCTCGACCACCTCGTCGAGGTAGCAGATGCCGCCCTCGCGCACGGCGCGGGTCAGGGGGCCGTCCTGCCACCACGTGCCCTGGGCGCCGATCAGGTGACGGCCCACCAGGTCGGCGGCGCTCAGGTCATCGTGGCAGGCCACGGTGTACAGCGGCAGTTTCAAGCGATGGGCCATGTGCTGGACGAAGCGGGTCTTGCCACAACCGGTGGGGCCTTTGATCAACACCGGCATGCGGTGCTGCCAGGCCTGCTCGAACAGCGCCTGCTCGTTGTCCTGGGGTTGGTAGAAGGGTTCGTCCGGCTGTTGCAGAGAGTGGATGGCGTTCATGACAGGACCTGATCAGGCAACTCGATTGCCGCCCACGCTACGGGGCCCTGCGACAACCTGGCAAGGGCTGCGGCGGGCAAACTTGATCGCCGTCAAGCGATCAAGCACCGGCCTGGGCATAGCCTTGCAGGGCACCCAGAACCTGCGCGCCGAACGCCTGTTACGGCACACCATGCAGGTCATGCCTGAGGAGAAATGGAATGCTGATCAGCCACAAAAAATCGTGGGTCTTGAGGGTCGGGGCGTTATGTACGGCCCTGATCGCCGCCCACGCCTTTGCCAACGACCCCGCGCCGGACCAGCCGCGCCTGGTCAAGACCGAAGGGGCGCCCGACATGAGCCAGGCCGACTTCGACGCGGCCAAGGAAATCTACTTCCAGCGCTGCGCCGGCTGCCATGGCGTGCTGCGCAAAGGCGCCACCGGCAAGCCCCTGACACCGGACATCACCCAGGCCCGTGGCCAGGCCTACCTGGAGGCGCTGATCACCTACGGCTCGGCCGCCGGCATGCCGAACTGGGGCACCTCCAATGCGCTGACCAAAGAACAGATCACGACGATGGCCAAGTTCGTCCAGCACACCCCGCCGACACCACCGGAATGGGGAATGGCCGAGACCCTCAAGACCTGGAAAGTGCTGGTCAAGCCTGAAGACCGCCCGACCCGGCAACTCAATACCCTCAACCTGCAGAACCTGTTCTCGGTGACCCTGCGTGACGATGGCAAGATCGCCCTGGTGGACGGCGACAGCAAGAAGATCGTCAAGCTGATCGACACCGGTTATGCGGTGCACATCTCGCGTATCTCGGCGTCCGGGCGTTACCTGCTGGTGATCGGCCGGGACGCCAAGATCGACATGATCGACCTGTGGCCGAAAGAGCCGACCAAGGTCGCGGAAATCAAAGTGGGCATCGAAGCCCGTTCGGTGGAAACCTCCAAGTTCAAGGGCTACGAAGACAAGTACACCATCGCCGGTTCCTACTGGCCGCCGCAGTTCACCATCATGGACGGCGAGACCCTGGAGCCGAAGCAGATCGTCTCGACCCGCGGCATGACCGTCGACACCCAGCAGTACCACCCCGAACCACGCGTGGCGGCCATCATCGCCTCTCACGAATGGCCGGAGTTCATCGTCAACGTCAAGGAAACCGGCAAGGTGATGCTGGTCAATTACCAGGACATCAAGAACCTCACCATCACCAGCATCGACGCTGCGCCGTTCCTTCATGACGGCGGTTGGGACAGCAGCCATCGCTACTTCATGACGGCCGCCAACAACTCCAACAAGGTCGCGGTGATCGACTCCAAGGAGCGCAAGCTCACCGCCCTGGTGGACGTCGGCAAGACCCCGCACCCGGGACGCGGCGCCAACTTCAACCACCCACTCTATGGGCCGGTGTGGGCCACCAGTCACCTGGGCGATGCCGGCGTCTCGCTGATCGGCACCGACCCGGTCAATCACCCGCAATACGCCTGGAAACAGGTCGGTTCGCTGCAAGGCCAGGGTGGCGGTTCGCTGTTCATCAAGACGCACCCCGAGTCCCGGCACCTGTACGTCGACACCACCTTGAGCCCCGACGCCAAGCTCAGCCAGTCGGTGGCCGTGTTCAACATCGACAAGCTCGATGCCGGTTACACCGTGCTGCCGATTGCCGAATACGCCGGCATCAAGAAAGGCGCCCTGCGCGTGGTGCAACCGGAATACAACAAGGCCGGCGATGAGGTCTGGTTCTCGGTCTGGAGCGGCCAGGACGACGAGTCGGCCCTGGTGGTGATCGACGACAAGACCCTCAAGGTCAAGAACGTGATCAAGGACAAGCGCCTGATCACGCCCACCGGCAAATTCAACGTCTACAACACCCAACACGACATCTATTGAGCTCCATCAATAAGAGGAAAAACCATGAAGCCTATTCTGATCGCACTGGCCCTGACAGCGGCCGCCAGCCTGCAACCGGCCCTGGCCGAAGACGGTCCGACGCTGTTCAAGAGCAAGCCCTGCGCGGCCTGTCACTCCATCGACACCAAGGTAGTGGGCCCGGCCCTCAAGGACGTCGCAGCGAAGAACGCCAACGTGCCCGGAGCCCAGGACGTGCTTGCCAAGCACATCAAGGAAGGTACGCAAGGCAACTGGGGCCCCATGCCGATGCCGGCCAACCCGGTGACTGAAGAAGAAGCCAAGACCCTGGCTGCGTGGGTCTTGACCCTCAAGTAACCCCACAAGACCCGTGGCGAGGGAGCTTGCTCCCGCTGGGCTGCAAAGCAGCCCCAATCACAACCTGACGACTCAGTGTGTCAGGCCAACCCTGGGGGGCTGCTGCGCAGCCCAGCGGGAGCAAGCTCCCTCGCCACGGGACCGTACACCGCTTTAATTCAGGAGGCGTCATGGAACGACACAGCTCAACAACCCTGATGACCGCCCTGCTCCTCGGTTTTTCCATCGGCGCGCAGGCCTCTCCCGACCCGCAGCGTCAAGCCCAACTGCAACACCTGCTGGACCAGGACTGTGGCGCCTGCCACGGCCTGTACCTGACCGGCGGCCTCGGTCCACCGCTGACCCACGCCGCGCTGGCCGGAAAGTCCCGCGACAGCCTCATTGCCACCGTCACCCTGGGTCGCCCCGGCAGCGCCATGCCTGGCTGGGCACCCCTGCTCGGCCCCGACGACATCCGCTGGCTGGTGGACCGGCTTCTTCAAGGAAAACCTGCCTCATGATCCGTTCATTGCTGACTTCATCGGCCCTCGCCCTGCTGCTCTGTGCCTGCACCCAGGCACCGCTTCGCGGCACCGGCGACCTGGGCGTGGTGGTCGAACGCGCCACGGGCAGCCTGCAAATCATCGAAAGCGATACCCGCACCGCCCTCGCCCGCGTCGAAGGCCTGGGCGACCTGTCCCACGCCTCGGTGGTGTTCTCCCGCGACCAACGCTATGCCTACGTGTTCGGGCGGGACGGCGGCTTGAGCAAGGTCGACCTGCTGACCGCGCGCATCGAGCGACGCATCGTCCAGGGCGGCAACAGCATCGGCGGCGCGATCAGCCAGGACGGCAAGCTGATCGCCGTCTCAAACTACGAGCCTGGCGGTGTCAAGGTGTTCGATGCCGCCACCCTGGACCAGGTCGCCGACATTCCCGCCACGCCATTGCCTGGCGGGGACAAGCGCTCACGCGTGGTCGGCTTGGTGGATGCGCCGGGGCAGCGCTTCGTGTTCAGCCTGTTCGACACCGGCGAAATCTGGACGGCCGACTTCAGCCAGGGCCTCAACCCGCGCATCGAGCGTTTCACCGGCATCGGCCAGCAACCCTACGACGCACTGATCTCCCCGGACGGGCGCTACTACATGGCCGGGTTGTTCGGCGAAGACGGCATGGCCCAACTCGACCTGTGGCATCCGGAGCGCGGCGTAAAACGCGTACTGGGGCACTACGGACGCGGCCAGGCCCGGCTGCCGGTGTACAAGATGCCTCACCTGGAAGGCTGGGCCATCGCCGACCAGCAAGCCTTCGTGCCCGCCGTCGGCCATCACCAGGTGCTGGTGATGGATGCTCGCGACTGGCGACAGACCGACGCCATCGCGGTGGGCGGACAACCGGTGTTCGTCACTGCGCGTCCGGACGGCCGGCAGCTGTGGGTCAACTTCGCCTACCCGGACAACGACCGCGTCCAGGTCATCGACACCCAGACCCACGCCATTGTCGCGGACCTGCGACCAGGGCCTGCGGTGCTGCACATGGAGTTCACCGCCCGGGGAGACCAACTGTGGCTGTCGGCCCGGGATGGTGGCGACGTGCAGGTCTGGGACCCCTATCGGCTTGAACGCCTGGGCCGCTTGCCCGCCCTGAGCCCCAGCGGCATTTTCTTCAGCAGCCGCGCGCACAAACCGGGGTATTGAGCATGACCGCGAACCCCTTGGCCCGGCGCCTGATCGATCGTTTCCAGCATGGCCTGCCGTTGTGCGCCGAACCTTACCGGGCCATGGCCGAGGCCTTGGGCTGCACCCAGGCCCAGGTGCTCGATTGCTTGCAGTCCCTGCACCAGGCCGGCGCGTTATCGCGGATCGGCCCGGTGTTCGAACACACCCGCGCCGGGGCCAGCACCCTCGCCGCCCTGGCGGTGCCCGAAGACCGCCTGCATCAGGTCGCATCGCGTATCAGCCAGTACCCGGAAGTCAATCACAACTACGCACGCGAACACCGCTACAACCTGTGGTTCGTGCTGACCGGTCCGAACCGTGCCCACCTGGACACCATTCTCCAGGAGCTGGAGCACGACACCGGCCTGACGCCCCTGGACCTGCCCATGCTGACCGCCTACCGCATCGACCTGGGCTTTGCCCTGGAGGCCTCCCATGCAAAACCCCTTGAGTGAGCAACAGTCGCTGGCGCTGCGCCGCGCACTGGAAACCGGACTGCCGTTGACACCGCGCCCGTTCCAGGCCCTGGCCGAACAGATCCAGGCCAGTGAACAGCAGGTTCTCGACCAGGTGCAGCATTGGCACGAACAGGGGCTGTTCCGGCGCGTCGGGCTGGTGGTCAATCACCGCGCCCTGGGGTTCACCGCCAATGCCATGCTGGTGCTGGACGTGCCGGACGCCCTGGTCGACGAGGTCGGTCGGCGCCTCGGCCAGGCCGCGGGCATCAGCCTGTGCTACCAACGCCCGCGGCGCTTGCCCCAATGGCAGTACAACCTGTTCTGCATGATCCACGGGCGCCAGCGTGACCGTGTCGAGGCCCAGGTCCAGGCGCTGCTGGCCGAGCAGTTGCTGGACGACCTGCCTCATCAACTGCTGTTCAGCACGCACCTGTTCAAACAATGCGGCGGGCGCTTCGCCCCACCCGTGGGAGCACGGATCGATGGATGACCTGGATCGACGCCTGATCAACCGCCTGCAATTGGGCCTGCCGCTGGTGCGCCATCCCTGGCAGGAACTGGCCTGCGAACTGGGCAGCAGCGCAACCGAACTGCTCGACCGCTTGCACGAACTGCTCAACGACGGCGTTCTCACGCGCTTCGGCCCGATGTTCGACATCGATCGCCTGGGCGGCGCCTTCACCCTGGCAGCGCTGGCGGTGCCCGAAGCCCGCTTCGACGCCATCGCCGAGCTGCTCGCGGACATGCCCGAGGTGGCCCACAACTACCGGCGCGAACACAGCTGGAACATGTGGTTCGTGCTGGCCTGCCCCAGTGAACAGGCGATCCACGACAGCCTGCTGCGGATCGAACGCCTGACCGGCCTGGTGCCGCTGAACCTGCCCAAAGAGGAGACCTACCATGTCGGCCTGTATTTCCCCCTCTGAGTCGCACCTGGACGCACCACCTGACCAGGCTGAAACCTCCCTGGCGCTGCGCCTGGTGGAGCTGACCCAGGAAGGCCTGCCATTGCTCGAAGACCCGTGGAGCTGGCTGGCCGAGCAGTTGGGCCTGAGCGTGGAGTCGACCCTCGACCTGCTCAAGCGCTTGCAGGCCGAAGGCGCGATCCGGCGCATTGCCGCCGTGCCCAATCACTACCGCCTGGGCTACCGCCACAACGGCATGACGGTCTGGGACGTGGCCGACGCCGACATGCCGCGCCTCGGTGCGCTGCTGGGCGCCCAGCCCTTCGTCAGCCACTGCTATCGGCGCCCGCGCCGGCCTGGCTGGCGCTACAACCTGTTCGCCATGGTCCACGGCCGCAGCCGCGAGGAAATCGACAGCTACCGCGATCACCTGCGCTACCTGCTGGGGGACGCCTGTCGCGCCGATGACATGCTGGTGAGCAGCCGGATCCTGAAAAAAACCGGCCTGCGCCTGTCGCCTGGCACACGCTGAGCCCGCGTCGACTCAAGGAGCGTTTTATGTTGAGGATCAGCCACTACCTGCGCGCCCTGGCCGGCCACTGCCCGGCTCCGCGCACCGTGCCACCGGGCAGCCTGAGGCCGCCCGTGGTGATCTGGAACCTGCTCAGGCGCTGCAACCTGACCTGCAAGCACTGCTACGCCACGTCCGCCGACAGTGTGTTTCGCGATGAGCTGGACACCCCGGCGGCGCTCCAGGTCATCGACGACCTGCATGACGCTGGCGTGCGTGTGCTGATCCTTTCGGGCGGCGAACCGTTGCTGCGCGATGACCTGTTCCAGCTCTGCGCCTACGCCCGCGACAAGGGTTTCTTTCTCGCCCTGTCCAGCAACGGCACGCTGATCGACGCCGACAACATCCAGCAGATCGGCGCGGCGCAGTTCGACTACGTCGGCATCAGCATCGACGGCCTGGAGGCCACCCACGATGCCTTCCGCCAGCTCAAGGGCAGTTTCGCCCGCTCCATGGCGGCCATCCGGCTGTGCCGCGAGCAAGGGATCCGGGTCGGCCTGCGCACCACCCTCACCCAGCAGAACCACGCCCAGTTGCCCCGGTTGCTGGACCTGATGAACGAATACGACGTGCAGAAATTCTACCTGTCGCACCTCAACTACAGCGGCCGGGGCAAGCGCAGCCGCAAACTCGACGCCCACCAACAGATGAGCCGCGAGGCCATGACCCTGATCTTCGAGCGGGCCTGGCGCGACATCGAGCAGGGGCACGACAGCGACTTCGTCAGCGGCAATAACGACGCCGATGCCATCTTGCTGCTGCAATGGGTCGGCCGCCGGTTGCCCCAGCACTACGCCGCGCTGGAGCAGATGCTGCGGGCCTGGGGCGGCAACGCGTCGGGCAGCGGCATTGCCAATATCGACAACACCGGCGAGGTCCACCCCGACACCTACTGGTGGCAGCACTCGGTGGGCAATGTCCGCCAGACCCCGTTCAAGACGCTCTGGCTCGACCGCCCCGACGCCTTGCTGCACAAGCTGCGTGAACATCCACGGGCCGTAGGCGGCCGCTGTGGGCAATGCCGCTGGCTGGCCATCTGCAACGGCAATACCCGCACCCGCGCCTGGGCCGACGGCGACCTGTGGGGCCAGGACCCCGGTTGCCACCTCAGCGACGACGAAATCGGCCTGCACGCCATTCCCAGCGTTGCCCTGCCTGTCGCTCGCTGAGCCAACGGCGAACATGCTACCGAACCAAGGAAGTCCCATGCCTGCCCCCATCGTTCTACCCGTTGCCCTGCAATCGCCATTCAGACCGGGGGAAGTCGCCCTGGTCGGTGCCGGCCCCGGTGACCCGGGCCTGCTCACGTTGCGTGCCTGGAGCCTGTTGATGCAGGCCGATGCCGTGGTCTATGACCGCCTGATCAGCCCGCAACTGCTGGGCCTGATTCCCCTGACTTGCGCCCGGCACTACGTGGGCAAGGCCGCCGGCTGTCACAGCCTGCCCCAGGCGCAGATCAACGAACTGCTGGCCGACCTGGCCGACCAGGGCCAACGCGTGGTCCGGCTCAAGGGCGGCGACCCGTTCATCTTCGGCCGTGGCGCCGAAGAACTGGAATACCTGCTGGCCCGGGGCATCGATTGCCAGGTGGTGCCCGGCATCACCGCCGCGGCCGGTTGCACGGCCTACGCCGGCATCCCCCTGACACACCGGGATTTCGTCAATTCCTGCCGGTTCATCACCGGCCACCTGCAACGCGAAGGCGATCTGGACCTGCCCTGGCAAAGCCTGGCGGATGATAGCCAGACCCTGGTGTTCTACATGGGCCTGTCGAACCTGGGCACCATCGCCACGCGGTTGATCGAGGCCGGCCTGGCCGGCCGGACCCCGGCGGCATTGATCTGCAATGGCACGCGTCCCGACCAGCAAGTGCTACGCGGTACCGTCGAGCAACTGCCGAGCATGGCCCAGGCCTGCGCCGAAGGCCTGCCGACCCTGACCGTGATCGGCAAGGTGGTCGACTTGTTCGCCCATCAGCCGCTGCACCATCCGGCACACCTTCACCCCGTGGCACAGGCCCGGACCGCTGCCGCGAAGGTGGCGCTGTGAAGCGCTGGTGGTGGTTGCCCTGGCTGTGGATCGGCGCGGCCCAGGGCGCCGTCGCCACGGCTCCCGACCTGGACCAGGCCGAACGTAACTACCAACAGCACTGCCAGCAGTGCCACGGTGTAAACCGCATCGGTGGCGCCGGGCCGGCGCTGTTGCCCCAGAGCCTGAGCCGGATCAAGCCTGACGAGATCCGCGAGGTCATCACCCAGGGGCGTCCGGCCAGCCAGATGGCGGCGTTCGGCGGCGTGCTCGATGCCGCGCAGATCGAGGGCCTGGTGCAGTACCTCCAGCGTCCCCCCGCGGTCGAGCCGCGCTGGGACGAGGATGACATTCGCCGCAGCCATCGGGTGCTCGAAGACCTCGCCAGCCTGCCGACCACCCCCCAGCACAAGGCCGACCCACTGAACCTGTTCGTGGTAGTGGAAGCGGGTGACCATCACGTCGATGTCGTCGACGGTGACCGTTTCGAGGTGCTGGCCCGCTTCGCTTCGCACTTCGCGGTACACGGTGGGCCGAAATTTTCTCCCGACGGACGCTTCGTCTACCTCGCCTCCCGGGACGGCTGGATCAGCCTGTACGACCTGCACAACCTCAAGCTGATCGCCGAAGTGCGGGCCGGCCTCAATACCCGCAACCTGGCGGTGAGCAAGGACGGGCGCTGGGTGCTGGTGGGCAACTACCTGCCCGGCAGCCTGGCGGTGCTGGACGCCCGGGACCTGTCGCTGGTCAAGACCATCGCCACCCTGGGCCGGGACGGACAGGCGTCACGGGTGAGCGCGGTGTACACCGCCCCGCCCCGCAACAGCTTCATCGTCGCCTTGAAGGATGTGAAGGAGGTCTGGGAGCTGCCCACCGGTCCGAACCCGGATTTCGTGCCGAGGCGCATCGACGCCGAGGATTACCTGGATGACTTTTCCTTCTCGCCGGATTACCGGCAGTTGCTCGCCACCTCGCGCAAGGCCCAGGGCGGACAGGTGATCGACCTCGACAATGGCCGGGTGGTCACCGACATTGCCCTGCCGGGCATGCCGCACCTGGGCTCGGGCACCTATTGGCGGCGTGACGGCCACTGGGTGCTCGCAACGCCGAACATCAGCAAAGGGCTGATTTCGGTGATCGACCTCGACACCTGGAAAGTCATCAAGCAGATCCCGACCCTGGGGCCGGGCTTCTTCCTGCGCAGCCACGCCAATTCGCGCTACGCCTGGACCGACGTTTTCTTCGGCCCCGATAACGATGCCATCCACCTGATCGACAAACAGACCCTGGAAATCGCCCACACCCTGCGCCCCGTGCCCGGCAAGACCGCCGCCCACGTCGAATTCACCCGCGACGGACGCTACCTGCTGCTGAGCATCTGGGCCACCGATGGGGCGCTGATCGTCTACGACAGCAACACCCTCCAGGAGATCAAGCGCCTGCCCATGAACAAGCCTTCAGGCAAGTACAACGTGGGGAACAAGATCGAGTTTGCCGAGGGGACGTCTCACTGAAAAAAGGGGGCTGATGCGCAGCCCCCAATATCAATCAGCCTCAGGGCCGCTTCGCGCCCCGGCGGGAGCAAGCTCCCTCGCCACAAAAGTAGCGTTCGACTGCATTTTTGAATACGGATGCAATCCTGTGGCGAGGGAGCTTGCTCCCGCTGGACTGCGCAGCAGTCCCAAAACCGACCTCACACACCTCAGCTGAAGAGGATCACCCTTACCAGGTGAGCACCGCACCCACCGCAAACGTATCGGTGTCTTCATTCTGGGCACTGGTGTCGTGGCCGTTGATTTCGAACTGGTTGTACTCGGCCACGAGCTTGAGGTTGTCGTTGACGTCATGGAACAGCGCGATGCCACGGGTTTCATAATCGGCGCCGCTGCCCACCACCCCGTTGCCGTCGTCATCGGTCTTGCCGTAGGACAACGCCAGGCGGTTCTTGCCCAGCTTGTACGAGCCCTGCAACAGGTAGCCCTTGCTGTCGACATTGCGCAACGTGGCTTCGCCGGCATTGTTGGTGAAGAACGGGTTGATGCCCTTGGCCTGGAATCCCGAGCCGGTCAGCGACAAGCCCCCCATCTTGGCCTGCACGCCGTAGCCCAGGCCCTTGGAGGTCACTGACTCGACGTTGGAATCGGTATTGTCCGACGTCTGGTAGCTGCCGTTGAGCCAGCTGTAGATCTTCGCCCCGCCCAGGTCGAACTGGTAGGTGATCTCGCTCTCGGTGCGCGGGTTTTCCTGGTAGGCCTTGCCGGTGGCGCTGTTGTCGTTGGTGTCTACCGGGTCCATGATCCCCACCGCCACCCGCAGCCCCTCCATCACCGGCGTTCGGTAAGTGATCTGCGAGGTCGGGAACGGATACGGGTAACCGCTGCCGATGTTGCCGAACGAGACTCCGCCGCCGTCCACCAGCCCCAGCGTATCGCTGACCTGGCCATAACCGGCCAGCAGTTCGTCCAGCAGGATGTTGGAGCGGGCAAACAGGCCGAAGTCCTTGCCGATCAGCACCTCGCCCCACTCCGGGTTGGCGACGGTGCCGTAGAACTGCCGCACGTCGATGGCGGTATCGGTGCCGTTGGTCTCGCTGTCGTTGATGGTCACCCAGAACGAAGCGCGAGCGCCCAGTTTGAGGTCATCGACCTGCTTGCCCATGTTGAAGCCCAGGTAGTTGGGCAGGAAGCCCATCTTCACCCGCGCCTGGCGCCGGTCATACTGCTCCCCTGCCCGGTCCACGTCGCTGTTGACGTAGAAGGCGTTGATGTAGCCGTCAGTGGAAAAAGTGGTCTGGTCTTTGTCGTACAGCATGATTTCGGCTTGGGCCCAGGGCGTCAGGCCGAATGTCGAAAGACTGGCGATGACCGCAGGCAAAAAACGATGGCGGGTATTTTTATTGTTGTGCATGGCGCGCTCCGCGACGTGGGACGGGATGTCGGAGGCGATTATCGAAAGGCCGTGGGCGGCGCCATACGCTGCCTTGGAGGCAATTGGCGAGTGCTTTGGTGGCGCGGGTTTGAAGCGGCAGTTTGGGTGTAAGACTGCGATGCCCGCAGGTGCAATACTTCAGGCCCAACCCTGACCACCTGTGGGAGCGGGCTTGCTCGCGAATGCGGTGTGCCAGTCAATAGCGATATTGGATGTAACGGCCCCTTCGCGAGCAAGCCCGCTCCCACAGGTGGGTGTGACATGGCTGTTGTGGTGAGCAGGCTTGCTCCCGTTGGCCTGCGCAGCAGGCCGCCTTCTTGGACTCAGAACCTCGGCTTGACGGTCTTCCAGTCCGGCCGGTAGCGCTGCATCTGCCGCACATCATCACGCTGGCGGATGCCGCAACTGAGGAACTGGTCATGCAGCTTGCCCAGTTGATCGCGGTCCAGCTCCAGCCCGAGGCCCGGAGCCCGGGTGATCTTCACGCAACCGTCGACGATCGGCAGCTTGCCGCCCTTGATCACTTCTTCATCCGGTTCCTGCCAGGGGTAATGCGTGTCGCAGGCGTAGTCCAGGTTCGGCACCGCTGCCGCGACGTGGGCCATGGCCATGAGGCTGATGCCCAGGTGCGAATTGGAATGCATCGACACACCCAGGCCGAAGGTGCTGCACATTTTCGCCAGTGCCTGGGTGTCCCGCAGGCCACCCCAGTAATGGTGATCCGCGAGCACAATCTGCACGCTGTCCAGCGCCACGCTGCGTCGGAACTCGTCGAAATCGGTGACCACCATGTTGGTCGCCAACGGCAGGCCGGTGCGTTTGTGCAGTTCGGACATGCCCTCCAGCCCCGGCGTCGGGTCTTCGTAATACTGCAGGTCATCGCCGAGCAACTCGGCCATGCGAATGGAGGTCTCCAGCGACCAGTTGGCGTTCGGATCGATGCGCAGCGGGTAGCCGGGAAACGCCTGCTTCAGCGCCTTGATGCAGGCGACTTCGTGCTCGGGCTCCAGGGCGCCGGCCTTGAGCTTGATGCTCTTGAAACCATACGCCTGGATCATGCGCCGGGCCTGGGCGACGATCTGCTGCTCATTCAAGGCCTCGCCCCAGCTGTCTGGCGGGTACGGCGAATCGATGTGCTCGGCGTACTTGAAAAACAGGTACGCGCTGAACGGGACTTCATCGCGGATCGCACCGCCGAGAAGATCCACCAGCGGCACGTTCAGGTAATGGGCCTGGAGGTCCAGGCAGGCCACTTCAAAGGCCGAGTAGGCATTGCTGACCGCTTTACTCGCATGGGAGCCCGGCGCCAGTTCGGCACCGGCGACACTGGCCGGTCGTTGCGCGGCGACAGTCGCCTCGACAATGGCCCGCAAGCGATTGAGGTTGAACGGGTCCAGGCCGATCAACAGGTCCTGGAGTTGCAGCTGGATCGCCAGGGCGGGCGCATCGCCGTAGCTCTCGCCCAGGCCGATGTAACCGTTGTCGCTTTCGATCTCGATGATCGAGCGCAGCGCGAACGGCTCATGGATGCCGCTGGCGTTGAGCAACGGTGGATCGCGAAATGCAATGGGTGTGACCGTGACGCGTTTGATCTTCATACAGCGGCTCCCGATGGGCCAGGGTTCAAGGCTTGGCGTTTTTCCGGCTGATCGGCGTCGGCGATGGGTTCGGGCCGACCGGACAATGAGTTGGGTGTGTCGCGCCCCGGTGAAGTGCGGGCGAAAAAGATCACCACGGCGGCGATCAGCGAAGTGATCGCCAGGCCATACAGGCCGCCTTCGATGGAACCGGTGGTCTGTTCCAGGAAACCGAAGGCCGTGGGCGCGACGAAGCCGCCGAGGTTGCCGATGGAGTTGATCAGCGCGATCACCGCGGCCGCGATGCGAGCGTCCAGATAGCCCTGGGGAATCGGCCAGAACAGCGCCGAGGCGGCCTTGAAACCGATCGCGGCAAAACAGATCGCGACGAAGGCGAAGACCGGCCCGCCCGTGGTGGACATGAACATGCCGAACGCGGCAATCACCAGCGTGACCGCGACCCAGGCCTGCTGGAACTTCCAGCGCCCGGCCAGGGCGGCAAAGCCGTACATTGCAACGATGGAGATGATCCACGGGATGGAATTGAGCAAGCCGACCTGGAAGTCCCCCAGGCTGCCCATCTTCTTGATCATGCTCGGCAACCAGAACGTGGCGCCGTAGATGGTCAGGGCAATGGAGAAGTAGATGAAGCAGAACAGCAGGATCTGCCGGTCGGCCAACAGCTTGAACACCGACGGCTTGATCACCTGGGTCGCTTCCCGAGCCCGTTGTTCCTCGGCAATGGCGGCGGTCAGTACGGCTTTCTCTTCAGCGGTCAGCCATTTGGCCTGGCTTGGGTGCGATTGCAGCCAGAACCAGACGAACCCGCACAACACAATGGAGGCGAAACCTTCGATCAGGAACATCCACTGCCAGCCGTGCAGGCCCAGCCCGCTGACGTGCAGCAGCGCGCCCGACACCGGCCCGGAAATCACCGAGGCGATGGCCGAGCCACTGAGGAAAATCGCCATCGCCTTGCCGCGCTCGTTGGCCGGCAGCCACTGGGTGAAGTAATAGATGATGCCGGGGAAGAACCCCGCCTCCGCTGCGCCGAGGATAAAGCGCAGCACGTAAAAGCTGGTCTCGCCGCGCACGAAGGCCATCGCCATCGCCGCTGCGCCCCAGGTGAACATGATGCGGGTCAGCCAGGCCCGCGCGCCGTAGCGCTGCAGCAGCATGTTGGAGGGAACTTCGAACAGCGCGTAGCCGACGAAAAACAGCCCGGCGCCCAGGCCGTAGGCCGCGGCACCGATGCCCAGGTCGGTTTCCAGGTGGCTGCGCACGAAGCCGATGTTGACCCGGTCGATGTAGTTGACGATGAACATCACCACCACCAGCGGCAGTACGTGACGTTTGACCTTGGCCGCCGCGAGCGCCAGGGTGCTCGCCGACGTGGAGTCCGGTACGTTGTTCAAGGGTGCCTCCCGATCATTGTTTTTGTGGGGAACGGGACGATGATGGACGCCGGGGATTGTTCCCGTCTAATCTAACTTGGCACTTGATTGATACCTGGATTGAATCAATGTTTGAACTGGCCCAACTGCGCTGCTTCACCACCGTGGCGACCGAACTCAACTTCCGTCGAGCCGCCGAACGCCTGAACATGACCCAGCCACCGTTGAGTCGGCAGATCCAGTTGCTGGAACATCACCTGGGAGTCGAACTGTTCACCCGCAGCACCCGCAGCGTGGCGCTCACCGCCGCCGGCCGGGCGTTTTTCCTCGAAGCCCAGAACCTGCTGGAACAAGCCCAACAAGCGGCCGTGGCGGCCCGGCGCTTCGCCCAGGGTGACATCGGCTCGGTCACCATCAGCTTCGTCGGCAGCGCGGTGTATGAATTTTTGCCCAAGGTGATCGCCGAAGCGCGGCTGAAACAGCCCCAGGTCAAAATCGTCCTGTCGGAGATGAACACTTACCAGCAGCATGAGGCCCTGCGCGCCCGGCGCATCGACCTGGGCATCGTCCGCTCGCCGCTACTGGAAACCGGCTACGCCACCGAATGCCTGGTGCGCGAACCCTTCGTGCTGGCGGTCCCGGCCGGGCACCCGCTGGCCCAGGCCGAGACCGTGAGCGTGCAGGACCTCAACGCGCAACCGTTCCTGATGTACTCCCATTCCGCCTATCCGCCGTTCAACGAATTGCTCACCGGCACGCTCCGCTCGGCCCGGGTCGCGCCGCAATACGTGCAATGGCTCGGCTCCTCACTGACCATCCTGGCGCTGGTCAACGCGGGCATGGGCCTGGCCCTGGTGCCCCGTTGTGCCACCAGCGTGGTGTTCAAGCAGGTGGTGTTCCGCGAGATCGACCTGGGCGAAGGGGTGCAAAGCGAACTGCATCTGATTTGGCGGGAAGACAACGACAACCCGGCGTTCGCCATGTTGCTGGAAGGGATTCGGGGGGCGGTTCACGGGTAATGTCCGCCCCAGGAGTGCATCGACTGTACGATCCGCCAGGCAGATTCAGACAATGTGTCTGCAATCGAATAAAACGACCCGATACCGCTTGAAAATCTTATATAAAACTGTCGAGTTTGACAGTTCTCTGTGCGGTTGAAATAAAAAACAATCGTTTCTCCGCAACCTTGGGAGAATGAAAAATGCGAAACCACACGTGTACTGAAGCAGACTTCAGTAAATATCGTCCTGACGACAAGATCTTCATTGAAGGTAAGGACGGCTCACGTCAAAACGTGTATTTCAAACTTGTTTTTGATGGACGGCTTAACTATAAAGACCTGAACTCCAGAGAGCACTCAGTTGAACTTTCAGCACTATGTGACACCTATCAGGTCGGTTAACTTTCCTGACAGAAGCCAAAAAATGGATTGCTCTACCCATGTCCGAGCCTGATTGCGAATATCAGGCTCTTTTTTCGTTTCACGCATCTTTGTTCATTACAGCCAACAACGGAACAAGCCACCGTAGCGGTCCGGCGCCTCGCCCCAGAGGGCTCTGCACAACCTTCGCTATCCTCACGCCTAAAGTAGTTGTACGATGACCGATGAGCGTAGTCAAAAACGCTCGTGACGTTCCTCATACCTACAAAAACAAGGAAACATCCATGAAGAAAGCGACATTGGTCATCAGCTTCCTGTGCCTGTTCAGCGGTTATGCGGCCACTGCCGCGGCGTCGGCCGAGCAGGATGTGGCCCAGGCCGTCGACCACCTGACCCAGGCCATGCTGCACAAGGACATCCCCCAGCTCCAGGCATTGGCCGCCGAAAACCTCACCTACGGGCATTCCAGCGGGAACATCCAGGACAAGAAAGCCTTCATCGCCGACATCGAGACCGGCAAGAGCGCGTTCAAGACCCTGGAGATGAAAAACCAGAAGATCACCCTCTCAGGCGACACCGCCCTGGTGCGTAATCATTTCTCGGCCCAGGCGATCAAGGGCAGCGACATCGTGCCGACCGAAATCGAGAACTTCCAGATCTGGCAGAAACAGAAGGACGGTAAGTGGCTGCTGATCGGTCGGCAGGCGTTCAAGTTCTGATGATTGGCCAGGTGCACGCATGAAGTGGGAGCGAGCCTGCTCGCTCCCACAGCGCCTCAGGTTTTGGCCCACTGCTCGCGGTACTGCAACAGGAAATCGATGAAGGCGCGCACGCGCTGGGGCATGTGTCGGCCGTGGGGATAGAGCAATGTGAAGGGCCGTGAGCGGCCACCCAATGGCTGCAGCACTTCCACCAGGCGCCCGTCCGCCAGTTCCTGTTCGACGATGAAGCGGTAGGTCTGGAACAGGCCCGCACCATGCTTGGCCAGCGTCACACCGCCCAACACATCGTCCGAACAACCGTAGTGGCCTTGGGCAAAGACCTCCCGGTCCTTGCCATCGACCTTGAACAGCCAGGAAATCCGTCGACCGCTGCTGGGCAATTCGAACTGGATGCACTCGTGCTGATCCAGGTCTTCGAGGGTCTGCGGGGTGCCGGCCCTGCGCAGGTAATCCGGCGCTGCGACCACCACCAGCCTCGCGTCTTCCAACTGCCGGGCGATCATCGAGGAGTCCGGCTGGGCCCGCACGCGGATCGCCAGGTCATACCCTTCGGCAACGAAATCGATGTTGCGATTGCTCAGGTGCACGTCCACGCTGACTTGTGGGTACAGCGCCCGGAACGTCGGCAGCAACGGCAGGATCCGGTGGTGACCGTAGGTGGTGGGCAGGCTGATGCGCAATGGCCCGGCGGGCACCGCTTGGGCGCCCATCATTGCCTGTTGCGCCTCGATCAGTTGCGTCAGCGCCTGCCGGCATTCTTCGAAATAGGTCTTGCCGGCCTCTGTCAGGCGGATGCTACGAGTGGTACGCACGAAAAGGCGCGAGCCCAGGCGTTCTTCCAGGCGAAAGATCGAACGGCTCACCGCCGCCGGAGTGACGCCCGCCACCTGCGCCGCCGCCGTGAAACTGCCCGCCTCCGCCGCCAGGCAAAACAGTTCTATGCTGCCCAGTTGCAGGTCTTCGAAATGCCGCTTCATGATTCGTTACACCGCGTATCAACTGAAGATTCCAGAGGCCTGTTTATCAGGCTGGCGCGTATAAATACAGTGGCCCCGGTGGCGTGGGAATGGTCCTGCGCCCGTGTTCATCAGCAGGAGTGCGAGATGCCCTTTGTCAATGTACGAATTACCCGTGATGGCGTGACACGTGAGCAGAAGGCCCAGGTGATCGCTGAAATCACCGAGACCCTTCAACGTGTGTTGGGCAAGGACCCGCACTTGACCCATATCGTGATCGAGGAGGTGGATACGGATAACTGGGGATACGCGGGTATGACGACGACGCAGTTTCGAAGTCTTCCGAAGGAGTGAGTCTGCTCGTGATGGCGGCCTTATTGAGTACCTATCCATTGCTGCGATAACGGCCGCTTTTTGAGACACCGGGAGCCGGACCCGCCAAAACTAACCAAGAGCGCTTTGCCCCACCCCCTGGTGCCTCGCCCAGGCTCGGCATGCCCGAGACGGCCTTAAAGCCGACCTGGCTCGTTCATGCCTGCGCGGGGCCCTGTGGGAGCGGGCTTGCCCGCGAAGGCGACCTGACAGCCAACCCATATCTTCCAACTGCCCCGCAAGTCCCATTGCGAGAGCGAGCTCGCTCGCGAAGACAGTGGCACACCCAGCATTGATTCAACCTGCTCCCCATCTTCGGCAAAGTTCGGTTGTGTGGATGTTTGGGATTGATTACATGAGGTATCAACTCAAGTACCAGAACCCTGATTTATCAAGTCTGAGTGCATCAATACCCTGAGCACAACCCGCGCCGCTCCCGGCGCAGCGGTTCAATCAAGTGATCAGGAGTCGATTTCATGAGTATCAACAAAACCGTCATCATCACCGGCGCTTCCAGCGGTATCGGCTTGGGCTTGGTCAAGGCGTTCCTGGATCGGGGCTATAACGTGGTGGGCAATGCCCGTTCTCAATCCGGGCTGGACGCCGCTGCGGCCCAGCTCAACCATACCGACCGGTTCATTGGCGTGGCCGGTGATATTGCCGACCCGGCCACCTCTACCCGTGTCGTTGCCAAAGCCGTCGAGGTCTTCGGCCGTATGGACGGGTTGGTGAACAATGCGGGTTTCTTCCTGCCCAAGCCGTTCATCGAGTACAGCCCCCAGGACCTGGAAGCGCTGCTGGACACCAACCTCAAGGGCCTCGTGTATGCCAGCCAGGCAGCGGCCGCGCACATGATCGGCCGTCGCCAGGGCTTTATCATCAACATCTCCGCCTCGGTGGCGCTGCAACCCAATATCCAGGTGCCGGCCGCGCTGCCGGTGCTGATCAAGGGCGGTGTCAACCAGATGACCCGCGCCCTGGCCCTGGAGTTGTCGCCCCATCACATCAAGGTCAACACCGTCGCGCCCGGGATCATCGACACGCCGATGCATGACCCGGCGCACCGTGCGTTTCTCGACAACCTGGCGCCGGCGGGTCGTGTGGGGACGGTCGAGGAAATTGCCGAGGCCGTGCTTTATCTGGCGGGAGCCGATTTCACCACCGGCGTGGTACTGCCGGTGGATGGCGGGATGAGCACGGGCAAGTGGTGAGCAGCAACTGCCCGCTGTGTGGGAGCGAGCCAGCTCGCTCCCACAGCGATCAGAGGGTGTAGGAGATGCCAGCCTGCACAGTGCGCGGTGCGCCTGGGTAGGCGTAGACGTTACCGAACGCACCCTCTTCATAATCGGCGTCGAACAGGTTCTTCACGTCCAGGTTCAGGCGGATCCGCTCGTTGACCTTGTAGTAGCCCAGCAGGTCCACCACCGTGTAGCTGTCCATCGAGAAGGCATTCGCCGCCGTCTGGCCGGCGCGCTCGTCAACGTACCGGGCACCGGCGCCCAGCCCCAGGCCCTTGAGGCCGCCGTCCTGGAATTCGTAGACGTTCAACAGGCTGAAGGTGTTCTTGGGCACGTTGAGCAGGCGGGTCCCGCTTGGGATGCTGGTGTCCTTGGTCACCTCGGCATCGACGTAGGCATAGCCACCGATCACCCGCCACGCCGGTGTCAGATTACCGGCCACGTTCAGGTCGAAGCCACGGCTGCGCACTTCGCCGGCGGCCACGCTGAAGGTGGAGTCCAGCGGGTCAGTGGTGAGCACGTTACGCTTCTCGATCTGATAGACCGCCGCGTCGACGCTCAACTGGCGATCCAGCGCTTCCCATTTCACACCCATCTCGTAGGACTTGCCCTCTTCCGGCTTGAAGCCGCCACCCTGGCGGCTGGCACCGGTGTTGGGCTTGAACGAGCGGGCCGTGTTGGCGTAGACCGCCACGGTGTCGGTCAGGTCGTAGATCACGCCCAGCCGCGGGGTGACCGCGCTGTCGTCTTTGCTCCAGCTCCTGCCATTGGGCACAAACGTCTCGTACTCATGCTCGAAGCGCTCGAATCGCGCCCCCGCCAGCACTTTCAAGCGCTCGGTCAGCGCCACCTGGTCCTGGAGGAACAGGCCAAGGGTCTTGAGGTTTTCCTGGTCGTCGGTGGGGGTGCGGGTCAGCGGCGGGCGGGGCTGGCCGTACACCGGATCGAAGATATCAATGGGGTAGGCCCCGGTCCCGGCCGCGGAGCGCTGGATGATGGACTGGTAGTCGTAGTCTTCGTACTCGATCCCGGTCAACAGCGTGTGCTCCAAGCCGCCCGTGGCGAAATGCCCGGTGAGGTTCAGTTGCGTGTCGCGGTCTGTCCATTCCAGCTTGCGGTAGTTGAAATTGCGCCCCAGGGTACGGCCGTCGGCGGCGATGCCGTTGCCTTCGATGGCATTGCCCTGCAACGTGCCGTCCAGCCATTGGGTGCCACCGGCCAGGGTCCAGTCGTCGTTGAGCATGTGCTCGAAACGCACCTGCAGCATGTTGTTGTCGTTGTGCAGTTTGCCGGCGTCCTTTTCGCCGAAGAAGGTCTCGCGCGATGCCGTGCCACGCTGGCCAGGATAGTGCGTCACACCCCGGTCCAGCGGATGGTTGTTGCGCATGAAGTCGCCTTCGAACGTCAGGCGCGTGGTGTCGTTGAGTTGCCAGGTCACCACCGGGGCGACACCGTAGCGCTCGGTCTCGACGTGGTCGCGGAAGGTGTCGCCCCCTTCGCCGATCACGTTCAAGCGGTAGGCCAGTGTGCCCGCTTCGTCCAACGGGCCGGACGCGTCCAGCGTGCCGCGACGCATGCCTTGGTCATTGAGCTGGCTGCCGAGGGTCACCGTGCGCTCGGCCAACGGCTGCTTGGACACCACGTTGAAGGTGCCGCCGGGGTCGCCACGCCCGTACAGCATGGTCGCCGGGCCGCGCAGCACTTCCAGGCGCTCGATGGTGTTGGCGTCGGGCATGTTCGGGTAACCCCGGTTGATCGGGAAGCCGTTGCGGTAGAACTCCCCCGTGGTGAAGCCGCGCACGGTGAAGGTGGTCAGGCCCTGGCCGC
This sequence comes from Pseudomonas sp. P97.38, assembly GCF_001269745.1. Classification (NCBI taxonomy): domain Bacteria; kingdom Pseudomonadati; phylum Pseudomonadota; class Gammaproteobacteria; order Pseudomonadales; family Pseudomonadaceae; genus Pseudomonas; species Pseudomonas sp. P97.38. The sequence continues at coordinate 119,359 of NZ_LHVJ01000010.1, forward strand.
CGAAGTTGTTGGCCCGGCCCACGCCGCCGGCGTAGTCGAGGGCATCTTGCAGGCGCGTGGCGCCGAGGTCTTCGACGGCGTCGCGCGACACCACGGAGATCGATTGCGGGGTTTCATGGATCGCGGTGTCGGTACGGGTGGCGCTGGCCGAACGGGTGGCGTGATAGCCCTTGACCGGTCCCTGGGGATTTTCATAGTCGCCAGCGCCGACGATGTCGGTGGCTTGCAGCTCCATGGACGCCGGGGCGACGAGGGGCTCTTCTGCCCAGGTGGATACGGAATAAGCCTGCAGCACACACAGTGAAACGAGAATCCGACGCATCGATGCACAATCCTAAGGGAAAAACGCCAACCCGCTGGGGCCGGCAAGAATGTGTCGCGAAAGATACAGCAACTCATTCCTGTTTGATATGCATTCCCATTAACACCCTGCATTTCCCTGCGCATATTCAGTTATCGGGTGGCTGAGGGACTCTTGCTCGATTCGCTGGAAAAAACGTTGTGCGCGAACGTCCTGGACAAAGGCCACGTTCAGCCGCAGCCAGTCACACGCCTCACCCGCCGGCATGAAGCTGGAACCCTGGGAGAGTTGCACTTGCGCTTCATGGGCAATCTGCTGCACCCGGTCGGCAGCCAGGTGTCGCGGCCGGGCCCATACGAACAAGCCACCGGTGGGCTCGGCGAAAACCTCCCAATGCGCCTGGTCGAGTTGGCGAAGGGTGCTTGCCATCTGCTTGTTCAGCCGTTGGCGCAGGCGCTGGATCAACTTGCGATACGCGCCGTTGGCGAGCAACGCCGCCACGACGTTCTCCGCCAGCAGCGAGCAGCCGATGCCGGTCACCATCTTGACCTCGGCCAGCCGGTTGATGATGTCGGGCTGGGCAACCACGTAACCGACACGCAAGGAGCTGGACAAGGTCTTGGAAAAACTCGCGAGGTAGATCACCCGGTCCAGCCCGTCCAGGGTCGCCAGCCGGGACGTCACGCCGTTCTGGAAGTCGGCGTAGATGTCGTCCTCGATCAGCTTGAAGTCATGCTGGTTGGCCAGTTGCAGCAAGCGGTACGCCACGCTGGGTGCCAGGCTGGTGCCGGTGGGGTTCTGGTACATGCTGTTGAGGAAGAAATAGGCGGGTTTGTGCTGTTCCAGCAAGCGTTCCAGGTCCTCGATAGCCGGGCCCTGGGTACCTCGCGCCACCGCCAGGGTCCTGACCCCATGCAGCCTCAGCAGGTTGAACAGGTTGTAGTAGCCGGGGCTCTCCACCAGCACCAGGTCACCGGGTTTGAGCAGCGTGCGCACCAACAGGTCAAGGCCCTGGCTGGCCCCCTGGGTCGTGAGAATCTGCGGCAGGTCGACGTGGATGTCGATCAGATCCAGGCGTTTCTGAATGTGCTGGCGCAGCTCGACCGACCCCAGCGGCGTGCTGTAGTTGAACAGGGCGTGGTTGTCGCTGCGCACCACCTGGCGGATGGCCTGGCCCAGGTCGGTGTCGTCCCGCCAGGCGTCGGGCAGCCAGCCGCAGCCGAGCTTGAGCCGCGAAGACTGCGGCTCGAACAGGGCCCATGCGCCCTCCTCTTCGCCCGTCGCCGGTTCCTTCGGGCGCGACACCTGGGGCGCGACGAAAAAACCCGACCCATGCCGGGATTCCAACACCCCACTGGCAACCAGTTGGTCGTAGGCCTTGATCACACACGCCAGGCTCACGCCGTTTTCCTGGGCCAGTTGCCGAATGGAGGGCATCCGGGCGCCGGGGCGGATGCCCTGGCGCTTTATCCAGCCCAGCAATTGAGCCACCAGTTGCCGGACCATCGGCTCGGCGGCATTGCGATCGATGTTCAGATCCATGGCATGCCTTTTAAGTGTTCGCTGTTTTTTGGCGAACAGTTAAACACAAAACGCCCCGGGCTGTTTCTTGTTCCTGGGGGAGTCGGCGGTGATAGTCCTCGAGACTTACGATTTCCTGAGGAACACGCTTGAACGCACAGCATCGACACCCATGGGGACTGGCTTTCGGCCTGTGCCTGATCACCCTGGCCGTGAACCTGCAGGCGCCGTTGTACACCGCCTATGCGCTGGCTTCAGGGCATGGGGCGGGCGCCACGGCGGTGGCCTTTTCCTGTTATGTGCTGGGAGTGCTGCCGGTGTTGCTGGCCTTCGGCGGGATCGCCGACCGAGTGGGCCGCCGGCCCTTGATCCTGTTGGCGCTGGGCCTGTCGATGCTGGCGACGGTGGTCACCTCGATCTGGCCGAACCTGATCGCGCTGGGCCTGGCGCGGCTGATGATGGGCGTGGGCACGGGGCTGGCCTCGGCGACCGCGACGGCCTACATGACCGAACTGATGGCAGGCGACGACACCCGCGCGGCTGCCAACCGGGTCACCGCCAGTACCTCGCTGGGCTTCGGCCTCGGCGCGGCATTGACCAGCCTGTTCCTGATTGGCCAGCACAGCGTCGTGCCCGGCAGTTTCTGGCTGCAACTGACCCTGGCGGCCCTGGCGATGGGCGTGGTCGTCCGGTTGCCGGACCCTGCCACGCGCAACAGCCATGCACCGCTGCTGCGCCTGCCGCTGTTTCCCGCCGGCAGCCTGCCCTACAGTTTTTCGATGCTGCTGGCCTGGGCCACCTCGGGACTGGTCATCGCGATATTGCCATCGGTACTGGCCGCCCACGCCTTGCAGCAGTGGTCAGGCCTGTCGACCTTTACCGTGATCAGTTGCGGGCTGCTCTTCCAGCCCTGGGCCCGCCGCCTGCCACCTGCCCGGGCCACCGGCATCGGCTTGCTGGTGCTGCCCATAAGCTATGCGCTACTGGCGTTGGGCGCGAGCAACGGTTCGCTGCCCGCGGTGCTGTTGGGCGCCCTGGGGGCCAGCAGCGCGTGCTACGGGTTTCTGTACCTGGGCGGGTTATCGGCGATCACGGCCATGGCCGGCCTGGAAAAGGCCCGGGTCAGCGCCGGTTTTTTCCTGTTCGCGTATATCGGTTTCAGTCTTCCCGTGGTGGTCACCGGCGTGGTGGCCGACGCGTTCGGCGCCGATATGGCGTTGATCCTGTTCGGGGTGGCGTTGATGGTCGGATCGCTGGTCACCGGCTGGGTGGTTGTTCGCAAGGTGGAACCTGTGGCGAGGGCGCTTGCTCCCGCTCAATTGAGTGACAATCACTGAAATGGGGCTGCTGCGCAGCCCAGCGGGAGCAAGCGCCCTCGCCACGGGATAAAGCCCGCAGCAAGGCTCGACACTGGCTTAGGCAAAGTCGTATACCATATCCCCAATTCCATCAGCCGACTCGCCGCCGTGACCTTATCCAAGTTCAACCTGCCTGACCTGGGCAACACCCCCACCACTTCGGAAATCATCACCCGTCACCTGCGCGATGCCATCGTGGCCGGGCATTTCGCCGAGGACGAGCCGATTCGCCAGGACGACATCGCCCGACAGTTCAACGTCAGCAAGATCCCCGTACGCGAAGCCCTCAAGCGCCTGGAGGCCGAGGGCCTGGTGATGTTCCAGCGCAATCGCGGGGCGATGGTCACGCGCATCTCCGAGGCGGAACTGGCGCAGATGTTCGAGGTGCGCATGTTGCTGGAGGACAAGGTGCTGCGCCTGGCGATCCCGAACATGACCGAAGAGACCTTCGCCCGTGCGGACAGTATTTGCCGTGAATTCATCGGCGAGGATGATGTGGGCCGCTGGGCCGAGCTGAACTGGCAATTGCATGCCTGTCTCTACGAACCGGCACAACGGCCGTTCCTGGTGGGGCTGATCCGTTCGGTCCACGACAAACTGGAGCGTTACCTGCGCATGCAGATGAGCCTGTCGGCCGGCAAGGACCGCGCCGACCACGAACACCGGGAAATCCTCGACGCCTGCCGCGCCGGCGATGTCGAACGGGCGGTCAAACTCCTGGACGAACACATCGCCGGCGTCTGCAAGACCCTGTTCGAATTCTTGCCCTCCAGCCATTGAGGACCAGTGGCATCCCCTCGGCGCTTTTGTGGGAGCGAGCTTGCTCGCGAAGACGGCGGCACATCCAATCTCACCATCACTGACCCACCGCTTTCGCGAGCAAGCTCGCTCCCACAGGGATAGTGGATTTCACGCACATACTGGGTATCCCCCCGGCGCTTTTGTGGGAGCGAGCTTGCTCGCGAAGACGGCGGCACATCCAATCTCACCGTCACAGAACCACCGCTTTCGCGAGCAAGCTCGCTCCCACAGGGATAGTGGATTTCACGCACATACTGGGTATCCCCCCGGCGCTTTTGTGGGAGCGAGCTTGCTCGCGAAGACGGCGGCACATCCAAATTCACCGTCACTGATCCACCGCTTTCGCGGGCAAGCCCGCTCCCACAAGGGATTTGGGGTGTACGCCGCCTTTGCATGCACCAGCAAGACCTGTGGGAGCGGGCTTGCCCGCGAAGACGGCGGCACATTCAACATCTTCGTGGCAGACATGCCGCTTTCGCGAGCAAGCTCGCTCCCACAGGGATAGCGGATTCCACGCACATACCGGGCATCCTCCGGCGCTTTTGTGGGAGCGGGCTTGCTCGCGAAGACGGCGGCACATCCAAATTCACCGTCACTGACCCACCGCTTTCGCGAGCAAGCCCGCTCCCACACAGAGCCGGGGTTCCCGCGATGTTTAGAACAGGTTCTGCACCTGTTCCAGCACGGCGCGGTTCATCTGGCCGGTGTGGGTGTGCAGGCTGACGTAGCTTTGCAGCATGTCGAGCTTGGTATTGAGCAGGTCTCGACGGGCCTGGAACACCCGTTGCTGGGCGTCGAGGATGTCCACGGTGGAACGCACGCCGCCCTGGAAGCCTTTCTCCGTCGAGGTCAGCGCACGCTGATTGGACTCCACCGCCCGCTGCATCGCCTTGCTCTTGGCGAACCCGGCCACGACGCCCAGGTAGTCAGTCTCGATGTCCTCGGCCAGTTGCTGGCGTTGCACGTCGTAGTCGGACTGGGCTCCAGCCAGTTGCGCCTCGGCCTTGGCCACCGATGCTCGCACCGCGCCGCCACGGTATAACGGGATGTCCAGTTGCACGCCGACATAATAGGTGTCCTGGCGCGGGTCGAGCTCCTGGTACTGTCGGGTTTCCCGGCGAGTCAGTTGGGTGGTCAGGGACAAGGTCGGGTAGTGCCCGGCGCGCTGGCTGTCGGCCTGGGCCTCGGCGACCTTGACCGCCGCCAGCCGCGCGGCCAACTCGGGGCTGGCGTCGCGGGCGATCGCCGTCCAGTAAGGCAAGTCCTGCTCTGGTGGAATCGGGTTGGCGGTGGCCAGTTCCTCGCGCATGGGCTGGATGTCCTCGATCGGCACACTGGCGCGCCCGGACAATGCCCGTAGCGCCGCCACCCGGCGCGCCTGGGCTTCGGCTTCCTGGGCATCGACCAGGTCGAGCCGCGCCTGGGCCTCATCGATATCGGTGATCGCGCCCTGGCCCCCCTGATAGAGCTTCTTGCTCTGGGTGACCAGGCCGTTGATCGCCGCCTTCTGCTGGGCGATCAACTTGATTTCGTTTTCGGCCCGAGCCACGTCGAAGTAGCTCTTGGCGACCCGGTCATACAAGGTCTGGCCGGCCACGTCGAACACCTGCACGCCCAGTTGCCCACGCGCCTTGCCCTCCTGGTACGCCGCCCAGCGCCCCTTGTCATAGAGCGGCTGCTGCGCCGCCAGGGTGACACTGTTCGCCTGGTAGTCGTTACTGTTGACGTAGCTGCGGTCATCGCCGCCATCGGTACGGCCGCCGTAGCCATAACGTGAGCTCAACGACACCTGCGGATAGAGCCCGCCCCGGCCGATCGCCTCTTCGTTCCGAGAAGCCTCGAAGGCATGGGCGGCCGATTGCACGGTCGGGTCGTTGAGCCGCGAGGCGTCGTACGCAGCGGTCAGGCTCAGGCCCCCTTCGGCCGCCCAGGCGGGGCCGATCACCGCCCAACTGGTGCACAGGCCCAGCAACATCTGGGCGCGGTAACGGTGACGGTCGGTCATGCTCATTCCTCCTTGAAGGCCGCCAGCAAGCGTTCGCGCAAAGGCTTCATCAGGTAGTTCATCAAGGTGCGTTCCCCCGTCACCACCGTCACGTCGGCGAGCATGCCCGGGCGGACCAACAGCCCGGCACCCTGCAACGCTGCGACGGTCTCGGCGGGGATCTCGACCTTGGCGGAAAAATACGGCTGGTGGGTCTGTTCGTTGATCAACTGATCAGCCGAAACCGTCTTCACCGTGCCGGTGACCGTCGGCGTGTCGACCCGTTGCAGCGCGGTGAAGTGCACATGCACCGGCAGCCCGGGCCGCAGCTTGTTGGCCATCAACGGTTCGAAACGCGCAGTGATCGCCATGGGGGCGTCCAGCGGCACCACCTGCATCAAGGTCTGCCCCGCTTGCGCCACGCCGCCGACGGTATGAATGTTCACGTCCATGACTTGCCCGGACACCGGCGCGCGGATCGCCCCGTTGTCGACTTCGAACTGCAAGGCGCGAATCTGATCGGCATAGCCTGCCGCTTCGGCCGAGACTTCGCTGAGCTGGGTTTCGGCGTCCCGACGAAACTCCTGCTGCGCCTGCAAGGCCTTGAGCCGGCTTTCGTTGATGGCCTGGCGCGTCCTGCCGACGTCGCCGACGCCCGAGGCGATCTGCCCGGCCAGTTGCGCCGCGTTGCGCTCGGCCTCGAAGAGTTTGTTGCGCGGCACGTAGCCCTCCCGCGCCAGGTCACGCAGCCCTTCGAGCTCCTGCTGCTGGAAACGCATCTGCGCGTCGTAGTTGCGCTTCACGCCTTCGTAGCCCAGCAACTGCTGCTGCAACGCCGCGGCCTCGTGCTCAATGATCTGCAAGCGGCTGCCCAGCTCGGCGCGCCGGGTCAGGAACAGTTGGCTCTGCAACGCCATGGACGCCTTGACCCGTGGCTCGTCGGCACGCGCCAGCAGCTCCGGCGGCCATTGGATCTCGGCATTGCCCAGGCGCTCGGCAATCAGCCGTGCCTCGACGCTGCGGTCGTTGAGCAACTTGCCCAGGGTCACGTCCAGTTGCGACTGTGCCTGCACGGTGTTGAGCTGCACCAGCAACTGCCCTTGGGTGACGCGATCGCCGTCGCTGACCAACAGTTTTTCCACCACCCCGCCGACCAGCGACTGCACCGCCTTGCGCTCGCCCGCCACCACCACGGTGCCGCTGCCCACCACACCCTGATCGAGCGGCGCCAGGCAGGCCCAGAGCAGGAAGCCGCCCAGGGCGAGCACCAGGAAACCGACACCATAGCGCGCCGCGCCACGGGCATCGGTGCTGGCGGTGGGCAGGGTCGAGCTGCTGCGAACACTCACCCCGTGCTCGCTGTAAGTGTGCGCTCCCGGCGTCAGATCACGCATCTTTGCCTGCCTCCCTCACCGCGGCCGGCCTCGGCCCCGGCATCAATGCCTTGAGAACCCGGTCCCGGGGGCCGAACGCCTGTTGCGTGCCGTCCTTGAGCACCAGGATGTGATCGACCACCGCCAGCACGTTCGGCCGGTGGGTGATCAGCACCACCGTGCTGCCCGCCGCCTTGAGCGCGTTGATGGCCTGCACCAGCGCCAGTTCGCCGGCTTCATCGAGGTTGGAATTGGGCTCATCGAGCACGATCAGCGCCGGCCGCCCGTAGAGCGCACGAGCCAGCCCGAGACGCTGTTTCTGCCCGCCGGACAAGCCCAGCCCACCTGGCCCCAGCGGCGTGTCGTAGCCCTTGGGAAAACGCAGGATCATCTCGTGAATCCCGGCCAGGCGTCCGGCGGCGATGATCTTGTCCGCGTCCTGTTCGCCGAAGCGGGCGATGTTGTCGGCCACGCTGCCGTCGAACAGTTCGATGTCCTGGGGCAGGTAGCCCAGGTGCGGGCCCAAGGCGTCGTGGGTCCACTGGCTGATCTCGGCGTCGTCCAGGCGCACCGAGCCGCCCATGGCCGGCCATACACCGACCAGCGCCCTGGCGAGGGTCGACTTGCCGCTGGCACTGGGGCCGACGACGGCCAGCACGTCCCCTTTGGCCAGGCTGAACTGGATGCCCCGCAGAATCGGCTGCGTGGCACCCGGCGTACCGACGTACAGTTGCTCCAGACGCACCGCGCCGCTGGGGGGCGGCAACGGCATGCGCAGGCGTTCGCGCGGATGCTGGGCCAACAACTGGCTCAAGCGCTGATAGCTCTGGCGCCCGGCATTGAATTGCTTCCACGAACCGATCGCGATTTCCACGGGCGCCAGGGCCCGTCCCAGCAACAGCGACATCGCGATCATCATGCCCGCCGACAACTGCCCTTCCAGCACCAGCAGCGCGCCCAGCCCCAATGACAACGACTGGCCCGAGATGCGCACGAAACGCGTCGCCGAAGTGATGCGCGCACCGCGATCGCTGGCGTGGGCCTGGGCCGCAATGATGCGCTGCTGCAACAGGCTCCAGCGTTGGCGCAACGGCCCGAGCATGCCCAGGGCCTGGATCACTTCGGCGTTGTGCAAGGTGCTGTTGACGTAAACCGCCGATTGCACCCCCAACCGATTGGCCTCCCCCAGGCGCGTGCGCGTCGCCAGTTCCCCCCACAGCGCCAGGCCGACCAGCACCAGGGCGAGGATCAACGTCAACACGCCGAACCAGGGGTGAAAGATGAACGCCACCAACAGGAAGATCGGCAGCCATGGCGCATCGAGCAACGCAATCAGGCCCTGGCCGGTGATCAGTTGCCTAAGCGTGGCCAGGTCGGTGAGCACCTGGGCCGGGTTGGCGTTGTGCTCGCGCAGGCTGCGGGCGAAGGCCGCGTCGAAGATCCGCTCGCCGAGGGCGTCGTCCAGCCCGGCGCTCATGCGGATCATCACCTCCCCGCGCACCCACTCGATCAGCGCACTGAACAGGAACAGGCCCAGGGCGATCAAGGTGAGCATGAACAGCGTGGTTTCGTTGCGACTGGTGAGCACCCGGTCGTACACCTGCATCATGTACAGGGACGGCACCAGCACCAGCAGGTTGATCACCCCGCTGAACAGCGCAAGCGACCAGAACACCCGGCGATAGCTCAGTAAAGCGGCATCAATGTCATGACGCGGATCGAGAAGCAAACCCATAGAAAGTCGCCCGCAAAAGAAAGAGTCGGTCCAAGACGCAATCCATCGCGCGCTTTCTGCCCGAAGGCATTGGAGAAAACACTCACGTCGCTTTCAGTGACGATCCTCGTCGCTACAGGCGCCAATAACTGACAACGCCGCTACCGGTTAGTGCCGGTTCGACAGGCTGGGTTTTTACAGTGGGTGACCAGCGGGAGGGATGTGCTGCAAGCCAGGGTTTTCGGGGCCTCGAACGGGCCCCGAGTGTGGATTTCTTGGCGCCAGCAACGTGGCGCCAAGCGGGCGAAAAACGCCGCCGGACTATCCGAGGGAAGCGGCCCGTTCGGGCTGCGCATGCTGCCGGGAAGTCACCAGCCCGATGAAGGAAATAACCAGCGCCAGCCCCAGGGTGGTGCTCACTTCACTGCGGTGTTCGGGCGTCACCATCATCACCGCCAGCGCCGCCGAGATGAACACGATCACCAGCCAGGTCAGCCACGGGAACAGCCACATGTGAAAAGCCAGCTCGACGTTCTGCCGATGCAGCATCCTGCGCATGCGCAGCTGGGAAATGGCAATTACCAGGTACACCAGCAATGCGATGGCGCCGGAGCTGGCGAGCAGGAACTGGAACAGCCCCGCCGGCATGAAGTAGCTGAACAAGGTGACCCCTGCCCCCAGCACAGTGCTGGCGATCACCGCCGAGCGCGGGACACCGGCCGCGGACGTCACTTTCAGCGCCTTCGGCGCATCACCGCGGCGCCCCAGGGAATACAGCATGCGTGAGGCGATGTAGATCGAGGAGTTCATGCAACTGGCCACGGCAATCAGCACCACCGCATCAACCATGAGCTTGGCGTGGGGAATGTTCATCAGTTCCAGCGCACGCTGGTAGGAGCCCACGGACGCCAGCAGCGGATCGTTCCAAGGCACCACGGAAATGACCACGAAGATCGACAGCAGGTAGAACACCCCGATTCGCCAGATCACCGACCGGGTCGCCTTGGCGATGTTCTGGGCCGGATCGTTGGACTCGGCCGCCGCGATGGTCACCGCCTCGGTGCCGATGAAGCTGAACATGATGGTGATGAAAGCACCGACCACCGCGGACAGGCCGTTGGGCGCGAACCCGCCGTGTTCCTCCATCAAGCGGCTCAGGCCGCTGGCTTCCCGCTCGGGGATCCAGCCCATCAACACGGCAAAGCCCAGGGAAATGAAACCGATGATCGCCACTACCTTGGCCATCGCGAACCAGAACTCGAACTCCCCGTACTTGGCCACGCTGAACAGGTTGGTCACGGCCAACAGGACAATGGACGCCGAGGCAAACACCCAGGCGTCCACGGCCGGAAACCACTGGTTCAGGACATGCCCGGCGGCCAGCGCCTCGATCGGTATCACCAACACCCAGAACCACCAGTAGAGCCAGCCGATGGTGAAGCCCGCCCAACGGCCGATGGCCTGGTCGGCGTAGGTTGAAAAGGATCCGGTGTCCGGGTTGGCCACCGCCATTTCACCCAGCATGCGCATGACAAGGACCACCAACAGCCCGGAAAACAGGTAAGCCAGCAAGACGGCCGGGCCGGCGGCGGCGATGGCGTGTCCGGAGCCGACGAACAGGCCCGCACCGATGATCCCGGCGATGGACAGCATGGTGACGTGACGAGGCTTGAAGCCCTGCGCCAGATGGCCGTTCGAATCCTTGAAGCTGGGGCTGGTCATTTTCTTATTCTCTTTTTATCGGCATTGAGGCGTAGACAGGGATCAGTGGGTGACTGCCCCTCTTGAAGCGCTGACTTCCGGTTTTTCCTGGTCCCCCCTTTACGTATCTGTGTAACCGGATGGAATGACGCGTCACGTTACCTGCCTTGCCGACGGGGAAAATTACCTGAGCGCGCCGCCTCAGTGCCTGATCTCGCCACTGCCGGGCCCCTTCCAGAGCCGAGCCAAAAGGCCAGTATTTGAAATGAGTGCTTCAAATATTTTATCCAGTTAAGTATTTTGCAGAGGCATGCGGCCCCCCGCTCGCCCCCGTCTTTGTGGCAGAGGGACAGTGGTGTGTGGCGGCCGCCTCTTCTTTCCCAGACAAGGACCTCCCGTGAGCGGACTGCGTGAACGCCAGAAAGCCGAACGACGGCAAGCCATCAGCAAAGCGGCCATCGAATTGTTCGAGCGCCAGGGCTACCAGGACACCACCATCGAACAAATCGCCAGCCAGGCCGGCGTCTCGGCGCCCACCGTGTTCAAGTACTTCGGCAACAAGCAGGAAATCATCCTGGAAATCCTCCACGAGGCCGACCAACGCGCGCTCAAGGACACCCGCAGCCAGATCCCCGGGATTGAAGACCCGGTCGAGGCAATGTGTTACCTGGAGCGATTACTGACCGGGTACGCCCTGGAAGTCATGCACCCGAGCCTGTGGCGCGAACTGCTGCCGCTGATCCTGTTCGGGGGCGACAACGATTTGCCCGAAGGCTATCGCGCCATGAACGATGCACTGCGAGCTGAAATCAGCGGCCTGCTCAGGGAGTTGCAAGCGGCCGGCAAGCTGCGCGCCGACCTCGACGTGGAACTGGCCGCCTTCCTGCTCAATGACTATTCGCACCTGCAACTGTATCGGCTAGTCAACCAGCAACAGCCGGATGTCGAGGCTCACTCCAGCCAGGTCCGGCGGATCACCGAGCTGCTGTTCCACGGCATGCGGGCCTGAATAAACCTGAGGAAAGCCCGGCGCCACGACGCCGGGCATGGCTACTCAGCGATTGCTCTTGATGGTGGTCCAGGTGCGCGTGCGGACCCGCTCGACGGCGGCTGGCACCGGCTCCAGGGCGAACAGCGTCTTGCGTGCCTCGTCCGGCACATACATGGCGGGGTTGTTGCGGATCTCGGCATTCACCAGCGCGGTGGCATCCTTGTTGGGGTTGGGGTAACCAATCTTGTTGCTGATCCGGGCAATCACGTCCGGGCGCAGGATGTAGTTGATGAAGGCATAGGCCTCTTGGGTGTGAGGGGCATTGGCCGGCACCATCATCACGTCCGACCACACCGGCGCGCCCTCCTTCGGCAAGGCCATCTCGACCTTGACGCCCTTGCCCGCGGCATCGGCCAGTTGCTTGGCCAGGGCCACGCCGCCGGACCAGCCCACGGCGACGCACACATCGCCGTTGGCCAGGTCCATGCCGTAGCGCGATGAACTGAAATAGTTGATGTAGGGGCGAATCTTCAGCATCGCGGCCTGGGCCTTCGGGTAGTCCTCGCGCTTCAGGCTATTGGGATCGAGGCCTTCGTAGTGCAAGGCGATCGGGATGATTTCGTTGGCGGCATCGAGAAAGCCCACGCCACAGCTGGCCAGCCTGGAAAGATTCTGTTCCTTGAAGATGATGTCCCAGCTGTTCATCTGCACATCGGCGCCCAGCGCCTTGCGCACCTTATCGACGTTGTAGCCGATCAACGTGGTGCCCCAGAGGTACGGCACGGCGTAGCGGTTACCGGTGTCACCGACCGCTTCGAGGGACTTCATGAACTCCGGGTCCAGGTGCTGCCAGTTGGGCAATTGGCTGCGGTCCAGCGGCTGGACGGCACCGGCGGCGATCAGGTGGCTGACGTTGGAGCTGCTCGGGTAGACCACGTCATACCCGGAGTTGCCGGTCAACAGCTTGGACTCCAGGGTCTCGACACTGTCGAATACGTCGTAGATCGGGCGAATACCGGTTTCTTCCTGGAAGCTCTTGAGGATTTCCGGCGGCAGGTACTCGATCCAGTTGTAGATCCGTACCGTGCGTTCGTCGGCCATCGCCGCGCCGCTGACCAACAATGAAATCAAACCGCCCAGCAAGGTGTTACGCAACGACTTGTACATGGGAAAAACTCCAACGCGGCCGCGAAGGCTCGCGACACTTAATAGCGGTAGGTAAAGGACATTTCCAGTGCGCTGAATGTCTGGTCATCGCCAAACACCTGCTTGGCCGCGGCCATGGGCTTGACCCAGTTATAGGACAGCGACGTCACCAGCGCCCTGGACGGCGCCCAATCAAGGAAGACGACGCTCTCGTCGGCAAAACGCCGGTCATTGACGGCGGCCCCCATGTAGTTTTTTTCGTCCAGCCAGAACTGGTAGTGGATCGTTCCCAAGGTCAGCGTTTCGTTGAGGTGCGTCTTGAGGGAGAACTGCTGGACATTTTCATTGCTGTTGAACAGCAGGTAGTTGCCGACCACATCGCCCACCAGCCAGGTGCCCCAGTCGACATAACCCTTGCTGAGCGGGTCCCAGGACGCCTGACGGTTGTCGGCGAGGTTGTCGTCCCCGGAGAAGTGGGTGTAGCGATAGCCGATGATCGGCGTCAGCGGCACGTTGTCGAAGGCATAGTCGGCCTGGGCGTACCAGGCCTCGGCGTCATAGTCGACGCCTTCGCCGTGCCCGCGCTCTACGGCATATTCAGCGTTGAGCGTCAGCGCCGGCACGCCCGGCACCTTGGCGTTGAGCGCCCGGACGTTGTACACCTGCATGCCGTCGCGGCGCAGCGGCGTCGCGCCCTTGGGCCCCAGGGCATTGACCTTCATGGCCATGGCCCCGAGCGTCACCTGGTCGGCGAGGTTGTAGTCGAGGTTGGCGCCGGTCATGCGGAAGTCGCCCAGGTCGCCGTCGGTGCGCAAGGAGAAGGCCTGGGTCTTCAATGCGCCATGGTCCCAGGCCAGCAGCGCCGATTCCTTGAAGGCGGTTCTCGGCGCAAGCCAATAGGCACCGTCCTTGAACTGGTCGAGGTCACCGTCCATGACAATGAAACCGGTGCCGATCATGTAGTTCTGGCGCCCCGCCGTGAAGGTCCACTCCCCGGCGCGAAAACCGCCATAGAACTCTTCGGTGGAGACCTCACCGTCGGAGCGGCGGCTGAAGCCACCGGCATCGCCGTCGCCCAGGGTCGTCGCCGCCACCAGCGAGCCCCCGGCCAACAGGCTGAAGTCGGGCTGCAAGGCATATTCGAGTTTGACGCCAGGCTTGAGGTAAAACTCCTGCCAATCGATTTTCGTGCCGTCGTTGCGGCGGCTGCGCAGATCGATCCGGCCCGCGCCGAAATTGACCTGGCGGGTCGAGAGGATGGCGCCGCCCGCCGTCAGGTTGGCCTCGCCCTTGAGGTTGCCGTCCTCGAACGTGTAGCCCGCCAGGACCGCTTGGGTGGTCAGGGGTAACCCGAACGCCAGCAACGTTCGGGACAAACGCATCATGGAAACCATTTGGAGCTCCTGTGTGATTATTGTTGTTACAGGGCAGTGAATGGCGGCGCAAAGCGTCGCCCAACACCTGGCCAGGCCAGGTGAATGGAACGCAGGTTTCTTATCGTCGGGCGCGGGTCAATCGCGCAGCTGGGCGGCGATGGCTCGCAGCATGCGTACGCTGTCGGTGTCGAACGGGCCGATGGCGTCATCCAGCGAAGACTGCTTGACGATCACCACGCCGGAAGGTTTGTCGACAAACAGGTATTGGCCATGAATGCCACCGGCCATGATCGCCTGGCTGTGGTCGTTGAAGACGTACCACTGGCTGCGGTAGGACGCGCCGGGGGTCCAGGCGTGGAAGTCGGCTGACGTGGCATAGACCGTCGGGTCGGCACCGGCAGCGATGCGGGCCACCGTCTCGGCCGAGAGCAGTTGTCGTTCGCCCTGACGGCCGTCGTTGGCCAGCAGGCGTCCGAAACGCGCCATGTCCCGCAACGTCGCGCTGAAACCGGCGCCGGCCACGCTACGGCCCCACGGATCGGCCATGAAATAGCCGTCGCGCTCGCAGCCCAACTGGCGCCATACGGTTTGCAGCAACTGGTGACAGGCCTTGCCACTGGCCCGCTCCATGACCCAGGCCAAGGCTTCGGTGGTCGCCGTCACGTAGCTGAAGAAGCCACCGTGCTGGCCGCGTTTTTTCAGGGACGGCAGGAACTGATACAGCGACTCGAACTGCGCGTATTGCGCCGGCGCCGGCTGGAAACCGCAGGCATAGCCGTACTGGGAGCTCTCGGAATCCGGGTCTTCGTAGACTTCGCTGTAGTCGATGCCCACCGCCATGTCGAACAACTGGCGCACGGTGGCATCGCCGAACGCGCTGCCCGCCAGCTCCGGCACGTAGAACGCCGCGGGTAATGTCGGGTCCAGCACACCGTCGCACACCAGTTGCTCACCCAAGGTGCCGACCAGCGACTTGGTCACCGAAAACATGATGTGCCGGTCCTCGGGACGCTGCCCGTTGAAGTAGCGCTCATACAGCACCGTGTCGCCCTGTAGCACCAGGAAGGCGTCGGTCTGGCTGGCGACCAGGTGGTCGATCACGCTGATGCTCAAGCCGCATTCGCTGTCGAAGTGCAGCGCATCCAGCGGCTGTGGCGCCTGCTTCAACACACTGAGCGGCCCGCTGCCCGCCTGCACGTCGATGGTGGGACGCAAGCGTGCCAGGTTGCGAAACCCCCACTGGTTGAACGGGGGCCGCATCCAGTTGTTCCAGGTGACGCGGTGCTGGGGTTCGGCGGGAAAGCCTTGCATGAGCAATGGCCCGTGGCGGGCGGCGTGCAAGGAAGATTCGTTGGCCTCGACGTAAAGGCTTGCCAAGGTTGGCAGGGTGTTCTGACTCATCGGGTTGCCCCTGAACAGTGACTCTGCGTGAAAGCAGATGCAGGGAAATAATTATCCGATAATTTCTTTTAGTCAATAAATGTTTTTACAGGCAATCTTCTTTGCAACGACCTGACCGACACCGCGTCGCCACATGGCGATGGCTTTAAGAAAATAACTAAAAGTTATTTATTAACAATTTCTTAGATCATTTAGATTAATTCTTAAGCCGAATGGCTCGCGGGGTGCTGCCATCAAGGAGTGTTGGTCCTCACCTGACCTCAATCTCATCAACGGGTGCCATCGTCATGCAACTCCTCACGCTTCCTCCCTCTCCCAACCTGGCCACGTCGATCCGCGCTACGGCCCAGGTCTTCGAGGACCCCAGCTCTCGTGCCTTGCTGGCTCATTTGCAACAAGTTGCCCCCAGCGACGCCAGCGTGCTGATCATCGGCCAGACCGGCACCGGCAAGGAGTTGGTGGCCCGCCACGTGCACAACCTCAGCGCCCGCCGTGACAAACCGTTCATTGCGGTCAACTGCGGGGCCTTTTCCGAAACGCTGGTCGAAGCCGAGCTGTTCGGACACGAGAAAGGTGCCTTCACCGGCGCGCTGACCGCCAAGGCCGGCTGGTTCGAGGAAGCCGATGGCGGCACGCTGTTCCTCGATGAAATCGGTGACCTGCCGCTGCCCATCCAGGTCAAGTTGCTCCGCGTGCTGCAAGAGCGCGAGGTGGTACGCCTGGGTTCGCGCAAGAGCATCAGGATCAACGTGCGGGTGCTCGCGGCCACCAACGTGCAGCTGGAAAAAGCCATCAACGCCGGGCATTTTCGCGAAGACCTCTACTACCGCCTCAACGTGGTCACCCTGGTGCTCAAACCCTTGCGCGAGCGGCCCGGCGACATCCTGCCGCTGATCCGCCATTTCATCGCCGAGTACAGCCGCAAGCTCGGCCTCGGCGACGTGACCCTGGACGCCCAGGCGCAGCGCAAACTGCTCGACTATTCCTGGCCAGGCAACATCCGTGAGCTGGAAAATGTCATCCATCACACCTTGCTGATCTGCCGTCACCGGGTGATCGGCGTGCAGGACCTGCATTTGTCGAACCTGCGCATCGAACGCCAGGACACCACCCAGGCGTGCCTGCCGCAAGACCCCGAGGCGCTGTTGCAAAGAGCCCTGGAAAAACTGCTCGAACAGGAACAGGGCGACTTGCATGAAAAGGTCGAAGCCGAGCTGTTGCGCGCCGCCTACCGCTACGCCAACTGCAACCAGGTCCATACCGCGCAACTGTTGGGGCTCAGCCGCAATGTCACCCGCAGCCTGCTGATCAAGATCGGCGAACTGGTGGTCAACCGGCGTCGCTCCCCACTCGACACCCGGGACGGCCAGGTCATCAACCTGTCAACCTGAAACCGCACCGGCACTCACAGCCTGGCGCCCCGTGCCACCGACCCGCGCGCCCAGGTAGAAATCCTGGAGATCGCTGCGGGCCGCCAGGTGCTCGGCGCTGCCTTCACTCACCACGCGACCGCTTTCCAGTACATAGCCGTAGTGCGCGTGACGCAGGGCAACGTTGATGTTCTGCTCGGCGACCAGGAAGCTGACGCCGTCCTGCCGGTTGAGCTGGTGAATGATGGCGAAGATCTCCTCGACCACCTGCGGGGCCAGCCCCATCGACGGTTCGTCCAGCAAGACCAGTCGCGGCTTGGCCATCAGCGCGCGGCCGATGGCGATCATCTGTTGCTCGCCGCCGGAGGTGTAGCCGGCCAGGCTGTTGCGCCGCAGCTTCAAACGCGGGAAATGACCATAGACCCACTCCAGGTCGGCCAGCAACTGGCGCCGCGGAGCCTGGCGCGCCAGGGCACCGGCCAAAAGATTTTCCTCCACGGTCAGTTGGGCAAAGCAATGCCGGCCCTCCAGCACCTGCACCAGGCCGTTCGCCGCCAGGGTGTGAGGGGCACTGTGGGTCACCTCCGCGCCCTGATAAACGATCTGTCCGCGCACCACTTCGCCCTTTTCGGCGCGTACTAGGTTGGACGCTGCCTTCAACGTGGTGCTCTTGCCCGCGCCATTGGCCCCCAACAGCACCACCACCTGCCCGGTCGGCACCGTCAGCGAGACGTTGCGCACCGCCAGGATGGTCTGTTCGTAGAGCACTTCAATGTCATCGATCTGCAGGATCGGCGTGTTGATCGTCATGGGGTTTCACCTCGTCCAGGGGCGACCGGACGCACATGCGCTGATCGCCTTGATGCCTCAGGATTCCTTGCTGCAATCACGCGGGGTCAGGCCCTTTTCCCGGGCGTACTGATGGGACGATGCTTCGATGATCGGCCGCAGCAAGGCGCGGTCGGCCTGCACCCAGTCACTGATCAGCTTCCATTGGCTGCCGTCCCATTGCTGGAAGCGCACCGCGCCACCGCCTTCATGGTCCGAGCACGACAATTGCAACGGCTGCACCAGCCCTAGCGCTCCCAATTCCTTGAGCCGGGCGTCGTCGAGCTTGAGGTGCTCGAAGCCCCAGCGCACCTGCTCGCCGGTCAACGGCTGCTTGCCGAACTTCTGCTGGGCGATGCGCACGGCTTCGACGTTGAGGATGCCGTTGACCACGCCCAGGTTGTAATACACGGTGCCGAACCGCTTGGGGTCGGCCAGGTCGCCGTGACCTGCGTCGACCACTTGCTGCTTGATGCCCTGCAGGACCGGGAAGTCGGTGCCCGAAGGGTGCGTGGTGATGGCGATGAAGCCTTTGGCGGCGGCACCGGCTGGCGCGGCGTCATCCTCGGAGTTGCTCCAGATATTGCCGATGATGTGATCGGCCGGGAAACCGACTTTCTGCGCGGTCTTCAACGCCACCGGGTTCATCACGCCCCAGCCGCGCAGGATCACCCAATCGGGTTTTTCCCGGCGGATGTTCAACCATTGCGATTGCTGTTCGTTGCCCGGGTGCGGCACTTCCAGCAGGGTCAACGCAAAGCCGTACTTGTCGGCCAGGGTCTGCAAGACCTCGTTGGTTTCCTTGCCGTAGGGCGAGCCGTGGTACAGGGTGACGATCTTCAAACCCTTGAGCTTATCCAGCCCACCGGCCCGCTGACCGATGTAGTTGATGATCGCCGACACCTCGGAATACGGGTTCAACTGCAACGGGAAAACGTACGGGAACACGCTGCCGTCGGTGGAATCCGTGCGCCCGTGGTTGATGGTGATCAGCGGCAGTTTGTCGGCTGTCGAACGTTCCAGCGTGGCGTAGGCGATGCCCACCGATAACGGGTTGGTCGCCGCTGCCGGCGCGCCGTTCAAGCCTTTCTTCAGGCGCTCGTAGCATTCGACGCCTTTTTCCACCACGTACTCGGTTTCGCATTCGCTCCAGGTCAGCTTGACGCCGTTCACGCCGCCGTTGGCATTGACGTACTTGAGGTAGTCGATAAAGCCGCCGAAAAACCCGCTCCCACCGGCCGCGTAAGGGCCGACGCGATAGCTTTGCAGCGGGAAGTACTGCTCGTTGTCCGCCTGGACAGTGAAGGCCGCGACGGTGAGGCTGAGCGCCAATGCCAGTTGGCTGGCGAGTGATCGTTTGAACATCGGGTTTTCCTTGTAGGTATCAGTCACTGCGAAAATGGGTAGGTGCACGTCCTTCAGTAGCGCAGCGGCCATCGCCGCGCGCGTTCGCGCAAGCGCCGCCAGAGGCGCGCCAGGCCTTCTGGTTCCTTGATCAGGAACAGGATGATCAGGGCACCGAAGATCATCTTCTGCAGGTTCTCCACCTGGCCGGCGTCGATCAGCCCGCCGGGCAGCAGCGCCGCCAGGTTCGAGAGCAGGATGGGAAACAGGACGATGAACGCGGCGCCGAGGAAGTTGCCCAGCAAGCTGCCGAGGCCGCCGATAATGATGATGAACAGGATCTGGAACGAACGATTGAGATCGAACCCATGGGGCTCCACCGTACCCAGGTACGCGAAGGCCCAGAGCGCACCGGCCACCCCGAGGAAAAATCCGCTGATGGCGAAGGCCAGCAATTTGGTCTTCGCCAATGGAATCCCGATGACCGCAGCAGCGGCGTCCATGTCGCGCACCGCCATCCAACTGCGCCCCAGTTCGCTGCGCACCAGGTTCTTGCCCAGCCAGAACAACGCCACCACCACACTCAGGGTGAGCAGGTAGCGCCCGGCCGGGGCGTCCAGGTTCCAGCCGAACACGCTCAGCGGCGGCGCGCTGATGACGCCCGAGGCGCTGTTGTTGGAAAACCAGCTATAGCGGGTCAGCGCCCAGGTCACGAAAAACTGCGCCGCCAGGGTCGAGACCAGCAGATAGAAGCCCTTGATGCGCAGGCTGGGCAAGCCGAACACCACCGCCACCAGTGCCGCCGTCAAGCCACCCAGGGCGATACTGACCAGCAATGGCAAGGCGCTGACGCGTATTTCCAGGTTGTAGGTGGCAAAGGCCCCCACCGCCATGAACGCCGCGGAACCGAGCGACAACTGCCCGGCGTAACCGGTCAGCAGGTTCAGCCCCAGGCCGGCCAGGGACAGCACCAGGAACGGAATCAGGATCGCGCTGAGCCAATAGTCGTTGCCGAGCCAGGGCACGCCGATGAAAGCCACCAGCAGCAAGGCGACGAGCCCGTGGCGATCCTGGCGCAGGGCGAAGACACGGCGGCCTTCAGCATAGTGCGTCGTGAACTGGCCGGCTTCTCGATAGAACATGCTGCTTTCCCCTTCTAGACTCGCTCGATGGCACGTTCGCCAAACAACCCCGCCGGACGCACCAACAGGAACAACAGCGCCAGCACGTAGGGGAACCAGTTTTCGATGCCGCTGCCGATCACCGGTCCGAGGTACACCTCCGCCAGTTTTTCCGAGGCACCGATGATCAGCCCGCCGACAATCGCGCCGCTGATGGACGTGAAGCCGCCGATGATCAGCACCGGCAACGCCTTGAGCACCACCAGCGACAGCGAAAACTGAACCCCCAGGCGAGCGCCCCAGAGCAGGCCGGCGACCAGCCCGACAAACCCCGCCACCGACCACACCACCACCCACACGCGCTGCAAGCGGATCCCCACGGCCAGGGCCGCCAGCGGATCATCGGCCACCGCTCGCAGCGCCAGGCCCAGCCGGGTGCGGTTGAACAGCCACGACAGCACCAGCACCAGCGACGCCGCCGTCAGTGCGGCGAACAGGTCGAACTGCGACAGCAACAGCCCGCCCAGTTCCAGCGGCTCGTCGCTGATGCCCAGTTCCAGGCCATGCACCTGCGCGCCCCACAGCGCCTGGGCGAAGCCTTCGATGACGTAGGACAGCCCGAGGGTGGCCATGAACAGCGTGATGGGCGAACGGTTGACCAGCGGGCGCAGCACCACGCGCTCCACCGCCACGGCGATGATCACCATCGCCGCCAGGCTGATGAGGAACGCCAGCCAGAACGGCACGCCGCGCTCCAGCAGGCTGACGAAGGTCAGCGCGGAAAACAGCACCATGGCGCCCTGGGCAAAATTGAACACCCCGGAGGCCTTGTAGATCAGCACGAAGCCGATGGCGACCAGGGCGTACATCACCCCTGCCAGCAACCCGCCAATCAATACTTCAAAGAAAAATTCCATGCCTGTTCCTGTTCTGCGGGCACAACTTGCCTGCCTTCCCGGTCGGGAAAGCCTCCAATAGTGAATGTCAGTGGCGAGTGCCCAGGTAGGCCGAAATGACCTCGGGGTTCTGCCGTACCGCGTCGGGCGTGCCGTCACCGACCTTGCGACCGTAGTCCAGCACCACCACGTGGTGGCTGATGTCCATGACGACGCCTATGTCGTGCTCGATCAACACCACGGTGGTGCCCAGCTCACGGTTGATGTCGACGATGAACCGGCTCATCTGCTGCTTCTCGTCGGCATTCATCCCGGCCATGGGTTCATCCAGCAGCAACAGCCGAGGCTCCGCCGCCAGGGCGCGAGCCAGTTCCACCCGCTTCTGCAAGCCGTAGGGCAAGGTGCCGACCAGCACGTCGCGCCACGGCTGCAAGTGAAGGAACTCGATCACCCGCTCTGCCGCTTCGCGCTGCCGATCGTCCTCGTCCCGCGCCCGGCCGATGCGCAGGGCTTGTTCGATCCAGCTGCTGCGACGCTTGAGGTGACGCCCGGTGAGCACGTTGTCGAGCACGCTCATGCCCTTGAACAGCGCAATGTTCTGGAACGTCCGGGCAATGCCGCGTACCGCCACGTCGCGAGCGCGCATGCTGCGCCGCTCCTGGTGGTCGAAGCGGATGCACCCGGCCTGGGCCTGGTAGACGCCACTGATGACGTTCAACAACGAACTCTTGCCGGCCCCGTTGGGCCCGATCAGGGCGCAGATTTCACCCGTGGCTACTCGGAAACTGATGTCGGTGACGGCTTTGACGCCCTTGAATGACAACGAAATATGTTCCAGTTCCAGCACATGCGTGGCGACAGTGTTTGTCATCGGCGCGGCCCCTCAAGCCAGTTGCGACTGGCGCTCGCGCCAATCATCGGGAGTCAGTTCCACAGGGGTTGGCGGTGCTTGCCAATGAGGGACATCACCCCAGTGGCGAACCTGGATCCCCAAGCGCTGGAAAAACGCCTGGGTCTCGGGCCGCAAGGCTTCCCCCACGACCAACGGAATACGGGTACGGGTAAACCCGAGCACGTCGCGCAATGGCCGGCGGACCAACCAGCCTCCCAACTGCCGTTGCAACACGCCTGGCGCTGGCGCCAACGCCCAATCCACCAGCCTGCGCGCCCAGCCACCAGGCTTGGGCAAGCGCTCCAGCACGTACCCGTGCAAGCGCTCGTAGGTGTCCCGCGTCCCGGCCACCAGCGTCGGGCCCAGCTCGCGCCGGTCACGATCACGGGTGGCCAGGCTCTCAGGAAAATTCAGGCAAAAACCCGCCACCAGCCAAGGCGCCAACAAGTAGCGGGCTTGTCCGCCCGAGGCAAACGCACGGGCAGCCAGCGCTTCGTCCTGCCGCCCGAGGGCTTCACGCGTCACCAGGCGTTCGCCGTCCTGCAACAGTTCGGCGTGGCTGAGACATTGCTGCTCAGGGCCCTGCGCACCTTGGCGAAAGAACACGAAGGCCGTTGGCTGAGCGTACGTGGGCGGCGCCTGACTGGCAGTCGACTGGTGGGCCACCAGCGTCGCGTAATCCAACGCCTGCACCGCTGGCAGGGCCTGGGGCAGCCCGCGCGGATCGAGGTACACCAATACCTGCGCCGTTACCGATGCCGCTTGCAGGCGCAGGATTTCCTCGGCGCCCTCCACCAGGACGAAATCCGGCTGCAGGGCACCGAGCAACTGCGTCTGCTCAGGCGCCGGTTCCAGTGGATCGAACAGGCTCGCCACGCCACCCAGCCATTGCGCAGCCAAGGCCGCGAGCAGCGCTTGTGGGCGGGGCCGGCTGATGATCGTCAGCGTCGCGCCCACCGAGAACCCCCGAGCCTGCAAGACAGTGGCCAGGCGCTGCACCTCGTCGGCCAATTGGCCCCAGGTCCGCACCTGCCAGATGCCCAGGTGCTTGTGGCGCAGGGCGACGTCGGCACCATGCCGCCGCGCCTGGCGCTGCAACCACTGGTGCAAACTGGACGGCGAGTCGTCGTGTGTATCGGTGAGCGTCCCCATGTTCGCCTCCGCGCCTACGCCACCGCCGCCGTTCGGGTGGCGGCCTTGCGTTGTTCCAGTTCACGCACCAGCGGCAAGACCTTGCGCCCGAAATATTCGACCTCTTCCTGGAAGTGCAGGAAGCCGGCGAGCACCAGGTCGACCCCCACGGCCTTGAGCGCGACGATGCGTTCGGCGATCTGCTGTGGCGTGCCGATCAGGTTGGTCTTGAAGCCATCGTTGTACTGCACCAGGTCCTCGAAACTGGACTTGGCCCAGTTGCCCTCGCCTTCCGGGCTCGACTTGCCGGCCTGCTTGGCCGCGTCGCCAAAGGCGTTCACTGCCTCCGGGTCAGCCTGCTCGATGATCTGCGCGAGTACCGCACGGGCTTCCTCCTCGGTGTCGCGGGCGATGACGAATGCGTTCACCCCGACCTTGACCGTGTGCTGGTTGGCGGCGGCTTTGGCCCGCAGGTCATCGATCTGGGCCTTGACGCCTTCCACGGTATTGCCATTGGTGAAGTACCAGTCGGACACGCGCGCGGCCATGTCTCGCGCGGCGCGAGAGCTGCCGCCCTGGAAAATTTCCGGGTGCTGTTGCAACGGTTTCGGCTTGAGGGTGTAGTCGTGGAAGCGGTAGAAGTCACCGCGAAAGGTGAAGTTGTCAGTGGTCCAGATGCCCTTGAGGGCGGTGATGAATTCTTCGGAACGCCGGTAGCGCTCGTCATGCTCCAGCCACGGCTCACCGATGGCGGTGAACTCCCCCTTGAACCAGCCGGACACCACGTTGATCGCCACGCGGCCGCCGGTCAGGTGGTCGATGGTCGCAATCTGCTTGGCCAGCACCGACGGCGTCCATGGCCCCGGTAGCACCGCGGCGATGACTTTCAGGCGTGTGGTGGCGGCCAGCAGGGCGTGACTGAACGCCACGGACTCATGCTGGTATTCGGCCCCGTAGCCGGCGGTGAAACGGACCTGGGACAACGCGTAGTCGAACCCCGCCGCTTCGGCGATCTGGGCCAGCTTGCGGTTGTAGTCGATGCCCCAATCGGTGCGTTGTTCGATCTTGCTGACCACCAGCCCACCGCTGACGTTGGGCACCCAGTAGGCGAACTTGATTGTGTCCTGGCTCATTGCATGTACTCCACGGCTCATAGAAAGAAAGCGGTTGTCAGGCGGCGCTGGCGTTGCGCCGCACATCCACGGCAAGGCTGAGGGAAGCGGCCTCGGCCGCGCGCTCGATACGTTCCAGCAATTGCGCGTTGGCGATTCGGTAATGGCTGAAATCCGTTTCAGAGGCATAGACCCCCACCGGTAAGGTCAGGGCCTGGAAGAACCCAAACAATGGCCGCAACTGGTGATCGATGACCAAGGCATGGCGCTCGGAGCCTCCCGTGGCGGCCACCAGCACCGGCACGTTCTTCAAGGCTTCGTGATGCACGAAGTCGAACAGGTGCTTGAACAGCCCGGTGTAGGAAGCCCGGTAGACAGGGCTCGCGGCGATCAGCAGATCGGCGCTTTCAATGGCTTGCAGGTCCGCCTGCACGGCAGCGGGCAAGGCCTCGCGCCGCAACACCCCGGCGAACTGCGGACCGACCTTCGCCAACTCGATCAGGCGTACCTCGATCGGCCGTTGCCGACCCAGGCTTTCCACCAGTGCCTTGACCAGTGCCAGGGTGCGCGAGGGTTGCTGCACACTGCCGGACACCGCCACCACGTTAAATTGCTTGCTCATCCGTTATCCCTTGCCGGTAGACGCCCCTTCAGCGTCTGCACAAGGTGTAGAGCAGCAACCGTGCCACTTGAATATTTTCTTTATATTCAAATAGTTAGCATATAAAGACGAATCATCTCGCTGTCGCTCGACAGACAAGCTGTTGATCCACTGTTGCCCTACGAACACCCGGCGCTCGACAGGCCTGGGCGATGGCTGTTGCCCGGCGCACAGCGGCGCAACAGATTGTTCGCGGGAGGACAGTCGCGTCGCCCTCGACCGCGAGTGGGGCCCGCATTTATGGGGGGGTTGGTCGACGGGCATGGACTGTGCAATGGCCACTGACAAGCACGGCCCGTCAGTGAGCGACCTCCTCGCTCACCCCGTTGGCCGGCACTCGCCTACTCGCCATCGAAGGAACACCACCATGACTGCACAGCAACAACACCTGCCCCCGACCCTTTCCAGCGGTACCGACTATGAAGCCCTGGCCGAACGATTCCGGCCGATCTTTGCGCGCATCCAGGCCGGCGCGCTGGAGCGTGAGCAAACCCGCAGCCTGCCCTTTGAGCAGGTGCAATGGCTGAAAGAGGCCGGCTTTGGCGCCGTGCGCGTACCGGTCGAATATGGCGGTGCCGGGGCCTCGTTGCCGCAGCTGTTGCAGTTGCTGATCGAACTGGCCGAAGCCGATTCCAACCTGCCCCAGGCCTTGCGCGGACATTTCGCCTTTGTCGAAGATCGCCTCAATGCCCATGCGGCCAAGCCACAAGACATCTGGTTCAAGCGTTTCGTCGAGGGTGACCTGGTGGGCAACGCCTGGACTGAAATCGGCGCGGTGAAGATCGGCGACGTCATCACCCGGGTGTCCCGTCATGGCGATCGATGGCAGGTCAACGGCACCAAGTACTACAGCACCGGCAGCATCTTTGCCGACTGGATCGACGTGTACGCCCAGCGCGATGACGACGGCACCGACGTGATCGCCGCCGTCCACGTGCACCAACCGGGCGTCAAGCTGAGCGACGACTGGGACGGCTTCGGCCAGCGCACCACCGGCAGCGGCACCACGGTCTTCGAGCAGGCCTGGGTCGAGGCTGAACACATCATCGACTTCTCCACCCGCTTCAAGTACCAGACCGCGTTCTACCAGTTGGTCCTGCTGGCGGTGCAGGCCGGTGCAGGCCGTGCCGCGGTCCATGACTTCACCGAAAACGTACGCGCACGCACGCGAATCTTCAGCACCGGCAACGCCAGCACAGTGAGCCAGGACGTCCAGGTGCAGCAGGTGATCGGCAAGGCCTCGGCCCAGGTCTACGCGGCCGAAGCCACCGCACTGCGAGCGGCGAGCGCCGCACAGCGGGCCTACGAGAGCCGGCTCAGCCAGGACGCCGAGGCCGAACACACCGCCAACATCGCCGCCGAACTGGAATCGGCCCAGGCCCAGGTGGTCATCGCCGACCTGATCCTGCGCGCCACCAGCGACCTGTTCAACGCCCTCGGCGCCTCAGCCACCAGCACCACCAAGGCCCTCGACCGCCATTGGCGCAACGCACGCACCGCCGCCTCGCACAACCCGCTGATCTACAAGGAACGCATCCTCGGCGACTGGGAAATCAACAGCACCGAGCCGCCGTATGTCTGGCAGATTGGCGCAGGCTCCAAGCAAAGCTGAAGCCCCAGAAATCGCCCTGTGGGAGCTTGCTCGCGAAGCGGTGTATCTGACACAGGGATGTCGAATGGACCGCCGCTTTCGCGGGCAAGCCCGCTCCCACAGGTTCAGCGGTGTCCCTTCTATTGTGGAGACACCACAACACATTCTGTGGGAGCGAGCTTGCTCGCGAAAGCGGTGTATCTGCCACACAGATGTCGAATGGACCGCCGCCTTCGCGGGCAAGCCCACTCCCACAGGTTCAGCGGCGGCCCCTTCTATTTTGGACACACCACAACACCTTCTGTGGGAGCGAGCTTGCTCGCGAAAGCGGTGTATCTGCCGCACAGATGTCGAATGGACCACCGCTTTCGCGGGCAAGCCCCGCTCCCACAAGTTCAGCGGTGGCCCTTCAGCACACCTGCCACAAGTCCGTCGGCATATTCAGGCTTTGCGCTAGCGCAGAAGCAACCCTACCCACTGGCCCGGCGTCATCTTCGTCACCATCATCGACACGATCACGAACATCCCGGAAAACCCGGCAACCCCCATCCAGAACCACTGCCGGTACACCCGGCGGTAGGCCTGCGCCAGCCCTTCCCCACGGTCCGCCGCGCTCGACGCCATGTGTTGCAGGCGCTTCTGCAGCACCAACACCGGCAGCCAGAGCATCCCCACGCAAAGGAAGATGATCAGCGAGGTCAGCACCCAGCCCGTGGTCAGGGAAAGCCCAGCCAGGCTCACCAGCCAATACCCCGTGGCAATCTGGATGAAGCCGGCCGGCGTGGTGATCCAGGCGTCGTACCGCACCACCGTCCGGGCCACGTGGGCGATGACCTGCGGATTGGCCGTGCGGCTGGCGGCAATCAGGTACAGGTAGGAACCCATGCCGAACCCGAACAGAAAAATGGCAGCGATGACATGGAGGTACTTCAGGCCCAAATAGAGCATGGCTCAGCGCTGCCCATCGGCGACGTGCACCGAGATCGACAAGTTGACCGGGTCGTTGATGGCGGCCATGTACTCGTCCACCGTGATCTCGCCGACACACGCCCGGGCGCCGGGTTCGGGCCTGTAGCCCTGGGCGATCTTGGTCGCCAGGGCCACGGCGGCACAACTCGGGATCTCCGGCCCCTTGTCGTTCAAGGCCGTCAGTTGCACGGTCAGGGACAACGGTCGCCCATCGACACCCACACCCCGGACATCCAGGTACATGGCACTCTTGCCGTCGCCGAAGCGTTCGAACCAGGTGCCCCAACGATGCAGTCGGGCGGCCCAGGGGCGATGGTCGCGAACCCAGCCCATTTTCATCGCCTGGGCCAGCAGGCCGTTGGCGACACCGCCCAGCTTCAGCCCGGCACCGGCCTTGAAACTCAGGGTCCGGGCGCCATAGCGATGGGCGAAAATGTCCATGTCCGGCACGTCGACGTTCGACAGCAGCCGTGTGCCCAGTGACTGCATCTTGCGCAGCGTCAGGTCCTGCCAGCCCAACACCTCATGGACCTGGCCATCCCTGAGTTGCTTGATGGGTTTGCCTGCGTAGGCCAGGACGCCCTCGATGGTCGACAGACCCGGCATCTTGGCCGACGAGGAAATGCCATGCTCGATCGAGTCGATACGTTGGAAACGATGCCGATGCTCATCGATCAACGCGGCCGACAGCGACGGCACCGAACTGCAACCACTGAGGATCGCGACGCCGGCTTGCCGGGCCTGTGCGTCGAGCACGCCAATGCCGTTGACGAAGGTGCGGCAGTCCGAGAGGTCGCAGTAGTGGACGCCGGCCTCGATACAACTCTGGGCAATCCGATAGGATTGGCCCTGGAAGGGGCCGCCGGTGTGGATGACCAGGTCAATGTTCATTTCTCCCAGGACCGTGCTGAACCCTTCTCCCATGGCGTCGCCACACCAACGCTCACAGACGTTGCCCGATTGTGCTTTCAACTCATCGGCCTTACGCAGTAACTTGTCCGGGTCACGCCCGGAGATCACCACCTCGATGCCCGGCGTCACGATCAGATGCCGGCAAACGATACTGCCGAAGTTTCCATAACCACCGATTACCATCACCCTGAGTGTCATTTTCCTTCCCTACAGCCACAGTGGTAGCCGCCATGATATCCCACGCGTTTCCCGGTATTGGTGATTTTGATCGAACCCTTGCCGCCCACTCCAGGATCATGAACGACCTGGACCTCACATCGAAGGCAAGGCAAGCATGAGCAGACAGACAGCCGCCTGTGCCCTGGCACTGACCGCGCTCTCGACCCTGTGCGCACCGGCACACGCCGGCACCTGGCAGATCTGCCGCCTGGAGCTGCACATTGTCGAGGTGGTGAAAAAGCCGTATCCGCAGCTGGAAGCAAGAGTCGCCAGGGCCAGCCCGGCGTCAGCCACGGTGGAGTGCCCGCCGCAAGGGTCGACGATCAGGTTCATCCCTGAAACCCCCGACTACCAGAGCACACTGCCCCGCCGCCAGTGGCCTGCCAAGGGCCAGTCGATGCGGGTCGACTACCGCTACCTCGATGGCATCTGCAAAGGCGATGGCAACCAGCATCCGTGCCGTATCAAGCATTATCCGCTGGCAGGCCATTGACGAAACGTCACTGAACCTGTGGCGAGGCCGCTGGTTCCCGTTGGAGTGCGCCGCACTCACAAGAAAGGGAGCGGCCACGCAGCGCGCTCGCCACGCGCCATTGTCAATCGTAGAACGGCGCCACCAGCGTCCGGCTGCCGACAAAGAAACTGTCTGCCACCAACCGCAGCGGTTGCAGGTCCATGTCGCTGGCCTTGTCCGCGATCAGTTGCTGGAAATGCCGGTACACCGCCGCATATTCCCCTTCATCGGCCACCGCCTGGCGCACGCCGTCGAGACTCAGCACAGCCCCCCCGTTATCCAGGCGCAAAGTGCCTTCGGCGCAGCGAATCTCGATGCTCCAGAGTTCATCATGGCCATGGTCGAAGTCGAACTCCGCGCGGATATCCAGGCGCCGCGCATCGGACATCCTGAGGCTGGCGGCGATGGGCGACTGGCAGTTGTCCGGGACGCGCAACTCGGCAGATTCGACGAACAACGGCAGCGCCAGCAGATGAGTCGCAATGGACAAGGCATTGATACCCGGATCGAAGACCCCCAAGCCACCGGGTTGCCAGATCCAGGCCTGGCCGGGGTGCCATTTGCGCACGTCTTCCTTCCAGTCGATCTGCACGCTTTGCAGGGTGCGGGTGGCCAGCCATTCACGGGCGACCTCGATACCGGGGGCGTAACGCGAGTGCCAGGCGAACAGGCCGCTGACGCCTTGCTCGCGGGCTTGATCCACCAGCGCCATGGCTTCGCCCAGCGTGGCGCAAGGTGGCTTTTCCACCAGGACATGTTTGCCGGCCGCCAGGGCCTCTTGCACCAGGGCGAAGCGCCCCTGGGGCGGCGTGCAGAAGGCAATCGCATCGACCTGCGGGCCCTTCGCGAGCAAGTCACCCAGGGAGCGGAAATTCTCGACCCCGGCGCAAGGCTGCCCCTGCGTGGCGACGGACACCAGCTGGAAAGCGGGATTGGCGAGGATGGCTGGAACATGTTGATCCTGGGCAATCTTGCCGTAGCCCACCAGAGCGAGACGAATCGGTTGCATCAATGACTCCTGATTTTTTTGTACTTGTGCCAGGGGCAGCAAACTAGCCCTAATTGCCGCGCTGGACAATGGGGCCGCCAGCGCTTTGACAAATCATTCAGCGCTGGGCACCCGTCGCCGTCACCACATTGGAGACCCTGCCAAAGAACGGTTCCAGTCGCTCGCGCGGAGCATCATGCTCCACCACCAGGGCGGTCACCTCTTCGCACGAAGCCACCTGGTAATGGGCGACACTGGAGAGTTTTTCATTGGTGACGGCGGTCACCAACTGACCGCTGGCCGCCGCCACCGCGCGCTTGAACTCAGCGTCGTCCAGGCCGAACGCCGTGACCCCGTTGTCCGGGTCAATGGCGCAGGCACCGAGAAAGCACAGGTCGAAACTGAACTGGCGCAACTGCTGCACCGCCGTCACCCCGATCACGCCACCGGCCACCGGGTTCACCCGTCCGCCCAACAGAATGACTTCGGCACAGGGCAGCTTCATCAACTGCACCGCAATCAGCGGCGAATTGGTGGCGACGGTCAACCGCAACCCAGGGTCGATGGCGCAGGCAATGGCCAGGTTGGTCGAGCCGGCGTCGATGAACACATGCTGGCCCGCGCGCAGTAACGACGCCGCGGCCTGGCCGAGACTGCCCTTGCGCGCCGGGTCCTGCCGCACGCGCACGTCCATCGGTCGTTCGGCGGCGGGCAGCAATATGGCGCCACCGTAGACACGCTTGCACACCCCCGCCGCTGCCAATGCGCCAAGGTCGCGGCGTATGGAGTGTTCGGAAACATTGAATTCACTGGCCAGGTCAGCCGCGATCACCCGGCCATACCGGGCCAGGCGTTCACTGATCAGTTGCTGGCGCTCACCGGGAAACGCTTCGTGGGTGGATGTCATGGCAATAAACCTGCATAAACGAGCAACAATAATCACAAACGAGCAAAAATATGCCGGTTACAGCGCCAGTCGTCAAACCCTCTCGGAGTCGGCACAAAAAAAAGCCCCGCAGCCCAATAGGGTGCGGGGCAAGGGAATTGGTTGGTTGCGGCCAACCAAAGGAGCACGGTGGAGCGATTCTGTGACTCAGATGCAATCCTGCGCGGCGCGTTCAAAACTCGACGGCAGCAGGTTCGAGGCCAACAAGTGGCGCTCGTAGATGAACACCTTGCCGCCGTTTCCAGCCTTGTAGGCTTCCAGCACGTTGTCGGCCGACACTTTGCTCGGCACCACGATCCGGTAGCTGCGCTGGGTCTGCGACACCAGTGGATTCAACGCGCTGTCCTGCAATTTGGGCACGACGCATTCGGCGTATTGGGCTGGCGTCTTGCTGGTTTGCAGGGTCAGGGTCGGGTCATTCGGGACGGAGGCGCACCCGGCGAGCAACGACGCGGCGAACGCCATGGACAGTAAAAATAAACGGCGCATCGGTGTAATCCTGAAAATAAAAGTGGACGGCGTGTTCGATGGCGCTGATTTTCCAATGATTGCCGTCAAAGCAGAACTTGCGTTTGATGATGGTCACTATTACTTCTAACAATAGTTGCGCAACGCACTGTGCCCTGCGCACCGAATAACACTGAAAAAAAACCGATGAGGGCCGTCCATGAGAACGTTTGACCTGATCCGCGATGCTGTACTGCCGGATTTCCGTGACCGGGTGAGCGACTACCTGGTCCAGTACGAAACGATCCTGCTGGACAAAGAGCCGGCCGACCCGGAGCTGGTGCGCGCCACCGCCCATCAGTTGCGCGGTTATCTGCGCGGCTTGAACACCACGCGGGTGTTGGGCATGGCCGATTGGGAGGAGCTGGATCGGCGGGTGGTGAACACGTGGTTATAGCGCCCGCCGCCGGTGTTCAGGTTTCGCCAGGAACCGAAGACGGCGTCGCGGCAACACTGTCCTGCGCTTTCTTCACCAGACGCTGCACCCACCCGGCCTCCTCGGCATCGACCACGCCGTAGCGGTTCGGCGGGAAAAAAAGCCAATGATGGGCGGCGTCAGCCAGGCGCTTGAGCTCATCGGCAGACAGCCAATACGCCGTGTCCAGCAACGGCAGCGGCGCGCCACTGAATCGTCGCCCCAGGCACAGCTGGGTGCCGGGCGCAAAAGCGATCGCTACTTGCTGGCAAGGGCGCATCTGCCGGTCAGGCGCCGGTTTTGTGCCGACCCTTGCATAGCTGAAGTTGCCCGGGTACTGCTCCTTGAGGACCAGCCAGTGACCGGCCTCGGTCCGGGCCACGACCCATTGCACGACGCCGCTGTCGTGCACGCATTCGAGCTTGCCGTGGGTCCATTGCATCAGCGTGTTGCAGTCGGGATCATAGTCGTTGGACCACAGGCTGATGCCAGAAACCAGCGTGTGGTGCTCAAGCTCGACCACGCCTCGATCCGGCATGGTCTGCCAGTAGCGCCGCGTGGGATCGCGGCTGTCGCGCCAAAAGTTGTGCAATACCCAGGCAGCCATGAACAGTCCTGCTGCGAGCGCAAGCCAGCCATGCCAGTCACCGATGGCCCGGTCGATATCCAGTTCAGGCGCCAGCAGTGACTGATAGAGCCACAGCCCGAGCAACACCCCCAACCCCGCCACAAACGGCCCCAGGCACAGCGGCGCCATCAACACCTCGATCCAGCTGAAGCGATGCCCAGAGGCATGCACACGCGACCACGCCTGCTCCTGGGCAAGCATCGGCGCCTGCTCCCGTGGGCCAAGCGCCGGATCGGGGGTCTGGAAGCGTTTGTACAGGGTGTAAGGGTTATCCGCCATGGACCAGCTCGCGCTCCGGGAAATCATTGCCAGCCAACTGACCGGCCGATCCTCATGGCGAAGGCGCTTGCTCTCGCCGGGTGTACAGCCGCGCACCCTATCACGTCGCGGGATCTGGCGGATGGCTTTCAGGGTGGCTTCACAACCCGGCGCGAGCAAGCGCCCTCGCCACGGCGAGACGCAGGATCAACAGTGAGGCGATCCAAGTCGCCGGACACCTGTCTCTCCCGTCACCTCATCCAATGCCTTGTCGACGGCCGCCAGCGCACCCTCCATGTAGCCGCCCTGCTCGCCACCGGCCTCGCTGCCGATCCAGCGCAGAGCCTCGCTCCACGGTGCGTCGGGGGCACATTGCAGCTCGTGTCGACCGTGCCAGCCCGGCGAAACCTGATCGTCCGGCGTGGCGGTGAATGGATCGGCTGCCCAGTCATGGAAGAAGTCCTCGAGCGGGTCGGCCGCCTCTTCGCCAAACAGGCGTACCAGTTGCTCTCGGCATAGCGCTTTCAATGCCGACGCGCCCACACCGTTACGCCGCGCTGCGTCCATGCCCAAAAAACCGAACAGCGCAGCGCCCTGGTCGGTGCCGGCATCGTGGATTTCAGCCAGCGGCCCCACCCCGCTGAATGCATCACCGGACAGCCCTTGCTCCCGCCAAAACGGTTTGGCGTAGCGCGCAACGTACTTAGCGTGGGAAGCCATCCAGGTCGGGACATTGGCCATCTGCTGCATTTCCTGCCCGGACAGGGCGGGCACCATGCGCAGGTTTTTTCCCAGGCGAGGCGGCAGCGCCAGCCAGAGATGGGTGTAATCGGCGGTATGGATACGCTTGTCGGAGAATGACAGGTGCACGCGTTCATCAACCCTTGCTACACCCGTCACCACAGCCGCCAGATGGACGCGTGTCTTGGGCAATGAAGCGGCAAGCGCCTGCACCAGGCGAGCCGTTCCGCCCTGGATGCGCATGGACACGTTGCCTGAGCGGTAGCCTTCGCGGCGGACTCGCTCGGTGGCCCAGCGCTCTATCAATGCATCGCCTTGCTCGTATTGCTGGAACACGGGCAATCCCAGCTCGGCCATCAGGGCGTGCATGCGCGGCTGGCAGTCCGGCCAGAACCAGGTCGGACCGAGGTCGAAGCCGCCAGTGGCGGTCGAGAGAATTCTTCCGCCCAGCCGATCGCGGGCTTCGAACAGCTCGAATTCCAGGCCAAGGCCATGCAGGCGGTAGGCGGCGTAGACACCCGCCAGACCGGCGCCAACGATGGCAATCTTTTGTGTCGTCATGGGTGATCCTCGGAATGCGATGAAGGGCGCCATTGGCGCCTATCGCCGCTTCAGTGTTTCTCGAACGCCGACACCGCGTCGAACACCCGTGCGGTGTAGGTCAGTGCCGCGCCGGCGTTGAGCGAGATGGCAACGCCCAAGGCCTCGGCAATTTCTTCACGAGTTGCCCCATGCTTGAGTGCTGCTTGCACGTGAGAGGCGATGCAACCGTCGCAGCGGGTAGTGATCGCCACCGACAGCGCGATTAACTCATGGATCTTCGGGTCCAGGTGTCGGGCCGGTGCACTGCCCAGTGCGCTCATGCCCCGCATGGTTTCCGGGGCAAGCCTGGCAAACTCACCGACGTTGTTCATCAACCCGGCGAAATACTCGTTCCAGTTCATCATTCCTAATGACTCCTGTTTCAGTTGCGGCCGGCAGTCACGCCGCCATCGACCGGCAGCACGGTGCCGGTAATCCACGAAGCTTCCTGCGAGGCGAGGAACAGGATCGCCTCGGCCACATCGGCTGGCTGGCCATTACGGCCCAGCGGGTGGAAAGCATTGAAGGTCGGCAGTACCGCCTTGACCTGATCAGCGTCCATGAAGGTGCCGTAGACCGGCGTCTCGACCACTGCGGGGGCCACGGTATTGATGCGGATGTTGGCGCTCGCCAGTTCCAGGGCCAGGTTGCGAGTCAGCGCGTGGACACCCGCGTTAGCGGCGGAATAGGCCGCCGACGGGGTAGCCCCGATGGCCTGGATGGCCCACAGCGAGCCGGTCTGGACAATCGCCCCGCCACCGCGCTTGAGCATGGCCCTGGCGGCCGCCTGGGCCATGAAAAATTTGCCCTTGAGGATGATGTCCAGGAAGGCGTCGTACTCGTGGGGTTCCACTTCAAGGAAGGGCTTGGGGCTGAAGATGCCGGCGTTGTTGATCAGAATATCCACCCCGCCGAACTCATTCACCGCGAGATCCACCAGCGCCTGGCCCGTGGCCGGCTGGGCGATATCGCCCGCGAGGGTGCGCACATTCTGGCCGGTCGCATCGATGTCCCGGGCAACCCGGGCGAGCTTGGCGGCGTCACGACCACCGATCACCACACGGGCACCGGCCTCGACCAGACGCTGGGCGACCTCCTTGCCAATGCCCGAACCACCACCGGTCACAATCGCGACCTTGTTAGAAAAACTTTTCATGCCTGGATTTCCTCATTGACTGGACGCAAGGGATAAAAATATCGAAGACCTTGGATCAATCCCCGTTTCTGCTATATTTCAGGGATCTATCTGAGGACTTGGTGTGCATTCTTCGCCAAAGCCCGCAACGTCACAACGCAGAAGATTTTGTTTTCCGGAATAGAAAAACTATCAATGACCAGCCCCGCTTACCTTAACGCGCTCCGTGCATTCGAGGCCGCAGCGCGACACCAGAGTTTCTCGGCCGCCGCGGCCGAGCTCAATGTCACTCCCGCAGCCGTTGGGCAACAGGTGCGTAATCTCGAGTCGTGGCTGGGCATCGCCCTGTTCATGCGTTCGAGCAGCGGCTCGGCGCGCCTGATGCTCACTGACGCCGCTCGCGCGGCCCTGCCGGATATCAGGGAAGGGTTCGATCGTTTGTCCATAGGCCTTGCGCGGTTGAAGGACGCCAGCGTGCATGCCGGGCTGACCGTCACCGTAAGCCCGGCCTTCGCCTCGAAATGGCTACTGCCGCGGATCGAGCGCTTTCAACACGCCTACCCGACGCTGGACGTGCTGCTGGATACGAACGCCCGGTCCGTGGATTTCCAGGTCGAGCAGATTGACGTGGGGGTTCGCTACGGCGCGGGGAAATGGCCGGGGCTCACCGCCGTGCACTTGATGGACGAAGTGATCTTCCCGGTCTGCTCGTCGGATTTCCCGTTGCTTGAGGGTGGCCGTCTTGCAGCCGATGCCTTGGCGCAGTGCACGCTGATCCACGACCTGTCCATGGCCAACGACCGTGACTATCCCACCTGGCGCATGTGGCTGGACGCTTCCGGTTTCAACCAGATCAAGTCCGACCACGGCCTGCGGATCAACAATTCGGCTTCGGTACTGCAAGCGGCCATCGACGGCCAGGGCCTGGCACTCGCTCGCAGCGTCATGGTGCGCGACGACCTGGCGGCGGGTCGGCTGATCCGGCCGTTTGCGGACAAGGGCCTCGACTGCCCGCTGACCCAGGCTTACTACGTGGTGTACCGTCCCGAATGCAGTGAACTGCCCAAGGTCCAGGCCTTCAGGGACTGGCTGCTCGCCGAGGCCGGGCGCGCGGCCTCAGAGGCCTAGATCAGGCGAAGCGTCCTTGAGCCAGACCCGGGCACCTTGCGCGCCCGCCCTGGCTTCGAGAGGCTCGCCCGGCGGCAAGCGCATCCAGCCCAGGGGCTGCAAAGTGAAGTCCTCGCCCTGCAGTTCGCCTTCCAGCACCAGGAGTTCCAAGCCCCGCGGGTTGGCGTGCACATGAAGGCTGTCTGCCGGATAGCGTTGCACGCAAACACGCTCGTACTCGCTCTCGAACAGCAGTTGATCGTCGCGTGCATCAAGCAGCACAACAAGTGGCTGCCGGTCCTGGCGATGAAACTGGCGCAAGCGCACGAAGATCATGCAGCCAGCGCTTGCTCCGGGAGCATGCCGGCTACCTGGAGGGTTGCGCACGTACGTGCCCGCCGGGTATCGACCATGCTCATCCTCGAAGACGCCCTCCAGCACCAGGAACTCTTCCCCGCCGCAATGGGTGTGCGCACTGAATGCACTGCCGGGTGCATACCGCACCAAGGAGGTGGCCCTTGCCTGTTCACCACCGACCCGATACAGCGGCCGCCGGTACACCCCTGCCAGTGGACTGCGGACCCACGGCTGCGTGGCACCCTGCACGATGGACCTGAGAGAGTGGTCTGCGTTGATCAACGGCTTCATCACAATTGCGCCCGCCCCCCGTCGACGACCATCTCGGCACCCAGCATGTAGCTGGACGCATCACTGGCCAGGAACAGCACTGCCGCGGCAATCTCCTCGGCCCGCCCCATGCGACCGATGGGCGCTTGCGCACCGACACGCTCGGCATAGGCGCGATACGCTTCGACGCTTTGATTGGGCTGATGATGAATGGGGGTCTCAATGGCGCCAGGGCTGACGGCGTTGACGCGGATGCGTCGTTCCAGCAACTCGGCCGAAAGCGTGCGCGCGAAGCTGCGCACGGCAGCCTTGGAGGCAGACAACAACGCCCGGCCTGGCGCGCCGACCTGGTTCAGCCAGGACGTAGACAGGATGATCGACCCCCCCGGACGCATGATCGGCTCAACGGCCTGCACCGAGAAAAAGACCCCTTTCACATTGATGTCCATGAGTTCGTCGTAGCGCTCCTCGGTGGTGCTCGACAACGGTGTGCCAAAGGCCACCCCGGCATTGGCGAAAAAGATGTCCAGGCCGCCGAACGCTTGCTCGACGGTCGCTGCCATCTGCCGCAGTTGCTCGCGTGATCGCACATCCGCCACCACCGTGATGACGCCGGGACCCAGCGCTCTGCGCGCCTGTTCCAATTTCTCCGCATCGCGGCCGGTGATCGCCACGCGCGCGCCCTGCTCCAGCAACTTCTGCGCCGTTGCCAGGCCGATGCCTGAATTGCCGCCCGTGATCAGGGCTGTTTTTCCGGTGAGCATAGGACACTCCTGCAGCGAGCCGGGTGGTCGGGAACGTGGAGTGCATCGGCTCGCAAGTTCGCAGGATGGAACAAAGCCGGGCCATGGGACGACTGATTAAAACTATGCATGCGCCGTAGAAAATCTTTGTTGCGAGCAGTCCGCTACAAGGAAAAACATGTGGCCATCAGCGACCAAAGAGCCGGCCATCAAAGCCATCTCGGCGGCAATGCGAAAGTTTTTCTATCAAACGGAGCCTTCTGCCGATGACAACGATCACCCCCATCGGCCGACGCGAACGTCGTTTTCCCGGCTGGGTCTTCCAAGCGATGGTGTGCCTGGTGGCCTTTGCGGCCAATTCCATTTTTTGCCGGCAAGCGCTGATGCAGGATCAAATCGACCCTGCGTCATTCACCGCGATCCGCCTGCTCAGCGGTGCTGTGTTCCTGCTGTGCCTGATTCGGTCGCGCCAGCCTCGGCCTGCCATGGGCGGCAGTTGGCGGGCCGGTCTGGCGCTGTTTCTCTATGCTTACTTATTCTCCATTGCCTACGTCCGACTCGGTGCGGGCGTAGGCGCCTTGATCCTGTTCGGAGCCGTGCAGGTGACGATGTTCGCCTGCGCCTGGAAACAGGGCGAGCCGGTTCAGAAAAAAGCGCTGATCGGCATGTCCGTGGCCTTCTGCGGCCTGCTGGCCCTTTTACTACCGGGCGCCGACACCCCACCCATGGGCAGCGCCCTGCTCATGGCGGTCTCGGGAATGGCCTGGGGAGCCTACTCACTGCTCGGCAAAGGCTGCGCCAACCCACTCGCAGACACCGCCGGCAACTTTGCCAGAACCCTGGCAATGCTGTGTGTGCTCGGCCCGATCATGCTCCTTGGCAGCCACCCGCGCCTGAGCGTGCCCGGCGTGCTTTATGCGCTGGCTTCCGGCATCCTGGCCTCTGGCTGCGGCTACGCGCTCTGGTATGGCACGGTCAAGAAAATCAGCGCACAACACGCCGCAACGCTGCAGCTCGGCGTGCCCATCCTCGCCTCGCTGGGCGGCGTATGGCTGCTGGATGAACCCATGTCGATCCGCTTGTTGACGGTCTCCATCGTTGTGTTGGGCGGCATTGCACTATCACTTAGGGCGCGAATCGCGTGAAGACCAAATCATGGTTCCGGACCCGGGCCTGATGGCAGGCGAAACAGGTCTGGTGCTGGGCCTCATCGGCGGGTTTGCCGTTGATGAAGCGACCGAATCCCCAGCCGCCGGTTGACGCGTATTTCTGCGAGTCCTTGACCATGACCTGGACGGTGGTGGCTGCGCCAGGGATCGAGGCCGGCTCGAATTCCGGCGACTGGACGTGCTTCCAGGCCAGCTTCACCAGCACCGTGCCGTCGGGGAACGGCAGGGTTGCATCCTGATAGGCCTTCATCGCCAGGCCATTGCCCACCACGGCTCGGAGCTCGTTCAACGGCGCGGCTTCCTGGGCCGGGGCGATCAGGGCCCATTGGCGATAGCCCTCGGGAAGTTTCACGCCATAGATCGGCGAAACCTCGCCGCCCCCGTCATCGCCCAGGACCAGGCCAGCCGTGCCCCATGTCGCGGCGGCCACGGCGGCGGACATCGCCAGATGCTTGAGTTTCATCGCTGCTCTCCAGTAAGGATGCTGTGGTTACTTTGTCGAGGTACGCAACGGCCGGAAGGCTTCGCGCAACGCTTCGCTGAACAACTGGGGTTGCTCCCAGGCCGCGAAGTGACCGCCCTTGCTGACTTCGCTGAAGTAGGACAGCGTTGGATAGGCACGCTGGGCCCAGGTCTTCGGCGCGCGATAGATTTCGTGCGCGAATACGGTGATCGCCACCGGGACCTTGATGTCCGTGGTCTTTTGCGCGGCGGCGCTGAAGTTATTGTTGTTGTTCTCCCAGTAGAAACGGGAGGACGAGGCGCCGGAGTCGGTCAGCCAGTACAAGCTGATGTCGTCGAGCATTTCATCGCGGCTGAGTACGCGCTCAGGCTGGCCGTCGCTGTCGGTCCAGGCCGCGAATTTCTCGTACATCCAGGCCGCCGTACCGGTGGGCGAATCGGCCAGCAGGTAACCGATAGTCTGCGGTCGGGTTACCATCATTGCGCCGTAGGCGGCATTGCGGCCGAAGAACGTGCTCAGCGAGCGGTAGGCCGTGCGTTCCGGTTCGGTCAGCCCGGCCGGAGCCGGATCGCCGCTGTTGATCGGTTTCACCAGTTCCGGCGGCACGGTCGCCGGCATGTTCAAGTGGATCCCCAGCAGTCCAGGCGGCGCCAGGCGCCCCATAGCGTCGGAGATCACCGAACCGTGATCGCCGCCCTGGGACACGTAGTGGCTGTAGCCCAACCGCTTCATCAACACGTCCCAGGCTTTCGCCACCCGGTCGGGGCCCCAGCCCAGTTCGGTCGGCTTGCCGGAAAAACCATGACCGGGAATCGACGGAATCACCACGTCGAAAGCATCCTCGGCGCGACCACCGTAGGCAGTCGGGTCGGTCAGCGGGCCGATCGTCTTGAGAAATTCGAACTGCGAACCTGGCCAACCGTGGGTGAGAATCAGCGGCATCGCGTTGGGGTGGCGCGAGCGCACATGGATGAACTGGATGTCGACACCATCGATGGTGGTGACGAACTCCGGCAAGGCGTTGAGCCTGGCCTCAGCCTTGCGCCAGTCGTAGCCGTCGCCCCAGTATTTGACCAGTCCCTGCACCTGGGCCAGTTGCACGCCCTGGGAGGTGTCGCTGACCGTTTCCTTGTCCGGCCAGCGCGTGGCGGCGATGCGCTGGCGCAGTTCGGTCAACTTGGCTTCCTCGACGTGAATGCGGTACGGGCGAATGGCCTCCGACCCGGCTTGTGCAGCGCTGGCGACGGGGTCCTGCGCAGCCGAGGCCTCGGCGCTGGCGGCGAGCAAGGCTAGACCGAGCGCGCTGGCCGCACCGGCTGAAACCAGGTAACGCTGCCAGGTAAAAACGAACGGGGCTGCAAGCATGGTGAATCTCCTTTTGATGCCCAGGGGGACGGCAACGGCCGTCTCGACGCAGGCCATTTAAGGCCGCACGGGTATCGCGGATGTGTCACCAACGGGCGCTAAAGCAACAGTCCGTATCGCAGTGGGGGCTGGATACACAGGGATACATGGGTGGCGAGGGGTTGGGAGAGTGGCGTGGGAGAAAGGCGGCCGTCCGATCACTGCGCCGCGTGTGCCTGCTGATACTCCCGTGGCGTACAACCAAACTCGCGCCGGAACACCGTGTGCAGGTACTGCGCCGATTTGAAGCCGCACCGCTGGGCAATATCGGCAATCGGCGAGTCGGTGTCGTCGAGCCCGCTGGCGGCAGCGGCCAGCTTGAAGCGCAGGATCTCGTCGTGAACGCTGCACCCGCGCACCTTGCGAAAATGCGATTCCAGGGATGAACGCGACACACCGACATACGCCGCCACCTGGGCGGTCTTGATGCCCTGGCAGGCGTATTGGCGGATGAACAGCAGCGCCTGCATGACGTAGGGATTGCCCAGCGGCTGGTGCAGGCTGGAGACCTGCACATTGATCGCGTCCGGCGGGACCAGGATCTGCGTGCCCGTGGACGGCATGCCGTGGAGCATCTGGTGCAGCAGGCGCGCCGCGGTCCGGCCCATGGTTTCGGTGCCCTGGATCACCGAACTCAGTGGCACCCGCGTCAGGCTGCGGGTCAGCGGATCGTTGTCGATGCCGATCAACGCCACCTGCTCCGGGACGGCGATCCCGGCGGTCAGGCAGGCTTGCAACAGTTGGCGGGCGCGGGCGTCGCTGACGGCAATGATGCCGATGGGTTTGGGCAGGCTTTGCAGCCAGGCGATCTGCTGTTCGACGGCGCTGTCCCAGAGCGGCGCGCTGGTGCCCATGCCGCGGTAGATCTCGGCGGGCAGGCCGTCGCGCTGCACCAGGCGGCGAAAGGCTTTTTCCCGCTCCTGGGCCCAACGATTGGCCTGTGCCTCGGGCAGGCTGAAACAGGCGAAGCGCGTCAGGCCGGCCTCGATCAAGTGCTCATAGGCCAGCGTCATCAACGCGTCGTTGTCGGTGGCGACGTAAGGGATACCCTTGGGGTAGGCCCGCGCATCCTGGTAGGAACCGCCCACTGCCACCACGGGCAGCTTGATCCCCGCCAGCGCCTCACCGATCAGCGGGTCATCGAAGTCGGCAATGATGCCGTCGCCCTGCCAGCGTTCGATGCCCTTGAGGCGACAGAGGAAATCCTCTTCGAGGAACAGGTCCCACGAGGCGCGGGTGCTGCTCAGGTAATTGCCGATGCCACTGATGATCCCACGGTCGTAGATCTTGCTGCCGTTGAACAACAGGGCGATGCGGTGAACGGGCGGGACGGTTTTCATTGTTTGAACCCTTGGCCGATGGACACAGACTAGGCTTGCCCGCGCCCAAGCTCAATACAAAATCGAACGGCCCGTTGGTGATTTTCATAATCAGCAGCCTCAGGTCCGGCGCTAGTATCGAGACACCGCCAAGAATAAAAAGGACACAGCCATGCCGTACTTCCCCGGTGTCGACAAGATTCGCTTCGAGGGTGCCGCCAGCGGCGCGCCCCTTGCCTTCCGCCACTACGACGCCGACAAGCTCATCCTCGGCAAGCCCATGCGCGAACACCTGCGCATGGCGGTCTGCTACTGGCATTCGTTCGTCTGGCCGGGGTCCGACGTGTTCGGTGCCGGCACGTTCAAGCGCCCCTGGCAGCACGCCGGCGACCCCATGGAACTGGCCATCGGCAAGGCTGAAGCGGCCTTCGAGTTCTTCAGCAAACTGGGCATCGACTACTACTGCTTCCACGACACCGATGTCGCCCCCGAGGGCAGCTCGCTGCGCGAGTATCGCAACCATTTCGCGCAGATGGTCGATCACCTGGAGCGCCATCAGGAACAGACCGGCATCCGCTTGCTGTGGGGCACCGCCAACTGCTTCAGCAACCCGCGCTTTGCCGCCGGCGCGGCAAGCAACCCGGACCCGGAAGTCTTCGCCTGCGCCGCCGCCCAGGTGTTCAGTGCCATGAACGCGACCCTGCGGCTCAAAGGCGCCAACTACGTGTTGTGGGGCGGCCGCGAAGGCTACGAAACCCTGCTCAATACCGACCTCAAGCGCGAGCGCGAGCAACTGGGCCGGTTCATGCGCATGGTGGTCGAGCACAAGCACAAGATCGGCTTCAAGGGCGACCTGCTCATCGAACCCAAGCCCCAGGAGCCGACCAAGCATCAATACGATTACGATACGGCCACGGTGTTCGGCTTCCTCCAGCAGTTCGGCCTGGAGCGCGAGATCAAGGTCAACATCGAGGCCAACCACGCGACCCTGGCCGGGCACAGCTTCCACCACGAGATCGCCACCGCGACGTCGCTGGGGATCTTCGGCAGCATCGACGCCAACCGGGGCGATCCGCAAAACGGCTGGGACACCGACCAGTTTCCCAACAGCGTCGAGGAAATGACCCTGGCCACCTATGAAATCCTCAAGGCCGGTGGGTTCACCCACGGTGGATTCAACTTCGACTCCAAGGTTCGTCGCCAGAGCGTGGACGATGTCGACCTGTTCCACGGCCATGTCGCCGCCATGGACGTCCTGGCCCTGGCCCTGGAGCGCGCGGCCGCCATGGTCCAGGACGACCAGTTGCAACGGTTCAAGGACCAACGCTACGCCGGCTGGCAGCAGCCGTTCGGCCAGGCAGTGCTGGCGGGCGACTACAGCCTCGCGGCCCTGGCTGAACATGCCTTCGACAACGCGTTGAACCCCCAGGCGGTCAGTGGCCGACAGGAGATGCTCGAGAACGTGGTCAACCGGTTCATCTACCCCTGACCCAGGGCTGCACCGGGAGCCTGCGAGGCTGTGACATTCGCGCGACAAATCTGTGCCCACACCGCCGCGCAACACTCTACAGTCTTACCGGCATCCCGCTCATCGTCAGGACGTGTCTTTCAAACAACAATAAAAGGACGCACTACCATGAAAACATTCAAACGCACGTTGCTCGCCGGCGCCCTCGCCCTGCTCTCCCTCCCGGTCATGGCCGACGCCGCGCACCCGAAAATCGGCTTCTCCATCGATGACCTGCGCCTGGAACGCTGGTCGCGGGACCGCGACTACTTCGTCGCGGCAGCGGAAAAACTCGAGGCCAAGGTCTTCGTTCAATCGGCAGACGCCAACGAGCAGAAGCAGATCTCGCAGATCGAGAACCTCATTTCCCGGGGGGTCGACGTGATCGTCATCGTGCCATTCAACGCCACCGTGCTCACCAACGCCGTCGCCGAAGCCAAGAAGGCCGGGATCAAGGTGGTGTCCTACGACCGGCTGATCCTCAACGCCGACATCGACGCCTACATTTCCTTCGATAACGAAAAGGTCGGCGAAATGCAGGCCAGCGGCGTGTTGCAAGC
Source organism: Pseudomonas sp. P97.38 (assembly GCF_001269745.1). NCBI lineage: Bacteria > Pseudomonadati > Pseudomonadota > Gammaproteobacteria > Pseudomonadales > Pseudomonadaceae > Pseudomonas > Pseudomonas sp. P97.38. Next base: position 163,685 of record NZ_LHVJ01000010.1, read on the forward strand.
GGCGCCCAAGGGTAATTACTTCCTGCTCGGCGGCGCCCCCACGGACAACAACGCCAAGGTGCTGCGCGAAGGCCAGATGAAAGTGCTGCAACCGGCCATCGACAAGGGCGACATCAAGATCGTCGGCCAGCAATGGGTGAAGGAATGGAACCCCACCGAAGCCCTGAGCATCGTCGAGAACGCCCTGACCCGCAACAGCAACAAGATCGACGCCATCGTCGCCTCCAACGACGCCACCGCAGGCGGCGCGATCCAGGCCCTGGCGGCTCAGAAAATGGCCGGCAAGGTGCCGATCTCGGGCCAGGACGCCGACCTGGCGGCGGTCAAGCGGGTGATCGACGGCACCCAGACCATGACCGTCTACAAGCCACTAAAGCTGATCGCCACCGAAGCCGCCAAGCTCTCGGTGCAACTGGCACGCAACGAGAAACCCACCTACAGCTCGCAGTACGACAACGGCAGCAAGAAGGTCGACACCATCCTGCTCACCCCGACCCCGCTGACCAAGGACAACATCGACCTGTTGGAAAAGGACGGCTTCTACACCAAGGCGCAAATCGCCGGGCAATGACCTGAAGCCAAGCCCGAGGTTATCAGTCACTGTGGGAGCGAGCTTGCTCGCGATGGCGGTGGTTCAGCTGGCATCCCTTTCGGATCTGCTGCCGCTATCGCGAGCAAGCTCGCTCCCACAGGAAACTGGCTGACATCAGGGCAGTGCCTAGCCACTGATTATGTGTGAGTCCTTGCCATGTCCGATTACCTGCTGCAAATGAACGGCATCGTCAAGACCTTTGGCGGTGTCAAGGCCCTGAACGGCATCGATATCAAGGTCCGGCCCGGTGAATGCGTCGGCCTGTGCGGCGAGAACGGCGCGGGCAAATCCACGCTGATGAAAGTCCTGTCGGCGGTCTACCCCCATGGCACCTGGGAGGGCGAAATCCTCTGGGACGGCCAGCCGCTCAAGGCGCAATCGATCAGCGACACCGAAGCCGCGGGGATCGTCATCATCCACCAGGAACTGACCCTGGTTCCCGATCTGTCGGTGGCCGAAAACATCTTCATGGGCCATGAGCTGACCCTGCCCGGCGGGCGCATGAATTACCCGGCGATGATCCATCGCGCCGAAGCCCTGATGCGTGAGCTCAAGGTGCCGGACATGAACGTCTCGCTGCCGGTGTCCCAGTACGGCGGCGGCTACCAGCAACTGGTGGAAATCGCCAAGGCCCTGAACAAGCAGGCGCGCCTGCTGATCCTCGACGAGCCCTCCTCGGCCCTGACCCGCTCGGAAATCGAGGTGCTGCTGGACATCATCCGCGACCTCAAGGCCAAGGGCGTCGCCTGCGTGTACAGCTCCCACAAGCTCGACGAAGTGGCCGCCGTGTGCGACACGATTTCGGTAATCCGCGACGGCAAGCACATCGCCACGACCGCCATGGCCGACATGGACATCCCCAAGATCATCACCCAGATGGTCGGGCGAGAAATGAGCAACCTCTACCCCACCGAACCCCATGAGGTGGGCGAGGTGATCTTCGAGGCGCACCACATCACCTGCTACGACATCGACAATCCCAGGCGCAAACGGGTCGACGACATCTCGTTCGTGCTCAAGCGTGGGGAAATCCTCGGCATCGCCGGGCTGGTCGGCGCCGGTCGCACGGAGCTGGTGTCGGCGCTGTTCGGCGCCTACCCCGGCCGCCACGAAGGCGAGGTCTGGCTCGACGGTCAGCCGATCGATACGCGCACCCCGCTCAAGGCGATCCGCGCCGGCCTGTGCATGGTCCCCGAAGACCGCAAGCGCCAGGGCATCATCCCGGACCTGGGCGTGGGCCAGAACATCACCCTGGCCGTGCTGGACACTTATTCACGCCTGACCCGCATCGATGCCGAGGCCGAGCTGGGCAGCATTGACAAGGAAATCGCGCGCATGCACCTCAAGACCGCGAGCCCGTTCCTGCCGATCACCAGCCTGTCGGGCGGCAACCAGCAAAAAGCCGTGCTGGCGAAAATGCTCCTGGCCCAGCCCCGCGTGCTGATCCTCGATGAGCCGACTCGCGGGGTGGACGTCGGCGCCAAGTATGAGATCTACAAGCTGATGGGCGCGCTGGCAGCCGACGGCGTGTCGATCATCATGGTCTCCTCGGAACTGGCCGAGGTGCTGGGGGTGTCCGATCGGGTGCTGGTGATCGGCGAAGGCCGGCTGCGCGGCGATTTCATCAACCACGAACTGACCCAGGAACAGGTGCTCGCCGCCGCGCTCAGCCATCCCGATGGCCATCACAATAATGATCGGAAGTCCGCGTAGATGAATCAGGTCAAACAACTGTTCTCCCGCTACAAAATGCTCGCGCTGGTGATCGCCGTGGCGATGATCTGGCTGTTCTTCAGTTGGCAGACCGAGGGCGGGTTCCTGACCCCGCGCAACCTTTCCAACTTGCTGCGGCAGATGTCCATCACCGGGATCCTGGCCTGCGGCATGGTGCTGGTGATCATCAGCGGCGAGATCGACCTGTCGGTGGGGTCCTTGCTGGGGCTGTTGGGTGGGCTGGCGGCGATCCTCGATGTGGTCTACCACATCCCGCTGCTGGCGAACCTGAGCCTGGTCGCCCTGTGCGGCCTGGTGATCGGCCTGGGCAACGGCTACATGACCGCCTACCTGCGCATCCCCTCGTTCATCGTCGGCCTGGGCGGCATGCTTGCCTTTCGCGGGATCCTGCTGGGGGTCACCGGCGGGACCACCATCGCCCCGGTGTCGCCGGAGCTGGTCTACGTCGGCCAAGGCTATCTGCCGCACGCCGTGGGCACCGGGCTGGGCGTGGTGCTGTTCGCCCTGACCCTGTTCCTGACCTGGAAGCAGCGACGCAACCGCGCCCTCCATGGCCTGGCGGCACATTCGCCGGTGCGTGACGGATTGCGCGTAGTGCTGATCGGCGCGGTGCTGGCCGGCTTCGTCTACACCCTCAACAGTTACGACGGCATTCCGGTTCCAGTGCTGCTTTTGCTGGTGCTGCTCGGCGTGTTCAGCTACGTCACCAGCCAGACCGTGTTTGGCCGGCGGGTGTATTCGGTGGGCAGCAACATGGAAGCCACGCGCCTGTCGGGTATCAACGTGCAAGCGGTGAAGCTGTGGATCTTCGGCATCATGGGGGTGATGTGCGCCCTGGCTGGTGTGGTCAACACGGCACGCCTGGCAGCGGGTTCGCCCTCGGCCGGCAACATGGGCGAACTCGATGCCATCGCCGCCTGCTTCATCGGTGGCACGTCGATGCGTGGTGGCTCCGGCACGGTCTACGGCGCCCTCCTCGGCGCGCTGGTCATCACCAGCCTGGACAACGGCATGTCGATGCTCGACGTCGACAGTTACTGGCAGATGATCGTCAAGGGCAGCATCCTGGTGCTGGCGGTGTGGGTCGATGTGAGCACCCGCACCGGACGACGCTGAGCCGGGTGGGTGGCGATGGCCCCGGCGCCGTCGCCACCGCGTGGCACGGCACGGGCCAAGGGCATTTTTTGGTCTATAGTTTCCAGCGAACCCGTTGATACACCTTTTCGCATGGACGCAATCGGGAGCTTCGGCCATCCGTCTCTCCCCGGCGGCTGTCCGCTGACCTGGAATGCCGGTACAACGCACGGAGCACATCATGTCGATCCAACGGACGAGTGGACTGAGGCAGGCTCGCGGTGTCGCCACCGATGCATCGCCCCGTCTCCCAGCCCGGCTCTTTCGACATGGCCTCGATCGCATCAGGGAAGCCTACGTCCTGCTACCGCTGCTGGCACTGCTCCTGCTGATCGCCCTCTGGTCCGCCACCCTCTATCTCATCCAGGTCGAACAAACCCGCGCCCAGCGCAACGCCGCGGCATTGAGCCTGGAGATCAGCGCCACTTACGAAGCCCAGATGCTGCGCGCGGTGCGTGAAATCGACCAGACCCTCAAGCTCGTCAAGTACGCCTACGAGGCGCAAGGCGAGCACAACCCACTCACCGGGCTCAGGGAGCGAGCGCTGTTGCCGCCGGCCCTGTTGTTCGACGTGAGCGTGGTCGACGCCGACGCCCAACTGGTGGCCAGCACCCGCGCCAACGACACCAGCCATGGCAATGACCCGCAAGAACTGCGCACGCTACGGCACAACGACACGCTGCTGGTCAGCCGTCCCTGGAAAGACCCGCGCTCCGGAGAATGGCGATTGCGCTTCAGTCGGCGCCTCGATGGACCGCAGGGCACGCTCTCGGGCATGGCCCGCGTCGAGGTGGACGCGGCCTACTTCGTCAGCAGTTATGACCCTTCGAAACTTGGCGCCCAAGGGGTACTCGGGCTGCTGGGCACCGACGGGGTGTTTCGGGTCCGGCGCACCGGCGATACCCTGCTGGCGGGCGATACGGTCGACTACGCAGCGCTGGTGCCAGACACCGAGGACACCCAGGCGCTGCTGCTGGTCAACCATTGGGACGGCGTGCGCCGCTACACCAGTGCCCGCCAGCTCTACGACGTTCCCCTGGCGGTGATCGTCGGGCTGTCCGAAGAGGAACAACTGCTTGCCGTGACCCGCCAGGCCCAGGTCTATCTGCACCGGGCCACCGGGGCCAGCCTGCTGCTGATCTGCCTGGCGGGCCTGCTCAGCCGGATGAGCTGGCAGTTGGCGCAAAGCCGTCTGCAGGCGGCCGAAGCCAAGGTCGCCTACGCCGAACGCGTCGAATACCTGGCCTACCACGACGGCCTCACCGCGCTGCCGAACCGCAGCCTGTTCAGCAAACTGCTGGTGCAGAACATCCGCGAAGCCAGCCGTTATCGACGCCAGATGGCCGTGCTGTTCCTCGACCTCGACCGCTTCAAACTGATCAACGACACCCTCGGCCACGATGCCGGCGACCAGTTGCTGCAAGAAGTCGCCCACCGTCTCAAGGCCTGCCTGCGCGAGAGCGACATCGTCGCCCGCCTGGGCGGCGACGAATTCGTGATCCTGCTGCCGCAGCTGTCGGATGAACAGTACGTAGGAGCCACCGCCCAGAAAATCCTCGCGGCGATTGCCAGGCCCTTCAACCTGCAAGGGCAAGAGTTTCGCGTGACGGCCAGCATCGGCATCAGCCTGTACGACCGCGACGGCCAGGACGAACAGACCCTGAAGAAAAACGCCGACATCGCCATGTACCAGGCCAAGCAACAGGGCAAGAACACCTTTCAGTTCTACTCCGAGCGCTTGAACGCCGAATCACTGGAGCGGCAAACCCTCGAACTGGGCTTGCGCCATGCCTTGGAACGGGATGAGTTCAGGCTTCACTACCAGGCCAAGCGCGACATCCGCAGCGGGCAGATCACCGGCATGGAAGCGCTGTTGCGCTGGGAACACCCCGACCTGGGCCTGGTAGCGCCCATGCAGTTCATCCCGGTGGCCGAAGAGACGGGCCTGATCGTGTCCATCGGACAATGGGTGCTGCGAACGGCTTGCCTGCAAAACGTCGCCTGGCAACAACAGGGGCTGGCACGGTTGTGCGTAGCCGTGAACCTGACGGCCCGGCAGTTCTTTGATGACGCGCTGCTGAGCGACCTTGTCACTGTCCTGGCCGAGACTGGCATGGACGCCAACCTGCTGGAACTGGAGATCGCCGAGAGCCTGCTGATGCAGGACGTCAAGGCTGCCCTCCAGGTCCTGACCGGGCTCAAGCAACTGAACGTGCGCATCGCCATCGACGATTTCGGCGTCGGCTACTCATCGCTCTCGGCCCTGCAGCAGTTCCCGCTCGACGCCATCAAGATCGACCGCTCGTTCATCCGGGACGTGGCCCGGGTGTCGGAGGAACGGGCCTTGACCGAGGCCATCATCACCATGGGGCGCAGCCTCAGCCTGACGGTGGTGGCCCAGGGCGTGGAAACCAAGGAGCAAGCCGACTTCCTGCGGGACAACGCCTGCGATGAATTCCAGGGGTTCTACTTCAACAAGCCGATGCCCGCCGAACAGTTCCAGGCCTTGCTGCAAGCGCAAGCGCCTCACCCCTAGCCCTCACGGCGGATCCGCCGGCAGCACCCGGACGCTGTCGTCCACGTCTCGCGCATCGATGTAGCCGACACTGTCGGGATGGCCGGCCAGGTAATTCTTCACCTCCGCGCTGCTGCCAAGAGTTTCAGGCGGTTGGCCCCGGCCGGTAAAAATGATCTTCGACCAGTGCGCCTTGAGCTGGGCGGCGGACTTGCCGGTGAAGCGGGTGTAGAACTCGTCGCGAATCGCCGAGCCCTCGGGCAAATCAATGGGAACGGCCTGCCCGCCATCGGGAAAACGATTGGTCTTGCCCAGGAAGATGTTCGCCACCTGGCTGCCCGCCAGCGTCTTCACCGGGCTGGCACTGGCAACGACCACCACCACCTCAGCCATCGCCAGCGTGCTGCCAGCGGACAAGACGACGCCTGCCACCGCACACCCCATGTGCCTGAGAAAGCGCATGATCGGGCCCATCAGAACACGAAATCCACGGCGACGCTGAGCAGGCTGAACGAACCACCGGGCTCGAAGTCCGGCTGGAAATTGGTCAACGGTCCGGTGGCGGTGCTGCCAAGGCGCGTGTGGTCGTACTGCAGCTTGGCGTCCATGTTCTTGGTGAAATCCCAGCGCACGCCCAGGGACAGGGTCTGCTGGCGGCTGCCTGAGCCGAGGATGCCGTTGAGCGCGCCGTTGAGCTCACCCGCCGGCCCCACGAGTTCCGGCGGCAGGTTCGAGGTGTCCAGCCCCTCGGCGGACGTTTCGCTCAGGGTCTTGGAACGTGCATAGGTGACATAGGGTGTGAACGCATTGATCCTGTAGCCGCTGCTGACGTACCAGGCGCTCATCTCGCCAAACGCCGCGTGGCTTTTGAAATGCCCCCATTCGCCCATGACGAACCAGTCGCCCGGATCGTAGATGGCGCCCACGCCGACGAAGTTGAAATGCTTGCCCTTGGTGTCATAGCGGTCGGCAATGTCGTTGCCCTGCGCGCCGAACTGCCGGAAATCATCGAACAGCGGGTTGAAGGGCTCGTAGGTCAAATGCGTCTGCTGGAAGGTGATGCGCGTGGTCAAGGCGCCGTATTCGGTCAGGTTGGAAACGCCCCACGATTCCCGGGCGCGGGTTTCACCCGTGCCATGGGGCATCTTCACCGTGCTCTGGCCCACGTTGCCCTGCACCGTGTTGGCAACATCGCCCACGTGCAGCCGGTAGCTGAGGTCCATGCCGTCGGTGCTGGTCACAGGGATCATGCTGTAGACCTCGCCCGGCGGCCGTACCCAGGGAAGCGTGTAGCCGACCTTGCGAGTGTCGGAAAACAGAAAGGCCGGCTGCACCGTGCGACCGATGCGCAGGCTGAAATCCGGCGTGACCTGGTACTTGAAGTTCGCCCACTCCAGGGAGGGCCGGTAACTGTTGTCGTAACGTTGCTCCGAAATGACCTGCACCACCGCAGAAAGCTGCGGGTTGAAACGGGCGGTCAACTGGGCCCCGATCAGGCTGTCGACATCGGCACTCCAGTCGCGGGTGTGCCCGGCACCGTTGGGCTTGTAGATGCTGGAGGTGTAGTCGGCCTTTTTCTCGTTGGAGTGAACCATCCCCACCGTGCCGAAGCTGCTCACTGAAAACGTCGGGCCCTGGGCGTCGGCGGCGTGCGCGGTGCAGGCGTACAAGGCCATCACAGCCAACGCCAGGGGGTTGAGTCGTGGCGTCATCGGTTAGTGCAGCCCTATGGCAAGGGAGATTTCATCCAGGCTCGCTGGCGCCCTGGAACGTGTAACGACATTGATTGCGCAATTGCCCGGGGAGACTGCCACCATGCGTTCTAATCCTTGTAACGTTGGCTCAGTAGGCATTCGGTGATGCCACGAACGACATTGTAGTCGACAAACCGCCACCCGCCCGGCTCATGCCCGGCCGGTCGGGCCCGAAGGCTGGGTGGGCAGTTCCAGGGTGAAGGTGGCGCCCTGCCCCGGCCCGGCACTCTGGACCTTCAATGCCCCGCCCATCTCCATGGCGGCCAGCACGCAACTGTGCAGGCCGAAACCGTGGCCATCCTTGCGGGTGGTGAAGCCGTGGGCAAAGATGCGCGTCAGGTTGTCCTCGGCGATCCCCTCGCCGTTGTCGATAACCCGGATGATCAAGGTCTGTTCCGCATTCAGCTCGCCCTGCAAGGTGATCACCGGGGGCCGATCCGCCATGTCGACCATCGCGTTGCCGGCGTTCTTGATCAGGTTGACCAGGATCATCAGCACCCGGTGCTTGTCCAACTCAACCGCCGGCAAGCCCGTGAACGCTTTCTGCACCGTGACCCGGCGGGTCGTGAGCACGCCGGCGTTCATGCGCAACGCATCCTCGATCAGTTGCTGGACCTGCACGGTCTCGCGCAGGCTGGAAGCGCCTGAATACGATTGTTGGGCCGCCACGACTTCCTTGATGTGATCGATGCTCTTGGTCAACTGCTCCAGCTCTTCGGCCATGCTTTTCTGCTCGACCGCCAAGGCCTCCACCACCTGGTTCAGGTAGCCGGGCAGCAACCTGCCTTTCTCATCCTGCGAGATGAAATGGCCGAGGTCCTCGGTGTGCTGGTTCATCAACTGCATCGCCTTGCCCAGGCCCAAGGCTTTACTGGTGCGCAGTTTTTGCGTCAGCACCTCGGCGCAAACGTTGACGCTGTTGAGGACGTTGCCCACGTTGTGCAGCACGTTGGTGGCGATCTCGGCCATGCCGGCCTGGCGGGCGACGGCCACCAACTGGGTCTGGGCTTCGGCGGTGCGCAGGCGACTCTGTGCCAGTTGCCAGCTCATGCGGCTCAGCAACACCACCAGGAACATCAACACCAGGCTGCCGGCCGCGGCCCGCCACACATAGGTTTGGGCTTGCTGGGTGACGGCCGCCAGTTGCTCCTGCTCGGACAACCCGACGATCACCGCCAGCGGCAGGTCATAAAGCTGCCGAGCGCTGGTGTAGCGCCGCACGCCGTCCCAATCGTTGGTCAGCAGCAGCGCCTGGGTGTCCTCGGTGTCCGGCACCAGCGCCGCGTAATCCACCGTATCACCGGCCTGCACCGTCTCCCCGGTGCGCCGCACCCGGAATACGCCGTCGGTGCCCAGCAACCCGAAGACGCCCTGCTCGCCGAGCTTCGAGGCATCGTAGCTGCTGACGAAATAGTTCGCGTCAACCTCGACCCTGGCGACCCCCGCGAACCCGCCATCGGCCGAACTGAGGCGCCGGCTGAAGCGCAACCGCCATTCGCCGTTGAGCGGGTTTCTCCAGGGGCGGCTGATCAATAGCGTGTCGTCGCGCCGCAACGTGCGCAGGTCGTCCGCGTCGTCGACCACTTCCGTTTCGTTGGCCCGGGTGCTGGCCACCAACCTGGCATCGGCGTCGATCACGCTCACGTCAAACAACAGCGACGGCGGCAACAATGCCCGCTCCTTCAGCCTGGGCAGCGGGTTGCGCTGGCCTTCGGCCTCGTAGGTGTACTTGACGAGCTTGAGGGTCTGGTCGATTTCATGGACCGCCCGCAGCATCTGGGCTTCATAGGTCGCGCTGACTTCCAGGCTGACTGCCGCCGCGTTATGCCGCGCCCGGGTCAGTTCGCTGGTGATGAGATACAGCGTCGTCAGCCAGATGGCCAACAACAGAAACACCGCCAGCAGCGGAAACAGGACATAGGCCTCCTTGGCATGACCGAGCCCACGCCGCAAGACGCGGCCCATGGCCTGGGAGACCGTCTCCGCGGACCTGGCGATATCAGAGGCCAACCTCAGTCCATCTGGCCGTTGAAACGACATGATGCGCTCCCTGCGTTGAACCGGCGTGTTCCTTTGCGGCGTTCGGGCAACACGATTGACTGGGGAAACTATAGATCACAAAACCGGTGCGAGCGTCGGGTGCCCAACAGCGAATGAGCGAACGAAACGCGCCCGAAAATCTCGCTGAAACCCACCCTGCCCGCTCCCACAGAGGATTGAGGGTGTAAGCCGCCTTCGCATACACCAGCAAGACCTGTGGGAGCGGGCTTGTTCGCGAAGACGGCGGCACATTCAACATCTTCATGACAGACATGCCGCTTTCGCGGGCAAGCCCGCTCCCACACGGGATTTGGGGTGTACTCAGCCTTTGCATGCACCAGCAAGACCTGTGGGAGCCGGCAAGCAAGCTTGCTCGCGATGTTCAAGCGCGCACAAAATGCTCGTCTCTTTCTGGCTGCACCTTGATCAGGACGAAAGACTCCATGCACATCAAACCGTTCTCCATCGACATCCCCGAAGACGCGCTGGCGGACCTGCGGCATCGCCTGTTGAATGCGCGGCTCCCAGAGCCGCTGGCCGGGCAAGGCTGGACTGAGGGCATGGACATCAACGTGCTACGCGACCTGCTCGCCTATTGGTCGACAACATTCGACTGGCGCGCCAAGGAAGCGGCGCTCAATCGCCTGCCGCAGTTTGTCGCCGATGTCGACGGCCAGCGCGTTCACTTCATTCATCAACGCGGTGTGGGCCCGGCTCCCATGCCATTGATCCTGACCCACGGCTGGCCCGGTTCCTTCATCGAGATGCAGCACATCATCGCGCTGTTGACCGACCCGGCCAGTCATGGCGGTGACCCGGCGGACGCCTTCGATGTGGTCGTGCCGTCCCTGCCCGGCTACACCTTTTCTGCGCCATTCCAGCAGCCCGGCAACGGCCCTTACGAAGTGGCCCGTTTGTGGGGCGAGCTGATGAGCGGGTTGGGTTATGAGCGCTTCGGTGCCCAGGGCGGAGACATCGGCGCAGGGGTTTCGACCTGGCTCGGCGTGCGGTTTCCCGAGCGGGTGAAGGGTATCCATCTCAATTACATCCCGGCTTCCTACCGCCCACCCCTTGGCGAAACCGAGCCACCGCTGACCGAAGCCGAAACCGCCTTCCTGCAACACGCCGCTGCTTTTGCCGATGCCGAAGGCGCCTACGGGCATATCCAACGCACCAAACCCCAAAGCCTTGCGGTAGGCCTGAATGACTCGCCGGCCGGTTTGCTGGCCTGGATGGGCGAGAAGATCCTGTCCTGGTGCGACACCCGCCCGGCCATTGATCACGATTGGCTGCTGACCAACGTCACGCTGTACTGGCTGACGAACTGCATCGGCTCGTCGTTCCGGCAGTACGTGGAAGGCAGCAAGCGACCGCTCGCGTTCGGCCATGAGGAGCGGGTGAGACCTGCGGTCGGCGTGGCGGTGTTTCCCAAGGAACTGCCCATGCCGCCCCGCAGTTGGGTAGAACGTTGCTGCGATGTGAAACGCTGGAGCGTGATGCCGAAGGGCGGGCATTTTGCGGCGTTGGAACAGCCGCAGTTATTGGCCGAGGACATCAGGGCGTTTTTTCGGGATTTGCGGTAATGCCACTCCGGAAAACCTTGGACTGAAGATTGGAGTTTTTAATCCGGTTCAAAAGATCGCCCCGGACTGGGCCGAACCTTTTCATCAAATGGAGGGATCCACATGAAAGTCCATACCCCGCTGCAACCTTCGCAATGCGCAAACATGGAAGATATCCGGAGCGAAATCGACGCCTTGGATCGAGCCGTTATCAAGCTCTTGGGCAAGCGCTTTCAGTACGTACTGGCGGCCTCGAAGTTCAAGACCTCCGCCACTTCGGTACGCGCGCCGGAGCGTTTCCGGGCGATGCTGGCGACGCGCCGCGAATGGGCCCAGGCCGAAGGGCTGAGTCCGGATGCGGTGGAGAAGATGTACACCGACCTGGTGAACCACTTCATTGCCGAAGAGATGAAGCACTGGTCAGCGCATCAACCTCAAAGCTGACGACAGATGTGCGCCTTTACCTACTCACAACGCAGGAATACCGCTCTTTTCCCATAGAGAAATCAACCGCACCAGAAGCGAATCAAAGCCCTGCAAGCGCTGCGTTTCGCTGTGCTTGGCCGGCGTCAAGAATTGGAAGTTTGACACTACAAAGCCATCACCTATCGTTCCTCCCCGAGACCACACCCAGGGACCGGGTGGCCCGGACGCCCTTTGAGGGTGAGGTCGTCAATGCTGTTCTATCAAGGAGCGATAAACATGTCTGGAGCAACCCAAACCATTGATGTGCTCGTCAACGTTGATGCCGATTACCTGCTCGCCCACCCCAACGATGTAGGCGGCGCAATTGCCATGCTGGTAACCCGCAGTGCCGTCGACAGCCATGCCAACATCACCAGCGGCGAAGGCGAAGGCGGTAACGAGTTGTGGTTCGATGTAAATCCCGGTGACATCATTCGCTGGCGAGCCACCACGCTGTCGCGCAATTTCGACCGCATCGCGTTGATCAAGGACGTCGAGATCGGCAACCCTCACCAGGGCGGTGATTACAAGGGCACCATTTCGAAACCGACACCCTTCAATATCCCCGGCATCCCCGTGCCTTATCTGGACAACGGTGCCCCCGGCGGTATCTCCAAGACCGATGTGACCTATACCTTCTGGCAGTCCACTGCATTGAGTCCGGGAAAGCTCTGGTACCAAATCTACTTCGTGCTGCTGGACCGCAACCTGAACCAGATTGGCCCGACCAACACGTGGGACCCCTACGTCACCGTCAATAACCAATAACCGAAAGGCAAAAAGCCCCGTGGGTGCACAGTCAGCTGTGCGCCCACGGGGCTTTGCGGACTGACGCTGCTGGCTTCCTAGGCCGCTTTTTCAAACTCCATCAATGCCGCCAATACCAACGGATGCAGGACCGCCTCGGGATGTTTCGTTTGCCAGGCCGTCAAGTCGCGACACATGGCTGGCGTCCAGAAGCTCTTGATGTGTTGGTACACGCCACGCACCGCCACCGCAGGGTCCGGTTCACTGGCGAAGTACTGACCAATCTGGTTGGCCATCTTGATCAAGTTGTCAGAACTCATCGGCGCACCTCGGCTTTCTCGGCATGACGGCGTTCCCTCAGCAGGCGGCCTTGTTCATCACTGAACGCCTGGTAGCGTTTCTGCCATTCCGAAGGCTGGCTGACCCGCACGATCTCCACCGCCGTCACTTTGTATTCCGGGCAGTTGGTGGCCCAGTCGGAGTTGTCGGTGGTGATCACGTTAGCGCCCGATTCCGGGAAATGGAACGTGGTGTAAACCACGCCCGGCGCCACCCGCTCGGTCACCTTCGCCCGCAGCACGGTCTGCCCGGCACGGCTGCCGATGCCGACCCAATCGCCATCGACGATGCCACGGTTCTCGGCGTCGGTCGGGTGGATTTCGAGGCGGTCCTCCTCGTGCCAGGCGACGTTGTCGGTGCGCCGGGTCTGGGCACCGACATTGTACTGGCTGAGGATACGGCCGGTGGTCAGCAGCAATGGATAGCGACTGTTGACCTTTTCCTCGGTGGGCACATACCCGGTGAGCATGAACCGACCCTTGCCGCGCACGAATTGCTCGATGTGCATGGTCGGCGTTCCGTCCGGCGCGGCATCGTTGCACGGCCATTGCAGGCTGCCGTGACGATCCAGCTCGGCGTAGCTGACGCGGGTGAAGGTCGGTGTCAGGCGGGCGATTTCATCCATGATCTGCGAAGGATGGCTGTAGTCCATCTTGTAGCCCAAGGCATTGGCCAGGGCGATCGTGGCCTCCCAGTCAGCCTTGCCGGCCAGCGGGTCCATGACCTTGCGCACCCGGGAGATGCGTCGTTCGGCGTTGGTGAAGGTGCCGTCCTTCTCGAGGAACGAACTGCCCGGCAGGAACACGTGGGCGAACTTGGCCGTTTCGTTGAGGAAAATGTCCTGGACGATCACGCATTCCAAGGCACTCAGCGCCGCGGTCACGTGCTGGGTGTTGGGGTCGCTCTGGGCGATGTCCTCGCCCTGGCAGTAAAGGGCCTTGAAGGTGCCATCCAGCGCGGCCTCGAACATGTTCGGGATGCGCAGGCCCGGATCGGGTTGCAGGGTCACGTTCCAGGCCTGCTCGAACTCGGCGCGGACCGTTTCGTTGGAAATGTGCCGATAGCCCGGCAACTCGTGAGGGAACGAGCCCATGTCGCAGGAGCCCTGGACGTTGTTCTGCCCACGCAGCGGGTTCACCCCGACGCCCTCGCGGCCGATGTTGCCGGTGGCCATGGCCAGGTTGGCGATGCCCATCACCGAGGTACTGCCCTGGCTGTGCTCGGTCACGCCGAGGCCATAGTAGATGGCAGCGTTGCCACCGGTGGCGTAGAGCCGTGCAGCGGCGCGGATCTGTTCGGCCGGGACGCCGCAGACCGCTTCCAAGACCTCGGGCGCGTTCTCTGGCAGGCTGACGAAATCGCTCCAGCGGGCAAAATCGGCCGCCTCGCAGCGCTGCGCGACAAACGGCTGGTCAACCAACCCTTCGGTGACGATCACATGGGCCAGCGCGTTGAGCATGGCCACGTTGGTCCCTGGACGCAGTTGCAGGTGCAGCTCGGCACGGGCGTGGGGCGAATCCACCAGGTCGATGCGACGTGGATCGATGACGATCAGCCGAGCGCCCTGGCGCAGACGACGCTTGAGCTGGGAACCAAAGACCGGGTGCGCATCGGTGGGGTTGGCGCCCATCACCAGAATCACGTCAGCCTTCATCACCGAGTCGAAATTCTGCGTGCCGGCCGATTCGCCCAAGGTTTGCTTGAGGCCATAACCGGTGGGCGAATGGCAAACACGGGCGCAGGTGTCGACGTTGTTGTTGCCGAATGCGGTACGCACCAGCTTCTGCACCAGATAGGTTTCTTCGTTGGTGCAACGGCTCGAGGTGATGCCACCGATGGAGTCGCGTCCGTACTTGAGCTGGATGCGGCGCAATTCGCTGGCGGCGTACGTCACCGCCTCGTCCCAGCTGACTTCCTGCCACGGGTCGTTGATGTGCTTGCGAATCATCGGCTTGGTGATGCGGTCCGGGTGAGTCGCGTAGCCCCAGGCGAAACGGCCCTTGACGCAGGAGTGGCCGTGGTTGGCCTGGCCGTTCTTGTCCGGGACCATGCGCACCAGTTGCTCGCCTTTCATCTCGGCACGGAAGGAACAGCCCACGCCGCAATAGGCGCAGGTGGTGATGACGCTGCGCTCCGGCTGGCCGATCTCCACCACACTCTTGTCGATCAGGGTGGCTGTCGGGCAGGCCTGCACGCACGCACCGCACGACACGCATTCGGAATCGAGGAAATTCTCACCGCCGGCCGCTTCGACCCGGGAGTCGAAACCACGCCCGCTGATCGTCAGCGCGAAGGTGCCCTGGATCTCTTCGCAAGCCCGCACGCAGCGGCTGCACACGATGCATTTGCTCGGGTCGTAGTCGAAATAGGGGTTGGAAACATCCTTGGCATCGCTCAGATGATTGGCGCCCTCGTAGCCATAGCGCACCTCGCGCAGGCCCACCTGCCCCGCCACCGTCTGCAACTCGCAATTGCCGTTGGCCGGACACGTCAGGCAATCCAGCGGGTGGTCGGAGATGTACAGTTCCATGACGTTGCGGCGCAACGTGGCGAGCTTGGACGTCTGGGTGCTGACCACCATGCCCTCGGTCACCGGGGTGGTGCAGGACGCCGGATAGCCGCGCATGCCCTCGATCTCCACCAGGCACATGCGGCAGGAGCCAAAGGCTTCCAGGCTGTCGGTGGCACAGAGTTTGGGAATGGTGGTGCCGAGCAAGGCCGCCGCGCGCATCACCGACGTACCGGAAGGTACGCTGATTTCACGTCCGTCGATGGTCAGGCTGACCTGCACCTCGCTTTCGCGCGCCGGGGTACCCAGGTCGATATCGCTGCTGGGATCGAAGATGTTGATCATTGGTCGGCCTCCGTGGTCGCCAGACCGAAGTCGGCGGGGAAGTACTTGAGGGCGCTGGCCACGGGGTAGGACGTCATCCCGCCGAGGGCACAGAGCGAGCCGTATTGCAGGGTGTCGCAGAGGTCTTGCAGCAACAGCACCTGTTCCTGGCGAACAGCGGTATCGGTACTGGCGATCAAGCGATCGACCACCTCCACTCCACGGGTGGAGCCGATCCGGCAAGGCGTGCATTTGCCGCAGGACTCTTCGGCACAGAATTGCAGGGCGAACCGGGCCATCTGGGCCATGTCGAGGCTGTCGTCAGCCACCACCACGCCGCCGTGGCCAAGCATCGCGCCCATGGCGGCGAAGGCCTCGTAATCCAGCGGGGTATCGAATTGCGAAGGCGGCACCCAAGCCCCCAGTGGTCCGCCCACCTGGGCGGCTTTCAACGGTCGACCGCTGGCAGTCCCGCCACCGTAGCCTTCCACCAGTTCCCGCAGGGTCAGGCCGAACGCGCGCTCGACCAAACCACCCTGGCGGACGTTGCCGGCCAGTTGGAACGGCATCGTGCCCAGGGAACGGCCCATGCCAAAATCGCGATAGAACTGCGCACCCTTCTCCAGGATCACCGGTATCGAGGCCAGGGTCACCACGTTGTGGACCAGCGTCGGCAGGCCGAAGAGGCCTTGCAGCGCGGGCAACGGCGGTTTCGCTCGCACTTCGCCGCGCTTGCCTTCGAGCGATTGCAGCAGCGACGTTTCTTCACCGCAGATGTAGGCCCCTGCCCCCACCCGGACTTCCAGTTCGAAGGTGCGACCGCTGCCGGCCACGTCCTTGCCCAGGTAACCGGCGGCGCGAGCGATGCCCAGGGCGTCGTTCAGCGTACTGACCGCGTCCGGGTATTCCGAACGCACATAGATGTAGCCCAGGGTGGCGCCGACCGAGATGCCGGCAATGATCATGCCTTCGATCAACAGGAACGGATCGCCCTCCATCAACATGCGGTCGGCAAACGTCCCGGAGTCGCCCTCGTCGGCGTTGCACACCACGTATTTCTGCGGCCCCACCGCATCGCGCACGGTGCGCCACTTGATGCCCGCCGGGAACGCCGCCCCGCCCCGACCGCGCAAGCCGGAATCGAGGACACTGGCGACCACGTCCCCCCCATCCATCTGGACGGCGCGGGCCAGCCCGAGGAAGCCGCCCTGGGCACGGTAATCGTCCAGGGACAAGGGCTGGGTGATGCCGGCACGCGCGAACAGCAGGCGCTGCTGGCTCTTGAGATAAGGCATGTCTTCCACCGGCCCCAGGGCCAGCGGGTGGCTGCTTGGGTCGCCGGCCAGCGCATCCAGCAGGCTCGGCACGTCCTGCGGCGTGACCGGGCCGAAGCCCAGCCGGACGCCATCGCGTTCCAGCTCCACCAGCGGTTCCAGCCAATAGAGCCCACGGGAACTGGTACGTCGCAACGCCAGCGGCTGTTGTCGGCGCTCGGCCTCCGCCGCCAGCGCTGTGGCCACCTTGTCCGCGCCCACGGCACGGGCTACCGAGTCACGAGCAATGCAGAGCGTCAGCATGCGCCATCCTCCAGGCAACCATTGACCAGTTGGCGCAGGCGTTCCGGGGTCAGGCGTGCATGCAGCTCACCGTCCAGTTCCAGGGCCGGCGAACAGACGCAGGCGCCCAGGCAATAGACCGGCCGCAGGCTGATGCGGCCATCGGCACTGGTGCCGTGGTCGTCCAGGGACAGGTGTTCGCGCAATTGCGCGGCCAGGCCCTCGGCGCCCATGCTCTTGCAGGACTCCGCGCGGCACAGGCGCAAGGTATGGCGGGCCGGCGGCGTGGTACGAAAATCGTGGTAAAAGCTGATCACCCCACGCACTTCAGCCTGGCTGAGGTTGAGGGCATGGGCGATTTCAGGGACGGCGACGTCGGGCACATACCCGCAGCCTTCCTGGATGGCGTGCAGGATTGGCAGCAAGGCACCGGGGGTGTCCTTTTCAAGCGCCAATACACTCTGAATCAAAGGCAGGTGAAGCGTCTCATCAGGCATAAACGTACCTCGGCATCTCGAACGACACCGCCGCCTGGCGGCAGCCGTCCGGAGTCTTGGCTGCGGCGTCCGGCCCACGTCACGGTAGCGTGGCAAATCCGGTCGCCATTCTCGCTCACCGGCCAAGTGTCTTTGGCGCACTCGGTCCGGGGCATCATCACAGCTTGCCATTCCCGCCGCTGGGCAATAGCACACAGGCGACTAAACGTGTTCTGAAAGCGACTTGGGCTGGGAAGTCGTCCTGTGCCTACAGGAAAGTCAGATAACCCTTTCAGTGTAGGCGAACCCCAGCAAAGGGTTGGAGTGACGGGCTGACGGTCGTCCGCCGGGATGGCAGGGAAAACAGGCGCGCCGCAGCATCCCAACATCAGGTTACAAATGAGCGACAAGCGTCGTAGCGATATTCAACCACCACAACACCATGCCATCCCCGTCTGGATCGAGGTGACAACACAGGCCTGGCTGCAACAATATCGCCAGCAATCGCCAGACAGGACGCCCGCCATGCCCAGCATTCATTTCAACCGAATCGTCAACCTCAGCCACCCGATCCACCCCGGCATCGCGCTGTGGCCCAATGACCCACCGGTGGTGTTCAAGACCGAGGCTTCGCTGGAAAAGGACGGTTACCACCTGCGCAGTTTCAGCATGGGCGAGCACAGCGCCACCCACATGAATGCGCCGAACAGTTTCGACGCCGGCGCCATGGGCATCGACGGCTACACCGCAGAATCCCTGGTACGGCCCGCCGTGGTGGTGGACTTGGCGAGCCGTGTGGGGGATGAATCCGACTACGTCATCGGCATTCAGGACATCGAGCGCTGGGAGCAGGCACACGGCCGGATCCCGGAGGGTTGCGTGGTGCTGTTCCACACCGGTTGGCAGTCGCGCTGGGCGGATCCGCAACGCTTCATCCAGGTCGATGCGCACGGCCTGCACTTCCCGGGCATCGGCGCCGCCACCAGTCGATTCCTGCTGGAGCAACGCGCCATCGCCGGCGTCGGCATCGACACCCACGGGGTTGACCCGGGCCAGGAAACCACATTCGCCAGCAATCGAGGGGTGTTGCAACGCGGCGGCATCATCCTCGAATGCCTGGCCCAGCTCGACCAGCTACCGGCCACCGGCAGCACGTTGGTGATTGGCGTGCTGCGCCTGGAGGCGGGATCTGGCTCGCCGGCCAGTGTGTTGGCGTTTGTGCCCTAGGGGATGGTGAACGTTCGGTACTCAGCCCAATCTGACACCTGCCCACCCGATGTCTGCCTTGCTGTCATCCTGTAAGATCCCGGCGCCAACCCGGCCCCTTCAATGATCCAGTCTCCGCGCCCATCGGCGATTGGTTTGCCAAAACAGTAGCCCGCCCCCTCAAGGCACACATCCACCATCGCGCCCGCAGCGCTTTTTCCCGAAATGGTAAAGGGCGGGGTTATATGACTGGCCTGCGTCGGACTCAAAATCAATGGAGGGGCTGGGTACACCGGTGTCGCTCCGCTCCCGGTGCCCACACCATTATTACAGCCATTCTGGATTGAAACCTCATGTGACACATCGGGCCTATAGGGTTCCAGATTCCACGGTGTTTTACTTCGAGCAATCGCCAAGTGACACACCAACTGACGACGCATGCCTCCCCCATCGTGATATTTCCACTGCCAATCGTTACCGAATTTTTGAACCAACTCGGCGTACTCCGCATTGGTCTGGTTGGACTGTATCGCCCGGCCACACTCAGTGGGTATCACAGACAAACTCCATTCGTTTTTTTGCGTTCCGGGATCGTAACGCTCTGACCAGACCGCTGACTCAATGTATTGTGCACACGCGCCGCCCGCTCCTTGATCAGCACCATAAGCGACCTGGACAACTAACAATAATAAAAGCACATTAACTTTCATCGCCGCGCCTCTGCTTATCCGCTGAGTGCTCATCTTTTTTTCCGAGATCCGGCAGAAAAAATTTCACTTTTTTCGCTAATCAGGGGACCTTGATCGTTCGGTTATTTGCCCACGCTGACACTTGGCCATTCGCTGTCTGTCTTGCCGTAAACCTGTAGTTCCCAGGGCTCAATTGCGCACCGTCGATAAACCAATAACCATTTGCGTCAGCGACCACGGGAGCACCGAAACAATACCCACCGCCCTCCAAACATACGTCGACGGTTGCGCCAGGTGCACTTTTCCCGGAAATTCTGAAGGGTGGCGTTACGGTAGCCCCCTCCATCGGGCTCACTATCCAGGGCTGCTCCGAATAGGACGGTGTGGTCCCTTCTCCTGCCATCACTTCCTGATCATTAGGAGCAAAATTGAAAAGCACGTCCTGATCCGCCGTCATGGGTAAACGGACGCTTATGATAGGAACAACGATGCCTCCGCTATCGCTATAGAATTCTTTTTGATTGGTTCGCGCATCCGCCAGGCCGGCAGGATCCGAATAAAAGAAGGCTTGGATGGGTAGCGTGCGAGCGCTGCCTTGGGGCCAGGTAGTGATCTGTAATTCGTTCCACTCATAAAAGCCATTGACTTTCTGCTTGGCTTTGACTGACTCATAGAAAAAAACAGCGCCGTTAGCCGTACCGCTCGCGACATCGAAGCCACACTGTTCCAAGTGGGGATTGCCGCTCACCGATTGGTTCCAGTGATTGGCCCACTGATCTGAATTGGTGATGCCTTGCGATTGGCAGGGTCGACTGACTTCGTAGTATTTGTTTCCCTCTAACGTTATTCGTCCGCACAAAGAATCGCGATGCCAATCCCACGAATCCATCGGGAATGAGCAAACAACGCCAAGCGAAAGTTTATTGGCCGGTGCCAGAAACTTGGGATAAAGAACATAGCCATTATTGAACCCCCAGGCAAACGTCTGAAACTTGGCATCCGCTCGCAAATAGGAAAACGCCACCCCTCCTCTTTGTTGCGAAGCAGGACTGGGATCCCAAACCCTGTAGTTATTAGATTTTTTGGTCACCCTCAAGACAACGCCACTGCAGAGAAATGCCGGGCGATTATTTGTGCCACAATTCTCAGCCGCATTAGCGTATTGATTACGAATGGCAGCCAATGTCGCCTGCCCCTCGTCCCAGGAGTTGCCCGCATTACCCGCAACCCATTGCGCATTCACCTGATAACAAACAGCGAGCAAGCCAAGTCCGGAAAAACAAAGTATCGTTTTCATAAGCGGGCCTCGTTAATGACTCAACGGTGAAGTGCTCACCACCTTGCAAACCAAGCGCCTCATAAAACGATACGAAATTCAATGACTCAACCCATGCTTATCAGCCCCGACATCAGGCACCAACTTCATCTAAGCCATATAACGCGATCAGTCTTGAATAGTCATGACACGCCCTGCACTTTGGTAATCAGCCTATGACAAGCCCCGTAGCCACTCTACTGTCAGATATGACAGCGCTGACGAGTGGAACGATGTGTAGTCGCCATGCTGGCCAGGCAGATCGATTTCGACACGAAACCGCTGCCGTCATCTGCGTTTCAAGGCGTTGCTGCTGCCGTAAGAGACGCAACGTTTCCTGATGCGTCGCCAGCGCCAATGATCTGAAGAAGTCAGCGGCAGCCCACTCGATCTGAGCCCCCCCTACCGCTACACGCCGGCCCGCCTCAAAACTTGAAGAGCGCCTGGGGCGCCTGGACCATCAACGCCTGCATCAACGACGCCGAACACTCCAACCCTCGCAACTGTGCCATGACCGTCTCGAAGCCGACGTGTTCTTCATGCTGCGTGTGCGGCCAGTCACTGCCCCACACCAGTCGCTGGGGGCCGAAACGCTGCTCAAGGACAGCCAATGCCGCCTGGGCGAACTCGAGGTTCTGGCGATCCGTTCCAGCCAATCGATAAATGCCGGACACCTTCATCCACACCTGCCCGCTCGCACCCAGCGCCATCAGCTCGGCGAAGCCCGGTTGACCAAGGCCCAGGCGTGCATCCGGACGGCCGAAATGATCGACCACCAGCCGGATGCCGAGGGGCAACAATTGGCGAATCAATTCCGGCAGGTCTTCGACATGGCGGTGCAACTCGACATGCCAGTCCAGCTCGGCGATGTGAGCGAAAAAGTCCTTCCAGGCAGCCTCGCGAAAATCCGGCAGGGCCTGGCCCATCAGGTTCAGTCGCACGCCGACCACGCCTGCCCGGGCCATGTCTTGCAACTCGGCGCGGCTCACGCCCCGCTCCAGCACCACCACCCCGCGCAATTGCTCCGGCGCCTGGCGCAACGCGGCCAGCAGGTAGCGGTTGTCGGTGCCGAGAAAGCTCGGCTGCACCAGGACGCCATGGCTCAGGCCATGGGCGTGCAGGTGGTCGAGGTATTGCGCCAGCGTCGCATCATAGTCGGGTGTGTAGCGCCGCGCGGCGACCAGCGCCAGCTCGCGGCTGAACACATGCGCATGGGAGTCGATGCCGGTGATCGGCGAACGCGTATCAGGCATGGGCGCTCTCGCTGGGGGTAACGGAATGTTCCGGTTGCTTCGACGCTTCCAGGCTACGGCCACGGGTCTCCGGCAGGCACAGCGCGGCGATCACCGCCACGCCATAGGCGATGCCGGCGTCGATGCCAATGGCCGATCCCAGCGACATCGAATCACTCATGTGCCCGACCAGGAACGGGAACACCGCCGACAGTACGCGGCCGAAGTTGTAGCAGAAGCCGACGCCGGCACCGCGCACATCCGCCGGGTACAGCTCGTTGAACAGCGCCCCGAGGCTCGCCGGGATGCCGGCCGCGAAGAAGCCCAGCGGGAAACCCAAGAACAGCATTTGGGTGTTGGTCAGCGGCAAGAATACGTAGCACTGCACGGTGACCACGCAACACAGCGCGAACAGCACGATGTTCTTGCGGCGGCCGATGCGATCGATCAGCAGGCCGCTGACCACGCAACCGCACCAGAAAGCGAAGATGATCACCGCCAGGTAGCCGCCGGAGTTGAGTACCGACAGGTTGCGCTCGGTCTTGAGGAAGGTCGGCAACCAGGTCATCACCGCGTGATAGCCGCCGTGGGCACCCAGGCCCAGCAGGCCGCCAAACAATGTTACGCGGATCAGTTCAGGCCGGAAGATGCCGCCCAAGGACTTGAAGAAGTTCTGCGGGATGGCCTTTTCCTTTTGCAGGCGCTGGAAGCTGTCGGGTTCCTCGACGTTGCGCCGCACCCAGATGATCAGGAACGACGGCAGCAGGCCAACGATGAACATCACTCGCCAGGCCATGTCCTGGGGCACGAACGAGTAGATCAGCGTGAAGACCCCGACCGCCAGGCCCCAACCCACTGCCCAGGCACTCTGTACCGTGCCCATGACCTTGCCGCGATACTTGGGGTTGATGGTCTCGGCCATCAGCACCGCACCGGCGGCCCATTCGCCGCCAATGCCGAAACCTTGCAGCGCCTTGACCACCAGCAGTTGATGGAAGCCGGTCACGAACGCCGACAGGAAGGTGAAGAAAGAAAACCACAGGATCATCCATTGCAGCGTACGCACCCGGCCGTAGCGGTCCGACAGCGTGCCGCCGACCCAGCCGCCGAGCGCCGAGGTGACCAGGGTCACGCCGCTGATCAGCCCCGCATCTCCCTTGGACAAGGCAAACGCGGCGATCAGCGCCGGTATCGCCAGGCCAAACATTTGCACTTCTAGCGCGTCGAGCGACCAGCCGCCGAAGCAGGCCCAGAACGTTTTGCGCTCCCGCGCAGTGACTTGGCGATACCAACTGAACATGTTTTTTATCCTTATAGTCGAATCAAAGGCAGCCGAGAGCGAACCGCGCCGCTGCAGGGCCAGTGATGGCAAAAAAACGGAACCGGCGCCGAGCTTCGCCGCCGGGGCTGTATCAACCCGTCATGGGTCAGCGAATGTCCACGCTGTAGCGGAAATGCTCGGCATGCCCGCGTGAGCGCCGCCACTCCAACGGCGTGCCGGCGTAATCACGCGCCAGCCGCTCGATCACCACCACCGGGCTGTTGACCGGCACTTGCAGCAATCGCGCATGCACGCCGTTCACCGATTCGGCGGTGAGGGTTTCCTGGGCGTAGGCAACCACCTGGCCGCAGGTTTCTTCGTAGATGGGGTACAGCAATGGGCCTTTCTGACTCAGGTCGATTTCGAGCAACGATTGGAACCGGTCGCGCGGCAGCCAGATTTCTTCGGCGAGCACCGGTTCGATATCGAGCAGACGCAGGCGGACGATGCGGATCACCGGGGCATCGGCGGGCAGCCCCAGCGCCTGGGCCACCGCCGATGGCGCGGCCACCGGCTCGATGGACAGGATGCGGCTCTCGGGAATCCGACGTTCGCCCGAGGCGCTCTGGAAACGGAAAAAACGAAACAAGGAAGATTGAAACTGTGGCCGGCGAATGAACGTGCCTCGCCCTTGCTGGCGCTCCAGGATGCCCTCGCTGACCAGGGCATCGATGGCTTTGCGCACGGTGCCGGTGGACAGTTGATACTCCGCCGAGAGCGCGGCCTCCGTGGGGATCGCCTCCCCCGGGCGCCAGCGGTTGTTGGCAATCTGCTCGGCCAACTGGTCGCGCAGGCGTTGATAGAGCGGCAGGCGCACATCACTGGAAAGGGAGTTCATTGACCTTATTCACCTTGTTATCTAGTCATATATATGAATATTGCGGCGAGTATTTCCCTTGCCCGTCCGGCTGTCAAGCCAGGCTTGACGGTGAGACGGACGAATGGCGGGTCAATCCATGCACAACGACAGGCCCGCTCAATAGACCCGTCGAACGCCACGTAGTACAGTGCGCGAAAACCGATAAATATCCATCTTGAGGAGACTGAAGTGACCCGATTCCAACGTGACGCGACTGGCCTCGCCCGGTCAGTTGGGGTGAGCACCCCATGATCGAAATCACCGAAGTCTCCATTGCCCACCTGCGCGCCGCGCTTGAATCCGGCCAGACGACGGCGGTCGAGTTGGTGCAGGCCTATCTGGCCAGGATCGATGCCTATGATGGTCCGTACACGTCCACGGCGCTCAATGCCGTGGTGGTGCGCAACCCCGAGGCCCTCAAGGAAGCGCAGGCGTCCGATGCGCGCCGGGCCAGCGGCCAGACCTTGGGCCCGCTCGATGGCATTCCCTATACGGCCAAGGACAGTTACCTGGTCAAGGGGCTCACGGCAGCGTCCGGCAGCCCGGCCTTCAAGGACCTGGTGGCCTATCGCGATGCGTTCACCATCGAACGGCTGCGCGCCGCCGGTGCCATCTGCCTGGGCAAGACCAACATGCCTCCGATGGCGAATGGCGGCATGCAGCGTGGCGTGTATGGACGGGCAGAAAGCCCCTACAACCGCGACTACCTGACCGCGCCTTTTGCCTCGGGCTCCTCCAACGGCGCCGGCACGGCCACCGCGGCCAGCTTCGCGGCCTTCGGCCTGGCGGAGGAAACCTGGTCCAGCGGCCGCGGCCCGGCGTCGAACAACGGCCTGTGCGCCTACACGCCCTCGCGTGGGGTGATCTCGGTTCGCGGCAACTGGCCGCTGACGCCGACCATGGACGTGGTCGTGCCCTTCGCCCGCACGATGGCCGACTTGCTGGAAGTGCTGGACGTGGTGGTGGCAAGCGATCCGGACACCCGTGGCGACCTGTGGCGCCTGCAACCCTGGGTGCCGATTCCGAGTGTCGAGGCGGTTCGCCCCGCCTCGTACCCAAGCCTGGCCAGCCAACCGGGCGCGCTCGCCGGCAAGCGTTTCGGCGTACCGCGCATGTACATCAATGCCGATCCCGAAGCGGGTACGGCGGATGCACCAGGTATTGGCGGCCCGACGGGCCAGCGCATTCACACCCGCGCCTCGGTGATCGAGCTCTGGGAAGCGGCGCGCAAGGCCATCCAGGCCCATGGCGGCGAAGTGATCGAGGTGGATTTCCCATTGGTGTCCAACTGCGAGGGCGATCGTCCTGGCGCACCGACCGTGTTCACCCGGGGCCTGGTGTCCAAAGCGTTCCTGCACCATGAGCTGTGGGACTTGTCGGCCTGGGCCTTCGATGATTTCCTGCGGGCCAACGGGGATCCGACCCTCAACCGCCTGGCCGACGTCGACGGGCCGAAGATCTTCCCTCACGACCCGGGCACTCTGCCCAACCGCGAGGATGATCTTGCCGCCGGGATGGACGAGTACGTGAAAATGGCCGAGCGCGGCATCACCCCCTGGGACCAGATTCCGACCCTGCCCGACGGCCTGCGCGGCCTCGAAGAAACGCGCCGGATCGACCTCGAAGACTGGATGGACCGGTTGGGCCTGGACGCGGTGATCTTCCCCACCGTTGCCGACGTTGGGCCGGCGGATGCGGATATCAATCCGGTATCTGCCGACATCGCCTGGAGCAACGGCGTCTGGGTCGCCAACGGCAACCTCGCCATCCGCCACCTGGGCGTGCCCACCGTCACCGTGCCGATGGGCGTCATGGCGGACATCGGTATGCCGGTCGGGCTGACGTTTGCCGGTCGAGCCTATGACGATTCGAAGCTGCTGCAACTGGCTTCGGCGTTTGAGTCGATCGAGTCCAAGCGTCTGATTCCGCCGCGTACACCGCCGTTGTCGACAAACGCCTGAGGCTGTGGGAGCTTGCTCGCGATCGCATTTGCACAGCCGACATCTCGGCAAGCTGATGGGTCGCTTTCGCGAGCAAGCTCGCTCCCACAAGGATCTGGGGTTGTTCATTGCATCTGCGCACGCACCAAATCCTGTGGGAGCGAGCTTGCTCGCGAAGGCGTCGGCACGGCCAATCTAGAAACCCACGCCCCAACCGCCCCCTAATTAACAACGTTTAACTCGCCCCTCCCCGCCTCGACACGAAGAATGACTCCCGCCGTTCGGCCCGGCTTTCCCACCGGAATCAGCCAAGCCGAGGCAAGTCATTTCTCACGCGGGGCATCACCCATGTTGCTTGCATCAAAAAATCTCACCGGGTTCAAGCCGGTCTGGCTCCTGGCCTGGTTGGCCGGCGGGGCTGCACCGGTGATGGCGGCGGGGTCGGGGCAAGAGTCGGCTGGCGTTCTCGATGGCGCCAAGCTGGACGTGCTCAGCCGCAACTTCTACCTCAATAACGACTATCGCTCCGCCAGCCCCTCAGGCAAAAGCTACAAGGCGGAATGGGCCCAGGGATTCATCACATCTTTCGAGTCCGGATTCACCGCCGGCACGATCGGCGTGGGCCTCGACGCCCACGGTTTCCTCGGTCTGAAGCTGGACGGCGGCAAGGGGCATTCCGGCACGGGATTGCTGCCGCTCGATGATGACGGCCGTAGCGAGGACCAGTATTCCAGCGCCGGCGGCGCGCTGAAGTTCAGAACCTCACGCACCACCCTGGCAGTGGGTGAAATGACCGTGGAAACCCCGGTATTCGACACTGCAGACAAACGCCTGCAACCGGAATACGCTACGGGCACGCTACTCACCAGCCACGAGCTCGACGGCATCGGCCTGCAAGCGGGCCATTTCAGCGCATTCAAGAACCAGGACGCCTCCACCGGCAAGGGCGACTTTTCCGGTTACGGCGCCACGACTCGTCACAGCACCATCGATTTCATCGGCGCCGACCTGCTGGCCGGACAGCCCCTGGGTGGCGCCCTCTATGCGTCCGAACTGAGCGATACCTGGCGCCAGTACTACGCCAACCTGCACACCACCTTCGGCGCGCTGTTTGTCGACGGCAACCTGTACCACACCCGCGATGAAGGCCGGGCTGCCGCCGGCCAGATCGACACCACGGCCTATAGCCTTTCCGGTCGGTATCGACTCGACGCCCAGGCCTTCACCCTGGCCTACCAGAAAATCAACGGCGACACGCCCTTCGATTTCGTCGGCGGCGATTCGATCTACCTGGCCAACTCGATCAAGTACGCCGACTTCAATGGCCCGGGAGAACGCTCCTGGCAAGCACGCTACGACCTCGATCTCGGCGCCCTGGGCATTCCCGGCCTGAGCTTCATGGCCCGTTATGTAACCGGACGCGGGATCGACGGCAGCCACGCGCCGCAAGGCGGTGCCTACAACCCGTTCGATGCGGACAGCGGCACCTACCGTCCGCAACAAGGCGATGGCGGACGCCACTGGGAGCGTGACCTGGACCTGCACTACACCGTGCAATCAGGCCCGGCGAAAGACCTGTCATTGCAACTGTCCCATGTCACCCACCGCGCCAACAGCGCCCAGGCCGGGGATGACATCGACAGGCTGTATGTCGTCATCCAATACCCGCTCAAGCTGGGGCCGTTTTGAACCAGCGAGCCGGGTTCACAGCCGGAAATGCTGCTGCAGGGCCCGGCCGAGCAGGTCAACCGCTTCGTCGGCGTGTGAGGCCTGGGACCTGACGAACACCACCTCATGGTCGGCAATGGCAGGCAGGTCGTCGAGGATTCGCATGCTCGACGTCACCCGCGCGCGGTCTATCAGGCTGATCGCCAGGCCCGCTTCCACACACGCCTTGACGGCCTGGTTGGAGGGGCTTTCGAGGACGATGCGCGTCTTGTGGCCGCTTTGCCTGAGGGACTCGATCATCGCCTGGCGATAAGGGCATTGCGTCGCATGCACGGCCAACGGCAACGGCTCCATCGAGGCGATCGCCATCTGGGCCGGGCCCACCCAGACCGGCTTGGTGGACACCAGCACCTGCGCCTGGGCATCCGGCTCGCCCTTCGGCTGGGTCACGACCGCGGCCTGAAGCTTGCCGCGCTGCACCAGGTCGCGCAGTGCATAGCTGGGCGCGGTCTTGAGCTCCAGCACTACGTTGGGCCAGGCCGAGGCGAAAGTCGGGAGGATGTCGCGAATCACATGGTCGGCGTATTCGTCCGGCACCCCCAGTGTGATGCGTCCCGCCAGCCGCGTCCCCTGCAGGTCGGCCAGCACTCGATCATGGGTGCGCAGCAACTCCGTCGTCGCCAGCAGCAGCCGCTTGCCCAGTGTCGTCAGGGAAACGGCCTGATTGTCACGATTGAATAAACGGCCACCGGCAACCACCTCCAGCCGTTGGATGTGTACGCTCACCGCCGCCGGGCTCTTGTGAAGCAGTTGCGCCGCTGCGTTGAACTTGCCGATCCGCGCCACCGCATGGAACGTGCGGACCAGGTCGATATCGAGTATGGCTGTCATGGTTCAACCTTTTTGAACAACTGATGCACGATATTTTGATTTATTAGATTACGCCGGTTTCGTAGCCTGGGGCTATGAACTTGCCAAAATCGATGACCTGCTCTTTTCCCCCACGGCCCGACTGGTGCCAGGCCATTCCGTTGCCCCTACTGGAGGCGGCGTTGCTGTTGACCTGGAGTTCCGGCTTCATCGGCGCACGTTTCTCCCTCGACTACGCACCGGCGTTGCTGGTGGTGTTCTGGCGCTGCGTGGTGGTCACCATCATCCTGTTTCCGTTCGTCATCAGTCAGTTGCGGCGCGCCTCCCCCGGCGTGCTTCTGAAAAATGCCGGCATCGGCCTCCTGGCCATGGCCGGCTACCTGGCCGGTATTGTCCAAGGCATTGCCCTGGGTGTACCCGCAGGCTTGGCCGCTCTGGCGGCCGACCTGTTGCCCATCGGCATGGCCCTGCTGGCGGCCGGTGTGTTGGGGCAACGACTGGCGTGGCCAGTCTGGGCAGGCCTGGTCATCGGGCTGCTGGGCGTGTCCGTGGTCACCCACGGCGCGCTGGCGTGGGGCAACGCGCCATGGTGGGCCTATAGCCTGCCGCTGCTAGGCATGTTGTCCCTGGCCGTCGCCACCCTGTGGCAGAAGCGCCTTCCGGCGTCCGATTCACTGGGCCTGCTGCCTAACCTGTGGCTGCAATGTTGCGTCTCAGGCGTGGCCTTCGCCGGCCTTACGGGCGCCCAGGGCAGCCTGGCCCCGATCCCCAGCGCAGGGTTTGCCATAAGCGTGCTGTGGACCGCCGGGTTGTCCACCCTGGGCGGCTATGGGTTGTATTGGCTGTGCCTGCGCCGCGCGACCGCCACCCGGGTCGCCAGCGTGCTTTATCTCAGCCCACCCATCACCCTGCTGTGGGCCTGGGCCATGTTCGGCGAGCCACTTTCCTGGCAAATGGTGTCTGGCCTGGCTGTGTCCGCCCTGGGCCTCTGGCTGGTGGTGCGCACGGAAGCGCGGCAGGCCCGACGCCGATAGCGACCGCTCTCAGGCGTCCGAAGCTGTCACCGCAGGGTAATGCAGTGTCGTCCCGCAGACCTTCGCGGCTGGGTTCAACACGGCCTTGTTCGCCTTGTCCTTGTCTAGGATATGGATGACTTCAACCCCGCGCAGCAGCAGATAATCCGCGATGATCCGCCGATGGCAGCGCCACCAGACAGCCTCCGCGCACATGATGACGCAGCGTTGGTGCTGGCTCAGTTCCAGGAGGCGAGCCAGCCCGTGCTCGAACTCGTCCGAGAGCGCGTAATCGGCATAGTTGTGGAAGCTGCGATTGTCCCAGAACCCATTGACCTCATCGGCAACGGTCCTGGACTTCTTGCGCAAGCCACCCAACTGCTCGATCTGCTCGTGACGCAGACCCACTTCGGCCAGCCGTTGGGGAAAAGTATCCAGGTTGTATTGCGGGTTGGTGCGTGAGCGTGGAACCGTCCTGACGTCGACCACGGTCTCGATTGCAAACCCTTTGACGATGTCCACGAACTGGTCGAAGGTCCGGGTGGAATGACCGATCGTGTAGATGCTTGAATGCTCCATCAATGAAAACCCGACGCTGATCCTGGTATTCGCATTAGGTCCGCCGTTCCGGCAAAGGTTTCTTGATCGTTTCACCGTGGCGAGGGCGCCGGCACTCGCTCGACTGCGTGGCCTTCGCCACGGTGAAGGTGGGGCCAGCGATCACGCCGGGGCTTTGAGCGTGTCGTAGGCTTCCAGCGTGCGCAGCGAATAGATGTACGCAGCGCCGGCGTTCAACGAGATCGCCGTGGCCAGGGCTGCGCTGACCTCTTCGCGGCTTGCGCCGGCCTTGATTGCGGCGTCCGTGTGGGCGGCGATGCATCCGTCGCAACGGGTGGTGACGGCGACCGCGATGGCAATCAGTTCGCGGGTCTTGGCATCGAGTACGTTGTTTTCACTGGCGGCCTCCCCCAAGGCCATGTAGGCCTTGACCATTTTCGGGTTGCTGCGGCCCAGCGCGCCGAAGGCTTTTTGAAGGGTGGGCAATAATTCGGACCAGTTATGGAACATGGCATTAACTCCTGAGTGGGTTGGGTGTACTGTTTCAACGCCTTCAGTTTTCCACTCCTGCGCAGGTCGGGTTTGTCCAATGCTCTCAGCGTTTTTCGCGAAGATCTCAAATGCATGCCATCGATAAACTCATCAGCCTGGCCAACGTGCGCGGCAGCCTGGACCTGCGCTGCCAGTTCGACGGCGACTGGGCCCTGGATCACGGGCAGCAAGCGTTGGGCAAGGCGCCCTATCACATCGTGCTGGCCGGTGAATGTCGGGTGGAATTTCCGGATGGGCAGCGCTTGCCCATGCGCGCCGGCGATATCCTGCTGCTGCCGCGCGGTGCCCGGCACGTCATGCACAGTCCCGGCAAAACCGTGGCGCCGGTCACGCCCACTCAAGTGATGGGCGGCACCTTGCCGATTCATCGCATCGGCGGTGCCAGCGTGGAGCTGGACATGCTTTGCGGCGGCTTCTCCTTCAACCGTGCCTCGCTGCTGTTCGCCGCCTTGCCCGACTACCTGGTGATTCCCAGTGGCGCACTGCCCGCCAACGGTCCGCTGCCGGCGCTGGTCGAAGTGATGCGAGGGGAAGCGGACGGCAACCGGGTCGGTGCGGGGTTTATGCTCGATGCCCTGTCCCAGGCACTGTTCACCCTGATCCTGCGGGCGCACCTGGCCAGCCAGGGGCAGGACAGCGGCTCGCTGGCCTTGCTGGGCGACAAGCGCCTGGGCCGGGCCTGGCAGGCGATGCTGGATGATCTCGCGCACCCGTGGACCATCGAAAGCCTGGCGCAGATCGCGAACATGTCCCGGGCGAACTTCATGCGCGCGTTCGTCAGAGTCGCCGGCGTCTCGCCCTGGGTGCTGCTGACGCACATGCGCATGGAGCAGGCGTTCAATCTCCTGCACCAGTCACACCTGGGGTTGAGTGACATCGCGTTGCAGGTCGGCTACCAATCCCAGGCCGCGTTCAGCAAGAAATTCAAGGAGCTCCACGGCCAAGCCCCCGGCAAAGTGCGGCGCGGGCTCTAGCTAACCGGGCGCCTGTTCAGATCTCCAGCACCAGGGGTTCACTGCCTTGGGCCGGCACCGCGCAACAGATCAGCACTTCGCCTTCGCCAACCGGTTCGGCCGGCGGTGTCAGGTAATGCACCTGGCCCTGGCTCAGGCGCGTCTTGCAGGTGCCACAGGAACCGCCACGGCAACTGAATTCCGGCTCCAGCCCTCGCGCCTCGGCCAGTTCAAGCAACGTCCCGCTGCCTGGTTCCCAGCGCCCTTCCTTGGCCGAACCGGCGAACAGGATCTTCACCGGCTCGGTCGCCGCCGGTACTTGCTGCGCCGCCGGGACACGGACCTCGACGTCCCGCACCAGGGTGGACGGGCCGAAGGTTTCGGCATGGATGCGATCGTCCGGAATGCGCAGGCCACGCAGACCATCGTACAGCGCCTGGGTAAAGCTGCCTGGCCCGCACAGGTAGTAATCGTAGTCATTCAACGGCAGCCACTTCTTGAGCAGCTCGATATCGATCCGACCCGGCAGGTCGTAGGCTTCGTTCGCGCCCGCCGCCACAGGCGGCTGGCTGACCATGCGCAGCACCTGCACCTTGTCGCCGGCACGCGCCGCCAGTGCATCGATCTCATCACGAAACGCCAGTTCAGCCACCGTCCGCGCGCTTTGCACCAACCAGACCGGGCGCAGGCGGTTGATGCGCAGCCCTTGGTAAACCACTTCGCGCAACATCGACAACAGCGGCGTGATGCCAACGCCGGCCGCCAGCAACACCAGGGGGCGCCGTTCGGTCGGTTGCACCGTGAAATGCCCCTGGGGCGCGCGCGCCTCGATCGTGTGCAGTGGCAGGACCTGATCATGCAGGTGGGACGACACCGAGCCATCGCGCTTGACGCTGATGCGCAGAAAATCATCCGACGGCGCACTGGACACGCTGTAGGTCCGGATCGACGGGGCTTTGTGCCCAGGCAACGAAACCCGCACCGGCAGATGTTGCCCGGCTTCGAACCGCGGCATACCGACCCCGTCGCTCGCTTGCAGGTAGAACGAGCGAATGCCGGGGCTCTCATCCACCACCCGCGTGACCTGCAGCGAACGCCAGTGGGTCCGCAAGGCCTCGGCCTGCAAACGCTCGGTGGCATGCTCCCAACTGCCGGTCATCCGCGAATTGGGCGATTCCCCTTCGGCCTTGTCTTTCCAGCGCAATGGGAGTGCGGCCGGCCGGTGGACGATGCGCTGGGGCGTGAAGCGCAACAAGCGCTCGGCGCCCTGGAACGCGGCGATCTCGGGATCGTCCAGCACCACCTGCGCCGTGCCGCTCATCTGCAGCAGATCGCCGGTCTGGACATCGACGAACACCAGCCCGGCCCGAGGGTTGAGCAGGATATTGCCCAAGGTGTTGAAGAACAGGTTTCCGGAAAAGTCAGGCACCGTCAGTGTCCCGTCCTCATCCATGCGCACGAATCCCGGTTTGCCGCCGCGGTGGGAGGCATCGACCTGCCGCTCGCCGTCGCGCACCACGTAAGAGGCGATGTAGAACGAATCGGCGGTCGTCACCAGGCGCCGTACCAGGGGGTCCGCCACGGTCAACTCGCGGGGTACGCCGGCCTGCTGCTCGACAAAGGCATACTCGCGCAGGTTGATGTAGCGCGGGCAGTTGCCATAGGCCTGGCGCACCGAAATTTCGAGCCCCTGCTCGAGCTGGCGTCGCACGACCCCATTCATGCGGTTACGCCGCCGGGTGTGCAATTCGATGCCCAGCATGCCGATGGCGTCCCCTTCGCCCAGGCCTTCCTGGGCCGGGTCGTCGGGTTGCGGTTGGACATTGATGTGCAGGGTTTGCGGATCGGGCGAGTTCATGAAGCCGGGCCGACCCGCACGCAGGGTCGCCCAGACATCGCCCTGGCGATCCACCGCTCCGAGCACCACGAACGGCAACTGGGCGTAGAACTCGCGATGCTGGTCCGGCATCCAGGTCCGCGCCAACTGACGCTCGCCGACACCGGCCATCATGTCCACCGCGCCCACCGAACGCTGCAGGGTCAGCTCTCCTTCGTGCCAGGGCGAGGGTTGTACGGTCGTGGCTTCGTCCATCATCAGCTCCTCGCGCCCGCAGCGTAAAGCCGCGCCATGGCGCCTCGTTCAGGGATACTCCGCCACACCTGTGGCCAGGCGTGCAGGTCAGTGACGTCATCTTCTGCCCAAAGCGCCGATACAGGAATACGCACACGCTGCAATCCACTCTTTCACACCGTGCAAGGGTGATGGGGCCGCGTCGGTCCACGGCGTCATACCCTGAGGCTGGCGAAATGCTTGGTCAGCTCCATCAAGGTGGCGCGCAGTTCCGGGGGCCGCACGGGCTTGGCCAGGATCGAGATGTTCATGTGGTGCAACGCATGGCGGATCCGTTCGATGTCGTGGCCGGTCATGATCATCGCCGGGACCTCCCAGCCACGTTGCTCGCGGATCGCCGCGATGCACTCGGAACCCGAGACCTTCGTCCCGAGATCGAAGTCGGCAATGATGATGTCGCAGTCGCTGGTCACGCCCACCCCGTCGCTGTGGGTCTCGACTTCGCAACCCCACTTTT
The DNA here is from genome assembly GCF_001269745.1 of Pseudomonas sp. P97.38. Classification (NCBI taxonomy): domain Bacteria; kingdom Pseudomonadati; phylum Pseudomonadota; class Gammaproteobacteria; order Pseudomonadales; family Pseudomonadaceae; genus Pseudomonas; species Pseudomonas sp. P97.38. The sequence goes on from NZ_LHVJ01000010.1 coordinate 198,196, forward strand.
CCAGCAGCGCCGAGGTCGCCATCAGCACGTTGGCGTCATCCTCCACCAGGCACACCCGCAAGCCCTGCAAGCGGCTCTGCGTGGGCGGCGTACGCGCCAGCGCCGCCCGGGGCGCGACCTTTTCCAGGCCTTCGATGGCGGCGCAGGTTCCCCTGCCGACCCTGGAATCGAGCCGGATCTGCAGGTTGATCAGATGGCTGATGCGCTTGACGATCGACAACCCCAGGCCCAGCCCCTCGACGTCCTTGTCGCGGACGTGACGCACCCGGTAGAACTCCTTGAACACTTCGGGCAGATGTTCGGCGGCAATGCCGCGCCCCTTGTCGTAGATGACGATGGCCAGGCCATTGCCCCTGGGCCGCACGCAAATCAGCACCGGTTTGCCGGGGGCGTACTTCAGTGTATTGGAAATCAGGTTCTGCACCATGGTCGCCAAAAGGCCGGCATTGACGTTGACCCACTGGTGGCAGGGCCGCAGGCGCAACTCGACACCGGCCCAGCGCGCCGCCTCGGTGTTCTGCTTGACCACGTCCTGCAGCAGCGCGCCCAGGTGCACGGGCTCCGATTGCGGCTCCAGTTGCCCGTTGTCGAGGGTGTAGATGTCCAGGATCGAGCGAAACAGTTGCGACACGATGTGCAATGAGCGGTCGATGTTATCGACCAGCCGCAGTTCTTCCTGGCCCAGCCGGGCATCGCGCAGGCATGCGGTGAACAACCCGATGGAGTGAATCGGCTGGCGCAGGTCATGGCTGGCCTGGGCCAGGAAGCGCGACTTTTCCTGGTTCGCGGCAATCGCTTCTTCCGAGGCAATGCGGGTCCGGGTCAACAGGATGTGCGCATAGGCCGGCACGACGACGGTGGTGACGATCAGCATCAGGAACATGTAGGGCTGGCCCCGCCAGAACGGCGTGAGCAGGAAGATCATGACCAGCATCCCGAGGGCAATCAGTGTGGCGGCCGCCAGATAACGCGAACCGAAGCGCATGCCATTGCCCAGGGTGACCCAGAGTAATGCCGCATACACCGGCAGCGCGCCTTCGCCCCCGACGATCATGGCAAACGAGATACCCGAGTAGTCGTGTGCCATGGCAAAGAGCCGACGCAGGAAAAAATGCCCCGGCCAACGCTTTATGGCCATGCGCAACGGGACTGCGACGCTGATGAAAAAGGCCATGTACCACATAATCGGGATATACGTGGCAAAGTCACTGGAAGGCAGGCACGCCACCACGATGATGTAGAGCGAAGCGCAGGTGCTGACCGTCAACCTCAAAGTGGCCTGGTCCAGCTCGCTATTCTTTTCTGTCATGGTCACAGGATTTTCCCAACATGAAAGGTTGTTTCAAACTTGAAACCCAAGGGGGCCGTTTAGGTTACGATGCGCTGACTTGAAGGTCAGGAGGATCTGGAGCATGACGTGCAGAGTAATTGTGGCCGATGACCATCCTTTGTTTCGCGAGGGCATGCTGCGGACCGTCGAACGATTGATACCGACGGCCACCATCGAACAGGCCGGCAATCTGGACGAAGTATTGGCCCTGGCGCGGGCCGGGCTGGAAGTGGACACCCTGATACTCGACCTGCGCTTTCCCGGTATCACGTCGCTGCAAGTCATCGGCCAATTGCGCAGTGAATTCAAGCGCACCTCGATCATTGTGGTTTCGATGGTCGATGACGTGGATGTCATTACCCAGGTCATGTCGCTGGGGGCTGACGGTTTCATCGGCAAGAACATCGACCCCGCCGGCATCGCCGACGCCATCATGGCCATCCGCGAAGGCGAAGTGGTGGTGAAATACCAGGCTGAAAACTCGGTGCTGGACGATGCACTGGCCCAACTGACTGCACGCCAGCGGGAAGTGCTCGGCTTGATCGCGGCCGGCAAGACCAACAAGGAAATCGCCCGGGACCTGGGCATCTCGCCCTTCACTGTACGCATCCATGTCTCCAGCCTGCTCAAATCCCTGGGCGTGCCTACCCGTGCGGCGGCAGCGGCACAATTCTCCAGTTTCCCCGTCAACGGCGGATGGCCCGTCAACTCACAGAGCTGAACCCGACACCGGTAGACCGACGGTGGGATTTATCCTCCCTGCCAGCGCACCATGCCATAGAACACTTGTACTATAGCCGCGTCCTACCCTCCCCTCCTAAGCTGTGAACGCCCCTGAAAGGTGGCTGGAATGGCCAAACCTGCAACCGCCAACACTCCCGACTGCGCGCCGAAACACCAGGGTGCATGGATCGTATCGAACAGAGACATCCAATGGCCCGTTCGAACGCCGGGCGTCGCCTCACCCGTGGACGCTCCAACCGCCGGCCTCGCTCACTCCTTCCAGGTACCGCCACTCACAGTGCACCCCTTGCGGGTGCTCTCCAGCAGCTCAGCCGTGCGCTTGTAGTAATAGAAATCCACCCCCTGTCCGTTGACGTTCAGGCAGGTGGCCTGGGGGTTTTGCGGGCAGGTTTGCGAATAGGTGATCCGGCCCGCCTCTCCGCCCAGGGCGACCGGCATGTTGGCATAGGCTTCACAGCTTGAACGGAACTTGGCCACCGGCTGCTCATCGCTGGCCTGCACGCAGTCCTTGGCCTCGATATGCTGGCCCATGACCGTCATCTCACCTTCCATCGTGCAGGCCTGGCTACCGGCATGGGCCACTGAAACACACAGCAGCGTGGCACTGATCACACTGCAAAAACGAACGACTCCGTTCATGTACTCTCCCGAGATCCTGGATGGTCACAAGCGCCAAAGTATCCAGGCTCGGAAGTTCATTCTGAATAGCACAGATGGGCTAGTCGCTACGCCTGCAGGGCTCAGCCCACCCAGCCGATGGCCGTCTTGGGAATGACCTCGGACTCGTCGAGCTTGGAGGCGAACATGCTCACCGCCTCAAGCGCATCGGTGGTGCCGGCCCGTATCTGGACGATGACCGAGCCGGCCTGATCCGCCAGCGTGACCCCGCGCAAGGCCCCCTCGTGGGTCTCGTTCATGCTGGTCACCGCGTCACGGGTTTCGGACAGTATCTTGCCGATCATCTCGGCAATCTCCGACGTCGAGCGGCTGGTACGCCCGGCCAGTTGCCGGACTTCGTCGGCCACTACCGCGAACCCCCGACCCTGGTCACCGGCCCGTGCAGCCTCGATGGCGGCATTGAGGGCCAGCAGGTTGGTCTGGTCGGCAATGCCGCGGATGGTGTTGACGATCGCCGTGATCTCTTCCGAACGCGCGCCCAATTGACCGACCAGACGTGCGGAAGCGCCGATGTTGTCGGCGATCTCGCGCATTTCCTTGGCTGTCTGGTGGATGACCTGAGCCCCCTGCTCCGCGACGCGCTCGGTCTCGGCAGAGATATGGTAGGCACGGGAGGCGCCGCGCGAGTCTTCTTCGAACTTCTCCACCCGCTCGCTGATGTTGCTGGCGAACTTGACGATCTTGCTCAACTTGCCCTCGGCGTCATACACCGGGTTATAGCTCGCTTCCAGCCACACCACCTTGCCGTGCTTACCCAGGCGCTTGAACTGGCCGCTGAAGAATTCACCGGCGTTCAGGCGTCGCCAGAAATCACTGTATTCGGCGCTGTTGACCAGGTCCGAGTCGCAAAACATCCGATGGTGCTTACCTTTCAGCTCGCCCAGTGAGTAATTCATGACGTGCAAAAAGTTGTCGTTGGCGGTCAGGATATTGCCGCCCAGGTCGAACTCGATCACCGCCATGGCTCGGTCGAGCGCGGCCAGCCGGCCACGGGTTTCCGCCTCGCTCGCGACCTTGGCCGTGACATCGAGTGCATACTTGACCACTTTGACGACGCGGCCCTGTTCGTCGACGACCGGGTTGTAGCTGGCTTCCAGCCAGATGTTCTGGCCCTGCCCACCGCGACGTTGGAACGTACCGGAAACAAACTGACCAGAGCGCAGCTGGTTCCAGAATTCGCGGTACTCGGCACTACCGGCCAGCGCCGGGGTACAGAAATCGCGGTGCGAGAGCCCTGCCAGTTGGTCGGCACGGTAGCCCATCGTCTTCAGGAAATTCTCGTTCGCACGAAGGACTTTGCCATCGGGACTGAACTCGATCACGGCCATCGACCGTTCAAGCGCGCCGACTAATCCCTTGTATGTTGCCAGTTCGGCCGTCCTGGCCGACAGTTCACTTTTCAGTGCTGTGTTAAACATGGCATACCCTCTGCGAACCCGAAATTTTTATTGGACTTCAAAAGGGCTATCGACCCGCGGATCAGGGGCTTTATACACCGCAACACAATTATGTTTTGACGTCAGAAAAACGCTGGTCGCGTCACCCGCGCAAGTCACTGAATGCCGGTCTGTCGGGGCCTCTGACCTGCTCCAGCAGCCAGGTCCTAAACGCCTGCACCGTTTGGGTCCCGGCCGTTTCATGGGGGCTCACGAGATAGAAACCGAAATCGGATTTCAACTTCAGGTCAAAGGGCACTACCAAGCGCCCGGCCTTGAGGTCGTCCTCGACGTACGTCGAGCGCCCGATGCACACCCCCAAGCCATCCACCGCAGCTTGCACCGCCATCATCGCCAGGTCGAATGTCAGGCGTGAGCCCTCGGCAAGCCGCGCCGGCTGGCCGGCGGCCTCCAGCCAAGCGTTCCAGTCGCCCTGGGTCTGCCCACTGACCTGCAACAAGGTATGGCTGGCCAGATCGCCCGGGTTGCGCAAGGCGCCGGAGCCCTCCAGCAACCGCGGGCTGCACACCGGGAAGATCTCGTCGCACATCAGCCAGTCGGTCCGCAGTCCCTGCCAGTCACCGGCCCCGTAGCGGATAGCAGCATCAATGCCCGTTTTGCGAAAGTCCACCAACTCGGTGGACGCAGTGATACGCACATCGATGCCGGGAAATGCCTGCTGGAACGACGCCAATCGCGGCAACAGCCACTTGGAAGCAAATGAAACCAGGGTGCTGATCGTCAGCACGCTGTGATTGCGCGTCTCCAGCAGGGCCTCGGTGCAATGGCGCAGCTCGTGGAACGCCGAACGAATGCCGGGAAAGTAAGCCTGGCCCTCACGGCTCAGGGCCAGCCCGTCCTTGAGCCGCAGGAACAAACGCACGCCCAACTCCTCTTCGAGCCGCCGGATCTGATGGCTGACGGCGGTCTGTGTCACGTTCAGCTCTTCGGCAGCCTTGGTAAAGCTCATGTGCCTGGCGGCCGATTCGAACGCCTTCAGGCCATTGAGGGAGGGAATTCTGCTGATCATGGGGCGACACGATGCTCATGAGGTTTTGTCATACGCTAGCACCGCAAATGTCCTTTGAACATGTTGCCGTTGCCAGGGATTCTAGGGACGCATGCCAAGGCAATCGCCCCAGCGAACCTCCACCGTCCCTTAGGAACACCATGAAACTGTACTTTGCCCCCATGACCTGTTCATTGTCCCCGCACATCGTCCTGCGGGAACTGGGCCTGCCATTCGAGTTGGTCCGGGTCGACAACCAGACCAAGCGCACCGCCGACGGGCTGGACTTCCTGAGCATCAATCCCAAGGGCTATGTCGCGGCCCTGGCGCTGGATGACGGCAACGTGTTGACCGAAGGACCGGCCATCGTCCAGTACCTGGCCGACCAAGTCCCGGGCAACTCCCTTGCGCCGGCCAATGGCACCTGGGAACGGGTGCGCTTGCAGGAGTGGCTGAATTTCATTGCCACCGAGATCCACAGCGGTTGCGCGCCACTGTTCAACGCCGGCATGGCCGCCTCGGCCAAGGTCATCTTCCGGGAAAAACTGTCCAGGCGTTTCGACTACCTGAACCGGGCTCTCGAACAACAGGCGTACCTGATGGGCCGCTTCGGCTTGGCCGACAGCTATCTGTTCAGCGTACTCGAATGGTTGCCACGGCTCGGCATCGAGATCAACAACTGGCCGGCGCTGATGGCGTTCATGGAGCGTATCGAAGCACGCCCCTGCGTCCAGGCGGCCATGGCCGCCGAAGCAGCCTGACCTACGTCACATCGAAACGGCAGGTGGGCAGGCGCCCTATTTCCGGCCGCGCGTACAGGTAGCCTTGCATCAGCTCGATGCCCAGCCCCACCAGCGCAGCGCTTTCCCCTGGGGTCTCGACCCCTTCGGCAATGACCAGGATCCCCAGGCGCCTGGCCACCAGGAGAATCCCTTCGACAATGGCCTGTTTCACCGGATCCTGGTCGATACCACGGGTCAGCGCCATATCGATCTTCAGCACCTGCGGCTGGAACATCGCCAACAGGTTGAGACCCGAATAGCCGGAGCCGAAATCATCGATCGCGGTGGTGAACCCCTGGCGCTCGTATTCGGTGAAGATCGACTTGAGGTGGTCAGGGTCGTCGACTTTCTCGCCCTCGGTGACTTCGAACATCAACCGATCCAATGGAAAATTGGCCAGACGCGCCGCCTCCAGCGTAGCCCGGATGCAGGTCTCGGCCCGGTAAACAGCGTTGGGCAGGAAGTTGATGCTCAGCAGGCATCGAGGGAGGTCCAGAAGGCCCAACCGGGTAGCCTCTTCGATCGCCTTCACGCGACATGCCTGGTCGAACCGGTAGCGGTTGCCGTCATTCACCTGCCCCAGGATGTCGCTCGCCGATTCACCGTTGATCCCTCTGACCAGCGCTTCATAGGCAAACGCAGCGCCAGTACGCAGATTGAAGATCGGCTGGAACGCCATGGTGAAATCGAACCCGAGCGCCTCATGGTTGCGGCACTCGGCACAGCCAAGGGACTTGAAGGTTTGACGGGGGGAGTGTTCGGTCATGATCGATATTCCGTTGCGTTGACGGTACGTCCCTGCCGGTGCAAAGACTCTAGTCAGCCCTCCCTGAATCGGCAAAGGCCTGGCTTTCTGGAGCGCCGTCGATCACCGGCATCGGTTTGCACCCAAACACCTAGCCGGGTTTTACGGCCACGGGCATTGCCATTCGCGTGCACAGATACAGCAGACCTCCCACACCGACCAAGGCGCCGCCGCGCAACCAGGTTTCCAGGCTTTGCTGGCTGAGCAAGACCAGGCACGAGACGATCGCAAGGAGGGGCACCCAAGTGGGCACCCGAAAATGCGCTTGCGCCACCGGATCGCGGCGCAGCACCAACACCGCCAGGTTGGTGCTGAGGAAAACAAAAAGCAGCAAGAGCACGACGGTCTCGGCCAATGTGGCGAGAGAGCCTGTCAGCGTCAACGCGATGGAGACCAGGGTGGTGGCAATGATCGCGACCCACGGTGTGCGCCGTTTGTGCAGGACTCGCGCCAAGCCCCCCGGCAGCAAGCCCTGGCAGGCCATCCCATAGGCCAGTCGGCTGGCCATGATCATGGTCAGCAGCGCGCCATTGGCCACGGCGACCAGGGCGATGAAGGCAAAGACCCGCGGCGAAACGCTCAACCCCGAGGCGCGGACGACTTCCAGCAAAGGCGCCGAAGTAGCGACCAATTCATCCATGGGCAGCACCGAGGCAGCCGCGACGCCCACGGCCATGTAAACCACGCCGGCGGTGAGCAACGCGGCGAACAAGGCGCGCGGATAAACCTTGCGCACGTCGCGTATTTCTTCGGCGAGATTGGCCGAGGTTTCGAATCCGACGAACGAATAGAACGCCAACAATGCCGCACTCAACACCGCCAGCCATGGGCTGACGCCCGGTTTGAATTGCAGCGCACTGTGCAGATGGGCATCACCGGAACGGAAAAACCAGGCCGCGGCGACGATGACCAGTATCAGGCCCGACAGCTCGATGACGGTCATGACCAGGTTTGCCCCCAGGGACTCCTTGATTCCCCGGGCATTTAACAAGGCGATCATCACCAGGAACACCAAGGCAGCGATGTGAGGCGAGACGTGAATGAAGGTTGCCAGATAATCGCCCGCGAACGCCAACGAAAGGCCGGCTGCACTGGTCACCGCCGCAGCCAGCATGCAAAAGCCGACCAGAAAGGAGAGAAACGGCGAGCGGAACGCCTTTTCGGCGAACACCGACGCCGCGCCGGCCTGCGGGTACTTCGTAACCAGTTCCGCATACGAGCCGGCAGTGAGCATGGCGAAGAACAGCGCCACCAATAAAGGCACCCAGATCGCTCCCCCCACCTGTCCGGCGATGGTCCCGGCCAGCGCGTAGACACCGGCACCCAGCACATCGCCAAGGATGAAGAGAAACAACAAAGGTCCGGTCACGGCGCGCCGCAGCGGGGTTCTGGAGGATTTTGGGGTCACATTCACTCTCGGCTCTGGCGATCGTTCGAAGCCTGCTGGCTTGGGCCAGGCGGCTGCATCGTGGTGCTTAAGCAATGGAAATATCGGCCAGGGGAAAGTTCAGAAATGTTCCGGGGATGGCGCTTGAAGCCGGCTGAAGCCTTTTCTTCGCGAGCAAGCCCGCTCCCGCACAGGGAATCCGTGGTCGACACACATCCTGTGTCCACCCAATAACGCTGTGGGAGCGGGCTTGCCCGCGAAGGCGGTGGGTCAGCCAACCTCTTCATCAACTGATTCACTGCATTCGCGAGCAAGCCCGCTCCCACACAGGGGATCTGTGGTCGACACACATCCTGTGTCCACCCAATAACGCTGTGGGAGCGGGCTTGCCCGCGAAGGCGGTGGGTCAGTCGACTTCATTGGCACTGACAGAGCGCATGCGCGAAGATGTTCACCGTTAACTTTGAGCCTGCTCCCCCAGAACCCTCGCGTACACCGGCCGGTCAACGTTGCCGCCCGACAGGATCACCCCCACCCGTTTCCCCGCCATCGCGTCACGCTCCTGCATGAGCGCCGCCAACGCGGCGGCGCCGGCACCTTCGGCGAGGTTGTGTGTGTCGGTGTAGTAGACCCGCATGGCCTCGGCAATTTCACGATCGTCGACCGCCACGATCCGTGCCGCCGCGGTCCCATAGAGGGCGAATGCCTCGGGTATGGGCTTGCGCACGGCGAGGCCGTCGGCGAAGGTGTTCGCCGAGGGGGTCTCGCACAGGGTCCCGGTCTCGAACGACTGCTTCGCCGCCGCAGCCTCAGTGGACACCACACCGACCACCTCGGTGTTCAAGCCCAAGGCATCACGGGCGGCGATGACGGCGCAGATCCCCGACCCGCAGCCGATCGGCACGTAGACCGTGTCCAGGTCCGGCACCGCCTTGAACAACTCCCACCCATAGGTCGCCACGCCCTTCACCAACTCGGCGTGAAACGGCGGCACCAGAAACAAGCCCTGCCGCTGCGCCAAGCGTGCGGCCTCCTCGCGGGCCTCATCGAAATCGCGACCGAACTCCACCACCTCGCCACCGAAGCCGCGCATGGCTTGGTTCTTCTCCAGCGAATTGCCCTGGGGCACGACGATCAACGCCCGCAAGCCCAACGCCCTTGCCGCCAATGCGAGGCTCTGGCCGTGATTGCCCCGGGTCGCGGTGACCACGCCCTTCACCTCGGGGTGCTCGCGCTTGAGCCAGTGCATGAACGTCAGGCCACCGCGAACCTTGAATGCCCCGGTGGGCGTGTGGTTCTCGTGCTTGACCCACACCGTGCAACCCAGCCGTTCAGCCAGCAAGGGCCAAGCGTACTGAGCCGTGGCCGGCATGGTTGGGTATATGTTGCGCGCCGCTTGTTCGATATCGTCGAGCGTCAGTTGGTGCATAGGGTCACCTCCAGGTTTTGCCCAGTCTAGTCATGGGCGCCACCGGCGGGCTTCCAGAAAACTGACCTGACTTTCAGCCCTCTTCTTCACTACTATGTCGCTCATGCACCGCCGCAATCGCCTGCCGCCGCTCCAACCCGAACCGATCCGGCGTATCGAGGCAGGCCCCTGGGCGATTGAATTGCTGCCGGGCTGCGCCTACGCGACCCGCTATGTCGCAACCCAGGCCTCGATCGGCTTCGCCTTCGACAGCCAGTGCGGCCTGCACGCCATCGGCAGCGACCGGGTGCATCCGTTCGAGGCCATGCCCAACGGCCTGGCCTTCGTCCCGGTGGGGTGTGATGTGTTCTCCGAATCACCCCAGGGCGGTGAATACCTGCGCATCCTGCGCACCGACGGCGTTGCGCTGGAGGACGAACGGGCCTTCAACAATCGCATCGACCCGCCGGCCATTGCCCTCGCCCACCGCATGCGCGGCGCGCTGTTGCGGGCTTCGGCGCAGGACGACTGGGAATCCTGGGCGCTGGGATTGGCTGAACGGGTGACGGGCCACCAACGATTGCCGGCGCCTCCTCCCGGTTCGATCACCGGCCGACGCATGCGCCTGCTCGACGAGTTCATTGACGCAAGTCTCGCCGGCCCACTCGGCGTACCGGCGATGGCAGCGCTGCTGGGGTTGTCCGAAGGCTACTTCATCCGGGCATTCAAGCTCGCGACGGGAAAAAGCCCTCACAGCTACCTGATCGACCGACGTCTGGCCAAGGCCCGGACCTTGATGAGCGACACGAGCGCCAGGCTGACCGAGATCGCCCTCGCCTGCGGCTTCAATTCCCAGGCGCACATGACGACGCTCTTCAGGCAGCGTCTGGGCATCAGCCCGGCACAGCTACGCGGGCACTCCAGAAGTTGAGTTAGGCACTGATCTGAAAGATGCTCGGCGAATGAGCGCCTAGAGCGGCTCGGCTGTTTGAATCAGCGAGTTCAACACCAACTTGATTTCTGCCGCCGGATCTTTATGCCCTTGCAATATCAAACCTTCCGACAAGGCAGTGAAGGTCTTTGCAAGCGTGGCATTTTCCATCGGCGGTTTCTTGCCCGCATGATTGAAGATGATGGTAATGAGCTTGCCCAAGGCAATGCTGTTTTCTTCATGCAGATCATTGTAGAGCGGTGAAAACTCGGCATCGCGCAGTGCAATCAACTGCAACTCGACGTCGAGGATCGCGCAATTGGCGTTATCTTTCAGGGTGTCGATGTAGGCATTCAGGCCCTGCGTCAACTGCTCGGACGTATAACCGGCCGCCAGGGTCGAGCCCAACCGATCGATTTCCACTCGCTTGAACCGCTGCGCCAATTGCAACAACAGGTCGGCCTTACTTGAAAAGTTGGAGAAAAATGCCCCTTTCGAATAACCAGCCTCCTCGGAAATGGTGTTCACGCTGGCCGCGTGAAAGCCTTTCTTGATCATCAGATCAATGGCCGTATCGAATAATCTGTCTCTGGTTACTTGCTGGCTTTCCTCTCGACCTAGTCTCTTTTTAATCACGCCCTCGGCTCCTTTAGCCAACGAAAATATCTATTTGTAACTGAATGCAAGCATTGGCTCCTGCCGGCAAAAAACCCGTGACGGCCATCATATCTTATACGCGCTCGTATTAATCACCCGCATCTAAACTTTTAAGCAGGTGCCATGTAATCGCCATGTATTGGGGCAGCCGAAGACGAATGCAAGATGAGTCGTCGGCTGCGACTTACTGTGCCATTAGAACAGCGTCGCCTGGCCTCGACACCCATTGGAAAATGCCCCGCGACCACGTGCGGCCACCGATGATCCCTTGGGTAAAACCCGGTTTTTTTCAGGCCCGCGGGCGCTTTTGCGGTGAACCACAAAAGCTTCACATAAATACCGCTTGATTTTCAGATACCGAATGGTTTTTACTTGCGCCGTTGGTGAAGCCCAACGCCTGGTCCGCGCTTCGCGTCAGCGACAGCCATCCGATGCAACGCCAGGGTCACCCCAAAGGAGCTGGATCTTAATGGAATATGCCTTCGTTACAGGCGCTACGGGCCTGCTTGGGAACAACGTCGTCCATGCGCTGCTACAGCGCAAAATCAAGGTGAAAGCGCTGGTTCGCTCCCTCGAAAAGGGGCGCAAGCAGTTCGGCGACCTGCCCGTTGAACTGGTGGAAGGCGACATGCTCGATGTCGACGCCTTCAGCCATGCCCTGCAAGGTTGCGACGCCCTGTTCCATACGGCCGCCTATTTCCGCGACAGCTATAAAGGCGGAAAGCACTGGCAAAACCTCTACGACACCAACGTCACCGGCACCGAACGCCTGCTGCAAGCCGCTTATGCCGCCGGCATCCGTCGTGCCGTGCACACCTCTTCCATTGCCGTGCTCAAGGGCAACCGAGATCAAGTCATCGACGAAACCATGTCTCGCAGTGAGCAGGAAGCGGACGATTACTACTTGAGCAAGATACTGTCCGAGCAGAAGGTCCAAGCGTTTCTAGTGCAGCACCCCGACATGTTCATCGCCATGGTATTGCCGGGCTGGATGTTTGGTCCCGGTGATATTGGCCCGACCTCCTCGGGACAGTTCCTGCTCGATTTTGTAGGACAAAAACTCCCTGGTGTTCTTCCTGGAAGTTTTTCCGTGGTCGACGCCCGTGACGTGGCTGAGCATCAGATCGCAGCCATCACCCGGGGTCGTTCCGGCGAACGTTACCTGGCCGCCGGCAACCACATGGACATGAAGAGTATTTTCCAGGCGCTCGCCAGTGTCAGTGGAATCAAGGCACCGGAACGCAAAGTGCCTTTGCTCATGTTGCGCATCATCGCCCTGGTCTACGAAGGTTATTACCGTCTTACCAAGAAACCGGTGTTGATCAGCACTTCCACGGTCAAACTCATGGAACAAGAGCAAGGCCGCACACACTTCAGCCATCAAAAGAGTTCAAGGGAGCTGGACTGCAAGTTCCGCCCTGTCAGTGAAACCCTGACCGATACGCTGAACTGGTATCGAAACAATAACTACCTAGATGCTTGATGACAAAGAACAACTATAGCCTGCCTCTGTAGCACTTTTCAGACACGCCATACATCCAAGGATTGAAAGAGGTTGGTATATGAAAAGCCTTTCCAGTAAAGAAGGTTTTCTGCATCGTTTTGTCGGTTTTTCGGAATCTTTCCCCGATCAGATAGCCATCAAGTATCTGGACGCGGAAGAACAAACCGTCACTTACCGTCAATTGCGAAACATGGCACAGGGCTGTAATGGTGTGCTCAAAACGCTCGATGTTGTCCCCGGCGATAAAGTTGCGTTAGTGCTGCCCAATAGCGTGGCGTTCATCGCTTATTACCTGGCGATCATCGGCCGCGGCGCGGTGCCGGTCATCCTCAACCACAAGCTGACGCCGTTCGAGATGTCCAACGTCATCGGCCTGGCCGGGCCAACGCTGGTGGTCACGACTGCCGCGCTGGCGGTGCAGCACAGCGAGCTGTTCCACCCGGACTCCGGCATCCGCCATACCTTGGCGCTGGAGGTTGGGGACGAGCCGTCGGCGGCGCTGCCAGCCCATGCGACTGCCGTCGCGCAGGTGCCGCACGAGGCCGAGCCCTTGATGTTGCCCGAGGACAACCCGGTGGTCTCGGTGCAGTTCACCTACCGGGGCCTGGGTAAACCCCTGGCCGTGGCCCACCGCTATCTCGACCTGACGCAATCGAGCGACGGGCTGCACGAGCAATTCCATCTGCAAGGCGTCGGGTCGGTCCATCTGGTGACGCTGCCGCTCTACGCCATCTTCGGGTTGTCCGTGATGATGGTGTTTCCGTTGAGCATCTGCGCCACCCTGCTGATGACCAACACGCTGCTCAACCGCGACCTGGCTGAAGTCCTGTCCGAACATCAGGTCAGCTTCGCCTGCCTGGTGCCCGACGTGATCCGCTACTTCAACACGCGCCTGGCCAAGCGCAAGGGCGCGCTGTTGCCGATGCACCCGAAATTGATGGTCTATTCCGGCGGCAGCCACCTGCCGGCCGACGAAGCCGAGAAGCTGGGCAAGTTGCTCGGCTGCAACGCGGTGCTGCAAGGCTATGGCTTGACCGAAAGCATGCCGGTGATCGTCCAGAGCTCGATTGGCCAGGTCCACCGCGGTGCCATGGGACGCGCGATCAGCGGTGTGGAACTGCGAGTCGTCGACGCCGAGGGCCGTGACGTTGCCCGCGGACGCATCGGTGAATTGCTGATCCGCGGTTCGATGGTAATCGACGGTTACCTGGATGCCGATGACGCCAACGCCCGGTTCTGGCGTGATGGCTGGTTCCACACCGGAGACCTGGTGTGGCAGGACGAAGACGGCCATGTGTTCTTCTATTGCCAGCGCCTGCGGATCTCGAAGATCAAGGCGCAAATGGTCGACCTGACGGAAATCGAATCCATCGCCCTGAAACACCCTGGCGTAACGCGCGCCAAGGCCTACATCGTCCCGGACAACAAGGAAGTGAACGTCTTGCATCTGTGCGTGGAAGGAAGCGCCGACCTGACCCAGAACGCGATCGCCACCCTGCTCTCGCGCTACCTGTCGGGCTTCAAGCTGCCCAGGACCATCGAAATCATCGCGCTCAAGGAAGTGGCTTATGCAAGCTGACAACACCCGACCGGTACTGGCCGTCTTCGATTTCGACGGCACGTTGACCGACCGACACACGTTCTGGCGCTACATGCGCTACATCGCCGGTACCCGGTCGTTCTGGCTCAGGATCATTCCCCTGTTGCCGAAAATGCTCAGCGTGGTCGTCGGGATCACCCCGTTGATGCAAGCCCGGCTGGCCTTCATCGCCTGTTACCTGGGCGGCCTGTCCGTGGACGATGAGCGCGCGCACGCCAAGTACTTCATCACCGAGCTGTTGCCACTGTGGCTGCGGCCCGAGGCCCTGCGCCGGTTGCAATGGCACCAGTCCATGGGCCATGTCACCGCGCTGGTCAGCAACTCGCCCGAGAATTACCTGATCCCCTGGGGCCAGGCGGTGGGTTTCGACTATGTCTGCGGCACTCGCCTGGCCACGGCGAAAAACAAACTGACGGGCGGCATTTGCGGCACCAATTGCGTTGAGAGAGAGAAAGTCACACGGCTCAAGGGCTGCTTGAGCAACCTCGATGACTTCTACATTTATGCCTACGGCGACTCATCTGGCGACGATGCCCTGCTCGGCATCGCTCACTCTCCCTTCTACAGAAATTGGTACTGACCGATGAACACTCTGAGCACGTTGGCCCCCACGTATTTCAAGCGCCCTGGCAGCGCCCCCACCGTCATGATCGTAGGCGCCGGCCCGATTGGCCTGTCCCTGGCAATCATGCTGAAAAAATGGGGGGTTGGCTTTCGCATCATCGAAAAAAACGCCGGCCCTTCCACCGCGACCAAGGCCATGGCGATCCATTCGCGCACCCTGGAAATCTTCCGCGACCTGGGCATCGCCGACCAAGCCGTCAGCGATGGGTTCACCATCAACCAGTTTTCGGTACAGTCGAACGCCAAGCGGGTGTTGAACTACAACTTCTCCTACCTGGATGCGACGTACCCGTTGCTGCTGAGCCTGCCGCAGCCGCAGACCGAGAAACTGCTGCTGGAGCGGCTCAATGAACTGGGCGCGCAGGTGGAGTGGAACACCGAGCTGGTGGACCTGCAAAACCAGCCCGACGCCGTGAACATGACCCTGCGGCACGCCGACGGCCACGAAGAAACGCTGACCACCCGCTGGGTGGCCGCCTGCGACGGCGCGCGCAGCAACATCCGCAAACGCCTGGACATGACGTTCGAAGGTTCGTCCTACGACCGCTTCTTCATGTTGGCCGACGCCGACATCGAGTGGTCCGGCAGCAAGGACGAAGGCGCCTTCTTCCTCGGTGCGCAGGACGGTTACGTGGCGGTCGCGCCGATCAGCGCCCAATCCCGCTATCGCCTGTTCATCGAGATGCCCTACAACCTGCCGCCGGAAGGCGAGCGCCCTTCCCTGAGCCTGGAAAACTTCCAGCGGTTGTGCGAAGGACGCGGGCAGAAGATGACGCTGTCCAACATCTCCTCGACCACCATCGCCTCGTTCCAGCATCGCCGCGTGCAGACGATGCAGCAGGGTTCGGTATTCCTGGTGGGCGACTCCGCGCACATCGGCAGCCCGATCGGCGGGCAATGGATGAACCTGGGGGTTTCCGAGGCCTACAACCTGGCGTGGAAGATGGCCTACGTCGAGCAGGGTCTGGCGCAGCCCTCCCTGCTCGACAGCTATAACGACGAGCGCTACCCGGTCGCCCTCGAAGTCGAGAACACCGCCCACCGCCTGACCGGCCTGATCACCGTCCGCCAACGCGCGCTGGTCTGGCTGCGGGACAATGTCCTGCCGCTGTTGAGCAACCGCAAGAAGGTCCAGCGCAAGCTGCCGTCGATGATTTCCGGTCACCAATACCACTACGCTAAAAGCGATTACATCCAGGAGTCGCTGACGAAGAAACAGCGCAAGAACTGGTACCGCAAAGGCCAGAAGCCCGAGTTCCAGAGCGCGGCGCCGCGCGCGGGGCAACTGGCGCCGGATGTCGAGCTGTGGCAACTGCAAGGGCTGCCGGCAAAACGCTTGATCGACCTGTTCCACGGCACCTTCACGCTGCTGGTGTTCACCGGGGCCGATCAGTTTTCACCGCTGCTGCCGGGCTATTACACCCTGGCCCAGACCGTGGAAAAAGACTACCCGGGCATCAAGGCCTATTGCGTGATCGACGCCCTCAGCAGCGCCGGATTGCCCGCCTGGCACTCGACGTTGCTCGACCCTGACTGGCGGCTGCACAAGCGCTACCACGCCAGCGAGGGCACGCTGATGCTGATTCGTCCTGATGGCTACATTGCCTTCCAGGGCGCCGACGCCATGACCCTGGTGGCGTATCTGAACCTGAGGTCCGGGTTACTCAAGGGTGCCACAAGAACAACACCGTCCGAGGTTGACGCAGTAGAACTCCAACTTTAAGTCGCCCTGTCGACTACTGCCCGTTTGATGGGTGGATTCACCCAAGGCCCGGCCCTGGGCCATGACTTTTTGATTTTTCTTATTGACAGAAACGTCTACCGACTTCGGTTAGGAGAACCTCATGCGCTTGCAACTTAACGATGTTGTGCAGGAATTCATCGTGTCCAATGGAAAAATAGCCCACAGCTATTTTTCCCTTTCGGAAAAGATCATCGATTCACTGTGCGAATCCAATGTCGCCAAGGAATCGATCCTGATGCGCCTGCTGGAGCAGGCCGAGTCCGTCACCGCGCATTACTTCAGCGCGCACAAGCAAGTCATCGAAGGGGTCTATGCCCAAGGCATCGATGCCCCGGTGAACAAGCCGGTTGCGGTGCTCGAAACGGTCCACGCCACGGCGCCGATCTTGGCCGCGGCGCCCGTCGTCGAAGCACCTGCGGCACTCGACTACGCCCAATGGTTGCGCGCCGAGATCGCCTCGGCCACCGGCTTCAAGCAGGAGCAGATCGACTTCGATCAAAGTTTCGAGAGCCTGGGCATCGACTCCCTGGGGCTGGTGGACATCTTCGAATCCCTCGCCCAGCACTTCCCGGAAAAGCAGGCGCAAACCTCGCAGCTGTTCGATGCGCCCACCCCGACGGCCCTGCTGGCTCGCCTTGAAGCCGACCCACAAGCGCCCGCGGTGGATGTGCAAGCCTGGGTACTGGCGCAACTGGCGACCATCACCGGTTTTTCGGCCGAGCAGATCGACCTGAACCAAACCTACGAAGGCCTGGGCCTCGACTCGCTGGTGCAACTGGACTTCCTCGAATCCGTGGTCGCCACGTGGCCACAGCTCAAGGCCAACAGCTCCGAGTTGGCCAACGCCAAGTACCCGCAGGCGACCATCGCCCTGATCGATGCCGCCCTTGCCGGCCCAGGGCCCGAGGCCTGCGAACCCGCCCCGGCGGCGGTCACGGCCGAGACGCCGGCGCCGGCCCACAACCTGCTGCTCGACACACTGTCGCCGCTGGTCGCGGACACCGCGCAGTCGATCGATGTCCAGACACCTTTCGCCCAATTGGGCCTCAATGGCTTCAGCCGCGAAACGCTCTGCCAATCCATGGCCCAACACTGCTCGGCCAGTGAGTTTGCCGGCGAAGCGCTGATGTCCCGTCGCACGCCCCAGGACGCCCTGTCACTGCTGGCAAGGCTGGGCTGAAACACGCTGCGCAATACAGGAATGGAATCCGGGTGATCGAGCCGATCACCCAGCATTTTGGCGATCAGGAGACAAGGTATGAGTGGCGCAGTGACCACAGCAGGCGATTTCTGCTTCAGTGCGATGGCCGGTGAATTTCCAGGGGCGTCGTCCATCGACGCGCTCTGGCACCTGCTGTCCCAGGGGCAGATAGCGCCTATCGAATCGATGCCGGCCCGTTGGGAACTGGACAAGGCGTCGATCTATTCGGCAAAACCGGGGGAACGCAATCGCGTCTACCTGGACAGGGCCTTTTGCCTGACCGATGACCCCGAAACCCCTTCGCGACATGAAGGGCGACAAGTCGCTATCGGTCAGAAAGTCCTCCAGACACTGCTCGGCCAACTCTCCGCTCAAGGTTCGACCCTGGCCCGCGAGCGCACGGCCCTGGTGGTGGCGACGTCCTGGAGCGACGAGAGCTTCTTCGTCAGCGGCATGGCCGCCAAAGCCGCTGCAGAGCAAGGCTATACGCCGGGCGAACAGGTGGCGGAACTCGCCGCGGCGGTTGGCCTGGGCGGCCCGGCGCTGTCAGTCGACACCGCTTGCAGTTCGTTTCCCTACGCCATCGACATGGCCCAGGCGCTGGTCAACAGTGGACAGGCCGACAACGCCATCGTCATGGCGCTCAACACGGTATTGCCGCCGGCATTGTTCCTCGGATTCTCTCAACTGACGGCCTTCTCTGCCCGCGCCCAAATGGAAGCCTTCGGCCAGGATGCCGACGGCATCGTGCCGGGCGAGTGCGCGGTGGCCTTTCTGGTCGAGCCCGTCGCCCAGGCCTTGCTTGCCCAGCGCCAACCGTTGGGGGTCCTGCGGGCCCTGGGATTGTCCGCCGACGGCGCCGAAGGCTCAGTGTTCGCGCCCGGCAAACAGGCGCAGTTCACCGCTTACCAGCGCGCCTATGCGGACCTCGACCCGAGCGACGTCGACTACATCGAAACCCACGGCACCGGCACCCCGCTGGGTGATGCCACCGAGCTGGCTTCGCTGAACAGTTTCTTCGCTGGCCACCGCCCAGACGAGCGGAAAATCACCATCGGCTCGATCAAGTCGGTCATTGGCCACCCGCTGGCGGCCGCCGGGGGTGCTTCGCTGGCCAAGGCCTTGATGATCCTGCGCCACAAAAGCATTCCACCCCAGCCTGGCTATCGCCCCAGTGCCAAGGTCGATGAGACGTGCCTGCGGCTTGCCACCGGGCAGGTGCAGACGCTGGCGGAGCGCTCCTCGGCGATCCGCGTCGGCATTTCCAGCTTCGGCTTTGGCGGGGCCAACGCTCACCTGGTGGTGGATGAATACGTGCCCGGCCACGCGCCCGCCGCCCCTCGGGTTGCTCCCGGCGTGCTGATGCTGGACCTTGCGATTGTCGAGGCCGAAGCCGCGCTGGGCAGCCACAGTTCCTTGCACGCCTTCCAGCAACAGCTCGACCAGCCGGCGGCCCCTTCGGTGGTGTTCCCCTACGGGCGTTTCGTGGATTACACCGTGACGCCCGAGCAACCATTGTTGCAGGGAAAATTCCTTGCCCGAGACCAGCTCATCGACATCGACGGTTTCGGCATGGGCCCCAAGCCATTGGCCCATGTCGATCCGTTCAAGCTGTTGATCACCGACCGCGTCAATCACCTGCTGCGCCGCCTGCCGGGTGTCGCCGGCTCGCCCGCCACGGCGATGGTCATGTGCTGCAACATGGGCGGCGAGCGTTTCAGCAACGCGTACAGCAGCGCCCATCATTTCTACGGCCATGCCGAAGGGACGCCACCGGGCGTCGAGGTCACGGACGTGGCAACCATGCTGCCGAACATGCTGTCCGGGTACCCGGCGCAGATCTTTGACTTCAGGGGTTTCCATCAGACCCTGGTGGGCACCACGGGCCTGTTCTGGCAAACCCTGCTGGCTGCCCCGCAATGGTTCAACGACGGCATCACCACGCTGCTGCTCGGGGCCGGACGCTTTATCAGCGGTGAGATCGAGGTCGAACGGGCCCAGCGCTCCCCGGCCTTGCAAGGTGAAGGGCTGGGTGTACTTGCCCTGCGCCGTCATCAGGCAGATGCCCGCGAAAAACCCTTGCTGGTGATTCGCGCGGCCGTGCTGGCCCACGCTGCCCGTTCACTGGACGAAGCCTGCCGCCTGGCCGGCATGCCGCGCGATCAATACCCCCACGTCGAGGTCTGCGAGCTGCAACCTGACCCAGCGCCTGCACAGGGTTCGCTGCGGGACATGACCGGTTTCCTGGCTGAAGCCACGGGCATCGAAACCCTGTTGGCGGTGACGTTGCGCAAGGCGAGCCATACCGTGATCGAGGTGCGCGACGCCGGCAAGACAGTGATGTGGTTGTTCACCGAAAAACTTCGCGAATGGCACCAGGACGCAGACGCCACGACCGCCCCCATCAAGTTGCCGTTCATGCTGCGGTTCGCCCATTCAGCGTCCCACGAACTGCAACAACTCATCCCACCCGTGCGGCCGGTCAACCGGGTGCGCGAGCCGCAGCACGACGGTGTCGATGTGTTGCAGCTCAGCGACATGCTCACCAGCACGCTGCTGACCGGGCTACGGGTCCGGGTCCGCGCCATGGAAGGCCTCTTCGCCCTGCACCGGGGGGCTGACGCCCAGCGTCCGGCGCTGCGGCCGCGTCGCAAGGAAAATATCGTGATCGCCGACGTCCGGCGAGGTCCGCATGCCTTGCAGGCGCAGCTGGTGGTCAACGAGGCCCACCCTTACTTCTTCGATCACCCGCTGGACCACGTCCCCGGCATCCTGTTGATCGAAGGCGTGCTGCAATTGCTCGAACTCGCCACGCCGCCGTCGGGTGGCCGCGCCGCCTACATCAAGCGCCTGAGCATCAAGTTCCAGCAGTACGTGCAAAAAGAAACACCGATCCAATTGCACCTGGAACAGGGCCAGGATGCGCAGGCGTTCACCGCCAAAGTCATGCAGGGCGGCCAGTTGATGTGCACCTGCGTACTCGAAATGGCCCACAGCTCGGCGTTCGAGACCTCGCCGGCCGTGGCGTTCACCGCCGCGCCCTGCCGCGACAAGGCGCTGCTGCACAAGGCTCGGGAAGAAAACGTCATCGTCAGTGAGATGAGCGGAATCGCCCAGGGCTTGAGCGTGGACACGGTGGAACTGCCTGACCGGCACTTCTTCCATGAAGGCGATCCGCACCACCATTCGATGGCGTATTTCCTCGAAGTGGCCCGCCAGTGCTACATGCAGATTGCCCACACTCACCTGCATATCCCGCTCAAGACCCCCATGAACCTGCTGGCCTTGAGCTTCACCCTGGAGCGGCCCATTGCGCGCAACAGTCCGCTGTCACTGGCGCCGCAAGCCGGGTTCGATGCGCAGTTGCGGTCATTCAAGACCAACCGCATCTACATCGACCTGTTCAACCGTGGCGAAAAAATCGGTCAGGCCAGCATCACCGCCCAGGTGCTGAGCCAGTCCGCGCCCGCTGCCTGAGGACGTTGAATGACCGCTTCCCTGAACCTCATCGAGCCCCCAACCAAGGTGACGCCGTGAACGATGTAAACGTGCAAATCGTAGTCAAATCGCCGCCTTCCGAGATCTGGAAGATCTGGAGCGATTTCTCCCAAGCGCCGCTGTGGGACACCGACGTTCGCCACTGCGAACTCGAGGGTCCATTCCAGGCCGGGACGCACGGCAAATGTGTTCTCAAGAACGGCTTGAACATGCCCCTGAAACTGGAGGCCGTGAGCCTGCAGGAGAGCTACCGCAACACCGCGAAGCTGCTGTGGATCGACCTTGAGTTCGATCATCGGATGCGCAGGCTTGGCGCCGAACAAACCCATGTCATCCATAGCGCGAAGATCTCCGGTCCATTGAGTTTTCTCTACCGCGGGCTGTTGCGCAAAGCACTGACGGCGGCGATGACCAAGGCACTGGACAACCTCTGCACCCTGGCTGAGCAGCGGACGAACGCCTCCCGAAGCCCGGGAGCCGAGCGAACCGCAGCGCACCTGCACCTCGTATGAGTACGCCGGGGGCCGTGCACCGGTCCCCGGACACGCTTCGTTGACTTTTCAATCACAGAACACTTCGGATCGAGCATGAACCTAAAGCAAACCACTCACTCTTTCGTCATGGGCATCATCGGCCTGGGCCTGATCGCCCCCGCGTCCAGTTTCGCTGACACGCTTGGCCCTTATGTCAGTGCCATGGGTGGCCTGAACTGGGTCGCCGACCAGGACCTCAACCAGAACGACCTCGATTTCGTCGAGATGCAATACAACCAACCGCTGCATTCCGGCTACGCCACCGGGTTGGCGCTGGGCTGGGGCTTGCCGATCGGGCTGCGACCTGAACTGGAATTGAGCTACCGCAAGAACACCCTGACCCAGTTCAATCACCGGGTCTATGAAGGCGGCGGCAGTATCGACGGCGAAGGGAAAGAGGAAGCCAGCAGCCTGATGGCCAACCTCTGGTACGACGTCTCGAACCTGCCAGCGCCGTTGAACCGGGTCACGCCTTACGTCGGCGGCGGGCTGGGCTATGCGGTGTTGACCATCAGCGGCCTGGAAGCCGGCGGCGTCCAGTTCGGCAACAGCCACCGCGATACGGTCCCGGCCTACCAACTCGGTGCCGGGGTCGGTTTCGAACTCGCCGAGCACTGGTCCATGTCCCTGGACTACCGCTACTTCAAGACGCGTGAAGCCCATTTCGGCGACATCCAGAACCTGCCCCAGGGCGATGTGAAAACCGAGTACAAGGCCCAGTCCCTGATGCTCGGGCTGCGTTACTGGTTGTAAGCCGACACCGAACACCGAAGTCCCCCTTGGTGGGAGCGAGCCTGCTCGCGAAGGCGTTGGCTCAGTCGGCTTGTTTGCTGGCGGGTCGGCCGCTTTCGCGAGCAGGCTTGCTCCCACATTTTTTAGGGCAGGCATCGACATGGCGGGCTGCTACACCGCCTCTTGACCGCTGGTCGGATAATACCGACCCCATAAACCACACAAACATCATGGGCTAGTATCAATCCAGGTCGGCTGGAGATTGCCCATGTCATTGGCTGAAGATCGCAAACCCGAACGCCGCAAGGAAACCCGGCTGTTCCTGTTCCTTGTTGTCTGTCTCTTTCCGCTGTTATCGGTCGCCATCGTCGGCGGCTACGGGTTTCTCGTCTGGTTTTTCCAGATGCTCTACGGCCCGCCCGGTCCGCCTAACTGACGGATGACTTTTGCTCAACGCGCTGGAGCCCGTTCATGGACGAAGCCCTGCACATTGCCAGTCTTGTCGTACTCGCCCGGCCCTCGTTGTTCGAAGCGGTCAAGGCGAACCTGTGCTTGCTCGAAGGCCTGGAAATTCATCAGCAAAGTGCTGCCGGAAAACTGGTGGTGGTGCTTGAGGCCGTGGATGAAGACCAGATTCTGCAGCGCATTCAACAGATCAACAGCCTGCCAGGCGTTCTCAATGCCGCGCTGATCTATCACGAGCTCCTCGAACCCGAAGGTGACCCCGAATGAGCCTGACCCGCCGAGCGTTCGTCAAGTCCCAGGCCGCCGCCATTGCCGCCGCCGCTGCCGGTCTTCCGATCATGACGTCGGCCAGCAACCTGGTGACCGAAGCCGACATGGTCACCCTGGACTGGAACAAGGCGCCCTGCCGGTTCTGCGGCACCGGTTGCAGCGTCATGGTCGCGACCCGGGACAACCGGGTGGTCGCCACCCACGGCGACATCAAGGCCGAGGTCAATCGCGGGCTGAACTGCGTGAAGGGCTATTTCCTGTCGAAAATCATGTATGGCTCCGACCGCCTGACCCAGCCGCTGCTGCGCATGAAGAACGGCCAGTACGACAAACAAGGCGAATTCCAACCGATCAGTTGGGAGAAGGCCTTCGACATCATGGCGTTGAAATTCAAGCAGGCCCTGAAAGACAAAGGTCCCGGCTCGGTCGGCATGTTCGGTTCCGGGCAATGGACGGTATGGGAAGGCTACGCCGCCAACAAGCTGATGAAGGCAGGCTTGCGCTCCAACAACATCGACCCCAACGCCCGTCACTGCATGGCCTCGGCGGTGATGGGCTTCATGCGCACGTTTGGCGCGGACGAACCGATGGGGTGCTACGACGACATCGAAGCCACCGACGCCTTCGTGCTCTGGGGCTCGAACATGGCCGAGATGCACCCGATACTCTGGAGTCGGGTCACCGACCGGCGCCTCAGCCAGCCGACCGTGAAAGTCGCGGTGCTGTCCACCTTCGAGCACCGCAGCTTCGAACTCGCCGATATTCCCATGGTGTTCAAGCCGCAAACCGACCTGATGATCCTCAACTACATCGCCAATCACATCATCGAAAGCGGCGCCGTCAATCAGGATTTCATCAGCAAGCACACTCGCTTCGCCAAGGGCGCGGATGACATCGGCTACGGCCTGCGCCCCGACGATCCAAGGGAGCAGAAAGCCGCCAACGCCACCAAGGCCAACACCTGGACGGACATCTCCTTCGAGCAGTACGCCGCCTTCGTCAAGCCCTACACGCTGGAGCGCACCGCCAGGGAAACCGGGGTTCCCGCCGAGCGCCTGAAAAGCCTTGCCGAGCTGTATGCCGACCCCAAGCGCAAGGTCGTATCGTTCTGGACCATGGGCTTCAACCAGCACACGCGCGGGGTGTGGGCCAACAACCTGATCTACAACATCCATTTGCTCACCGGCAAGATCAGCGAACCGGGCAACAGTCCCTTCTCGCTGACGGGCCAGCCATCGGCCTGTGGTACGGCACGGGAGGTGGGTACATTCTCCCATCGCTTGCCTGCCGACCTGGTGGTGACCAACCCCAAGCACCGCGCCACCGCCGAAAGAATCTGGAAGCTGCCCGCCGGCACCCTCCAGGAAAAGCCCGGTTTCCACGCGGTGGAACAAAGCCGCATGCTCAAGGACAGTGTGCTCAATGTCTGCTGGACCCAGGCCAGCAACAACATGCAGGCCGGGCCGAACATCATGCAGGAAGTCCTGCCGGGATGGCGCAACCCGGACAATTTCATGATCGTTTCCGACGTCTACCCGACCGTTTCCGCCCAGGCCGCCGACCTGATCCTGCCCAGCGCCATGTGGGTGGAAAAGGAAGGTGCGTTCGGCAACGCCGAACGGCGCACCCAGTTCTGGCACCAGTTGGTAAGCGCGCCGGGCGATGCCCGCTCGGACCTGTGGCAACTGATGGAATTCTCCAAGCGCTTCACCACCGATGAAACCTGGCCCGCCGAACTGCTGGCCCAGGCCCCCGAACTCAAGGGCAAGACCCTCTTCGAAGTGCTGTTCAGGAATGGCCAGGTCGACCAGTTTCCCGTCGAACAGATGGAGGCCGGCTACAAGAACGATGAAGCCAAGGCCTTTGGTTTCTACCCGCAGAAAGGGCTATTCGAGGAGTACGCCCAGTTCGGTCGCGGCCACGGGCATGACCTGGCGAACTTCGACCGCTACCACAGTGAACGTGGGCTGCGCTGGCCGGTGGTCGAGGGCAAGGAAACCCGCTGGCGCTACCGCGAAGGGCTCGACCCTTATGTGGAGAAAGGCAGTGGGGTGCAGTTCTACGGCTACCCGGACAAGAAAGCGATCATCTTCGCCCTGCCCTACGAGCCGCCCGCCGAAGCCCCGGACGCCGACTACCCGTTCTGGCTGTCCACCGGCCGCGTCCTCGAACATTGGCACACCGGCAGCATGACCCAGCGTGTCGAAGAGCTGCACAAGGCCGTGCCGGATGCATTGGTCTACATGCACCCCGACGACGCCAAGGCCCTGAAGGCGCGTCGCGGCAGCGAAGTGAAGCTGGTCAGCCGTCGCGGCGAGATCCGCGCCCGCATCGAAACCCGCGGTCGCAACAAACCGCCCCAGGGGTTGGTCTTCGTGCCGTTTTTCGATGCCAACAAGCTGATCAACAAAGTCACGCTCGATGCCACCGACCCGATCTCCAAGCAGACCGACTATAAAAAATGCGCGATACGCATCGAGTTGATCAGCGTGGCCTGAGGAGAACCGTCATGCTTTTTCGCACCCTGCCGTTGCTCCTGCTCGCGATCATGGGGATCGCGATCGCCGCCGACGTCGATTACCCCTTGGACGCGCCCGCGATGGACGGCCGCCGTCCCGGTGGCACCCTCTCCCAGAGCCTGCCGGCGCCTCCCATCGCCGAGGAAGAAAACAAAGACCTCAAGCGCGAACGCAATTACCCCGACCAGCCGCCGACCATCCCCCACACCATTCGCGGTTACCAGATCGACAAGAACGGCAACAAATGCCTGACCTGCCACAGCCGCGCCAACAGCGCACGGACCCAGGCAACCATGATCAGCATCACCCACTACATGGACCGCGACGGCCAGGCCCTGGCGGCCGTTTCACCGCGCCGGTACTTCTGCAACCAGTGCCACGTGCCGCAGACCGATGCCAAGCCGCTGGTGGGCAACACGTTCGAGACCATCGACAAGATCCTGCAAGACGACGCCAACGCGGCCCCCCGCAAGCCCTGAGGAGGCAACATGAAAGCACTGTTCGCCCTGCTCAAGGATTACTGGGGTGTCCTGCGTCGCCCCAGCCTGTACTACAGCCTGGGTTTCCTGACGCTGGGAGGGTTTGTCGCCGGGATCATCTTCTGGGGCGGTTTCAACACCGCGCTGGAGGCCACCAACACCGAGACGTTCTGCGTCTCCTGCCATGAAATGCGCGACAACGTCTTCGTCGAACTCAAGGACACGATCCACTACACCAATCGCTCAGGCGTACGCGCCAGTTGCCCGGATTGCCACGTTCCCCACGAATGGACGCACAAGATCGCACGCAAGATGCAGGCGTCCAAAGAGGTCTGGGGCAAGCTCTTCGGCACCATCGACACCCGCGACAAATTCCTCGCCATGCGCCGCGAGCTGGCCGAACACGAATGGGACAGGCTCAAGGCCAACGATTCACGTGAATGCCGCAACTGCCATAACTTCGAATTCATGGATTTCACCCGCCAGGGCAAGCGAGCCGCCGCCATGCACTCGACGTCACTGGCCAATGGCGAAGCCACCTGCATCGACTGCCACAAAGGCATCGCCCACAAACTGCCGGACATGAGCGGCGTGAAAGGCTGGTAGCGGCCCTCAAAGGTCTACAACCGACCACCCAGTACCCTAGATCAAGGAATTCTGCGACGATAAGCGAAATAAAACGCCAAGGACCCTGGCTTTGCGACTCAATCCATGGCGGCAAACGATGCATTTCCTTCCTTTCAACAGCCTCCGGGCGCGCTTCGCCATCGCAGTGGCCTCGGTCGTGCTGGTCCTCAGTTGCCTGTTCGGCGCCGCCATCGGCGAGTCTTCCATCTCCAGGCTCAAGGAGCACAACGGGCTGCAGTTGAGCGAGTACGCCTACTCGATGATCGACCGCCTGGACCGCGACATGAACAGCCGCTCCAAGTCGCTTACGGTCCTGAGCCAACTGCAAGCCCTGCGCGACCCGGCGAACACCGGCGAAGCCCGGTCGCTGCTCAACCACCTCAGCGACCAGTTTCCCAGTTACTCGTGGATCGGCCTGACCGACGCGCACGGCACGGTGGTGGCCTCCACCGATACACTGCTGGAAGGCGCGAACATTTCGGCGCGTCCGGTCTTCCTCCAAGGCAAGGACACAACCTTCATCGGCGACGTCCATGACGCGGTCATGCTGGCCAAGCTGCTGCCCAACCCTTCCGGCGAAGCGATGAAGTTCGTCGACATCAGCATGCCGGTCCGTGACAACGCCGGCCAGTTCATGGGCGTGCTGGCGACCCACCTGTCCTGGAAATGGGCGGCCGAGGTTGGCCGATCCCTGTTCGAGCCGTTGCAGAAGCGCTTGCCGGGCCTGGAGTTCCTGGTGGTCAGCAAGGACGGCACCGTGCTGCTGGGTCCCAAGGCGATGATCGGCAAGCCCCTGGGCATCCAGCTCGACGACGGCAGCGGGCAAAACTGGTCGGTGGCGCGCTGGCAGGACGGCAATCTCTACCTGGCCGGTTTCGCCCAGAGCACCGGTGTTGACGACTACCGTGGCCTGGGCTGGACAGTCATTACCCGGCAGCCAGCCGACGCAGCCTTTGCCGAAGCGCATCAGTTGCGCGATGAGATCCTGATCTGGGGCATCGTGCTTTCGGTGGTATTCGCGTTGGTTGGCTGGTTCGTGGCAGGCATCATCACCGGGCCGGTGAACCAGATCGCCGACGCGGCCGCGCGCCTGTCCCAAGGCGCTGATGTGCGCATCCCGCTGCTCAAGGGCAGCCGAGAGGTCGAGACGTTGAGCATCGCGATCCATCACCTCGTCGACAGCCTGACCCGAAAAAGAAGCCAACTGGCTGTGGCCGAAGGCATGGCCTACCGCGATACCGTCACCGGCTTGCCCAACCGGGCGGCGCTGGACAAATACGTCGAGGCAGTGGCCAGCGAAAGCGGCGAGCGGCCTGATTTCGGCGTGCTATGCCTGGACCTCGACGGGTTCAAGCCCGTCAACGATCGCTTCGGCCATGCCATGGGCGACGCGCTGCTGCAGGAAGTCGGCAATCGCCTCCTGATGGCGGTGCGCGACGGCGACATCGCCGTACGCCATGGCGGCGATGAGTTCGTCCTCCTGCTGCGCCTGCGCTCGGGAGAAACCCTGACCAACATCCAGGGCGCCGCCCAGCGCATCGTTGCCAAACTGGCCGAACCGATGCTGCTGGCCGGAGAAACGCTCCAGATCGGCTGCAGCATCGGCGGCGCCCTATGGACCGGCGGCGCGTTCAGCGAAGCCCTGGCCCAGGCTGATGAAGCCCTTTATCGGGCCAAGCGTGCGGGCAAGTCCCAGGCGAAGTTTCATGAGGCGTTGGAGCTGCGCTGACGGGCCTCGAGGCTGAGCGGCTGTAACCAAGGCCTGCACGGCCGAGCAATACCTGGTGGCGAGGGAGCAAGCTCCCGCTGGGACGCGAAGCGGCCCCTGTTGGACACGATTGATATCGCGAGGTGTCAGGGTAGATAGGAGGGCCGCTTCGCAGCCCAGCGGGAGCAAGCTCCCTCGCCACGGTTTGTGTGTTCTTCAGGGATCCGCTTAACTGACCGGGATTAACTTGCCTGCGGGGGGCATCCCATGACTGAATCACTGGAACGTTTCGTCCAGGCCCAAACTTCCACCTTTGAAACCGCCATGGCTGAGCTTGAGCGCGGGCGCAAGCAAAGCCACTGGATATGGTTCATCTTTCCCCAACTGCGCGGCCTGGGTCGCAGTGAAAACGCCGCCTACTATGGGCTGCGGGACATTGAAGAAGCGCGCGATTACCTGCAGCACCCCCTGCTGGGACCGCGTCTGGAACGGGCGACTCGCACCGTGCTGGATTCGTCAGTGCCGGTCCAGCGACTGCTGGGGGAGCTCGATGCCATGAAGTTCGCGTCGTGCATGACGCTATTCCGCGCCGCTGCTGGAGCGGACTCGGTGTATGCGCAGGCGTTGGACAGCACGGTGAGTGTCGATGTGCGAACACTGCAGATGCTGCAAAAGCAAGAAAAGAATGGCGTCTAATGGCTGGGCATCGAAAGCACAAACCGACACTCAGCCTTTTCGCCAGCAGACACTGCCTCAGCCACGAACCCGCACCGCTCAAGCACCTTCCTGGAACCGACGTTCTCGGCATAGACGTAAGCCACCAACTGCGTCAGTTTCCAACGCTGTGCGGCCTCTTGGATCAGGTGCCGCAAGGCCATTGTGGCCAGCCCCTTTCCACAGGCTTGCCGGCCGATCCGGTAGCCCACCTCTGCAGAGTCAAGGGGCGAATGGATGTTCTTCAGGTTCGCCCGGCCGACGATGCGGGCGTTGCAATCCTCGATGACCAGCGGATGCCAGGTGCCCACGGCAAAACCGGACAGGTAGCCGTCTATATGATCCGCGACACCCTGTAGCGAATAGAAGGCCGGATCGCGGGGATCGATATGGGACTCGAACCACTCACGGTTCTGGGCTTCAAACGCCAGCAAGGCCTCGGTATCGGTACGCTTGAGTTCGCGAATCTTGAAGGGGGTCATCCGTCACGTCCTTGTGTCTAAGGCCTGGAAATCTTGCACAGTTTGGCACGGAGATCATCATCGCGATTTGCAAGCAACTTGACCAGCCGCGCCTTCTCGCGCCCCCGTCATCTCAGGCCAACTGAAACCCATGGGCCAGCGGGTCCTTGTCGTCGACGAAGATTGTGTTGTGGCCAATGATCTGTGCCCAGCCACTGATGCTCGGGCGGATGCCGGCGAAGGAACCGACAGCGACGGCGGCTTCGACCTTCCCTTCGAATACCGTGCCGATCAAACTTTCGTTGCGGAACGTGTCGCCGACCCTCAAGCGGCCCTTGCCGAACAGCTGGGCCATCCTGGCCGAAGTACCGGTGCCGCCGGGCGAACGGTCGATGGCTTTGTCGCCGTAGAACACCGCGCAGCGACCATCGGCTGTGGCGTTGTGCGGCGCATCGCACCAGATGATGTGGTGGACGCCGCGGATCCGGCTGTTCTCGGGGTGGACGGGGTCGCAGATGTCCGCCAGGGCATCGCGAAGTTTCTGGCTCAGGCCGACGATATCCGCGGCATTCAACCCGTCGAAGCCTGCCCAGTTCGCCTGGGGTTCGACCACCGCGTAGAAATTGCCGCCATAGGCGATGTCCACCGTGAGCACACCGACGCCGGGGACCTCGACCGATACATCAGCGCTGTGCAGGTAACTGGCGACGTTGAACAACCGAATTGCATCTACCGCCTCGCCCTCCAGCGTGTACGCCACATCGACCCGACCCGCCGGCGTTTCGATGGCCAGGGTGCCCGGTACGCGAGGAACGATCAGGCCCTCTTCGATGACCACCGTCGACAACCCGACGGTGCCGGCACCGCACATCGGCAGGCAGCCACTGACTTCGATGAACAGCGCGCCGAAGTCGCAATCATCCCGCACCGAGGGATAGATGATGACGCCGGACATGATGTCGTGACCCCGGGGCTCGAACATCAACGCCGTGCGCACCCAATCGTGGTCGCGGACAAATATGTCCCGGCGCTCGGCCATGGACACGGCGGGCAACAGCGGCCCGCCTCCGGCCACCACGCGCACGGGGTTGCCGCAGGCGTGGGAATCGATACAGAAAAAACTGCGCCTCATGCAGGGCTCCTCCTAAACCAGTTTGGCCGGCGCGTGACGCTGCAACGCCCCGCGTGACAGTCGGTCCATCAGCAAAGCGACCGCGACGATGGCCAGGCCAGCCCGCAGCCCCAGGCCCATCTCCATCCGGGACAGGCCCCGGGTCACTTCGGCCCCCAGGCCACCGGCCCCCACCAACCCCGCCAGGACCACCATGGCCAGGGACATGAGGATGCATTGATTCAGGCCAACCAACAGGGTTGGCGCCGCCGTGGGCAGTTCGATCTTGAACAGGATGTCCCGAGGCGAAGCCCCCGATGCCTGGCCCAGTTCGAGCAGGTCCTTGGGCAGTTGCTTGAAGGCCAGGGTGGTGAGCCTGAGCATCGGCGGGATACCGTAGACAATCGTCGCGATGATCGCCGGTACACGCCCGAGGCTGAACAGCATCACCGCCGGGATCAGGTAAACCCAGGGCGGCACGGTCTGCATGATGTTCAGGACCGGCAGGAAAGCGTCCTCGACTTTCTTCACCCGGGCGGCCAGGACGCCCAACGGGAACGCCACCGACACCGAGATCAGCACCGCCACCGAGACCAGCGCGATGGTTTGCATGGACGCCACCCACAGGCCGGAAAACAGGCAGAACGCCAACATCAACGCGGCGAACAGCGCCACCCGCCGATTGGCGAAAAAGAACGCCGCGGCCACGACGATACCGATGAGCACATAGGGGTGCGGTGCCAGCAACGCATGCTCGACAAAGCCCAGTACCGCTTCGACGACCTGGCTGATGGCGACAAACAGACCGTGCAGGTTGGCGTTCAGCCAATCCACGCCGGGCGCAAGGAATTGGCCCGGTGAAAAACGCATGTCCGACATACTCATTGGCTGTCTCCCACTCGCGTACGGGCGGCGGCCTGCGCGAGACGATCGAGAATCATGGTGAGGATCACGATGGCGATGGCGGCGTTGATGGATTTGGCGATGTCCAGCGTGCGCACCGCGCCGTAGATGGCTTCGCCCAACCCGCCCGAACCGACGATGCCGGCGATGACCACCATACCGAACGCCATCATCAGGCTCTGGTTGACCCCGGCCATGATGCTGGGCATGGCGAACGGCAAGCGGATCTTGAAGAACATCTGCAGGCCGGTGACGCCGCTGGCATTGCCCAGTTCGATGAACTCGTTGGGCGTCATGCGGATGCCCAGCGAGGTCAACCGCATGGCCGGCGGCACCGCGACGATGAACGTCGCCAGCAGCGCCGTGGCCGGCCCGTAGCCGAGCAGCGCAATCGCCGGCAACAGGTAAATGTACGGCGGCATGGTCTGCACCAGGTCCAGGCAAGGGTCCACCACGCGATCGAACGCCGGGGTCAGGCCGGCGACAACCCCAAGGGGGATGGCGACCAGCAAGGCCAGCACCGTCGCGGTGAGCACCAGTGCCAGGGTGCTGACCGTTTCCGGCCACAGGCCGATCAAGGCGCAGAACATCAGCGCCAGGCCTGCCAGCAGCGCAAAACGCGCACCGATCATTCGCCAGCCGACCAGGGCCACGATCAGCGCGACAACCCAGGACGGCGGGTACGCGATGCACCACAGCACACCTTTGTAGACACTGGTCAGTGCCCCGTTGGCAGCGTCGAAAAGAAACTCGCCATGCTCCGACAACCACTCCAGGGTGGCGTCGATGGCCGCGTCGAACTGGCTGGAGAAATCAGGCGTACTCATGTCGCCGCCTCCAGCGCATCGACGGCCGACGGGGCAATGAACTCGTTAGCAGTGCCCTGCACGCCACGCAGCAGGTCACGGGGTGTAATGACGCCAACCACCGCGCCGTTATCGACCACCGCCAGGGCATCGCGCTCGGACTTCATGGTCAGGCCGATCAACTCATCGATGTCCGCGTCCGGCGTGGTCTTGGCCAGCTTGGCGATATCACAACCGGGATTGGCCGCCTTGAATGGCTCCACCGGCGTCATCACCGAATGCGCCTTGACCAGGTGCAGCCGGGAAATGCCGGCGACAAACTCGGCCACGTAGTCATCGGCCGGGTTCAAGACAATTTCTTCGGCCGTGCCGACCTGGATGATCACACCGTCCTTCATGATCGCGATGCGGTCGCCGATGCGTATCGCCTCGTCCAGGTCGTGGGTGATGAAGACCGCCGACTTGCCCAGGTCCTTGGTCAGTTGGCGGAACTCGTCCTGCAACTGGCGGCGAATCAGCGGGTCGAGCGCGCTGAACGGCTCGTCCATGAGGATCACTTCCGGGTCGGCGGTGATCGCCCGGGCCAGGCCGACCCGCTGCTGCATCCCGCCGGACAGTTCGGTCGGATAGCGCGAAGCCCACTCACTCAACCCCACCTTCGCCAGCGCCCGCTCGGCCACCTTGTAGCGCTCGGCCTTGCCGACGCCCTGGACTTCCAGGCCAAAGGCGGTGTTTTCCAGCACGGTGCGGTTCGGCAACAGGGCCACGCTCTGGAAGACCATGCCGATGTGCCGCGCCCTCACCTCGCGCAACGCCTTGGGTGACAACGCAGACAGGTCCTTGCCCTTGACCAGGACCTTGCCCGCGCTGGGGGTGATGAGTTTGTTGAGCAGCCTGATCAGCGTGGATTTACCACTGCCAGACAACCCCATGATGCAGAAGATCTCTCCACGCCGAACCTGAAGACTGACATCCGAGACGCCGACTACGCAGCTGTATTCTTGCAGTATCTGGGTCTTGGTGAGCCCGCGCTGGGCGACCGCATCGATCGCCGCGGGCGCGCTCTTACCGAAGATTTTCCAGACCGACTGGCAATCCACCAGCACTTCGTGAGTGTCTATTTTGGCCGTTGTCATTTCGTAACCCATCGAGCCGGTTCGTACCGGCTTCTCTCATTAATCAAAGGGCGGCAGTGGCAGGCACGCAAGGCGTATCAGTTCTTGATGTTTCCCCAGCGCTTCAACAGATCGCTGTGGCTGTCGGTCCAGCCCTTCACGGCCTGCTCCATGGTCTTGCCGTCCTTGACCTCGGCGTTCATCGAGGTGATGTCGGCAATCGGCACATAGACACTGGCCATCAGTTCACGCGCACGTGGGTTGGCTTCGGCAAAGCCTTTGTGGCCAATCCAGTAGTAGCCTTGCAGCGGTGGGAAGATCGCCTTTGGATCCTTGAGGAATTTCAGGTCGAATTTCTTGGTCATCCAGGACGGATCCCAGACGGTCACGGCGACCCATTCCTTGCGGTCGACCGCCGACTTCAGTGCGGCGGTCATGGCCGACGTGCTGCCCTCGATCAATTTGAGCTTGAGGTCGTAGGCCTTGACCACGTTGGTGGCGTCGCTCATCAGGCCCGAACCGGGTTCGATGCCGATGATCTTGCCGCCGAACTTGTCCGCGTTGGCGTTCAACTGGTCGATCGAATCGATGTCGACGTAGCTCGGTACAGCCAGCCCCTGGTACAGGCCGAAGGACACCGGCGACAGTTTTTCGAGCTTGTTCTTGTTCTTGTTCCAGTAGTCGGAGGCTGCATAGTCGGTCTGGGACGCCAGCACCTGGACGTCACCCTTGGTCAACGCCGCGTAGGCGATGCCCCACTCGGAAAACTCGACGACTTTCACGGTGTAGCCGGAGTCTTCGAGCACCTTCTTGGTGATACCGGTGATGGGCGTCAGGTCCTCCCAGTTCATCGTTCCCATGGTGATGGTCTTTTCTTCAGCGTGAGCTTGCAGACTCATCATGCCGGCGATGGCGACGGCGCAGACTGTCTTCCAGATCTTGTTCATGGCGTTTCCCCGTTCTACGTTTATGGAACTGGCTCCGGCTTTTGAAAGCCGCTTCTTTTTTACAACTGCTTCAACCTTCTTTTCCCGCTTTGAATGCCTGCCAACGAATGACCGAGCGCACCCCCCATTGCGTCAACAACCTGGGCGGCAGCCTGCTCGGCCCCGGGGCATGACTGAAACTCTCAAGGAACTTCGAGTCGGTGCCCGTGGCCAACTCTGCGGCCATGACCCCGGCCAGGGTGCTCTTGACGGTGCCCAGGCCGTTCTCACAGCAAGCGCTGTAGAGGTTCGGTTCAATTTCGCCAAACGCCGGTGCGCTGTTGCGACTCAGGCAGAGCCGCCCCGCCCAACTGAATTCGAACGGCGTGTCCTTCAATTCAGGGAAGCGCAGATCCAGCGAGTGCCGCTGCTCTTGCGCAACGGCCGCGACCCGCTTGGGGGTTACCTGGATGCTGGGGTCGTAGGTGAATTTGGTCCGGATGACGATTCGCGACAAACCGTCCGAGGTGATCTTGCGCAGCGTGGCGCCCATGGGATCGGCCGGCAGCAACGCCCACCGGTCCCTGCCGGGCAGGGTCTTGTCGAACTGCTCGTCCCGGTAGCCGGCCGTCATCGACGCGTAGGTGAACACGTGCAACAGGCGGCCCTTGAAGTGGCCGAAATCCTCGATGTGGCCGTTGACCGCCAGAATCACCTTGGGCGCAGTGACGGTACCGCGATGCGAGCGAGCGACCCAGTCGCTGCCGGCCCTGGACAACTCGATCACCGGCGAGCGCTCCAGCAGCGTCACCTTGTCCGCCAACCCGGCCGCCAGGTCGCGAATGTATTGCGCCGGCTGGATCATGACCGCGCCGGGGGTGTACAAGCCACCGTGGTAGTAAGTCGAACCAGTGATTTCGCGCATCTGCGCGGCATCGAACAGCTCATACCGCTCGCCAATACCATGCAGCGACTTGGCGTAGTTGTCATTGAGCTTGAGCCCGCGCTCGGTGGCCGCCGCGTTGATCTTGCCGGAAGGATCGAACGTGTGCGCACTCATGCCGTACTCATGCGCGGCCTGGGAGGCAAAATCGATCGCAAACCGATTTTGCGCAATCTCCAGGGCAGTGGCCGACTCACCGGCCACGGAGTACTCCCCCGAAGACAGGTTATGCGGCACGTCGATCATGAAGCCTGAGTTCCGGCCGGCGGGCCCCTTCGCCACTTCGTGCGCATCCAGCACCACGATGCGCTCGCCCGGGCGCAGCTGCGACAGCCTGCGCGCGGCGGAAAGGCCGGCAAAACCGGCGCCGATGATCACCCAATCGGCGGTCACCTGCCCATCAAGCATGCGCACGGGCGTCGAGCGCGTCGAAATGGCCTCCCAACCCGAGACGCCGGTGTCTACCGGTAGACGCTTGATGGTATGGGCGCTCATTTTACGGTCTCGTCAACCGACCGATCGGACACATCGATCCAGATGGTCTTGATCTCGGTGTACTGGTCATGGGCGAAGACCGATTTGTCCCGACCACCGAACCCCGACTCCTTGTAGCCGCCGAACGGCGTCGAGGCGTCACCTTCACCGAAGCAATTGACGGTGACGATGCCGGCGCGAATCTCCCGTGACAGCTTGATCGCCTTGCGCAGGCTGCCGGTGTACACCGACGCCGCCAGGCCGTAGGCCGTGTCGTTGGCCAGGGCGATGGCTTCGCAGATCGACGTGAACGAGGTCACGGACAACACCGGGCCGAAGATTTCTTCCTGGAACAAGCGGCTGTCACGGTCGACGCCGTCGATCACGGTCGGCTGCACGAAGGCGCCATCCTGGGTGTCGCCGCCGTACACGACGGCGAGCTTGTCGCCGTTCGCGTAGTCGAGGTACGACTTCACTTTCTCGAAATGATCACTGCTGACCAAGGCCCCCACGCGGTTGTGCGGGTCGAGGGGATCGCCCATCTTCCACTCATTGAGGTAGGCGCCCATGCGTTGGAGCAGTTCATCCTTGACCGATGCGTGCACCAGCAGGCGCGACGTCGCCGAGCAGTTCTCGCCCATGTTCCAGAAGGCGCCGTTGACCACTTGTTCGGCCACCAGGTCCAGGTCCTCGGCGTCATCCATCACCACGGCGGGGTTCTTGCCGCCGCATTCCAGCACCACGCGCTTGAGGTTGGAGTCGGCGGCGTAATGCAGGAAGCGGCGGCCGGTGGCGGTGGAACCGGTGAAGCTGACCATATCGACGTCTTTGTGCAGGCCGATGGGTTCGCCAACGTCCTTGCCGGTGCCCGTCACGATGTTCAGCACACCGGCTGGAACGCCCGCTTCAAACGCCAACTCGGCGACGCGCAACGTGGTGAGCGTGGTCTGCTCGGCCGGCTTGACAATCACCGAGCAGCCGGCGGCCAGCGCCGGGCCGATTTTCCAGGCGAGCATCAGCAGCGGGAAGTTCCAGGGCAGCACGCAACCCACCACCCCGATCGGCTCGCGCACGACCATGGTCAGGGCATCGTTGCCCACCGGGGCGGTATGGTCGTAAAGCTTGTCGATGACTTCAGCGTGCCAGCGCAGGGTGTGAATCGTGTCCGGCACATCCACGCATTGGCACTCGCGCACAGGCTTGCCGCTGTCCAGGCTTTCCAGCACCGCCAATTCGTGACGGTTGTCCTCCAGCAACTTGGCGAACTTCAACAGCACGGCCTTGCGTTCGCCCGGCGCCAACAGCCTCCAGCGCCCGTCCTCGAACGCTTCCCGGGCCTTGCTCACCGCGTAGTCGACATCCTCGACGGTGCAGGCGGCGATGTCCGCGAGGAATGCGCCGGTGGCGGGGTTATGGGTGGCAAATGTCTTGCCGCCAATCGCCGGTTTGAAAGCCCCGTCGATAAACGCATTGGACGCAAATGAAATGGATTTGGCGATAGCGGCATATTCAGCCGCAGTAAGCAGATCACGCATGGTTGGCTCCCGAGGTAATGTGTGCGACGGTGCGTTTCACGTTGGCGATAACGGTTTGCAGACTTCGTTTATCACCCGCATTCAACGGACGCAGTGGCGCACGCACATCACCTACTTTCAATCCATTCAATTCGCAGCCGAACTTGATCGACTGCACGAACTTTCCACCGTCCAGTGCATTCATCAACGGCATCATTGCCGACATGATCTGGCGGCCTTTATCGAAGTTCTTTTCCAGCACACAGGCTTCATACAACGCGACATGTTCCCTGGGCAGGAAGTTGGAACCGGCACACACCCAACTGCGCGCACCCCAGGCAAAGAACTCCAGGGCCTGATCGTCCCAGCCACACGACAACGCGATATGCGGAAACTCCCGCGCCAACAAGTGAACCCGGCCCATGTCACCGGAACTTTCCTTGATGGCGACGACATTCTTCGACTTGCCCACGCGAGCGAGATAATCCTCGTTCATTTGCACGCACATGCGGCCTGGGTAGTTGTAAAGCATGATCGGCAGGTTTGCCGCACGGTCGATGGTCAACGCGTGGATCGCGTTCTCCTGGTCGGTCGGCAGCGCATAGGGCGGCGTGGTGACCAGGATCGCGTCAGCCTTGATGGCCTTGGCATCCTTGGCGAACAACACTGCGTCTTCGGTACGAATGGCGCCGGTGCCGATGATCAGTTGAACCCGCGAGCCGATGACATCCTTGGCCCGGGCGGCCAGTTCCAGGCGCTCTTCAGCGGTCTGCGCATAATATTCGCCGGTGGAACCGCCAATAATAATGCCGTGCACCTTCGCCTCGATCAGCGACTCCAGAACATCATCGAACACATTCCAGTCGATATCGCCTTCGGGCGTATGCGGCGTCACCGCCGGTGTATAAATACCTTCGAATCTCAAGACGGTTTCTCCGATTTCAAATGGCCGGAAGTATCAACAAGCGCCTCGAGCCAAGTCCGGCGGCGCACGATATAAATTCCCCGTGTGAACGGGAGCGATTTAATGAAAATAAAAACCTAAACTGACCAGCGCACATCTTTCAGTTATCTGCGAAAGCCCTTCTTCGCCCTGCACTCGCTCATACAGACACGGCACGAATACAACGCGAAAAAGCAACCACTGAAACAATGTCTAATCGTTTGGCAGGCACCAAACGACGTACCACGATCTTATTTTTAGAAACTTACCGGACAAAACAACGCCCCTTAGTTACAGCTGTTCGAGGGCCCGCTTGTTCAACATGCCGTCTTCGTAAACGCTTACGGCTTGGGTGAAGAGTACGTGTCAAAATCATTTCCCAACAAGAAACATTTATTCCAAGCAATGCATAACCTAGTGTTATCAATCAGCCATTTTCAGGGGGTTGGGCTTGGAAAAAAGGGGGCAAAATGCGGGTTTGGTGTGCCCCGATCCTGCGGGAGCGGGCTTGCCCGCGAAGACGGCGGCACATTCAACATCTTCATGGCAGACACACCGCTTTCGCGGGCAAGCCCCCTCCCACAAGGGATTTGGGGTGTACGCCGCCTTTGCATGCACCAGCAAGACCTGTGGGAGCGGGCTTGCCCGCGAAGACGGCGGCACATTCAACATCTTCGTGGCAGACACACCGCTTTCGCGGGCAAGCCCGCTTGTGTCTGAGTAAGGGAATAAACTCTGGGGTGAGAGGGGTAGATGGCAAGCTGTGAGTCCGCGGTGCTTGAAGCACGAGTGGGAGCAAAGCTGCCATCTACCTTTCTACTCTGGCCCATAAGCCCGAACAGTTGTACGAGCGGCACTCGAATCACAAGCGTGGGCAAAGCCAGAGCACTCTCATTTCTGAGTGTAAGAGGGTTTTGCCATGATTTCCTGGGTCGGTATCGATATATCCAAATCAAATCTCGTCGTTTGGGTTCGACCAC
>NZ_LHVJ01000011.1:0-368453 GCF_001269745.1 Pseudomonas sp. P97.38
GTTGAACAGATAGGTGTCTGAGAAGTAACCTCCGGTCAATGTGTCGTTACCGGTCCCACCGGCCAATGTGTTATCCCTCGAGTTATAGGCGACTTGGATTACATCATCGCCGGCATCCCCGAACAGTTGGTTGGTACCGGCTCCGCCATCCAAGGTATCGTTTCCACTTCCTCCATGGATGATGTCGTTGCCATTGAAACCAACCAAGTTGTCCGCCCCCGCGGTCCCCGTCTGGCTCAGACCCGCTGCAACCATATCCGACCATGTCCAGGTTGTGCCATCTGCAAACTCAATACGCTCAATAAGGGCCGAAGCAAGAGCGCTACTATCAGAAGTATTTCGATCGAACACTGCTTTTAGGGTTACCTGATCGATACCATTACGATGCATGAACACCAAATCGGAACCAGTCCTACGCATCAAGATATCGCTGGCGAGTATGTCTTCGCCGAAACGAAGAACATCCGTAGCGCTATAACCGGGATCATATTCCGAGATTGTGTCCTGACCGTCACCTAAATTAAACAAATAAGTGTCTGAAAAGTAGCTGCCGGTCAACGTATCGTTACCGGTTCCTCCGGCTAAAGTATTGTCCGTTGAGTTGTAGGCGACCTGGATTACATCTTCGCCCGCCTCACCAAAAAGCTGATTCTTACCAGTTCCACCATCAAGAATATCGTTTCCACTACCACCATGGATGATGTCGTCACCGCCGCCACCATAGAGAGTGTCGCTGCCGTCGTCCCCTCTCAAGCTATCGTTACTACCTTGGCCGTGCAAAGTGTCATTACCCAATCCCCCTACCAACGAGTCAGCAGCATCGGTTCCTGGCAGAAGGTCGTCCCCCTCAAATCCATTCTGGGCCATGGTGCTAATGAAATCTGACGTCCACACAGTTCCATCAGCGAAGTTAACTTGCTGAACTCGGTAAGAGAGACCACCCGACGGTTCAAAATAATATTTTATCGTCAGACGATCTGTTGTGCCCCTCAAGGAAATGACTAAGTCTGTGCCAGATTGGCTGAGTATAACATCCTCAGAAGTAATACCATCGGCAAATGTAATGGCATCGAATTCGGCGACGCCTAATTGAGGATTATTAATTGTATCCTGCCCCCAACCCTTGCCGAATTGATAAGTATCTGAACCTTCGCCACCCTCTAGGAAATCGTTCCCAAATCCGCCTATCAAGACGTCATTGCCAGTGCTTCCGTAGAGGCTATCATCACCCTCGCCACCTGCAAGCACATCATTTCCATCACCACCGTTGACTAAATCTTTCCCCTCATCCCCATCAAGAAGGTCATCATTAGCAAGACCATATAACTTATCATCGCCCAAGCCCCCCTTGAGGGTATTGATAGAGGCATCACCCCAAATGACATCATTCCCGTCGGTTGGACGTTGTACGACCATCTTTATTTGGTCAATTGTCCAAAAGCTGCCGTCATCAAATACGACGTGATCGACCGCGTAACCATGATTAGCAACAGTATCCTCGTCAAAATAACTCTGTATCGTAACTGAATCCGACGTACCCTTTATTTCCAAAATCAGATCATAGTAGTTGCGTCGAACTATAATATCCGCTGCGGTTATGCTTGGACCAAATAGCAGCTTGTCAATTTTAGAACCACTTACGTCTTGATCGGCATTAAAAATGGTATCCTTTCCATCGCCCCTACCGAATTCGTAGACATCAGCACCATCTCCACCGGCAAGATAATCTTCCCCCACACCGCCCGACAACAGATCATCGCCTAGACCTCCGTATATACGATCATTGCCACTGAATCCATACAAAGAGTCATCCAGGCCCGTACCATTGAGGACATCGTTCCCAAACCCACCAAAAGAACTATCTTTTCCGATATTCTTTAACAAGCTATCGAAAAGTCCGTCTTCGGTCGCAGGGGCAAGCTGGAGCCGTTCGATCAAACCACGCCCGAAATCTCCAAGCTCAGAAAGACTCCTTCCAAACTCAGTTATAGACACACCTCCAGCTTCATGATCATTGTCGAACTGCACCTTCAGCTTAGAAATTATAGAGGACACATTCCAAACGCTGCCAGTTTCGGTCAATTCAATTTCCACACCATCAAACATTGATGAGAAATGAGTTTGCAGCATTAGCTTGCCGTAAACGGCCGCCATAAGATTATCAAAAGACTGGAGCAAGATTGCTGCCGCCGGGCCATGGGGATTGGGATCACGAGTTCCCCAACACCAAGTCCCCAAGTAATTCTCACCCAGAAACGCTTCTAATACCGCAAGTTTCCTCGCATCCCCGATTACGTTTCCATAGATCTGAGTTGCTGCACGGCTTTCAGGATCGATATCTTCGACCCCGGCCCAATGATATAGGATGTCAATGACCAAGTTTTGGCGCGTAGTTGAATCATTGGCATTGACAAACTGTTCAAGAAGCGACTTCAACTCCCCCGAAGCATCAAGCGCCATTGCGGTATGCAAATTATGTACATTCCCAAATCCATCCAAATTAGGGAGTATACTGATAGCGCTAGGTATAGTCGTTTCAGCTAGGTCAATCGTGTCCGCACCGTCCGCTATGAACCAGACGTCTTCCGCAATACCAATACTTCCGTCCGTGCGCAAAAAAGTTCCCACCTGACGATGTTGATTGCCACTAGCATCTATAACCGACGCTGAAACATCACCATTAGCATCAACAGCGCCAGGTTCTTCGTACCCGGTATTGATAGCGGCGACTCCCACACTTTCAAGAGAATAAAGCTCACCAGACTGGCTGACACCATCAGAATTATCATCTACCCAGACCCGCACTTGCGAAAAAGCGGAATCGCGCACATCAAATACGCCATCTCCATTTTCATCAAGCGCGCTTAATGATAGAAAACCATTTGCAGCCTTATTTCCGTTTGCTCCCATCGAGTTATTACCAAACAACTCGCTGCCGGCATCAATCGTACCGTTTCCGTTTCTGTCGAGAACCAATAACCCGTCATCTGGAGCCACCCAGCCTGACGCTTCGGAAAACTGATTACCATCGTGATCAAAATGGATGCCAGCAGATAGGCCAAGTGTTTCGACACCATCTCCATCTAGATCCAAAATGATCGGACTTCTCGTTATCTCTGCAGTACCGAATGCCCGTTTCATATCCAAGATCAACTTATTATTAAGTTCTTGAGTCCACGGCATAATAAGATGCGCCCTTAATGCCTCAATATTACTTGTCGGCCAGATTGCACCCTCGTACCCTTCAGAGTTAAGATCCACAAGACTTAGTGCTTTCCACACAAAATCAATGCAACTATTATTGATCCCTGAATACTGTAGACTGAAATTATATGCCTCTGGACTCTGCGCAAAATCGAGCAGGGTTTGATATTGATAGTCAGTTATATTTATCTGTTGACTATATTCAGTTCCTAAGTAATGTTCATCGTCATGACGCTTAACTTCGCCAGGCCCGTAGGGACTTCCGTCTTCGATGGGAGCAAAACCGAAGCTTAGAGCGCTTCCATCATCTGAAACCAACTCAAACCATAGATGCCCAGTTTGAGACGCACCTCCATCCGATAAAGGGGTGCCACGACTAGCGACGTTGACCATTAACTTAGGCATAAATTCCTCTATTTACCGTAAAACGCTTTGATAAAAGTAACTGTGGCGCTATTTGGCCTTATGCTTTCCGCGGAGCCATCGCGCCGAACAATCAAACGATAACGTCCCGACTTAAGAAATAAATCAGCAACTTCAGCATGCAAAACACCCTCACCCCAAGAGGATAACTTTGGATTTTTTTTGGTTGCTTTATATACTTGGCGACCAGATGATTCCTCTATAAGCTGAACTTGCACATCAAAAGGAGCTCCCGACTCAACGGCCTTACCAGGCGCCTCCATATGCAAGCCCCCCACCGCCCTCCACAAATCTGCCCGACTAGCCAGATTGTGCGCATCATAATAATAATCCACGCGAATTGAATAACGACTGTCTCGCGGCACATCGACTAGCTTCTCCGAAACACTGCTAGAGCCCTCAAGTCTGAGTTCAACGCGCTGCCCTTCCGCCCGTATATTTACCGTGGCAAAAAGAAATAGAATTGAAACAATCGACAGGACAACCAGCTTGTAATATTTTCTTATTTGCATCTTTGCCCACCCCTAATCCATACATCACTAGAACTCATAAGAACAACCCCACCTGGAACGACGTGACGACCACCCCCCAACCTAATTTGCGGAATAAACACATAGTTTTTAGCAACCATGCTCCTCCCACTATCGCTCTCGCAAACTTTCATTAACTGCAATTTGCAACGGACTTAGAAAGTACTCGATTATCCTACGCTGATCCGTTTTGACTTCCGCGGTGACCGCCATGCCAGGCAACAACCTTATATTTTGTCCTTTCACCGTTAAATGATCCGACTCAAGCCGTATCTTACCGCTGTAAATCAAACCACGTTTCTCGTCCTCA
Organism: Pseudomonas sp. P97.38; assembly: GCF_001269745.1. Lineage (NCBI taxonomy): Bacteria > Pseudomonadati > Pseudomonadota > Gammaproteobacteria > Pseudomonadales > Pseudomonadaceae > Pseudomonas > Pseudomonas sp. P97.38. The sequence goes on from NZ_LHVJ01000011.1 coordinate 4,468, forward strand.
ACGGCGTCATCAGAAATACTTATAACTTCACCGCCAACCGCTCCGTATTTGGTAAATGTAAATGTTTCGACTTTTACAGTGACGGCCTGCCCCGGATGCACAAACCCAACATCTTTATTTTCAAACACAGCTTCAACCTCAACCGGCTGCCCGGTGGGTACGATCGTCAACAGCGGCAGTGCCGGCGTCACCACCCCTCCCACCGTATGTACATTCACCTGCTGCACCGTCCCATCCACTGGTGCCTCCAGTGTCGTCAACCCATCCTGATATTCAGCTTTGGCAAAATCCTGCTTCAAGGACGCCACCTTCTGATCTGCCTGCTGTAACAAATCCAGCATAGACCGTCGGGTTTGGGCCACCACGCCAGCTCTTCTGCGTTCAGCCTCCTGCCGCGCCGCTGAGGACTGCAACAAACTGGCTTGTTGCACGCTCAACTGCCGTTCAATGTCCAACCGAGCCTGTTCTTTTTCCAGGTAGGCATGGCGAGCGATGTACTGCTTCTCCAAAAGATGCCGGTAGTCATCCGCGAGCTTCGCGACGATAGGTAGGGTCTTCTGCAAACTGGCGACCTGGCCCCGGGCCGACTGTATGTCGGCTTGGCGCTGAGCGATCTCGGCCTCAGCGGTCTCCAAGCCGCTGCGGTACTCTTGGTACTGGCCTTGCAGCCAACGCTCCGCAGCCAACACATGCTCGGGATCGGCGCCCGGAATCGCGCCATTCAGAGTTTTGGGCGCTCGCTGTTGATCAATGGCATCAAGCATGGCACTTGCCCGAGCGCTGTCGATTCGAGCGGCTAACAGGTCGCTTTGCACGCGGCCCACGTCAGCCTCTGCGGCAGTAGAGTCCAGCTCCAACAACAACTCACCGGCTTTTACAGTCTGACCATCGTGGACATGAATGGCTTTGACCACTGCCGTTTCACTGGATTGAATAACCTTGCTCTTGCCACTGGGGATGATCTTGCCGGTGGCGGTCGCCACGACATCGATCTTGCCAATACACGCCCAGGCCAAGGCTAATGCCGCGAAACTCATGATCGCCCACATGAACACCCGAGGTGCCGGATGTGTCGGACGCTCCTGTAGTTCAAGAGAAGCTGGCAAAAACTGTATTTCATGCGCCAGGCGCTTCGGCGCATCCATGCTTCGGCGGGCTCTCCAGGATTCGCGCAAGACGTGCCGGTACCGTCGCAGTAAGCCTGTCGTTTCAGCGTTAGACATTGCTGGCTCCTTGCTGCAAACGATACAAACGTGAGTAATGCCCAGCCTGATGGTTCAAGAGTTCGGCATGACTGCCCTGCTCCACAATCTGGCCGCGGTCTACCACCACAATACGATTGGCATCGCGCACGGCTGAGAGCCGGTGGGCAATGATGATGACCGTGCGCCCCTTGCAGATGTCCTTCATGTTCTGCTGCACAACGCGCTCCGACTCATAGTCGAGTGCGCTGGTAGCTTCATCAAAGATCAGGATCCTGGGGTTACCCATCAGTGCGCGAGCAATAGCGACCCGCTGCCGCTGACCACCGGACAGCGAGGCACCATGCTCACCCACTACGGTGTCATAGCCTTCTGGAAGCTCCAGAATGAACTCGTGGGCGCCTGCGAGCTTGGCTACCTGAATAACCTTCTCCAGCGGTACGCCGGGATCGGCAAGCGCGATGTTTTCGCGGATGCTGCGAGCGAACAGCATGTTGTCCTGCAGCACTACACCAATCTGTCGGCGCAACGAAGAGACGTCTGCCAGCGCAAGATCCATTCCGTCCACCAATACCCGCCCTCGCTCCGGGACGTGCAACCTCTGAAGCAAGCGGGTCAAAGTGCTCTTGCCAGAGCCTGAGCGTCCGACAACGCCGATTACCTGTCCCGCTTCAATGCGAAGGCTTACCCCCCGCAGGATCTCCGCCCCATCAGGGCGATAGCGGAAGTGCACCTGATCGAACTCGACATGTCCGCGAATCGGCGGCAGCGAACTGCGCGTCGCCTGAGCCATCTCGGTGCGCGTATTGAGGATGTCACCCAGGCGCTGCACGGAGACGCCGGTCTGTTGGAAGTTGGTCCATAGCTGCGCAAGGCGCATGATCGGTTGCGCTACACGACCGGCCAGCATGTTAAAGGCAATCAGTTGACCTACAGACAACTGCCCATCGATGACCAAACGAGCCCCCACCCATAGGGTCGCCACCGTGACCAATTTGCCAATCAGTGACACGCTTTCGTTAGCGATGGTAGACAGCGTCTGGGTTTTGAAACCGGCCGCCACGTAACCGGCCAGTTGGTTGTCCCATTTACGGATGGCCTGGGGCTCGACGGCCATCGATTTGAGGGTGTCGATACCATTAACGGTCTCGACCAGAAACGCCTGGTTCTCAGCGCCTCTGGCGAAGCTGTCGTTCAACCGTGAGCGCAGTACGGGTGTAATCAGCACCGACACCAGAATATAAAGCGGCAACGACGCCAGGACGATGAGGGTCAACCAACCGCTGTAGTAGAACATCACCGCCAGGAACACGACCGAGAACAGTACGTCGAGGACCAAGGTGATCGCGTTACCGGTGAGGAAGCTGCGGATGTTTTCCAACTCCCTGACCCGCGCTACGGAGTCACCAACACGCCGGGCCTGGAAATAGGCCAGCGGCAACGTGATCAAGTGCCGGAACAGCTTGGAGCCCAACTCCACATCAATGCGACTGGCCGTATGGGCAAATACATAGCTGCGCAGTCCCGTCAGACCCGATTCGAACAGCATCACCACGGCCAACCCCACCGCAATGACGTCAAGGGTAGTCAGACCGTGGTGCACCAACACCTTGTCCATCACCACTTGAAAGAAGAGCGGGGTCACCAGCGAGAATATCTGCAACACGAACGAAACCAGCATGATTTCGCCCAGCAGCTTTCTGTATTTGACGATGGCGGGAATAAACCAGGTGAAGTCGAATCGAGATGATTCACCAGACGTATTTGCCTCCGAGCGAATCAGTAGCACCTGGCCCGTCCAGCGAGACTCAAGCGCCTCAAAAGTAATCACTTCGGGCCGCTGCACGGCTGGGTTGTGGATCAGCACCTTGCCTTGGTCCAGGCGCGCGATGATGAAGAATGCGCCATTCACATCCGTAGCGATGGCTGGCAACGGTGTGCGATGAAGTCGGTCGATGGTCGTGCTCGCGGCCTTAGCTTTGAGACCAAGCTTACGTGCCGCTAACAGCATGTCCGCCTGACAAAAGGGGCGGTCGACACTGCCGAACTCATGAGCGAGTTGCTCAGCGGAAGCCGCAACTTGATGAAACCGAGCGAGCATCACAAGAGAAGCTAATCCGGTGTCAAATAGGGGCGCATTTTCAGGCGTCGATTCGCCCGCTTCGCTTTCGATCATTGCGGTTACAGATTCCTTGCGCAGGCGACAGCCCGAGCCTCTGGCACGATAAAAATCACGATTAAGAAAACTTTGATGCCTGGGGAAGCATCAAACAAAATCCATTCAAACTCCCGGAGGAAGGAAATCTCGCTCCGGCACGTAATCCTGCTTCAAATAGACAGATAAGGATTTGAGGTCATCAACACTTAAAGTCCCTGCGGCCTGCTTCAGCTTCAGGTTGTCGATAATGTAGTCATAGCGTGCGTTGTTATAGTCGCGAACCACTGCATACAGTTGCCTTTGCGCAGTCAGTACATCCGCGATATTTCGCGAGCCGATATCAACTCCGACCTGATTGGCCTCGACGGATTTTCTGGCAGAGACAATGCCTTGGCGGCGGGAAGCAATTTGCGCGATATCAGTATTGACACTTCTGAACGCATTTCGAGTGTTCAGCACAATCTCACGACGTCGATCTTCCTTTTGGTCCTGACTTTCCAAAAGCCGCTCGGCTGACTCTTTAACTTTGGAGCGGGTCATTCCGCCTGAATAGATTGGAATATTCAGCTCAATGCCGATGCTGCTCTGCGAAACATCGTCACGATAGCCGTTGCGGCCAAAGTCGGTAGGGTTGCTGTAACCGAAACTATCGTTGTCACCCTTACGGTAAGAGGCTACCGCATCGATCGTGGGTAAATGGCCAGCCTTATGCTGCTTGAGGGTTTGGGCAGCAGCTTGCTCGGCTTGCTCACTGGCTTGGAACTGCAGGTTCTGACGAACCGCTGTGTCGACCCAGGACTGTGCCTCGTTAGGGATCGGGGATTCGACGGGGAGCTGATGTCCGATTCCAGAAATGGTGCTGTAGGATCGGTTGGTCAAACGACCCAATGCTTCATACGCATCGTCAACCTTTCGCTGCACCACTTGCCGATTCGCTTGCACGTTGTCATAGGCCGCTTGAGCGTCGTACACGTCAGTGATGCTCGATGCTCCGTCTTCCAACCTGCCTTGCGCCTGATCGCGCTGATGGAGCAAAGCGGCTTCTTCAGCCTGGACCGCTGCCAGAGCATCAAGCTGACGCAACGTCTCAAAGTATGCCTCAGCGGCAGTCAACGCCAACGATTGCACCTTAACCGAAAGCTCCAACTCCGCTTGAGCGACACTCGACTCTGCCGCCTTCAATTGAAACCATCGGTCGACGCGAAAAAGGGGCTGACTGAGATTGGCTCGAAACGTGGTCCCGCTGCGCTCTCGACTGAGCGAGGGTTCGTCGCGCTCCAAACGAACTGTTTCTGAGGTTGCACCAGCCGTCAAATTGGGCAGCAGACCGGAGCGAGCTTGGGGTACCGCTTCGCGCTGAGCCAGATAGGCGTGGCGAGCCGCAGCCAGTTGTGCATCGTTTTTAAATGCAGACTGGTACACACCAATAAGATCGGCGTGATCTGAAGACGAACGATCAAAAGAAAAAGCTAAAGGGCTCGATGCGCAGCCCGCAATAAGTACACATCGGCAAACCGAGTCAATGAGATTCATTACTGCTTATCCAGGAAGCGATCACTTAAAAATCCATTCCATTAGCTCGGCTCAACGCCTAAAAACTTTACTCCTTCCTACCTGTAGAAAAGATTTTTCGTTCCAGGATGTGCCCAATACCAAAGAGTCTAATTTTTTTCGGCAGCATTAAACGCTTATAAATGCTATAAAAATCACACACACTCGACTTTCGCTATATACCAAATAACAAATAATTCTAAATACCTTCGACCTGCCATACCAAACTCCCGCCAAAACGCAACGCCCATTCGTCAGATTGATTGGATTCTCGAAAACTATATATAGCACCACGCCTTATAACCAAACACGGCACAGCGCTTATCCGAATTTACGAATATGTGTTTATGGTTGGTATGGCAGCTTTTCTTGAAAGATATCAAAAAGCCATCACCCAATCCATGTGCTTCCTAACTGTGAGCTTCCAATGCAAATCGACTTTCAGGTCAGGTCAGCCAGTTGCACTCACATCTTTTTTATAAGTCATTGATTGTAATGATCTTTAGTAAGGATAAGCTGAGCTCGCTTCCTGCTTCTATTCCCATGAGACGGCATGTAAGGCTAATCGATTTTCGACCAACGGCAGGGTTTGGGTCTAAACGATGAAATTCCGAACAGTGTTAAATGGGCACGCAAGGAGTGGCCAGAACTACCATCACTCGCATGTCCTAGATAGTCAGGCGGAATGCTGAGGAATGGGCTATTGGCCTGCTCCTCCTAATGACTACTCAGCAAGCCGTAAGAAAGATGATGGGTGAACGATTCCGGGCACCGCCCGCATGTACGACCGATATCGACAGCCAGCGCAAGCAGCTCGCGACGTTCGTTCAGTAGATACAAACGCAAAAAAATAACTCCAGCGCCTGCGCTCCAAGCTATTCGAAAGCTCCGAAGCTGACCACGAACACCCGTTATACTTGGCGACATGGCCATGGTGTTGACTCTGTTCGCTATACATCAAATATCGAGCCCCTTCCGTCGTGATAGGCGAAACAACGAATCATGAAGACTCATTACTCCATTCAATCACGCCGCAGGGTTCCCTACCGACTTTCTATAGCATCGCTGAACATCTATGGGGGCGAGGATGTGATGTCGATACAGACGGTGATTGCGCTGGCCCAGATGATCATCAATGGACAGAACTGACTTTGTCGCTTCGCGGTTCATCGGGACAGCGCTTGGACATTGATCCCGTCTCACTCATGCCACTGAGGTTGGTAATCCGCTCATCGCACCCAAGGCTCTGCCAAAGAGCAGCCGAGTATCTCCTGTCTGTCTCGGGAAGCTCTGTCGCTCAGGAAGAGATGATCATCGAGGACAAGGCTCGCCTTCCCTCCCCCGTTGCCAGCCACTCTTCACTCACGCTGAGCAAACGCGCCAACTGCTCTATACGCATTTAGCGAGCCAATTCGTCAGACACTGCGGGCTGATGCTAAGCAGCTCCGAAGAACTAGCGAAAGAGATGTAGTGCTCTCCTAGCGTGGCCCTCAAACGTTGCCCACTGGCCCGTCGGGAGCGTGAAAGCGAATGTCTACGCTGGTCGTTCTTACCGCTGGTCATTAACAATGCTCTGCCTACTGCAACTGCGAATAACCGGACCCAATGTAGGGGTCAAAATGCAGGATGGGATAGGGTGAGCGCGCCTCGATTCGCATAAAGGGAATCGCCCCACAAAAGACGGTTAAAAAGACCTACAGACCGAACCTAAGCGAGGGATGCGCTGACGTATCAGGCGGCAGCAGACATGTCAGGAGAAGCTGATAATAAGTCCATCACCACGAGCAGGCACACCGACGTGGGCCCCAGACGAAGCCTGAATCGATGCAATCTGCCAAAACTCTTGTGAGAGCGAGTTCGAGACTCATCGACGGCGGGCTGTTACGACGTGATCTTGTACCGGCTATCCATCGAGCCGCTGCTCATCCAAATCCGAGGCTTGCGCCAAGTAAATGATCTATACCTTCAGAAACACGCAATCAGGCCAAGGTGGCACTACGGACGTGACCGGATGGAACGATCGTGGCGTATCCGAATCTCTGCCTCCTATAAAGAAGCCGGCCTGTAGACGTTGTAACCGGCGCCCCGCACGCCTGGATTGGCGCACCACTTTCAATGCCTGAAGTATCGTCCATGAGTCCGACCCAACGCGTTTTGAATGCCCCCAGCAAAGCGCTGTACCGAGTTTGCCTATTGCTGGCGCTGCTGGCTGCCCGCGCGGCGAGCGCTGAGCCTCCCGTCATTGAACTGCACATCCTCGATGCACCGCCGCTGACGTTCGTCGACGATCCCAGGGGCTACGGAATCGTCGGCGATGTCGCCGTGGCGGCCATGGCCAAGGCCGGCTATCCGGTGAAAATCCACGTGCTGCCCTGGGCCAGGGCGCAGAAACACGTGAGCGAGGAACACGATCACCTGATCACCCCGCTGTCGCGCATACCGGGCCGCGAGAACCGCTTCACCTGGATCGCGTCGATCATGCCCATGGAGCGGGCATTCTTCAGCCTGGAACAGCGGGTCGACAGCTTCGCCCAGGCGCGGGACACCTTCCACAAGATCGGCGTCGGCTTGGGCAGTGCGCAAGAAGAGATCCTGCGCACCGAGGGCTTTCGCGATGACCAGATCTACCCCTTGGCCATTGGCGAGAACCCGGCTCAACTCCTGCTGATGGGGCGCATCGATGCCTGGTTCAACGGCGTGCCCGAGAGCCGCTACATCTGGCCCAAGGTGTCCAAGCGCAAATTGCTCATGAGCCCGGTGGGCAGCAATGCCGATCTCTACCTGGCCTGCTCGAAGCAATGTTCCCCGAAGATGGTCGACGACCTGCGCAAAGCCGTGGACGCCCTTCGCGCGGAGGGCGCGATCAAGCGAATCCATGACGTCTACCTGCCGAGGTAGACAGCTGGCGAGGTCGCCCCTCGTCAGCCAGCCATCATTAGTTTTATTGATAGCAGCCTAACGAAAGCCCCGGACTAGAGGCGTTATCGATGGCTTATATCATTCCGAATGATAGTTACCTTTATTTCATTCGATTCGTTCCCTTGACGCACGCCACGCATCATCCGCCCATTCTCAATACATTGGCGGATGCTATCCATGGAACATTCACTTTCAAAACTGCGTTTTCCCCTCGCCCTGCTGGCGGTGCTGGTGATGAGCGCCTGCGGCAAGACCCCGGACACGGCGGCCTCCATGCCACCGGCCAAAGTCAGCGTCGCCAAGGTCCTGGAACAACCCGTCAACGAATGGGATGAATTCACCGGGCGCCTCGAAGCACCGGAAACCGTCGAGATCCGTCCACGGGTCTCGGGGCAGATCGACGACGTAGCCTTCACCGAAGGTGCGCTGGTCAAGAAAGGCGACCTGCTGTTCCAGATCGACCCACGCCCGTTCCAGGCTGAGGTCCGTCGGCTCGAAGCCCAACTGGCCCAGGCCCGCGCCACGGCGACCCGCAGCGAGAACGAAGCCCAGCGCGGCGACCGCCTGCGCCAGAGCAACGCCATCTCCGCCGAACTGGCAGACTCGCGCACCACCGCCGCCCAGGAAGCCCGCGCCGTCGTCGCGGCCATCCAGGCACAACTGGACCTGGCCAAGCTGAACTTGAGCTTCACCCGCGTCATCTCGCCCATCAGCGGACGCGTCAGCCGCGCGCAGATCACCGCCGGCAACCTGGTGACCGCCGACGTCACGCCGCTCACCAGCGTGGTGTCTACCGACAAGGTCTACGCCTACTTCGACGCGGACGAGCGGGTCTTCCTCAAGTACACCCAGCTCGCCCGCCAGGGCCAGCGCGGTCAGGCCACCCCGGTCTACATGGGCCTGTCCAACGAGGACGGCAACCCGCACCTGGGCCAGATGAACTTCGTCGACAACCAGGTCAACCCGCAGACCGGCACCATCCGCGGTCGCGCCGTGTTCGACAACAAGGACGGCGAGTACACCCCAGGGCTGTATGCCCGCCTGAAACTGGTGGGCAGCGGCACCTACTCCGCCGTGCTGATCAACGACGAAGCCGTCGGCACCGACCTGGGCAAGAAATTCGTGCTGGTGATGGACGCCGACAACAAGCCGGCTTACCGCGCCGTCGAGCTGGGGCCGAAGATCGAAGGCCTGCGCATCGTGCGCAACGGCCTGAGCAAGAACGACACCATCATCGTCAAGGGGCTGCAACGGGCACGTCCGGGTTCGCCGGTTACGCCTGAAACAGTACCGATGGCCAGCGACGACACCCTCGCGGCCCTGGCACAACAACGTAAAGCGCTCGAAGCCAGCAACCTGCCTCAAGTCGCGCCTTCCAAGGCAGCGTCCGGAGCGGCGGGCAAACTGGCCGCGACGACCCCACGCGGTTAAGGGACTGAATCCAGATGAAATTTTCCCAGTTCTTCATTTCGCGGCCGATCTTCGCAGCGGTGCTCTCGCTGCTGATCCTGATCGCCGGCGCCATCTCGCTGTTCCAATTGCCGATCAGCGAATACCCCGAAGTGGTGCCGCCGACCGTCGTGGTCCGCGCCAACTTCCCCGGCGCCAACCCCAAGGTCATCGGCGAAACCGTGGCCGCGCCCCTGGAACAAGCCATCACCGGTGTCGAGAACATGCTGTACATGTCCTCGCAGTCGACCGCTGACGGCAAGATCACCCTGACCATCACCTTCGCCCTGGGCACCGACCTGGACAACGCCCAGGTGCAGGTGCAGAACCGCGTCACCCGGACCGAGCCCAAGCTGCCGGAAGAAGTGACCCGGATCGGCATCACGGTGGACAAGGCCTCGCCCGACCTGACCATGGTCGTGCACTTGACCTCGCCGGACAAACGCTACGACATGCTCTACCTGTCCAACTACGCCCTGCTCAACATCAAGGACGAGCTGGCGCGCCTGGGTGGCGTGGGTGATGTGCAGTTGTTCGGCATGGGCGACTACTCCCTGCGGGTCTGGCTGGACCCGAACAAGACCGCCTCGCGCAACCTGACCGCCACCGATGTGGTCACCGCGATCCGTGAACAGAACCGCCAAGTGGCCGCCGGTGCCCTGGGTGCGCCACCGGCGCCGAATGCCCAGGCCTTCCAGCTCTCGATCAACACCCAGGGTCGCCTGGTAAGCGAGGAAGAGTTCGAGAACATCATCATTCGTTCCGGCGCCAACGGCGAGATCACGCGCCTGAAGGACATCGCCCGGGTCGAGTTGGGCTCCAGCCAATACGCCCTGCGTTCGCTGCTGGACAACCAGCCGGCGGTGGCGATTCCGATCTTCCAACGTCCCGGTTCCAACGCCATCCAGATCTCCAACGACGTTCGCGCCAAGATGGACGAACTGAAGAAGGGCTTCCCGGCCGGCATGGACTACAGCATCGTCTATGACCCGACGATCTTCGTGCGCGGCTCCATCGAAGCGGTGGTCCACACCTTGTTCGAAGCACTGATTCTCGTAGTGCTGGTGGTGATCCTGTTCCTGCAGACCTGGCGCGCCTCGATCATTCCGTTGGTGGCGGTGCCGGTCTCGCTGATCGGTACGTTCGCCGTGATGCATCTATTCGGCTTCTCGCTGAACGCCCTCTCGCTGTTCGGTCTGGTATTGGCCATCGGTATCGTGGTGGACGACGCCATCGTGGTGGTGGAGAACGTCGAGCGGAACATCGAGTTGGGCCTGGCCCCTGTAGAAGCGACCAAAAAGGCGATGGGCGAAGTGACCGGGCCAATCATCGCCACGGCCCTGGTGCTGTGCGCGGTATTCGTACCGGCGGCATTCATCAGTGGCTTGACCGGGCAGTTCTATAAGCAGTTTGCGTTGACCATCGCGATTTCCACGGTGATCTCGGCGATCAACTCCCTGACCCTGTCCCCTGCCCTGGCCGCTGTGTTGCTCAAAGGCCACGACGCGCCCAAGGACCGTTTCTCGCGGTTCCTGGACAAGCTTTTCGGTGGCTGGCTGTTCCGACCGTTCAACCGCTTCTTCGAGCGTGCCAGCCACGGTTACGTGGGCACCGTCGCCCGTGTGATCCGCAGCAGTGGCATCGCCCTTCTGCTCTACGCCGGCCTGATGGTGCTGACCTTCTTCGGCTTCTCCAACACGCCGACCGGCTTCGTGCCCGGCCAGGACAAGCAATACCTGGTGGCCTTTGCCCAATTACCTGACGCCGCGAGCCTGGACCGGACCGAAGACGTGATCAAGCGCATGTCCGACCTGGCCCTCAAGCAACCGGGCGTGGAAAGCGCGGTGGCCTTCCCTGGCCTGTCGATCAACGGCTTCACCAACAGCCCGAACGCCGGCATCGTGTTCGTGACCCTCAAGCCCTTCGACGAGCGCAAGGACCCGAGCCAATCGGCCGGTGCCATTGCCGGGGCCTTGAACGGCCAGTTCGCCGGGATCCAGGAAGCCTACATGGCGATCTTCCCGCCGCCACCGGTACAAGGCCTGGGGACGATCGGTGGTTTCCGCCTGCAAATCGAAGACCGGGGCAACCTGGGCTACGACGAGCTGTACAAAGAGACCATGAACATCATCACCAAGAGCCGCAGCGTGCCGGAACTGGCCGGTCTGTTCACCAGCTACACGGTGAACGTGCCCCAGGTCGATGCCGCCATCGACCGTGAAAAGGCCAAGACCCACGGCGTGGCCGTCAGCGACATCTTCGACACCCTGCAGATCTACCTGGGTTCGCTGTATGCCAACGACTTCAACCGCTTCGGCCGCACCTACCAGGTCAACGTCCAGGCCGAGCAGCAGTTCCGCCTCGAAGCCGACCAGATCGGCCAGCTCAAGGTGCGCAACAACCGTGGCGAGATGATCCCGCTGGCGACCTTCATCAAGGTCAGCGACACCTCGGGTCCTGACCGCGTGATGCACTACAACGGCTTCATCACCGCTGAAATCAACGGTGCCGCCGCCCCGGGCTACAGCTCCGGCCAGGCCGAGAAAGCCATCGAGAAGCTGCTCAAGGACGAACTGCCCAACGGCATGACCTACGAGTGGACCGACCTGACGTACCAGCAGATCCTCTCGGGCAACACCGCGCTGTTCGTGTTCCCGCTCTGCGTACTGCTGGCGTTCCTGGTGCTCGCGGCGCAGTACGAAAGCTGGAGCCTGCCGCTGGCGGTGATCCTGATCGTACCGATGACCCTGCTGTCGGCCATCACCGGGGTGATCGTCTCCGGCGGCGACAACAACATCTTTACGCAAATCGGCTTGATCGTACTGGTGGGGCTTGCCTGCAAAAACGCGATCCTGATCGTCGAGTTCGCCAAGGATAAACAGCTCGAAGGCATGAACCCGCTGGCAGCGGTCCTGGAAGCGTGCCGCCTGCGTCTGCGGCCGATCCTGATGACCTCCTTCGCCTTCGTCATGGGCGTGGTGCCCCTGGTGTTCTCCAGCGGCGCCGGTGCGGAAATGCGCCATGCCATGGGTGTCGCGGTGTTCTCGGGGATGCTCGGTGTGACCTTCTTCGGCCTGCTGCTGACCCCAGTGTTCTATGTACTGATCCGTAACTTCGTCGAGCGCAGCGAGGCCCGCAAGGCCGCCCGGGCCTTGAAACTGGAGGCGCAACAATGAGTTTGAAAGCATTCGTGCCGAGCTTGCTGGTCCTGGCACTCAGTGCCTGTGCCGTGGGCCCGGACTACCAGGCCCCGCACACGGAGGCGGCGAACATCACCACCGCCACCGACGGTGCCGCCGGCCAGAAAAACTTCGACCGCGCCCGTTTCGAAGGCGTCTGGTGGCAGCAGTTCGAAGACCCGACGCTCAATGCGCTGGTCACTCGTTCGCTGGAAGGCAACCGCGAGTTGCGCGTGGCCTTCGCCCGTCTGCGGGCCGCCCGGGCGATCCGCGACGACGCCAGCAATGACGCCATGCCGACCATCACCAGTCGCGCCAGTAGCGACCTGGGCAAGGGCCAGATCCCAGGACAGACCACCGATCGGGTCAACACCGAGCGCTACGACCTGGGCCTGGACATGGCCTGGGAACTGGACCTGTTCGGGCGCATCCAGCGCAACCTGGAAGCCACCGACGCCGACCAGCAGGCGGCCGAGGCTGACCTCTACCAATTGCAGGTGACGATGATCGCCGAGCTGGTGGACGCCTACGGTCAACTGCGGGGTGCGCAACTGCGGGAAAAAATCGCCCTGGCGAACCTGAAGAACCAGCAGGACTCGCGCAAGATCACTGAAAGCCTGCGCGATGCCGGCGTCGGCGACCAACTGGATGTGATGCGCGCCGATGCGCGCCTGGCCTCGGTGGAAGCCAGCGTGCCGCAACTGCAGGCCGAGCAGGTGCGCCAGCGCAACCGCATCGCCACGTTGCTGGGCGAGCGCCCGGACAGGCTGAGCGTGGACCTCAGTCCCAAGCAGTTGCCGGCGATTGCCAAGGCCTTGCCGATCGGCGATCCGGGTGAGCTGCTGCAACGACGTCCGGACATTCTCAGTGCCGAACGCCAGTTGGCCGCTGCCACGGCGCGCATCGGGGTGGCCAAGGCCGACTTGTTCCCACGGGTCAGCCTGAGCGGCTTCCTCGGCTTTACCGCCGGGCGCGGCTCGCAGATCGGCTCCTCGGCCGCCAACGCTTGGGCACTGGGCCCGAGCATTACCTGGGCAGCCTTCGACCTGGGCAGCGTACGGGCACGCCTGCGCGGTGCCAACGCCGAAGCTGACGGCGCCCTGGCGACCTACGAGCAGCAAGTGCTGCTGGCCCTGGAAGAATCGGAAAACGCCTTCAGCGACTACGGCAAGCGCCAGCAACGGCTGATCTCGCTGATCCGCCAGAGTGAATCGAGCCGTGCCGCCGCCGACCTGGCCGAAATCCGCTACCGCGAAGGCACCGTGGACTTCCTCGTGCTGCTCGACGCCCAGCGCGAACGCCTGGCCGCCGAAGACACCCAGGCCCAGGCCGAAGTCGACCTGTACCGCGGCATCGTCGCGATCTACAAGGCCCTCGGTGGTGGCTGGCAACCGGAGACCGTCGCCAGCAACTGAGCCCCTTTGTAACCGAGCTCCTTTGGTTGGCCGCAACCAACCAATTGCCTTGCCCCGCCTCTCATTCGGACGCGGGGCTTTTTTTTGCCCGGGGATTGGAGAGGCCGCCTTCGCAAGCAAGGCTTCCCTACAGAAACCATTACAAGGTTTGACTCAAAGCCCGGCCTGACCGAAGCTTGCGACATTTCATGTTTCACGGTTATGGATTACCTGCATGTCCCCGTCTCGCCGCTATTGGCTTCTGAGCCTGTCCGCCCTGCTCGTGATCGGTCTGGTCGCGATCTGGCTCCGTAGCACCACCCCCCAGATTCCCGAAGCCGTCAAGCGCGGTTACAGCGAAGCCCTGGAACAGGCGCGCAACGGGCAACCGGGGGCGGCGCGGATGCTTTACCAGCAACTGGGCCGCCCGGACCTTTCGCCCAAGCGTCGGGTCTGGCTGCACGCCGAGCTGCCGAACTACCCCAGCCCCCAAGCCCTGAAGCTCGCCGATGCAGACCTGCACAGCGAATCGCCGCCAGTGCGCCGCGCCGCCATCGGCAGCATCGTCGGCCTGGTGCCGACCGGCCAACGCAGCCTGCTGCTGGGCCCCCTGCTCGATGACAATGACCAGCAAGTGCGCTTTGCCGCCGTGAACGCCCTCCTGGGCTTGTCGCCCGACGAGCTGGGCTTGTACTTCGGCGCCATGCAACTGGCGATCGACACCTGGGAACAGGTGCTCGAAGACGGCCCGCCAAGCGCCGAATCCCACTACCAGCTCGCCCGCCTGCACCTGCACAACGCCGAGTTGAAAAAGGCCCAGCAAGCGCTGGAACAGGCGTTAAAGCTGCAACCGGACAATTTGCCGGCGCTGGTCATGCAGATCGAAGTGCTGGACAAGCAAGGCCAGGGCGAAGCGGCGCGACAACTGCTGGCTCGCCAGTTGCAAACCCAGCCGGACTCGGCTTATCTGCAACATGCCTTGGGCCTGTGGCTGTTGCATCACGGCCAAAGCGAATACGCGGTGCTCGGCCTCTCGAAAGCCGTGGAGCTTGAGCCTGACAACAGCACTTACCGTTATGACCTGGCGACCACGTTGCATGCCGAGCAGGAACTGGAGGCCGCGCAGAAACAGCTCCAGGAGATCGTCCAGCGCCACCCGGCCAATCGCAAGGCGCGGGTATTGCTGATCAATTACTGGAAGGAGAGCGGACAACTGCAGAACGTGCAGATCCTGCTGGCCAAACTCGAACAGCTCAACCCGGACGACCCGGCCTTGCAGCAAGGGCTCTAGCCATCGCAACGGCGGTGCGGACGTTACCTGCGAAGTTGTGCAGCAACGCTCGTTTTGTCAAAGGAAGCGGAACCGCCATCACCCCCCAAGGTCAAGTATTCAGGCAGCTCATTTTCAGGCCCCGCGAGGCCTGCTGCCACATCCCTAGTCATGAGAGGGCATTTTTTGTCTACATCCAACGAGTTGATCAGTGCCAAAGCCGCCACCGGTATCGAAGGGCTG
The DNA here is from genome assembly GCF_001269745.1 of Pseudomonas sp. P97.38. NCBI lineage: Bacteria > Pseudomonadati > Pseudomonadota > Gammaproteobacteria > Pseudomonadales > Pseudomonadaceae > Pseudomonas > Pseudomonas sp. P97.38. Next base: position 19,833 of record NZ_LHVJ01000011.1, read on the forward strand.
GACGACATCCTTTCCGGTGGCTTGTCCCGCAGTCACGTGTTCCTGCTGGAGGGGGAACCGGGAACCGGCAAGACCACGGTCGCGTTGCAATTTTTGCTGGCTGGCGCCCAAGCCGGCGAGCGCTCGCTGTACATCACGCTGTCGGAAACCGAGCGTGAATTGCGCCAAGGCGCGGCGTCCCACGGCTGGACGATCGATGAAAACGTGCACATCTTCGAGCTGACGCCCCCTGAAAGCCTGCTTAACGCCGAGCACCAGCAAAGCCTGCTGTATTCCTCTGACCTCGAACTGGGGGAAGCGACCCGGCAAATCTTCGAAGTGGTCGAGCGGGTCAAACCCAGCCGCGTGGTGCTCGACAGCCTGTCGGAGATCCGCCTGCTGGCGCAGAGCTCGCTGCGTTATCGCCGCCAGATCCTGGCCATCAAGCATTATTTCGTGCGCTACGACGCCACCGTGCTGTTGCTCGACGACCTCACCACCGAATCGCTGGACAAGACCGTGCACAGCGTTGCCCATGGGGTGATTCGCCTGGAAGAGTTGACGCCCACCTACGGCGCCGAACGTCGGCGCATCCGGATCGTGAAGTATCGTGGGCAGAAATACCGCGGCGGGTTCCATGACTTCACCATCATGGGCGATGGCGTGCATGTGTTCCCGCGCCTGGTGGCCGCCGAGCACCGGGGTGCCTACCAGCGCCTGCAGTTGTCCAGCGGCATCGACGAAATGGACGCACTACTGGGCGGTGGCATCGAAACCGGTTCGAGTACGCTGATACTGGGCCCTGCCGGTACGGGCAAGTCGTTGATCGCGCTGATCTTCGCCGCCGCGGCCGTACAACGAGGGGAAAAGGCTGCGCTGTTCATTTTCGACGAAGAACTCGGCCTGTTGTTCGAGCGCATGAGAAACCTTGGCATTGATCTGCAGGCCCTTCAGGACACTGGCAACCTGCTGATCGAGCAGGTCGACGCCGCCGAACTGTCTCCCGGCGAGTTCTCCCACCGGGTACGACGTTGCGTCGATGCCGGCGACATCAAGACCGTGGTCATCGACAGCATCAACGGCTACCAGGCCGCGATGCCGGAAGAGAACGCCCTGGTGCTGCACATGCACGAGCTGTTGCTCTACCTCAACCGCAAGGGCGCCGCTACGTTCATGACCGTGGCCCAACATGGCCTGGTCGGTGACATGCAGGCCCCGGTGGACATCACTTACCTGGCCGACACGGTGATTCTGTTGCGTTATTTCGAAGCCCTGGGCAAGGTCCGCCGGGCCATTTCCATCATCAAGAAGCGCACTGGCACCCATGAGTCGACCATCCGCGAATACCGCATCAGCGGCAGGGGCATGACCATCGGGGAGCCGCTGGAAGCGTTCCAGGGCGTATTGCGTGGGGTACCGACCTACATGGGAGCGGATAATCCGTTGCTCAAGGATGAATCACAGTGACGTCAGTCGAGCCCGTGTCGGAGCGGGCGTTGATTCTCGCTCCGCTGGGACGGGACAGCCAGATCGCCCTGATGATTCTCAATGAAGCCGGTTTTGGCGGCCTCATCTGTCGGCACCTGGGCCACCTGTGCGAAGAACTGGCGCATGGCGCCGGGCTGCTGGTGATTTCCTCGGAAGCCCTGATGGGGCCTGACCTGGAGGCATTGTTCCTGCACATCGAGCAGCAACCGGCCTGGTCCGACCTGCCCATCGTCCTGCTGACCCATCACGGAGGCCCCGAACAGAACCCGGCGGCGCGCATTGGCGCGCAACTGGGCAACGTGACCTTCCTCGAACGGCCGTTCCATCCGGTGACCCTGGTCAGCCTGGTGACCACGGCCCTGCGCGGCCGCCGAAGGCAATATGACGCCCGGGACCGCCTGATCGACCTGAGCAACAGCGAACAGCGGCTCCAGACCACCCTCGAAACCCTCGAACAACAGGTGGAAGAACGTACCGCGCAGCTTCGCCACAATGAAGAGGCCTTGCGCCAATCCCAGAAAATGGAGGCCGTCGGCCAGTTGACGGGGGGCATCGCCCACGACTTCAACAACATGCTGACCGGGATCATCGGCAGCCTGGAACTGTTGCGCCGACGCCTGGCCCGGGGGCGCACCGAAGACCTGGACAGCCTGATCGACCTGGGGGTGACATCGGCCAACCGCGCCGCCGGCCTGACCCACCGACTGCTGGCCTTCTCACGCCGCCAGTCGCTGGACTCCAAGGCCGTGCAGATGAACACCCTGGTGCTGTCCATGGGGGAGCTGCTGCAACGTAGCCTCAACGAGAGCATTCGCCTAGACATGCAACTGGACGACCAGCTCTGGGTCGCCGAGGCGGACCCCAACCAACTGGAAAGCGCCCTGCTCAACCTCGTGCTCAACGCCCGGGACGCAATGCCGGATGGCGGCAACCTGGTGGTGCGGACCTCCAATCAGCACCTGGACACGACCTTTACCGACGCCTACAGCAACCTCAAACCTGGCGACTACGTGGTGCTGAGTGTGCAGGACACCGGCTGCGGCATGCCTGAAGCAGTGATGAACCGCGCGTTCGATCCGTTCTTCACCACCAAGCCGATCGGCCAGGGCACCGGGCTCGGGCTGTCGATGATCTATGGCTTCAGCAAGCAGTCGCGCGGTCACGTGGCCATCGACAGCACGGTGGGCGAAGGCACCACCGTGACCCTGTACCTGCCGCGTTTTGTCGGCGAAGAAATCCACGAACCCCAGGTCGCCGCCCAGCATCCGCCGTACGCACAGGATGGCGAAACCGTACTGATCGTCGAGGACGATTCCGCGGTGCGGGTGCTGGTCAGTACCGTGCTCAGCGAACTGGGCTATGCCTTCGTCGAAGCGGCAGACGCCAATGAGGCGGTGCCGATCCTGCAGTCAGGCCAGCGCATCGACCTGCTGATCAGCGACGTCGGCCTGCCCGGCATGAACGGCCGGCAACTTGCGGAAATCGGCCGGCAGATCCGCCCCGACCTGCGCGTGCTGTTCATCACCGGCTACGCCGAACACGCAGCGGTACGGGGCGGCTTCCTCGACCCCGGCATGCAGATGATCACCAAGCCGTTCACATTCGACCTGTTGACGGCAAAGGTGCAGGAAATGATCGGAGGCTGAGCCTAACGGCTTCGTGGCGACTCGTGGCGAGGGAGCTTGCTCCCGCTGGGCTGCGCTTGCGAGACCGCAAAGGCAGCCCATCCTTCCCGGATGGGCTTACGGTCAACCGCCCTGCCCCCGGTTTCTCAGGACAGCATCGACTGCATCATGTCTTGCAACACGTCCAGGTCGAAGGGTTTTTCCAGGATCGGTGCCTTGCGGGTGATGGGGCTGTCGGTGTCGCGTACTTCCTGGGCGTAGCCGCTGATAAAAATGACCTTCAATTCCGGGCGCAGCTTGACGGCCGGCTCGGCAATCTGCACCCCGGAGATCCCGCCCGGCAGGCGGAAATCGGTGATCATCATGTCCAGGTGCGGCTTGCTCGCCAGGATCTCGAACGCCCGCGCACCGTCCTCGGCCTCCAGCACGCGGTATCCCTCGCCCGACAGGTAAGCCGACAGCACCATCAGGATCGACGGGTCGTCTTCGACGATCAGTACAACATCTTGCGCATCTTCACTCATGAGAAGCCTTTGTTCGATCAATAGCTGCTGATACGACCCTGGGGTCACTCAGAGGTTGCGTTTGTCCGACAACTTTCTGAAGAGGCAGGGAAACACGAAACAACGCCCCTTCATTGAGGCGACTATTGACCGTAATGGTACCCCCATGGGCCGTCACAATCTGCTCGGAAATGAACAGCCCCAGTCCCAGGCCGGCGGTGACCGCCTTCGAAGAGACCCGCTCGAATTGCTGGAAGATGCGCCGCTGGTTTTCCTCGCTGATGCCAATGCCATGGTCCTGGACCTCGACACACGCGTGCTCGGGGGTCTGGTAGACCCGCACTTCGATCGGGCCCTTGCCGCCGTAGCGCAGCGCATTGGTCAGCAGGTTCGACACCACCTGCTCGATCCGGAACTCATCCCAGAACCCTTCCACCGCCGGGTCAGCCGTGCAAATCAGCGAGCACTCGGCAATCGCGATCTGCGGCTGGAAGTTGCGCACCAGGTTTTCCACCAGCGCCGTGAGGTTCATGCGCGAAGGTCGGATCGACAACTTGCCGGTGCGAATCCGTGACACGTCCAGCATGTCTTCGATCAACCGGATCAGGCTCTTGATCTGGCGCTCGTCGCGCTCGACCATGGCGCGCACCTTGTCCAGGGTGAAGGCTGCGGCATTGTCCCGGGCCAGGTGCATCTTGCGCAGTTGGGTCTCCAGGATCAGCCCATTGAGGGGCGTGCGAACCTCGTGGGCAACGATGGACATGAAATCGTCACGCATGCGCACCGCCTGCTCCAGCTCGCCGCGGGTGACCTGCAGCTGCTGCAGCAACGCCTCCTGCTCCCGGCGGCTCTGCTCAAGGGCGATCACCTGCTCCTTCATGGCCTTGCGCTGGCGGTAGAGCTCGACGAACACACTGACCTTGCTTTTGACGGCATGGGTGTCCAGCGGCTTGTGCAGGAAGTCGACGGCACCGTTCTCGTAGCCGGTGAACGCATAGTTGCGTTCACGACCGGCGGCGCTGACGAAGATGATCGGGATGCTGCGGGTCTTTTCCGTGCCGCGCATCAGCTCGGCCAGTTCGAAACCGTTCATGTCCGGCATTTGTACGTCGATGATGGCCAGGGCAAAGTCATGCTGCAGCAGCAGGGACAGCGCGCCGTCCGCCGAGAGAGCCTTGAAGACCTCGCGGTCGTCGCCCTTGATCAACGCTTCCAGGGCCAACAGATTCTCCGGCAGATCGTCGACGATCAGCAGTTTGGCTTGAATATCTCTTGGCATGTGGTTCATTCCAGCCCGGCCAGCAACTGGCCGATGGCTTGCAAAGTAAGAATATGATCGGGCTCGTGCAGGGCCAGCGCCGCTTCGGGCATGGTCGCGACCTGGGCTTCGCGGGGATCCTGCACCACCGTGTAGCCACCCAGCTCGCGAACCTTCGCCAGGCCTTTGGCGCCGTCGCTGTTGGCACCGGTCAGGACCACCGCCAGCAGATGCCGGCCGTAGACATCGGCGGCCGACTCGAACAACACGTCAATGGATGGTCGGGAATGGTGCACCGGCGCTTCGAGGCTCAACGACAGGCTGCGGTCGGCCTCGACCGACAAGTGATAACCGGGCGTGGCGACATAGAGGGTGCCGGGCACGATGTCCTGCTTGTCCCGGGCCTCCTCGACCGGAACCGCGAGACGGTGGCCGAATACCTGGGCCAACTGGCTGTCGCGCTCATCGGGCAAATGCAGCACCACCAGGATCGGCAAGCCGAAGCCCTTGCGCAGGTGTCCGAACACCTTGAGCAACGCTTCGACACCACCGGCGGAGGCGCCAACGACAATCGCCTCGATGGGAAACTTGGGTCTGTCCATCGTCTCGTTCATAACTTGCGATAGATCCGTTCCGGTTTGACCAACGGCTCGAATGCGTTGCCGTAGGTCGAGAAATCCAGCGTTTCCTTACTGCCCAAGACCAGGAAACCACGGTGGCACAGGGATTCGTGAAACAGTCCAAATGCGCGATCTTGCAATTTTTTATTGAAATATATCAATACGTTACGACAAGAAATTAATTGAGTTTCTGAAAAGACACTGTCGGTCGCCAGGCTGTGATCGGCAAAGGTCACGTTCTGGCACAGGGTCTTGTCGAACATCGCGTAATCGTAGGCCGCGGTGTAGTAATCGGCAAACGAGCAGCGTCCCCCGGCCCGCTGGTAATTCTGGGTATAGCTGCGCACGTTTTCCAATGAAAAGATGCCCTGCTTGGCCTTTTCCAGCGAACGCGGGTTGATGTCGGTGGCGTAGATGAGCGTGCGATCCAGCAGGCCTTCCTCGCGCAGCAGGATCGCCATGGAATAGACCTCCTCCCCCGTGCTGCACCCGGCGATCCAGATCTTGATCGAGGGGTACGTCCGAAGCAGGGGCACGACTTCCTCGCGGATCGCCAGGAAATGCGTCGGGTCGCGAAACATCTCGCTGACAGGGATCGTCAGCAGCTGCAGCAACTGCATGAACGCCCCCGGGTCGTGCAGCACGCGCTCCTGCAACGCCGAGATGGTCTTGCATTCGAATTGGGTCAGCGCGTGGAGGACCCGGCGCTTGATGGAAGCGCCGGAATAATCGCGGAAATCGTAGCTGTACTTGAAGTAGATCGCGTCGATCAACAAGCGCAATTCAATGTCTGAGTCTCGTTCCACTAAATTCTTTCCATATTCGGCAACCACACGCGAATCAGCGAGAACAGACGATCCAGATCGATCGGTTTGGCCAGGTAATCGTTGGAGCCCGCCGCCAGGCAGCGCTCCTGATCATCCTTCATGGCCTTGGCCGTCACGGCAATGATCGGCAACTTGCGCCAGCGTGGGTCCTTGCGGATCAGCGCGGTGGCTTCGAATCCGTCCATTTCCGGCATCATCACGTCCATCAACACCAGGTCGATGTCGTCGACTTCGTTCAGTCGCTCGATCGCCTCAAGACCGTTGCGGCCGATGACCACGATCGCTCCCTTGGCCTCCAGGGCGCTGGTCAGGGCGAAAATGTTGCGCACATCGTCGTCCACCAGCAGCACCTTGCGGCCCTCGAATACCTTGTCACGGCTGCGGGCGGTCTGGAGCATCCGCTGCCGTTCATGGGACAACCGGGATTCGACTTTGTGCAGAAAAAGTGTGACCTCATCCAGCAGCCGCTCCGGCGAACGGGCGCCCTTGATGATGATCGAGCGCGAATACTTGCGCAGCTCGGCCTCTTCGTCGCGGGTCAGGTTGCGACCGGTGTAGACGATCACTGGCGGGAATGAACAGATGTCCTCGGTGGACATGCGCTTGAGCAGGTCGTTGCCGAGCATGTCCGGCAACTTGAGGTCGATGATCATGCAGTCATAGATGTTGTCGCGCAGCAGGTCCAGGGCTTGCTGGGCCAGGCCAACGGCGGTGATCTCAATGTCATCGTCGCCGATCAGGCGGGTAATGCTGTCGCGTTGCAGGTCGTCGTCTTCCACCAACAAGACCCGCTTGACCTTCTGCGTGAGCTTGGCTTCCAGGCGGGCGAACACGTCCTTGAGCTCTTCGCGCGTGGTCGGCTTGACCGCATAGCCGATGGCGCCCATGTGCATCGCGGCCTCGACGCGGTCCTCGACGGAAATCACGTGCACCGGGATGTGCCGGGTGCCGGCCTGTTCCTTGAGGCGCTGCAACACCGTCAACCCGGAATGATCCGGCAGACGCATGTCCAGCAGGATCGCGTCGGGGCTCAGCCGTGACGCCAGGTCGAACCCTTCGTCGGCACCGTGGGCCACCAGGCACTGATAACCGAGTTCGTGGGCGAGGTCGAACAGGATCCGGGCGAACTTGGGTTCGTCCTCGATCACCAGGATGCAACGGCTGTCGAACGGCGCCTTGTCCCGATCATCGGCAAATTGGGCAATGGGCGTCTCCACGTCGGCAATCAGTGCAGCCGGCGCCGGTTTGGGCACCACGGGTGCCGTGGTCGTCGGGGTGAATGTGCGCGGCGCGACCGGTTGTTCGCCAGCCTCGACATAGCGCTCCGGCAGTACCAGGGTGAACACGCTGCCCTGCCCCGGCTCGCTGGAAACCGAAATCGAACCGCCCAGCATGGCCGCCAGGTCCCGGGAAATCGACAAGCCCAGGCCGGTGCCGCCATAGCGCCGATTGGTGGTGCCGTCCGCCTGGCGGAAGGCCTCGAAGATGATCTGCTGCTGGTCGGCCGCAATGCCGATGCCGGAATCGCGCACGATGAAGGCAATGCCGGAGCCCGGTTGACCGGCCACAGTGAGCGAGACTTCGCCGTGCTCGGTGAATTTCACCGCGTTGGACAACAGGTTCTTGATCACTTGCTCCAGGCGCTGGCGGTCGGTGTACAGCATCGGCGGTGCGTCCGGCAGCAACTGCACCTCGAACGCCAGGCCCTTGTCCGCCGCCAGGGGCTTGAACATTTCCCGCAGCCCTTCGACCAGGCGCGGCACGCTGGTGTTTTCCGGACGCACTTCGAGCTTGCCGGCCTCGACCTTGGAGATGTCGAGAATGTCGTTGATCAGGTTCAGCAGATCATTGCCGGCGGAATAGATCGACTCGGCGAACTTGACCTGTTCCTCGGTGAGGTTGTGCTGCGGGTTTTCCGCCAGCAGCTTGGACAGAATCAGCGAGCTGTTGAGCGGCGTGCGCAGCTCGTGGGACATGTTGGCAAGGAACTCGGACTTGTACTTGCTCGAACGCTGCAACTCTTCGGCGCGCTCCTGCAACTGGACCTGGGCCTGGTTCAGCTCGTTGTTCTTCTGGTCCATGGCGTCGCGTTGCTCGGCCAACTGCTCGTTGGTCTGCTCCAGCTCCTGTTGCTGGGCCTCCAGATGCGCCTGGGATTCCTTGAGGATGCGCGACTGCTCCTCCAGTTCTTCGTTGGCGGTCTTGAGTTCTTCCTGCTGGACTTGCAACTCTTCGTTCAACTGTTGGGTTTCGGCCAGCACTTCCTGCAAGCGCTGGCGATAACGCGCGGCCTCGATGGACGTGCCGACATTGCCGGCCACTCGCTCCAGCAACTCGATGTCGCGTTCGCCGAGCGGGCGCAGGAAGCCCAGCTCGATGACGCCGTTGATCCGTCCATCGTCGCTGGTCGGGACCACCAGCACACTGTTGGGCAACCCCTGGCCCAAGCCGGAGCTGACCTTCAGGTAGTCATCGGGCACTTCATCCAGGCGGATCAGGCGTCCTTGCTGCACCGCCTGGCCGGCGATGCCTTCACCGGCCTCGATGACCTGGCGCTGCTGTTCTTCATCCTGGGACATGCCATAGGTCGAGACGCGCCTCAGGAGGCCGCTTTCTTCGCGCACGTAGATCGCCGCCACGGCCGTGTCCAGGTACTGGGCAAAGAACTGCAGGATGTTGCGCCCCAGCAGGTTGAGCGTCAGTTGTCCCAGGACCTGCTCGGCCAACCGAGTCTGGCCGTTGCGCAGCCAGGCGAGTTTTTCCAGGTGCGCGGCGCTTTGTTGCTGGACTTTCAGGCTGGCACTGTAGCTGTTGGACAGCCCCAGCAGGTCCCGACGGCCGATGTACGCCAGCAGACCGCTGACCAGCGCGACGAACACCAGGTACAGGGCGATGCTCCAGACGGTGGTGGCCCGTACCCGCTCGTTGCGTTCGGCGCGCAACTGCTGTTCGGTCTCGACGATGTCCTCGAAGGTCTTGCGGATTTCGTCCGTCAAGCGCTTGCCGCGCCCGGCCTTGACTGCGCCGCGGTAATCGCCGCTGCTGCGTTGCAGGTCGATCATGCTCTGGGCATAGCCGGCCCATTCCGTCTGGAGCGCCTGGACCCGGTGCAGGCGGTCAGTCTGGATCGGGTTATCGGCTGTCAATTCCAGCAATGTATCGAGTGCCGCTGAAATCTGTGGCTTGGCCACTTCATAGGGGTCGAGGAAATGCTCGTCGCCGCTCAACAGGTAACCGCGCATGCCGGTTTCCAGGTCCACGCTCAGTTTGATGGCTTCGTTGGCATTGTTGATCACCCGGTCAGTGTGGCCGACCCACTGGATCACCGACAGCAGGTAGGTGATCAGCACGACGAAAAACACCGCGCTGAGGGCGCCGATGCCCAGTGGCAGGCTGATGTTGCGGCTCAGGAGTTTACGAAAACTCTGCTCGTCGACCGAAGACGGAAGGGTCATGGAATAGGCCTTGGTGGACAGTTGAAAAGCGTGGAGTTTGCCCGAAAAATACCGGCTGATTCCACATTTTCCGACAAGTCAAAGGCGCAATTCCCACAGGCAGTCTGCCTTGCAGCGAAGAAGCGACTATCCTTGTCAGCTCTTGTACTATAGATCCTTTCTTGTACAACTCCGGGAACTTGTGCCACCTCGCCACTTACTGATGCATGAGGCGAATCATATTGATGCCCCACCCGTCCCTTTTTTCGAGAATGCCGATATGTCCACCCCTGTTCCCGCCACCCCACCCACCATTCTGGTCGTCGAGGACGATGACATTGTACGGATGCTGATCGTCGATGTGCTGGAAGAGCTGGAGTACCGGGTGCTGGAGGCAGATGGCTGTGACCAGGCGCTGGAATTTTTGCGCAACGAGCAGCAGCCCATCGCGCTGATGATGACCGACGTGGGCCTGCCGGTGATGGACGGCCGGGAACTGGCCAAGCAGGCCAGGCTGGTGCGCCCCGGGCTGGCGATCCTGTTTGCCAGCGGCTATGCCGAGAGCATCGACGTACCCGAGGGCATGGCGGTGATCGGCAAGCCGTTTTCCATCGATCAGTTGCGCGACAAGGTCCAAGGCATTCTTTCTTGAGCCCGGGCGTAATCTTGGTCACTATCGGCGCCCCGCGCGCCGACGGCGCCTGATTCGATCCAAGGAAGCGCCCGCCCATGCGTCACCCCACCGCCACCAAAGTCCTGGTTATCGGCTATGTCTGGCCAGAGCCACGCTCATCGGCTGCCAGCGGGCACGTCATGCAGATCCTGGAAACCTTCCTCGGCCAGGGCTGGGACATCACCTTCAGCAGCCCCGCCGGTTTTGGCGAACACCGCGCCGACCTCGCCGCCCTGGGCATCCGCGAGGAGCCGATCGAACTCAATAGCAGCAGTTTCGATACCTTCATCCGCGAACTGGCGCCCGATATCGTCCTGTTCGACCAGTTCCTGATGGAAGAGCAGTTCGGCTGGCGGGTGGAGAAGCACTGCCCCACCGCCGTACGCGTGCTGGAGACGTCCGATCTGCAAAGCCTGCGCCACGCCCGTCATCAACGCCTCAAGGATCGCCTGAAAGTCGACGACACCGCCCAGGACTTCAGCGATCTGTTCGCCCCGGCCCTGCGTGAGGAGTTCGAACGGATGGCCGACACCGACCTGGCCAAGCGAGAAATCGCCGCCCTGTACCGCTGTGACCTCAACCTGATGGTGTCCGAGGTCGAAATCGAACTGTTGGTGGAACACTTCAAGCTGCCTCGCAGCCTGCTGCATTGGTGCCCGCTGATGCTCGACCTGTCCAGTGAGGTGCCCGTGCCGTTCGAAGACCGGGCGCACTTTCTCAGCATCGGCAACTTCCGCCATGCGCCGAACTGGGATGCGGTGCTGTGGATGAAAAACGCCATCTGGCCGTTGATCCGCCAACAACTGCCGACGGCGCAACTGCACTTGTACGGTGCCTACACCCCGCCCAAGGCCGCCGCGCTGCACAACCCGGCGCAAGGCTTTCACATCATGAACTGGGCCGAAGATGCCTTGCAGGTCATGTCTGCCGCCCGCATCTGCCTAGCCCCCCTGCGCTTCGGCGCGGGCATCAAGGGCAAATTGATCGACGCCATGCTCTGCGGCACGCCGAATGTCACCACCCCCATCGGCGCCGAGGCCATGCAGGGCGAGAACCCCTGGCCCGGCGTGATCGCCCACAGCGCCGAGGCCATCGCCAATGCGGCGGTGCAGTTGTACCGCGACCAGGCACGCTGGACCCAGGCCCGGGACGCCGGCTTCGCCCTGTTGCAGGACCGCTACCGCAAACAGGTGCACGGCCCGGCGCTGATCGAAAGCATCGAGGCCTGCCGAGCGCAGTTGGCGCAACGACGCCGGGACAATTTTACCGGCAGCATGCTGCGCCATCACCAGCACAAGAGCACTCAGTACATGGCCCAGTGGATCGAGGAAAAAAATCGCAACGGCTGAGGCGCAACATCGGCTCCGGGCTGGCACCCGCCGTACGAAGGGGGCATTATCCAGCGGCGATAACAACAAAAGCGCCAGGCCCATGACCCGAACAGCGAGAGTCACCGACCCTTCCTATGAGTTGATGGATGACCATAACGGGCTGTCCATCATCTACCGCCAGCACGGTTTCCCGTGCCCGCTGGTGCGCTGGCATTTCCACAAGGAATACGAGCTGCACCTGATCGTCGCCAGTTCCGGCAAGGTGTTCATCGGCGACTACATCGGCAACTTCTACCCGCAGTCGCTGTTTCTCACCGGCCCTAACCTGCCCCACAACTGGATCAGCCAGGTGGCCGAGGACGAAGTGGTGCCCAAGCGCGACATGCTGGTGAATTTCACCGACGAGCTGTTCGAGAGCGGTCATCAGGTCTTTGCCGAGCTCAAGACCGTCGCACCGCTGTTGGAGCGGGCCCAGTACGGCATCGAGTTCCGCTGCAAGCGCACCATCCACCAGGCCATGATCCTGATGCAGCGGATCGCCGACGCCCAGGGCATGAGCCGCCTGGGGCATTTCTTCATCCTGATGGAGCTGCTGGCAGGCACCGATGACTACCAGTTGCTTTCCGGCTCTACTGCCTCGCAGCCGGCGGACGAGCACAGCATCGACCGCACCAACCGCGCGGTCGACTACATCTTTGCCCACTACGCCCGGGAACTGTCCCTGGAAGAAGTCGCCGAGCACCTGGGCATGAAGCCGACGTACTTCAGCCGCGTGTTCAAGCAGGCCACGGGCCGGTGTTTCATCGAATTCGTCAATCGCCTGCGCATCAGCAAATCCTGCGAACTGCTGGCCGACGGCAACAAACCGGTGACAGACGTGTGCTTTGAATCGGGCTTCAACAACATCTCCAACTTCAACCGGCGCTTCCAGCAGCTCAAGGGCATGACCCCGTCCCATTACCGACGCCTGGCGGTGCAGCGTTTGACCGAGCAGAACCAGGGTTGATGCGGCTGGATCAGCCCTAGCGCAGCTTTTTTTGTGGGAACAGCTTGCCCCCCCTCAAATAAACGAAAATCCCCTGTGGCGAGGGAGCTTGCTCCCGCTGGGTTGCGAAGCAGCCCTTTTTTGCGGCTGCTACGCACCCGAGCGGGAGCAAGCTCCCTCGCCACAGGTCATTTACCTGCCCGCCAGTGCCTGACGCCAATCGAATCCAGTGCAAAAAAGTATCAGCACAAGTGCGACGGATGATTTGTCACGCCGTGCAAGGCGGGCTGTAATCAGCGCACATTCTTCCCTTCATCCGGAAGACACAAAAACAATAACTGTCCTTCTGCAGCCCCTGGCGCGGAAAAGGAGTGCGCGATGAAACCTTCGGTAAAAGCTCTGCTTGTCTCCACCTGCATGACCCTCAGCAGCGTCAGTTTCGGCGCACAGACCCTCACCATTGCCACCGTCAACAACAGCGACATGATCCGTATGCAGAAGCTCTCGAAGACCTTCGAGGCCGAGCACCCGGATATCCAGTTGAATTGGGTGGTGCTCGAAGAAAACGTCCTGCGCCAGCGCCTGACCACCGACATCGCCACCCAGGGCGGCCAGTTCGACGTGCTGACCATCGGCATGTACGAAGCCGCACTCTGGGGCGCCAAGGGCTGGCTGGAGCCGATGAAGGACCTGCCGGCGTCCTATGAATTGGACGACGTTTTCCCTTCCGTGCGTGACGGCTTGTCCGTCAAGGGCTCGCTGTACGCCCTGCCGTTCTATGCCGAGAGCTCGATCACCTACTACCGCACCGACCTGTTCAAGGACGCCGGGCTGACCATGCCCGAACACCCGACCTGGACCCAGATCGGTGAGTTCGCCGAGAAGCTCACCGACAAATCCAAGGAACAGTACGGCCTGTGCCTGCGGGGCAAAGCCGGTTGGGGCGAGAACATGGCCCTGATCACCACCCTGGCCAACGGCTTCGGCGCACGCTGGTTCGACGAGAAGTGGCAGCCTGAATTCAATGGCCCCGAATGGAAGGATGCGCTGAACTTCTACGTCAACAACATGAAGAAGTCCGGCCCGCCGGGCGCGTCCAGCAATGGTTTCAACGAAAACCTGGCGCTGTTCAACAGCGGCAAGTGCGCGATCTGGGTCGACGCCAGCGTCGCCGGCTCGTTCGTGACCGACAAGACCCAGAGCAAGGTCGCCGATCACGTCGGCTTCACCTTCGCGCCCCACGAGAAAACCGACAAGGGCACCTCGTGGATGTATTCCTGGTCGCTGGCGATCCCCACCAGCTCCAAGGCCAAGGACGCGGCCAAGGTCTTCACCACCTGGGCGACCTCCAAGCAATACAGCCAACTGGTCGCCAAGACCGACGGCATCGCCAACGTTCCGCCAGGCACCCGTACCTCGACCTATAGCGAGGAGTATATGAAGGCGGCGCCGTTTGCCAAGGTGACGCTGGAATCGCTGAAAGTCGCCGACCCGAAAGCGCCAACCCTCAAACCGGTGCCTTACATCGGCATCCAGTTGGTGACCATTCCTGAGTTCCAGGCGATCGGCACCCAAGTGGGCAAGTTCTTCTCTGGCGCGCTGACCGGCCAGCAGAGCGTGGACCAGGCGCTGACCGCCGCGCAATCGACCACCGAACGCGAGATGAAACGCGCCGGTTATCCCAAGTAAGCCGCGCCGCCGCTCTGTCTTTTGTAGGAGCGGGCTTGCTCGCGAAAGCGATCTGGCGGTCACATTGATGTTGGATGTACTGCCTTATTCGCGAGCAAGCCCGCTCCCACAGGGATTTTCTGTAGGCCTGCACACATCGGTCCAATGCCATGAATACTTCGACGACAACCACCAAGGCGCCCATCGGGGTTGCCCCGCCGGCGCGCAAGATCCGCCTGGCGAACCCTGGCTGGTTCCTGGTCAGCCCATCGGTGGCCCTGTTGCTGCTGTGGATGATCGTGCCGCTGGGCATGACCGTCTACTTCTCGATGATCCGCTACAACCTGCTCTATCCCGGCGAAAACGAGTTCGTCGGGCTGGAGAACTTCACTTACTTCCTGACCGACTCGGGGTTCATGCCCGGCGCCACCAATACCCTTTTGCTGGTGGGCAGTGTGCTGCTGATCAGTATCGTGCTCGGGGTATTGATCAGCGCGTTGTTGGAGGCCAGCGAGTTTTTCGGTCGCGGCATCGTACGGGTGCTGCTGATCTCGCCATTCTTCATCATGCCCACCGTCGGCGCGCTGATCTGGAAGAACCTGATTTTCCACCCGGTTTCGGGAATTCTCGCCGCCGTGTGGAAACTGTTCGGCGCACAACCGGTGGACTGGCTCGCCCACTACCCGTTGTTGTCGATCATCATCATTGTGAGCTGGCAATGGCTGCCCTTCGCGATCCTGATCCTGATGACCGCCATGCAGTCCCTCGACCAGGAACAGAAAGAAGCCGCGCGCCTGGACGGTGCCGGCCCGATCGCGATTTTCTGGCACCTGACCCTGCCGCACCTGGCGCGGCCGATTGCCGTGGTGCTGATGATCGAGACGATTTTCCTGCTGTCGGTGTTCGCCGAGATTTTCACCACCACCAACGGTGGCCCAGGCTACGCCTCCACCAACCTCGCCTACCTGATCTACAACCAGGCGCTGGTGCAGTTCGACGTCGGCATGGCGTCGGCCGGTGGCCTGATTGCCGTGGTCATCGCCAACATCGCCGCCATCATCCTGGTGCGGATGATTGGCAAAAACCTCACCGACAAGCATTGAGGCCGCCGCCATGACACTTCAACAATCGCGTCGCCTGCAAAGCCTGCTGCTGGGTACGCTGGCGTGGGCCATCGCCATCGTGATCTTCTTTCCGATCTTCTGGATGGTGCTGACCAGCTTCAAGACCGAAATCGATGCGTTCGCCACGCCGCCGCAGTTCATCTTTACGCCGACGCTGGAGAACTACCTGCACATCAACGAGCGCAGCAACTACTTCAGCTTCGCCTGGAACTCGGTGGTCATTTCCTTCAGCGCCACCGCCCTGTGCCTGCTGATCGCGGTGCCGGCGGCCTACTCCATGGCGTTCTACGAAACCCAACGCACCAAAGGCACCTTGCTGTGGATGCTCTCCACCAAGATGCTGCCTCCGGTGGGCGTGCTGATGCCCATCTACCTGCTGGCCAAGAGCTTTGGCCTGCTGGACACGCGGATCGCGCTGATCGCCATCTACACGCTGATCAACCTGCCGATCGTGGTCTGGATGATCTACACCTACTTCAAGGACATTCCCCGCGACATCCTCGAAGCCGCCCGCTTGGACGGGGCCACGCTGTGGCAGGAGATGGTGCGCGTGCTGTTGCCGATCGCCAAGGGTGGCCTGGCGTCCACCGTGCTGCTGTCGCTGATCCTGTGCTGGAACGAGGCGTTCTGGTCACTGAACCTGACATCGTCCAAAGCCGCGCCGCTGACGGCGCTGATCGCCTCGTACTCCAGTCCCGAAGGGCTGTTCTGGGCCAAATTGTCCGCCGTCTCGACCCTCGCCTGCGCGCCGATCCTGATTTTCGGCTGGATCAGCCAGAAACAGCTGGTGCGCGGTTTGTCTTTCGGCGCCGTGAAATAACGCGCCCTACACCCTTATAAGAAGTGGAGGCCCATCCTCATGGCCAACCTGAAAATCAAGAATCTGCAAAAAGGCTTCGAAGGTTTTTCCATCATCAAGGGCATCGACCTTGAAGTGAACGACCGCGAGTTCGTGGTGTTCGTCGGCCCCTCGGGCTGCGGCAAGTCCACGTTGCTGCGGCTGATTGCCGGCCTGGAGGAAGTCAGCGACGGCACCATCGAACTGGACGGACGAGACATCACCGAAGTCAGCCCGGCCAAGCGCGACCTGGCGATGGTCTTCCAGACCTATGCCCTGTACCCGCACATGAGCGTGCGCAAGAACATGTCCTTCGCCCTGGATCTGGCCGGCGTGCCCAAGGCCGAGGTCGAGAAAAAGGTCAACGAAGCCGCACGCATCCTCGAACTGGGGCCAATGCTCGAACGCAAGCCCAAGCAGCTGTCCGGCGGCCAGCGCCAGCGCGTGGCCATCGGCCGGGCCATCGTGCGCAACCCGAAGATCTTCCTGTTCGACGAACCCTTGTCCAACCTCGACGCCGCACTGCGGGTGCAGATGCGCCTGGAGCTGGCGCGGCTGCACAAGGAACTGCAAGCGACCATGATCTACGTGACCCACGACCAGGTCGAGGCCATGACCCTGGCCGACAAGGTGGTGGTGCTCAACGGCGGGCGCATCGAACAGGTCGGCTCGCCGCTGGAGCTGTATCACCAGCCGGCCAACCTGTTTGTCGCCGGGTTCCTCGGCACGCCCAAGATGGGTTTTCTCAAGGGCAAGGTCAGTGGGCTCGACAGCCAGGGCTGTGAAGTGCTGCTGGACGCCGGCACCCGGATCCATCTGCCTTTGAGCGGCGCCCGCCTGAGCGTCGGCGCTGAGGTCACCCTGGGGATTCGCCCGGAACACCTGAACCTGGCCCAACCGGGCGATTGCACGCTGGCGGTCACCGCCGACGTCAGCGAGCGACTGGGCAGCGACACGTTCTGCCACGTCGTGACGGCCTC
This sequence comes from Pseudomonas sp. P97.38, assembly GCF_001269745.1. Lineage (NCBI taxonomy): Bacteria > Pseudomonadati > Pseudomonadota > Gammaproteobacteria > Pseudomonadales > Pseudomonadaceae > Pseudomonas > Pseudomonas sp. P97.38. The sequence goes on from NZ_LHVJ01000011.1 coordinate 37,166, forward strand.
CGGCGAGGCCCTGACCATGCGAGTGCGCGGCGACCTGGCCAGCCGCTTTGGCGAGCAACTGAACCTGCACCTGGACGCTGAACACTGCCACCTATTCGATGCCGATGGCGTAGCGGTCCCCCGTGCGCTGCGCGCCGCCGCCTGATTGCCGAGAACCGCGATGAAACTCAACCGACAGAACCTGCACAACCTCAACCCGGCGGTCGCCCTGCCCGCCTACTCTCTGAGCGAAGTCCGCCAGGGCATCGCCCACATCGGCGTCGGCGGCTTTCACCGAGCTCACCAGGCGTACTACACCGACGCCCTGATGAACACCGGCACCGACCTGGACTGGGCCATCTGTGGCATCGGCCTGCGGGCCGAGGATCGCCGCGCCCGGGACGACCTGGCCGGCCAGGACTACCTGTTCACCCTGTACGAGCTGGGCGACACCGACGACACCGAAGTCCGGGTGATCGGCGCCATCAACGCCATGCTGCTGGCCGAGGACGGCGCCCAGGCGCTGATCGACAAGCTCGCCGACCCGCAGATCCGCATCGTCTCGCTGACCATCACCGAAGGCGGCTATTGCATCGACGACAGCAATGGCGAGTTCATGGCCCATCTGCCACAGATCCAGCACGACCTGGCCCATCCTGACGCGCCAAAGACCGTGTTTGGTTTCCTCTGCGCCGCGCTCGCCAAGCGCCGCGCCGCCGGCACGCCGGCGTTCACCCTGATGTCCTGCGATAACCTGCCCCACAACGGCGCCGTGACCCGCAAGGCGCTGCTGGCCTTCGCCGCGCTGCGGGACGCCGAGCTGGGCCAGTGGATCGACCGGAACGTCAGCTTCCCCAACGCCATGGTCGACCGCATCACGCCCATGACCAGCGTCGCTCACCGCCTGCAATTGCACGACGAACACGGCATCGACGACGCCTGGCCGGTGGTCTGCGAGCCGTTCGTGCAATGGGTATTGGAAGACAAGTTCGTCAACGGTCGTCCGGCCTGGGAAAAGGTCGGCGTGCAGTTCACCGACGACGTCACCCCCTATGAAGAAATGAAGATCAAGCTGCTCAACGGCAGCCACCTGGCGTTGACCTACCTGGGCTTTCTCAAGGGCTATCGCTTTGTCCACGAGACCATGAACGACCCGCTGTTCGTGCGCTACATGCGCGCCTACATGGACCTGGACGTCACGCCGCAACTGGCGCCGGTGCCGGGCATCGACCTGGCCGACTACAAGGACACCCTGGTGGAGCGCTTTTCCAACCAGGCGATTGCCGACCAACTGGAGCGGGTGTGCTCGGACGGCTCGTCGAAGTTTCCCAAGTTCACCGTACCGACGATCAATCGCCTGATCGCCGACGGGCGCGAGACACGTCGTGCGGCCCTGGTGGTGGCAGCGTGGGCCGTGTACCTCAAGGGCGTGGACGAAAATAGCCTGGCCTATACGATTCCAGACCCACGGGCAGCGTTCTGCCAGGCGCTGGTGGCCGACGATGCGCTGGTCACCCAGCGATTGCTGGAAGTGGAAGAAATCTTTGGCACGGCCATCCCCCGCTCGCCGGAGTTCGTGGCAGCCTTCGAATGGTGCTGCAACAGCTTGCGCGAACACGGGGTAACGCGAACACTTGAGCGAGTATTGGCTGACACAGAATAAACCTGCGGATCCGGCCGCTTTTGGTGGCGAGGGGATAAATCCCCCCGCCACAGGTTCCACCATGTCCCGGTCCAAACAGTTCTGTGCTGACGGTTCATTGATATCAAGGATTTCTATGGCAAACCAACAACTGTTCCTGGGCATCGACTGCGGCACCCAAGGCACCAAGGCGCTGGTTCTGGACGCCACCAGTGGCCAGGTCCTGGGCCTCGGTGCGGCGGCCCACTCCATGATCAGCGGCCCCAACGGCTGCCGTGAACAAGACACCGGGGAATGGCTCGAAGCCTTCACCCAAGCGACCCGGCAAGCGCTGGCCAACGCCGGAGTGGATGGCCAGGCCATTCTCGGCATCGGTGTGTCTGGCCAGCAACACGGGCTGGTGCTACTCGACGAGCAAGACCAGGTGCTGCGCCCGGCCAAGCTCTGGTGCGACACCGAAAGCACGCCGGAAAACGACCGGTTGCTGGCCCACCTGGGCGGCGAAAGCGGCTCCCTGGCGCGCCTCGGCGTGGTCATCGCCCCCGGCTACACCGTGTCGAAACTGCTGTGGACCCGGGAGCAGCATCCGCAGGTGTTCAACCGCATCGCCCGCATCCTGTTGCCCCACGACTTTCTCAACCACTGGCTCACCGGCCGCCACTGCACCGAATATGGCGACGCCTCGGGCACCGGCTATTTCAATGTCCGCACCCGTCAATGGGATGAATCATTGCTGAGCCACATCGACCCCAGCGGACGCCTGCAATCGGCGCTGCCGGAACTGATCGAGGCGCACCAACCGGTCGGGCGCATCCTGCCGGCCATCGCCGCGCACCTGGGCATCAACCCTGACGCCGTGGTGGCCAGCGGTGGCGGCGACAACATGATGGGCGCCATCGGCACCGGCAATATCCAGCCCGGCGTGATCACCATGAGCCTCGGTTCCTCCGGCACGGTATACGCCTATGCCGCTGAGCCGGTGGTCAGCCCGCAGCCGTCGGTAGCGACGTTCTGTTCCTCCAGCAGTGGCTGGCTGCCGCTGATCTGCACCATGAACCTGACCAACGCCACCGGGGCCGTCCGTGAGCTTTTGGCGCTGGACATCGACGCCTTCAACACCCTGGTGACCGAAGCGCCGATCGGCGCCGAGGGCGTGTGCATGCTGCCGTTCCTCAACGGCGAGCGGGTCCCGGCCCTGCCCCACGCCACCGGCAGCCTGCTGGGCCTGACCACCACCAACCTGACCCGGGCCAACCTGTGCCGCGCCGTGGTCGAAGGCACCACCTTCGGCTTGCGTTACGGCCTGGACCTGCTGCGGGCCAACGGGCTCCAGGCCCAGAGCATCCGGCTGATCGGCGGCGGCTCAAAGAGCCCGGTGTGGCGGCAGATCGTCGCCGATATCATGGACACCACGGTCATCTGCACCGAACAGAGCGAAGCGGCCGCCCTCGGTGCGGCCATCCAGGCTGCCTGGTGCCAGTCAGGCGCGCAACATGGCCTGGCCGAGCTGTGCGAGCGTTGCGTCAAGCTCGACCCAGCCAGCGAAACCCGGCCTGTCGCCGCGCATGTCGCGGCGTCGCAACAGGCTTATGAACGATACCGACAACACGTCGCAACCCTTTGAGAGCGGGCAACTATGTATCTGGTGTGTGGTGAAGCACTGTTTGATTTTTTCAGCGGGACCGAGGCGCAAACCCCAGCCTCGCAGGTGAACTTCAAGGCCCTGGCCGGTGGCTCGCCGTTCAACGTGGCCGTGGGGCTGCGCCGCCTGGGGATCGAGGCCGCGCTGTTCACCGGCCTGTCCACCGACTACCTCGGTCGACGCTTGCACCAGGTCCTGGTGGATGAAGGCGTCTGCACCCATTACCTGCGGGAGGTCGATGCGCCGACGACCCTGGCGATGGTCGCCGTGGGCGCCAATGGCTCCCCCCATTACAGCTTTCGAGGGGAAGGCTGTGCCGACCGCCAGTTGCACCTGGAGCACCTGCCGGCGCTGGGTCCCGAAGTACGTGGCTTGCACTTGGGCTCGTTTTCCCTGGTGGTCCAGCCGGTGGGCGATACGCTCCTGGCCCTGGTGCTGCGCGAAAGCGGCCGGCGCCTGATCACCCTGGACCCCAACGTACGACTCAACCCGCAACCGGACATCGAACTGTGGCGCTCACGGATGGCGATGCTGGTGGAGTACGCCGACCTCATCAAGGTCAGCGACGAAGACTTGAGCCTGCTCTACCCCGAGCTCGATCCCCAGGCGGTCATCGAAGGGTGGCTGCAACACCGTTGCCAGTTGGTCTTCCTGACCCGTGGCGGCCAGGGCGCCACGGTGTTCAGCCGCCAGTACGGCGCCTGGTCGATGCCCGCCTACCCAGTGAAGATGGCAGACACCGTAGGAGCCGGCGACACGTTCCAGGCGGCGTTGATTGCCTGGCTGACGGAACAGCGGCTGGATTCGATCGAAGGCCTGCATAGCCTGAGCCGCGAACAGATCGGCGCCATGCTGGAGTTCGCCATGCGTGCCGCCGCCCTGACCTGCGGCAAGACCGGGCCAGACCTGCCCTACCGGCACCAGTTGAACTGATCCCTCACCCCAGCGGCTGCCGCCCGTTCGGGCCTGGCAGTTGCCTGGGTGCCCCGCGGCCAAGCGCAGCGCTTAACCGCCTTTTAATCCCGCGATCCGACACTGACCCGGACCGCGCCCTCCTCACCCCAAGGCCCCGCGCGGCAGACCTCGATGCCCAGGCATCCGGTCGACCTCTCTATGCTGCGGAGTTCTGATCATGAATATTCGTGCGTTAATAGCCGCTGTGTCGTTGCTCAGCCTGACCGCCTTCGCCGGTCTGTCCCAGGCCGCCGACGTTCCCTCACCCACGCCCTATCGCTATGGAATGCCGTTGGAAATCAAGAAGGTGCTCTCATTGATGGAGCCGTCCACACCTTATTGCGAAGTGGTCACTGCCCAGATGGTGTACATCGACAAAGCGGGGCAAACCCGAGATATCTCGTACAACAAGCTGTCGCAGGCTTGCACGAGCGCGGACTGAACGCCAACGCCCTGAAAAAACTGGACGCCGGGTTCGGACGTTGACCGGACCCAGGCGTCAGGCTTACCGGGAAAAGGCCGCCGTTAGCGCCCGGTCATTCGGTGTTGCTGATGAACATGGCTGCCCATGTGGTGGCCGTGATCGAGTTCAGTACGCAACTCGGCAATCAGGTCGTTGATCGCCCGGCAACCGGTGAGCTTCTTGGCATCGATATCGGATTTGATCAACGCCACGCGATCGGTCTCATGATCGTCATAAATCTTGACCGTCATTGTCAGATCGGGTGACAAGCTGCATTGGGAGCGCTTGGGCAACAAACTGCTTTCAATGATGTTTCGCATTTCGAGGGCAGATAAAAACATGGCGACTCTCTCCTGTTGAGGCGGCCAACTTATGTATACGACGGCGGTATTTTCGTCCGTTTCTTCCCTGCGGACTGGGACTACGAATGCCGAGCCGTTCGTTCGTTTTTTGGCGTTGTGATTCAACGAGTCCAACCAGCGGACTCCTGAACACTCTCGCTCCTGAGCACTCTCGCAAAAAATATGCCTGCAACGCCGGAAACAGAGATTGATATCAATCAATGACTTAGCGACGTTGCCTGGCGCACCGCCCGTGCAGAATGCAAGGAAACGGCGCTTTCTTCATGCAAACTGCAATTGCCTTCATCCTGTCGAAGCCAGAGTAGCCCCAATTTGGCCCGCGCAAGTGGGCGTCCGTCGCCTCGTTCAAAAAAAGTGTGACGTGGCGTAAAAATTCAAACGGCGTCTACCGCCGCGCGCTCCGCCACATGGCGCAAACTGTCGAAATTGATGTTGGCCCCCGAGTTGATCGCCACCCAGGTCCGGCCTCGCAGGCCGGTGCGAGCCACGTACTGCTTGATGCCCGCCACCGCCAGCGCACCCGAGGGCTCGGTGATCGAACGGGTGTCGTCATAGATGTCCTTGATTGCCGCGCACAATTGATCGTTACTCACGGTGATCACTTCATCGACGCAGAATCGGCAAACCTCGAAGCTGTGGACGCCTATCTGCGCCACGGCCACGCCGTCGGCGAAAGTGCCCACTTCCGGCAGGATGACTCGCTCTGCTGCGCTCAACGCGGCGGCAAGGCACGCAGAATGCTCAGACTCGACCCCGATGATCCGCACGTCTGGCCGCAGGTACTTGATGTAGGCAGCGATCCCGGCGATCAATCCGCCACCGCCCACCGGAACAAAGACCGCATCCAGTTGGCCAGGGTGCTGGCGCAGGATTTCCATGGCGACGGTGCCCTGCCCGGCAATCACTTGCGGGTCATCGAATGGCGACACGAACTCGCGCCCCGTCTGCCGGGCCAGTTCCAGCGCATAGGCCAGGGCGAATGGAAAGCTCTCGCCGTGCAACAACGCCTCGGCGCCGCGGCTGCGCACGCCCAGCACTTTCAGCTCCGGGGTCGTGAGGGGCATGACGATGCTGGCCAAAATCCCCAGCTCCCGGGCCGCCAGTGCCACGCCCTGGGCATGGTTGCCCGCAGAGGCGGTGATGACACCCCGGGCGCGCTGCTCCGGGGTCAGTTGCACGAGTTTGTTGTAGGCACCGCGGATCTTGAAAGAAAACGTCGGTTGCAAATCCTCGCGCTTGAGCAGGATCCGGTTGCCCAAGGTTTCAGACAATGCCGGGGCCGCTTGCAGCGGCGTGCGCACCGCCAGCTCGTACACCGGCGCGGCGAGGATCTTCTTGACGTAGTGCTCCAGCAGGTTTTGCTCAGCGGGGGTAGCGGTCATGGCGGTCTCCTGGTTTGGACAGAACCCGGGAGACAGAAAGAAAAAACCCGCCTCCAGGGCGGGTTGGGTGCAGCCGACAGCTAACCCGCCAAATAAGGAATGGCGGTAATAATGCTTGGCTGGCTACGCAGTACGGTGAAAGTCATGCCTGGAAACTAGCCGGGCGTTGGAGGCAAGTCAATTGCAATTTGCGCCCATGAGGTCTGCTTGTGGGAGCCTGGCCACGGCAACCCGACTCCCAACAGCCCCGTGGGCGCGACCTTATCTATTTCAACCCAACCTTGTACAACGCCCCGCTGGCCTCATCCGTCAGCACATACAGGAAGCCATCCGCCCCCTGGCGCACGTCGCGCACGCGCTCGCCGAGTTCACCCAGCAGGCGTTCCTCATGAACCACCTTGTCGCCTTCGAACTCCAGGCGGATCAGTTCCTTGGACGCCAACGCCCCGATGAACACGTTGCGCTGCCAGGCCTTGAAGCGGTCGTTGTCGTAGAACGCCATGCCGCTGAGCCCTGGCGACACTTGCCAGACATGCAGCGGGCCAAGGGCGCCTTCGGCGGTCTTGCCCTGGGCTTCGGGAATCGGGGCACCCGAATAGTTGATGCCGTGGGTCGCCAGCGGCCAGCCATAATTCTGGCCTCGCTCGATGACGTTCAGCTCATCGCCGCCCTTGGGCCCGTGTTCGTTCTCCCACAAGGTGCCATTCCAGGGGTTGAGGGCTGCGCCCTGGGGATTGCGCATGCCATAGGACCAGATCTCGGGACGGACGTTTTTCTGCCCGACAAAAGGGTTGTCGTCCGGGACCTTGCCGTCCGGGTAGATACGTACGATCTTGCCTTGCAGCTTGTCCAGGTCCTGGGCCGTAGGCCGGTCATTGTTCTCCCCCAGGGTAATGAACAAGTAGCCGTCCCGGTCGAACACCAGCCGTGAGCCGAAGTGATTGCCCGTCGACAGCTTGGGTTGCTGGCGGAAGATCACATTGAAATTTTCCAGGCGCTTGCGGTCTTCGGACAGTTGTCCCCGGCCCACGGCGGTGCCCGCCTTGCCATCGGCTCCCGCTTCGGCATAAGACAGGTAGACGGTGCGATCCTGCAGGAAGTCCGGTGACAGTACGACGTCGAGCAAGCCGCCCTGCCCCTCGGCCCACACCTCGGGCACGCCGCTCAATGGCGCAGAGAGCTGACCATCAGGGCTTACCATGCGCAGATTGCCCGTGCGCTCGGTGACCAGCATGCCCTGCTGGCCGGGCAGAAACGCCACAGACCAGGGATGTTGCAGCCCCTTGGCCAAAGTGGTCACCTCCAGGGTGCCTTCCTCGCTCTTGAACTGTTGGGTCTGCGCGGCTGAAGCCGGCGTGACCAGGGTGAGAACCGCGCTGGCGCAAAAGACCGCCAGGAGTGTTTTAGGCAACATGCACACGTCCTTCTGTAGTGAAAAAAATTCAGCCAGGCTCCACGCCTAGCGATGGCTGTCCTGGGTTCCTCTGGGGGGTGTCGGGGATTCGATGGTGGGCCGTGGCGAGCCCGTTGGCGGGCCGGAGCGTGGGTAGCCGTTGCCGATCCCGCCATTGTCCAGGGTGGGTGGCCGAGGCACCGGCACCGTCGGGTTGTTCTGGATCGTCGGCACATTCGGCCGGGTGCCCTGCATGCTATTGGGATTGGCCCGCCGCGTCGGGCTGTTATAGGGGTTGCTGTTGCCCGGCAGGTTCTGGGCGACGACGAACGTCGGGCTGGGCGGTGGCGCGGCGGCCTGGGCCAGCGGGGCCATGAGTAGCGCCATGAGGGCGAGCATCAGCCGGTTCATTTCGGACACCTCCTGGATTCAGCCATATCGAAAGCACGCTACGCCGCAGGTTCGCCGTTGTTAAGCGAAATATCCCCGCGAAGATGTAACCAGGCATCTCTAAGACGGCCCTTGCGTCACGTTGACGACGCTTGCCAGCCAGCGCACGGTGGAAACTTTTCCAAAGGCCAGACGGTCACCAGAGAGACATCCATCGACAAGGACATCACCACCATGGCCAGGGCAATCTGGAAAGGCGCAATCAGTTTCGGACTGGTCCACATTCCTGTCGCGCTGGTGTCGGCGACCTCGTCCCAAGGCGTCGATTTCGATTGGCTGGACAAACGCAGCATGGACCCGGTGGGCTACAAACGGGTCAACAAGGTCACGGGCAAGGAAGTGACCAAAGAGAACATCGTCAAAGGCGTCCAATACCAGAAAGGCCAGTATGTCCTGCTCGACGAAGAGGAAATCCGCTCGGCGCACCCCAAATCCACCCAGACCATCGACATTTTTTCCTTTGTCGACAGCGAGAAGATCCCGCTGCAAAACATCGACACCCCGTATTTCCTGGCACCCGACAAGCGCGGCGGCAAAGTCTATGCGCTGCTGCGCGAAACCCTGGTCAAGACCCACAAAGTGGCCCTGGCCCATGTCGTGCTGCACACACGCCAACACTTGGCCGCGCTGATGCCGCTGGAGTCGGCGCTGGTGCTGGTGATGCTGCGTTGGCCGGCGGAAGTGCGCGAGCTGGACATTCTCGAGCTGGGCGACGAGGTCACCAAGCCCCACCTGGTCAAGGGTGAACTGGACATGGCCAAGCGCCTAGTGGAAGACATGAGCGCCGACTGGACGCCGGAAGAATACCGCGACAGCTTCCAGGACAGGATCATGGAATTGGTCGAGAAGAAAGCCAACGAGGGCCGTCTCGAAGCGGTAGAGACCGACCCGGGCGAAGAACAGCGCAAGAGCGCCGACGTCATCGACCTTACCGAACTGCTCAAGCGCAGCCTGGGCAGCAAAGGCAAGGCGCCGGACAAACCGACAAAAACCGCGGCAAAACCCTCTGCAAAAACAGCGAAAACCAGCAAGTCCGCCCCCGCAAAAAAAGCCACCAAGGCCTCCCGGGGCTAAGCCCCGGCTGCCAGCTATACAAGGGAATCTGTCATGGCCAAGGCCAAGCGCGAATCTGCCGGTGTGTCCGCTACCCATCGGGACAAAACCACCCGCCCCAACCGCCACCCGCTGCCCGAACGGCTGTTACCACAATTGGCAACACCCGTGGAACAGCCGCCCTCGGGCGAATGGCGCTATGAAGTCAAATTCGATGGCTACCGGCTGATGACCCGCATCGAGAACGGCAACATTCGCCTGCTCAGCGGCAATCATGAGGACTGGACCGCGCGGCTCAAGTTGCACGTCGACGCCCTGGCCGAATTGAACCTGGGGGACAGTTGGCTGGACGGTGACCTGATCCTGCTGGACGACGACGGTCAATCGGACCTCGCCGCCCTGCGCAACGCCCTCGATATCGGCCGTACCGTGGACCTGGTGTACGTGCTGTTCGACGCGCCCTTCCTCAATGGCGAGGATCTGCGGCAAACGCCGGTGGAAGAGCGCCGCGCCGCGCTGAAGCAGGTTTTGCGGGGCCACGCCGGCAAGCGCTTGCGGTTTTCCGAGGCTTTTTCCGCCAGCGAGGAGGAAATACTCGAAAGCGCGAGCGCCCTGTCACTGGACAGGGTGGTCGGCAAACGCCTGGGCAGCCCCTATGTGTCGCGGCGCAGCAGCGATTGGGTCAACCTCAAATGCCGATTGCGCCAGGCCTTCGTGATCGTCGGTTTCACCCGCCCCCAAGACCGGCCCGACGGCTTCGGCGCGCTGCTGCTTGCGGTCAACGACGGTGCCGGACTGGCGTATGCCGGGCGAGTTGCCACGGGGTTTACCCGGGCGCAGAGGGAGCAACTGCAAGCGGCCATGTCCGCACGGGAACGCGACACTTCGCCCTTGGCCAAACCGGTCAGCCCCGTGCAGGCGCGTGGCGTGCAGTGGGTCGACCCCGATTCGGTGGGTGAAGTCGAATTCACCGAATGGACCGCCAATGGCCTGGTGCACCGCCCGGCCTTCGTCGAACTGCTGGCCGACATGCCGGCGGGCAAGATCGTCCGCGAGCACCCGTTGCCGCTCAAGCACCGAGCCTCACCCCCGCAACGCGGCCGCAAGCAACGTGCGGTGGAGGTGGCAGGCGTGAGCATCACCCACCCGGACCGGGTCATCGACAGCCTCAGCGGCGTGCAGAAAGCCGAGCTGGCCCAGTACTACGCCGACATCGCCCCGTGGATCCTGCCGCACTTGAAACAACGACCCGTCGCGTTGCTGCGCGCGCCCGACGGGATCGGCGAGGAACAGTTCTTCCAGAAGCACGCCGATCGCCTGGAGATCCCCCACATCAGGCAACTGGACCAGGCGCTGGACCCGGGCCATGCGGCCCTGATGGAAATCGACAGCGTCCAGTCGCTGGTCAGCGCCGCACAGATGGGCACCGTGGAATTGCATACCTGGACCGCCACCCACGAGCGGATCGAAACGCCTGACCTGTTCGTCCTGGACCTGGACCCCGATCCGTCGTTGCCCTGGAGCGCGATGCTGGAAACCACCCGCTTGACCTTGTCGGTGCTCGATGAGTTGGGCTTGCAGGCGTTTCTGAAGACCAGCGGTGGCAAGGGCATGCACGTCATCGTGCCGCTGGCGCGCAGCGAAGGCTGGGACACCACCAAGGCATTCGCCAAGGCAATCTCCCAGTTCCTGGCGCGGGAGGTGCCGCAAAAGATCACCGCCACCCTGGGCCCGAAGAATCGGGTCGGCAAGGTATTCATCGATTACCTACGCAACGCCCGCGGCGCCAGCACGGTGAGCGCCTACTCGGTTCGGGCGCGGCCGGGGTTGCCGGTCTCGGTGCCGATTGCCCGCGCCGAGCTGGATGGCCTGCGCAACGCCCAGCAATGGGACATCAACACCGCACTGGAACGGGCCCGGGGCCTGGGGGCCGATCCGTGGGAAGGCTATGCCCATCGCCAACGGATCGGCGCCAGGATGTGGGAGCAATTGGGCGCGCAGAAGCCCGGGCAATGATCACCTAGGCCAGGCGCGCCTTCAGATCCAGACGAAGATCGCCAGCAGAGCGCCAAAGAAGGCCCATTTCTGCAAGTAATACAGCTTGCGGTTGCGCTTCTTCAGCGCCTTGCCTTGCAGTCGGATCTTGTACAGCCTGGAAAACGCCCGGTTCAAGCCGCCGGTCTTGTCACCGGCGTCGTTGGGGGCACCGGCGGCGGCCATCACGGTGCGGCTGAACCAGCGGTTGAACGCCGTGGCCCAGCGAAACTTCATCGGCCGTTCCACGTCGCAGAACAAGATGATGCGGTTATGGGGCGTGGTGTTTTCGGCGTAATGGATGAACGTCTCGTCGAACACCACCGCCTCGCCATCGCGCCAATGGTAGGACTCGCCATCGACATTGATGTAGCAACCGGCATCGTTCGGCGTTTCCAGGCCCAGGTGATACCGATAGGAGCCGGCATACGGGTCGCGGTGGCGAACCAGCTTGGAGCCCGGCGGCAGCTCGGCGAACATCGCCGCCTTGATCGAGCCAATGCCTTGCACCAGTTCGGTGGTGCGCGGGCACAGCTTCATGGCCGACGGGTGGCTGTCGCCGTACCACTTGAGGTAGAAGCGCTTCCAACCGGTCTTGAAGAACGAGTTGAAGCCTACGTCATCGTACTGATTGGAACGTTTGATCTCCCCGGCCTGCAGCAGGCTCAGGCCTTCGGCGCGGATCTCTTGCCAATGGGTCTGCAACGGGCTCAGGTCTGGAAAGTCGGCGGGGCTCAGGTACGGCCGGTTGGGCAGCTTCGAGCACAGATAAAGCAGGCAATTGATAGGCGCGAGGAAAGACGAATGGTCGCTCAGTTGCCGCCCGAACTTGTGCCGCACGCGCCCCCGCAGGTGTACGTAGCCGATGGACAGGATGTAGATCGCAGCGAGAATGAGTTTCACGAAGTCCGTCGCAATACTGAAGTGAACAGGCGGCTTATCCCGCTCGATCAGACGACACGGGAGGTGGCATGAGTGAGATGGCATTCTAGCCAGAGTTTGTAACTGAAAGTTATCCTCATTTGTGAAAAACTGTCTTGCCCGAGCAATACCCTATCGTTAATGCGGCCAGACCAGTACAATCGCCGCCAAACTTCAGCGCCCCCTTTTTTGGCCGATACCGCGACCCCGGCTTCGGCGCACGTCGACCGGGCCAGGCGCTCCGTATGCTGCTGTCCTCTTATGCCGGATGGACCCTTGCGCTCGCCGCGACGCCTTTAGTGCGTTCCCGATCGGCGCAAACAGGTACTGAACAGGTACTGCCGCACCCTTAGCTACTCTGAATGTTCCGCAGGATAAACCTTTGATCTCTACAGCTAACATCACGATGCAGTTCGGCGCCAAGCCGCTGTTCGAAAACGTCTCTGTCAAATTCGGCGCGGGCAACCGCTACGGCCTGATCGGTGCCAACGGTTGCGGCAAGTCGACTTTCATGAAAATCCTCGGTGGCGACCTCGAGCCGTCCGGCGGCCAGGTCATGCTCGAGCCGAACGTGCGCCTGGGTAAACTGCGCCAGGACCAGTTCGCCTACGAACAATTCACCGTGATCGATACCGTGATCATGGGTCACGAAGAGCTGTGGAAGGTCAAGGCCGAGCGCGATCGCATCTATTCCCTGCCGGAAATGACCGAAGAAGACGGCATGGCCGTGGCCGAGCTGGAAACCGAGTTCGCCGAAATGGACGGCTACACCGCCGAATCCCGTGCCGGCGAACTGCTGCTGGGCCTGGGCATTCCATTAGAGCAACACTTCGGCCCGATGACCGAAGTCGCGCCGGGCTGGAAGCTGCGCGTGCTGCTTGCCCAGGCGCTGTTCTCCGATCCGGAAGTGCTGTTGCTCGACGAACCGACCAACCACCTGGACATCAACACCATTCGCTGGCTGGAAAACATTCTCACGGCGCGTAACAGCACCATGATCATCATTTCCCACGACCGGCACTTCCTCAACAGCGTCTGCACCCACATGGCCGACCTGGACTACGGCGAGCTGCGCCTGTTCCCGGGCAACTACGACGAGTACATGATCGCGGCCACCCAGTCCCGCGAGCAGCTGCTGTCGGACAACGCCAAGAAGAAAGCCCAGATCGCCGAGCTGCAGACCTTCGTCAGCCGCTTCTCGGCCAACGCCTCGAAAGCCAAGCAGGCCACCTCTCGCGCCAAGCAGATCGACAAGATCCAGCTCGCCGAGGTCAAGCCATCGAGCCGCGTGAGCCCGTTCATCCGCTTCGAACAGACCAAGAAACTGCACCGCCAGGCGGTGACCATCGAGCGCATGTCCAAGGGCTTCGACGGCAAGACCCTGTTCAAGAACTTCAGCTTCACCGTCGAAGCCGACGAACGCGTGGCGATCATCGGCCCCAACGGCATCGGCAAGACCACCCTGCTGCGCACCCTGATGGGCGAGCTGGCGCCGGACGCCGGCTCGGTGAAGTGGACCGAAAGCGCGGAACTGGGTTACTACGCCCAGGACCATGCCCATGACTTCGCCGACGATGTCAGCCTGTTCGACTGGATGGGCCAATGGACCCAGGGCGAGCAGATGATCCGTGGCACCCTGGGCCGCATGCTGTTTTCCAACGACGAGATCCTCAAGTCGGTCAAGGTCATCTCCGGTGGTGAACAGGGTCGCATGCTGTTCGGCAAGCTGATCCTGCAAAAGCCCAACGTGCTGGTGATGGACGAGCCGACCAACCACCTGGACATGGAATCCATCGAGGCGTTGAACCTGGCGCTGGAGAACTACCCGGGCACGCTGATCTTCGTCAGCCACGACCGTGAGTTCGTCTCATCCCTGGCCACCCGCATCATCGAGCTGAGCGCAGACGGCGTGGTCGACTTCAGCGGCACCTACGACGACTACCTGCGCAGCCAGGGTGTGATGTTCTAAGTCAGCCTCGAGCTGCAAGCTACACGTGAAAAGCCCTGTCCGATGTGACAGGGCTTTTTCATTTCAATCGCACAGATCCCTGGTGGGAGCGAGCTTGCTCGCGAAAGCACCGGCCCAGCCAGCATCATCGGCACAGACAGACCGCTTTCGCGGGCAAGCCCGCTCCCACAATTAAATGGGGGATGTTCACACAATCTGCGCCTGGCAAAGGTCCCCTGTGGTGACCTTCAATGTGCACATTTAGTTAGCCTGCTTTCTTTTATCCGTTCCCCGAGCCATGATGAAGCACTCTTACCGCCGCCCGCGAACGAGCCTCATGTCCACACCCTCCTCTGCGCCCAGTTCCTTGTCGATCACCTTGCAGATCGTCTCGATCGTTTTCTATACCTTCATTGCCTTCCTCTGCATCGGCCTGCCGATTGCCGTGTTGCCGGGGTATGTGCACGAACAACTGGGCTTCAGCGCGGTGGTGGCGGGGTTGACCATCGGTTCCCAGTACCTGGCCACCCTGCTCAGCCGCCCCATGGCCGGGCGGGTGTCGGACAGCGTTGGCACCAAGCGGGCGATCGTCTACGGATTGTCGGGGATTGTGCTCAGTGGCGTGCTGACCTTGCTCTCGACGCTGCTGCAAAGCCTGCCGCTGGTGAGCCTGGTGATCCTGATTGTTGCCCGCTTGCTGCTCGGCATCGCCCAAGGCCTGATTGGCGTGGGCACGATCAGCTGGTGCATGGGCCAGGTGGGCGTGGAGCATACCGCCCGCTCGATTTCCTGGAACGGCATCGCCTCGTACGGGGCCATCGCCATCGGTGCTCCGCTGGGGGTGGTGATGGTCGATGCGCTGGGGTTCACCAGCCTGGGGCTCGCGTTGGCGTTGCTGGCCGGCTTGGCGCTGCTGATGATTCGCCACAAACCTTCTGTGCCGGTCATCCGCGGCGAACGCCTGCCCTTCTGGGCGGTGTTCGGGCGCATTGCGCCATACGGCGCGAGCCTGAGCCTGGCCTCGATCGGCTATGGCACCCTCACCACGTTCATCACGCTGTTCTATGTCAGCCGCGGCTGGAGCGGCGCGGCCTGGTGCCTGACGGTCTTCGGCATCTGCTTCATCCTGGCGCGGTTGCTGTTCATTTCCAGCATTGCCCGCTTCGGCGGCTTCAGCTCGGCCATCGCCTGCATGAGCATCGAAACCGTGGGGCTGGCGCTGCTTTGGCTGGCGCCGTCCAGCGCATTCGCCCTGGTGGGTGCCGGGCTGGCGGGGTTCGGGCTGTCGTTGGTGTACCCGGCGCTGGGCGTGGAAGCGATCAAACAAGTGCCCAACACCAGTCGCGGCGCGGGGTTGAGCGCTTACGCGGTGTTCTTTGACCTGGCGCTGGCGATTGCCGGCCCGCTGATGGGTGCGGTGGCGTTGAACCTGGGCTATTCGTCGATCTTTTTCTGCGCGGCGCTGCTGTCCATCACCGGCCTCGGCCTGACTCTGCTACTGCGTCGGCGGGCCGAACAGAAAGGCTATTGATCGGCAGTACTCAAGCCCGCTCGGCTCGGCTTGCCCAGGGCGTCGCTGAAAAAGCGCCCGGCCTCGGAAATCATCGTCCGGTGGATGTCTTTACGGTCAACGCCATCGGCATCGGTGCACAGGGCCGGCATTGCGGCAATCTGCTCTTCGGTGCACGGCGCCAAAAAGACGAAATGCCCAGCGCCCGCCAGTGTCTTGAAGTCCGGTGCGATAGGCAGCTTGCGCGCCAGCGCGGCGGCATTCTTGTCGAAGGCCACGAGCTTGTCGCCGTCACCGCTGTAGAGCAGCACCGGCACATGGACGTCCGCCAGGGTGTGCCGGCCAAACTTCAGGCTCAACGGCGCCATGAGCAACAGCGCCCGAACCCTGGGGTCGGCCTCGGGTTGCAGGTCATCCCGGTCGGCGATCAACTCGCCCTGGGTGTTGCAGGCGTCACGGTCGTCAGGCCGCTCCTGGCAATAGCGGCGCAGGCGATTAAGGTCGGGCGTGGCACCGGACAGGATCAATGCGGTCTCGCCCCCGGCCGAGTAACCGATGACCCCCACTTGCCCGGCATTGACGAACGGCGAGAGCATCGAATCGTTCAGCGTCGCGGTAATAGCGGCGGAAATCTGGATCGGCCGCCCGTACAGGTTGCTCAAGGTGCCGAGCCGGCTATGGTCCTGGGCGTTATCCCCGGGATGAATCACCGCCACCACCACGAAGCCCTTGCGCGCCAATGAGGTGGCCAGGTCGTGCAGGGCCAACGGCGTACCGGTATTGCCGTGGGACAGCATCAGCAGAGGGAAACGGCCAATGGCGATCTGGGCTTCCGGGGCGGCATCGATCTGGTAGCCACCCAGTTGGCTGGACTGGTCCCTGGCGGTAGACGGGTAGAAGGCGATGGCGTGCATCGGCTGGCGGTCCAGCGGATCGAGAAAGCTCAGCTCATGGAACCCGGCGCTCCAATGCGGATGCGGGGCCGGGGCGGCCTGCACTGAACCCAGGCTGCCGAGCAGGCAAAACAGTAATTGCGCACCAAGACGTATCATCGCATCTTCCACTTTCACCATCCGGCCAGATACCGGTGGCTCGCAGCTTGGCGTGCATAACCTGCGCCAAAAGCCTTCGCCAGATGCAGGAAAACTCTGCACCCTGGCCGTCCATGACGTTCAGAGTACAGAGTTTTACCGAAGTTGCCCGAAGCGCTTGGCTTTTTTACCCAAGCTTTACGCAGCGGCGAACTGTTCGCCGATCTGCGCCTTGGCGGCGGTCATGGCCTTGGCGTGCATCTCCTCGCCGTAGGCCAGGCCTTCGGCACGGATCACTTCGATGTCGGTGATGCCCAGGAAGCCGAACATATGCTTGAGGTAGTCCTCGTGGGCCAGACCGCTGGGTTGGCCGGCGTGCAAGCCGCCTGCGGTGGAGACGATCACCAGTTTCTTGCCGCCGCACAGGCCCACAGGGCCGGCTTCGCTGTAGCTGAAGGTCTGGCCGGCCACGGCAATGCGGTCGATCCAGGCCTTCAGCTGGGTCGGAATGGTGAAGTTGTACATCGGTGCCGCGATGACGACCGCGTCGGCAGCCTGGAATTCGGCCAGCGTGGTGGCGCTGAGCTCGGCTTCGTGCTGCAAGGCGGCGTCGCGCAGTTCAGCGCTGGTGCCGGCGGCAACCAAAGTCTGGGCCGAGAAATGGCTGATGGCGTCGGCGGCCAGGTCACGGTAGGTCACCACAATACCGGGCTCGGCAGCCTGCCAGGCCTGCACCACTTCGCGGCTCAATTGGCGGGAAGCGGAGTTGTCGCCCAGGATGCTCGAATCGATGTGCAGCAGTTTCATGTGAACGCTCTCCAAGTGAGGATCGCAACCAGGCGATCAATTGAGGACAATCCTATCGACGAAACCAATAGTCGATAAGACTGCGTCAATGCGATAGTTCGTCCTACTGGCAGGACAATAGAGCGCCGAACATGCAAGACCTAAATGATTTGTACTATTTCGCCAAAGTTGTCGAAGCTGGCGGCTTTGCTGCCGCCGGCCGCACCCTGGGCATCCCCAAGTCACGCCTGTCGCGGCGCATTGCCGAGCTGGAAGAACGCCTCGACGCCCGCCTGCTGCAACGCACCACCCGACAGCTAAAGCTGACGGCGGTCGGCGAACGCTACCTGCGCCATTGCCAGGCCATGTTGCTGGAAGCCGAAATGGCCGACGAGGCGGTGGCGAGCATGTCGAGCGAACCCCGTGGACGCTTGCGGGTGTCGAGCCCGGTCGGCCTGGCCCACCAGATCCTGCCGGGGGTGATCAGCGCCTTCCTGGCGAAATTCCCCCAGGTCCAGTTGGAAATGATCCTGGTCAACCGCCGGGTCGACCTGGTCAGCGAGGGCATCGATGTGGCGCTGCGGGTGCGCGACATCGGCGACGAAGACCCGCTGCTGATGACCCGCCGACTGCGCCAGGCGCGGCTGCTGATGGTCGCCAGCCCTGCGCTGATCGAAGGACGCCGGGTCAACACCCCGGAGGACCTCAAGCAGCTGCCGGTGCTTGGGGCACTGGAAGCCGATCGCCTGGTGCACATGCGCCTGCTCAAGGCCGATGGCCAAAGCGCCGAGCTGACCCTGGAGGCGCGCTTGGGCATCGACGATTTCATCGTGCGGCGCGCCTGCACCCTCGCCGGCCTGGGCTTCACTTTATTGCCCAGCATGTATTGCGAGCAGGAGTTGCTGGACGGCAGACTGGTCGAACTGTTGCCTGGCTGGTCGTCGCCGGACGGCTGGCTCCAGGCGGTCTACCCTCATCGGCGCGGCATGCTACCGGCAGTGCGCGCGTGGATCGATCATCTGGTGGAAGCCTTCGAGCTTTGTGGGGAACGAATGATATGAGTTTGAGCGAAGAGGATGTCGCGGCGTTCTGCCTGGGCTTGCCCGGTGCGCGAGAAGATTACAAATGGGGCGGCGTGCGGGTGTTTTCCATCGCCGGCAACAAGATGTTCGCCCTGCAAGGCCTGCGCAGCGATTCACTGGCGTTCAAGGTCGACAAGGATTTGTTTCTCGGCCATTGCGATCGGCCAGGCATCCACCCCGCTCCGTACCTGGCGCGGGCCCAGTGGATCATCATGGAGGTGCCCTACCCACTGGGCGACGACGAACTGCGCAGCCTGATCCGGCGTTCCCATCAACTGGTGGTGAGTAAATTGCCCAAGCGCGTCCAGGTCGGCCTGCTGATGGACTGACACTCAGAACCGCCGCAACAGGCCGCCCAGGAACAGTTGGTCGACCCAGAACACCTGGTGCAACAGCACGATGCACCAGAACACCAACTGGAACGAGACCTTGCGGGTCTTGTGGCGGAACACCTGCTGGGCCAACAGGGCACCGGGCCAACCGCCCGCCAGCTCCACGGCATGCAGCACGTTTTCCGGGGTACGCCAGGCATCGGCGCGAGCCTTGCGCTTGTCGCGCCAATACAGCACGAACGCTACCGCGCTGACGACGCCGTAGGCCACCAGGGGCACCCACGACTCCTCCCGCAGCGCCAGCGTTAGCGAGCCGAACAGCGGCAAGGCACACAGCAACGCGAACACCACCAGTTTGAGCCGCCAGTGCTGCACCGCGCCATTGGCGGTGCGCTTGCGGGTGCCTGAATCATTCATGGCTGGGCGGCAGACCAGTCCACCCAACCGAATTGCCAGGTGGCCAGGATCAACAGGCCGAACGCAATCCGGTACCAGGCGAACACCGCGTAGCTGTGGCTGGCGATGAAACGCAGCAAGGCCTTGACGGCGATCATGGCGAAGATGAACGCGGTGACGAAGCCGATGGCAAACACCGGGAAATCCGCCGGGACGAACAATTCACGGTACTTGTAGCCCGAATAGACGGCCGCGCCGACCATGGTGGGCATTGCCAGGAAGAACGAGAACTCGGTCGCGGTCTTGCGCGAGAGGCCGAACAGCAATCCGCCAATGATGGTGGCGCCGGAACGGGAGGTGCCGGGAATCATCGCGATGCACTGGGCCAGGCCAACCTTCAAGGCGTCCTTCCAGGTGATGTCGTCTACCGTTTCGGCGTGCACCCGATGCTGACGCTTCTCGGCCCAGAGCATCACCAGGCCGCCCACCACCAACGCCGCGGCGACCGTAATCGGGTTGAACAGGTAATGGTGAATCCAGTCGGCCAGCAACACGCCCAGCACCACCGCCGGCAAGAAGGCGATCAGCAGGTTGGCGGTAAACCGACGCGCACTCGGCTGGGTCGGCAAGCCCAGCACGACGTCAAAGATTTTTTGCCGGAATTCCCAGACCACCGCCAGGATCGCGCCGAGCTGGATGATGATGTTGAACGCCATGGAGCGCTCGCCGCCAAAGTCCAGCAAGTCGGCGACCACGATCTGGTGCCCGGTGCTGGAAATCGGCAGGAACTCCGTCAAGCCTTCTACCACGCCAAGAATCAGTGCCGAAAAGGCGGTCCACAAATCCATTCATCCCCCAAAAAAGCCCTGTCTGCCAGGGTCTCATCAAAATTAAAGTGTCAGGCAGGTGCCCGCAGCGGGTGCACGATAACTGCGACCGCTCAAAAAAAACCAATGAAACATCAACTCAGGCTCAGGTTTTGCGCCGCGGGGCCGAAATCCTATCAGACAAGCCCGAATAACGCTGCCGCGTTATGGGGTTAGAAAAGTCAGGCGATACCGACGGATGCTCGAGCCCCGCCGGTCGTTGCTGACAAGAATAAGAAAACTGGAGTGACAGCGTATGAATAGCTTGCGCAATGTGTCGATCAGCCGACGCTTATGGCTCATCCTGGTCGTGGCCATCGTGATGCTGTTCACGTTGGGCGCCTTGATGCTCAAACAGATCCATTACGATCTGTATCAGGCCAAGGTACAGAAGACCCAGCACGTGGTGCAGACCGCCAGTGGCGTGCTGAGCTATTACCATGGCCTGGAAACCGCTGGCACCCTGACCCGCGACGCGGCACAGAAACAGGCCCTCAGCGCCGTGCGCGGCCTGCGCTACAACGACACCGATTATTTCTGGATCAATGACCTGACGCCGGTCATGGTCATGCACCCGACCAACCCGAAACTCGAAGGCCAGAACCTCTCGGCTATCCGCGACCCGAACGGCTTTGCTCTGTTCAACGAAATGGTCGCCATCGCCAAGTCCAAGGGCGCGGGCATGGTGGATTACCTCTGGCCGAAACCGGGCGCCGAGGCCCCGGTGGGCAAGACCTCCTACGTCAAACTGTTCGAGCCTTGGGGCTGGGTGATCGGCTCGGGGGTATACGTGGACGACGTGGCCGCGGAATTCCGCGCCCAGTTGATCAAGGCGTCGCTGGTCGGCCTGGGGATCACCCTGATCATGGCCGTGCTGTTGACACTGATCGTGCGCAGCATCGTGCGGCCATTGCAGGAAACGGTGAACGCCATGGCGAACATCGCCAGCGGCGAAAGCGACCTGACCCGCACCCTCGACACCCACGGCCAGGACGAAGTCACGCAACTGGCCCGGCATTTCAACGCCTTTACCGCCAAGCTGCGCCAGGTGGTGAGCCAGTTGCAGGCCTCGGCCAGTGCCCTGGGGCAATCCTCCAACGAGTTGGGCAGCGACGCCGCCCAGGCCCAGGAACGCAGCCAGCAGCAGTCGCAGCAAATGGAATTGGTGGCCACGGCGATCAACCAGGTGACCTATGGCGTGCAGGACGTGGCGAAGAACGCCGAGCATGCCGCCAGCGAGATGCGCGACGCCGAATCCCAGGCGCAGCAGGGCCAGGTGAACATCGACGGCAGCTTGCAGCAGATCGATCGACTGTCCCAGACCATCGACCAGGCGGTGGAGGTAATCCGCACCCTGGCCAGCGAAAGCACCCAGATTGGCAGCGTCCTGGAGGTAATCCGCTCGATTGCCGAGCAGACCAACCTGCTGGCCCTCAACGCCGCGATCGAAGCCGCCCGCGCGGGCGAACAGGGCCGCGGTTTTGCGGTGGTGGCCGATGAAGTGCGGCTGCTGGCGCAACGCACGCAGAAATCCACCGCCGAGATCCAGGCGATGATCGAGCGCCTGCAGAACCATTCCGAGGCCGCGGTCAAGGTCATCAGCGACAGCAGCCGGGCCTCGCAACTGACCATCGAACAGGCCGGCCTGGCGGGCGCCAGCCTCAACGCGATCGGCCAGGCCCTGCGCAACCTCAACAGCCTGAACGCCTCCATCGCCAGCGCGACCTTGCAACAGGCCCATGTGGTGGAAGACATCAACCAGAACGTCACCCAGGCTGCCGGCCTCTCTCACAGCACCGCCCTGGCCGCCGAACAGTCGAGCCTGGCGAGCACCCGGCTCAAGGCATTGAGTGAGCAATTGAACGGATTGCTCACGCAGTTCCGCGTCTAGCCGGTAGACCGGCTTCGCGGGCAAGCCCGCTCCCACAAGGGATCTACGGTGAGCACAAATCCTGTGTCCGCCAAGGATCAACCTGTGGGAGCGAGCTTGCTCGCGAACGCTCCAGCATTGAAGTTGGAGCTGCCCCCGCCATACCGTTTACAATCGCCGCCCTCTTCCACTTCCCCAAGGAACCACCATGTCCGGGCTCGAACTGTTTGCCGCGGCCCTCGGTGTGATCGCTGTCTGGTTGACCGTCAAGCAGAACCCCTGGTGCTGGCCGATCGGCCTGGTCATGGTGTTGCTGTACAGCTGGATTTTCTACGACGTGAAGTTGTATTCCGACATGTTGCTGCAGGTGATCTACGCCGTGCTGCAGCTCTACGGCTGGTGGCAATGGACCCGCGCCGGGCAGGCCCATGAAGGCCGTCAGGTCACGCGCCTGCAAGCGCCGTCGGTGTGGCTAGGCCTGGGCATCGGCGCGGCGGGAAGCCTGGTATTGGGCGCGGCCATGGCCCACTGGACCGACGCCGCCCAGCCCTGGCTCGACGCCGCATTGACCGGTTTTAGCCTGGTGGCCCAGTGGTGGATGGCGCAGAAACGCGTGCAATGCTGGCCGCTGTGGATCGCCCTGGACTGCATTTTCGTCGCCCTGTTCATCTACAAGGGCCTGTACCTGACCGCCGCCTTGTACGCGTTGTTCACCCTCCTGGCCGTGCAAGGTTGGCGGGAATGGCGTGCCGACCCGGCGCTGCGCGCATGAAGGTGGTCGTGCTGACAGGCCCGGAATCCAGCGGCAAGAGCTGGCTGGCCGAGCAGTTGCAGACGCACTTCGGCGGCCTGCGGGTGGACGAGTATGTCCGCCATTTCATGGAGCAGAACCCACGCGACACCTGCCTGGCCGACATCCCCGAGATCGCCACCGGGCAACTGGCCTGGGAGGACACCGCCCGAGCCCGCCAGCCGGCGCTGCTGATCCTCGACACGCACCTGCTGAGCAACATCCTCTGGAGCCAGACCCTCTTCGGTAATTGCCCGGCCTGGCTCGAACCGGCATTGCTGAGCCGCCATTACGACCTGCACCTGCTGCTGAGCCCCGAGCAGGTCGAATGGACCGGCGACGGCTTGCGCTGCCAGCCGGAACTCGCCGAACGCATGGCCTTTTTCAAGGCGATCGAGCAGTGGCTGGTTCGCCACGCTCAGCCCTACCAGGTGATCGAAGGCAACTGGGCGCAACGCCAGGAGCGAGTTTTCGCCGTCGTAGCCCAGTTGCTCCACCCGGATGTGTTGCATCCCTGAAACACATCTCCCACGCCAACCCCGCCTGCAAAGCCGCTTCATCCAACGGTCATCTTGATTGTAAAGTCGCTGAAACACCCCGCTGAAAGCCTGGATCCAGAGCCCTGGGACAGCGGGACGCAGCCTGACGGACACGGGCAGTGTCTCAGCGCTGAAACACCTGTCACCCACCATGCCGCTTCGTTGACGACAACCCATTGAATCCAAAGCCGTTTCAAAACACGGCACAACACCTGCTCTGCCCTACTTCGCAACGCTGGACCCGGGCCAGCCCACCGAAGAAGGAATCGCCGTCGTGGGGACTTTCGAAAGAAGCTTGACCTGTCTGCTGTTGATCGGCTGCGCCACCAGCGCAACCCTCAGCCCGCCGGTGCAGGCCGAAGGCAACGGCGTCATTGTGCTCAGCCGTGACGTGCAACCCATTCCCATCGGTCGCAATGGCGGCAAAGACCCCTATCCGACCACCGTCAATGCCAACCCATCCGAACGAATCCATCAGGTGACCACCAGCACCGAGCTGAGCGATGGCGAGTTCGCCAGCGTCGCCAGCGGCTCGTCGATCCGCGGCACCGTCAACCCGAACACCGGCATGCAGGGCCTGAACGTGGTGACCAACCCCAACGGCATGCCCGGCATGAGTGCCGGACACGGCGGCGGCAGCGGCGGCGCGATCTCCGGCACCATCAACCGCTCGCTCAGCTCCGGCCTGGCCCCGTTGGGTCGGCTGGCGGGAGGCCAATGAGATGAAGCCCGTCCTTTGCCTGCTGGCCCTGTTCGGCTCCTCCATCGCCCTTGCCGACCCAGGTGTGGCACTGGTCAACAGCGCCAACCTGCAGGATTCCGGCAGTCGCTACACCGGCAACCTCAACATCAACCAGGCGGCCGGCGACCAGACCCAGCAGACCAATACCCGGGCAATTGCCATTGGCACCGACGCCCAGGCCACCACCACCGTACGCCAGCGTCTCGACACGTCGGCCAACCCGAACATGAACGCCACCGCCCGTATCGGCGGCAACGCATTCACCCATGGCGACGGCGTGCTGGGCGTCAACCAGTCCGCCGGGACCAACAACCAGATGGCCAATGTCATGCGAGTGGGCATCAGTGCCCACCCGCAGAGCATTGATGACAGCGCCCTTTCCCAACAGAACGTGGCGTTGCTACCGAACTCAGGAGCAACTGGCGCCCCAACCGGCAGTCGCCAGGTCGTAACCAGCGACCAGGCCTTCACCGGCAGCCGAGGGGTGATTCAGGTGAACCAGAGTGCCGGGGTGGGGAACCGCATGGCCAACACCCTGAGCATCCGGGTCGCTGACTGACCCGGCGCAGTGCGCATAAGAAAGTACCGACACTTAACCAACGACACGCAAGGAGAAACACTATGAAACCTACAATGGCACTCAAACCATTGGTTTTCGCTCTCGCCGCTGTCATGGCCATGGCCGCGCAGGCTGGCGGTAACGATAACAATCACGGCAATGGACATGGCAATGGGCACGGCCATGGCAACCATGGCCAACAAGGTCCGACGCTGGATCAAATGCTCTCCATCAGTGCCGGCGCTGGGGCTACGGTGCTGGACGAGCAGAACAGCGACGGCAACGTGGTGACCAACCAGGCCACCCGCAACACCGCTGACGCCAAGGACTCGCTCAATGGCAGCAACGGCAACATGGGTGCCAACGTCGCAGGTGGCGACGGTAACCAGCAGGACAACGCCGCCGCCCTGGCCACCGCTGACGAAAGCTTCATCTTTGGCTCGGCCGTCGCCATGTCCAGTGCGACCCAGGTCAATAACAACAACTACGTCAAGAATAACTCCACCCAGAACAATGCCTCGCTCACCAACGCAGGCAACAACGGCTCCGGCAACATCGGCATCAACGTGACCGCCGGCAACTTCAACCAACAGAAAAACAACCTGGCCATCGCCGTTTCCGGCGGTCGCGTCGCCCAAGCCTCGGCGTCGGCCGACCAGACCTCCACCGGCCTGGAAGTGGACAACAAAGGCGTGCGGACCTACAAGACCGACACCCTCACCAGCACCTACAGCGCCTCCGGTACGTTCAAGGCCAAAGGCAGCGGCACCGCCGAAGACGACAATCATGGCGGCTGGGACAACAAGGGCGGCGGTTATGGCGGCGGCCACGACGACGACAAGTTCAAGTTCAGCGCCGTGGGCACCTTCGACCTGGCCGGCAGCAACACCCAGCAGGTGTTGACCCGCGATGGCTGGAAAAACCCTGTGATCAACAACGCCACCATGAGCAACTCCATGAACGGCTTCTCCGGTAACGGTGGCGCCAACGTGTCGGCCGGCGTGGGCAACCAGCAAAGCAACTCGCTGTCCATTGCCGCAGGTTGCAAGGCCTGCATGTAGACGCGCATGAAACGAAGCCCCCGGAACCGGTCGTGCTAGCCATTCACGGGATTTGAAATGGGCCCGTGGCGAGGGAGCTTGCTCCCTGGCCACAGGGTTCACAAAGACCTTGAGCCAATAGCGTTGTCCACGAACGGGGCTTTTTTTCCACGACTCCCCAGGCGTATCGATCATGCGTGCAATGGCCCTTTCCCTGCTGCTTTGCGTCGCTTGCGTGGCTGAGGCCGCGCAGATGCCGGTGGCCGCCCTGCCTGGCGGCATGCTGGTCTTCAAGCCGGTGCAAAGCGTACGCGAGCGCAAGTTCAGCGATATCGTCGAGCAGAAAACCGATTTCAGCTGCGGTGCCGCCGCGCTGGCCACGGTGCTGCGTCAGGCCTATTGGCTGGATGTCGATGAAGAACACGTCATCAAGGGCATGCTGGTCAATGCCGACCAGAACCTGGTCCGCACCCAGGGGTTTTCCATGCTCGACATGAAACGCTACGTGGAAACCATCGGGATGCGCGCCCGAGGCTACCGGATACCGCCCGAGAAACTCGAAGCGGTGACCATTCCGGTGGTGGTGCTGATGGAAATCCGCGGCTACAAGCACTTCGTGGTATTGCAGCGCGCCGACAAGCAATGGGTCTATATCGCCGACCCGGTGCTGGGCCATAAACGCTACGCCCAGGAAGATTTCGTCAAGGGCTGGAACGGCATCGTCTTTGCCATCGTCGGGCCAGGCTACGACAAGACCAATGCGTTGCGCAGCCCTCCGCAACCGCTGACGGCACGTAACAAGCTGGACGGGTTCAACCCGGTCAGGGATGCAGAACTGATGGATTTCGGCTTCATACAGAGCGACTTCTTTTAATCGCCGACCAACGCCAACATAACGACAATAAGGAGCAGGACGCTCCGGGAGCAGTACATGAAAACGTCACATTGGCTGACGCTGGCCTGCCTGGCCGCTTCAGTCCCGGCCCACGCCTACGCCGGATTCAAACCTATCGAAGTCAAGGATCAGGAGCTTGCCGAACTGCGCGGCCGGTATGTCATGCCCGGCCGGATCATCAGCTTTGGCATCGTCATGAGCAGCACCTGGCGCAACGCCAGTGGCGACCTGATCGGCGCCAGCAGTTCGATGCAGATCCAGGCCGCCACCATCAAGCCCGAATTCTACGTCTCCACCATCAAGCAGACCGGCAACGGCAGCGTCCCGGACCAGGGCAGCGGCAACATCACCGGTGGCGCAGGCCTTGGCACGGGCCAGGGCGTGACCCAGAGCGTACGCGCGGCCGGCGACGGCAACACCGCGTACAACAACGTCGACATCAATGTGAAGGAAAGCAACCAGGCACCTGCCCTGGCACCCGCCCAGGGCCAGTTGTTGACGCGCGGCCAGACCATCAGCGGCAGCAACGCCGCCGGCAGCGTCGCGGTCACGGCCACCAGCAGTGGCGTGCAGATGGCGATCCAGGCCAGTCACAACCAGGGCAGCAGCCTGCAACAAGTCGCCCAGGGCGGCCTGCTGCAGAACACCCGTCTGCTGGGCAACAGCAACCTGGTCACCAACATGACCCAGCTCAACGTGGTGCTGAACAACAACGGCCCCAGCGCCGGTGCGCTGGACTGCAACCTGACCCAATTGCGAGGCCTGCGTAACCTCGGTTATTGA
Source organism: Pseudomonas sp. P97.38 (assembly GCF_001269745.1). NCBI lineage: Bacteria > Pseudomonadati > Pseudomonadota > Gammaproteobacteria > Pseudomonadales > Pseudomonadaceae > Pseudomonas > Pseudomonas sp. P97.38. The sequence continues at coordinate 64,610 of NZ_LHVJ01000011.1, forward strand.
ACTACGCTGCCTTTCAACCACTGGGCAAATAGGGACGACATTTCCATGTATCGATCCGTATCGTTGCGCGCTGTGATGTGTTTGAGCACGTTGTTTCCGGCAACTTTGCTGCACGCGGCGCCGGATGCGGACATCGAGGCGCTGAAACAGGAACTTCTCGAGCTCAAGCAACGGTACGAGGTCCAGCAAAAGGCCCTGGCGGTGCTCGAACAGCGGGTACGCCAGGTGGAGGACCAGCCCGCCGCCCCGCAACCCAAGCGCCTGGCCAAGTCGCCGGCCGACATGAAGGGCAACCAGAGCGTGGCCGGCAACGGTGCGACGACCGCCGGCGGCAGCGGCTACGGTCAATCCCTGGCCGATGATTCGCAACCGGCGCAAAGCGTGTCCAACCTCTATGACGAGGCCAGCGGCTTCTTCGGCGGCGGCAAGTTCAGTTTCGAGACCGGCGTCACTTACTCGCGCTACGACACCCGGCAATTGATCCTCAATGGTTTCCTGGCACTGGATTCGATATTCCTGGGCAACATCAACCTCGACCGGATCAAGGCCGACACCTGGACGCTGGACCTGACCGGTCGCTACAACTTCGACAATCGCTGGCAGTTCGACCTCAACGTACCGGTGATCTACCGCGAGTCCACCTACCAGTCGGGCGGGGCCAATCAAGGCGCCGCCGGTGTGACCAGCGAAGAAACCGTGACCCGCGACCCCACTATTGGTGACGTCAACTTCGGCATCGCCTACAAGTTCATGGACGAGTCGGTCAACAGCCCCGACGCCGTGGTCACCCTGCGGGTCAAGGCGCCCACCGGCAAGGATCCGTTCGGCATCAAGCTGCGCCAGTCCCAGGCCAACACCAACCTGTTCGTGCCTGAAGACCTGCCCACCGGCAACGGCGTCTGGTCGATCACCCCGGGCCTTTCGCTGGTCAAGACCTACGACCCGGCGGTGCTGTTCGGCAGCCTGTCCTATACGCACAACCTTGAAGAATCGTTCGACGACATCAGCTCCACCGTCAACCAGAAGACCCCGGGCAAGGTGCGCATCGGCGACAGCTTCCAGATCGGCGCCGGCATCGCCTTTGCCCTGAACGAGAAGATGAGCATGTCGTTCTCGGTCTCGGACCTGATCCAGAAGAAAAGCAAGCTCAAGGAAGACGGCCAGGATTGGCGATCGGTGGTATCCAGCGACGCCAACGCCGGCTACTTCAACATTGGCATGACCGTCGCCGCCACCGACAACCTGACCATCGTGCCGAACCTGTCCATCGGGCTCACCGACGACGCGCCGGACTTTACCTTCAGCTTGAAGTTTCCGTATTACTTCTAGGGCCTGGTGATACTTTCCCTTGTGAAGGGTCAGCGGATCTGGTGCTTGTGCAGCAACCGATAGAACGTCGGCCGGGATACGCCCAGTACCCTGGCCGCGACGCTGAGGTTGTCGCTGTGGCGATTGAGCACGTCACTCAATGCCTGGCGTTCGGCACGGGTCTTGTAGTCTTCGAGGGTGCCCATGGGGGCGACCACTCCCTGGGGGCTGGCCAGGCCGAGGTCATGGGCCTCGATCTGTCGCCCTTCGGCCAGCACCAGCCCGCGCCGGACCCGGTTGGCCAACTCCCGCACGTTGCCGGGCCAGTCGTGCATACCCATCGCCACCAACGCATCCTCGCTGAAGCTGCGGGGCCGGCGCCCGGTTTCCTGGCTATAGAAATGGGAAAAATGACTGGCCAGCATCGCCAGGTCGCCATGGCGCTCGCGTAGCGGCGCCATGACCACCTGCAACACGTTCAAGCGATAGTACAAGTCCTCGCGAAACCGCTTGAGCCCGATGGCCGCCTCAAGGTCCACATGGGTGGCCGCCAGGATCCGCACGTCCACCGCAATGGGCTGGCTGCCACCGACCCGCTCGATGTGTCGCTCCTGCAAGAAGCGCAGCAAGTTGGCCTGCAACTCCAGCGGCAGGTCGCCAATTTCATCGAGGAACAAGGTGCCGCCATGAGCCGCCTCGATTCGCCCGATCTTGCGCTGGTGCGCACCGGTGAAAGCGCCCTTCTCATGGCCGAACAACTCGGACTGGATCAGGTGTTCCGCAATGGCCCCGCAGTTGATCGCAATGAAGGGCTTGTTGCGTCGGTGGGATTGGAAATGTAGGGTGCGCGCGACCAACTCCTTGCCGGTGCCGCTCTCGCCGCGAATCAGCACCGGAGACTCGGTGGGCGCCAGCTTGCCCAACAACTTGCGCAGTTCGCGGATCGGCTTGCTGTCGCCCAGCAATTCATGTTCAGGCTGGTCGATGTGTATCGAACCTTGCCCGCGCAACCGCGCCATGCCGAACGCCCTCCCCAGGGTGACCTGCACGCGGGAGACGTCGAAAGGCAAGGTGTGGAAGTCAAAAAACCATTCGCAGACAAAATCACCGACGTTCTGCAGGCGCAGCACTTCCTGGTTGAGCACGGCGATCCATTCGGTGCCACTGCGGCTGATCAATTCCTTGACCGCTTCCGGGCGCTCCAGGTGAAACGGCTGCAACCGCAACAGGCCGACATCACAGGTGCGATCGCCGGCGTGTTCGAGGGCACAGCTGTCCACGTCCCAGCCGATGGACCGAAGGCCGGGCAATAGACGATGACAATCGTCGCAGGGATCAACCACGAGCAGACGACGCGACGTACTGGCTTCGAGCATGACTGATCCTTGGCGCCAAAATAAGGAAATATGATTAGAAACAGTCGTTTGGCGAACCTGCATGTAACAGTAGCAAGAAGTTGACACACCCTTGTATCAATTGATTATCGAGATGACACAAAACTGGTTATAAGCGCGATTCTAATTAACGAATCCGTCATTAATTCTTTCACCACGCTTTCAAACAAAAGCCACAACGCCGGGTCTGAAAGAAAATCGAAATTTATTCAACAATTGTGTGACCCGCCCCCGGGTTCGGAACATCAGTACAAGTAACCAGCCGCACGGTACGCCCAACCGCCGGCACATCATTTGATTGGGCACCTTTTAAGAGAAGACGCCATGAACGCCCCGCTCCGTATCAACGAAGCTCTTTTGATTGCCGACCGCGCATTCCGTCCCTTCCAGTGCGTGGCCTGGGCCCCACAAGACGGTAACGGCGAACTCAGCCTGACCGTCATCGACCGCACCAATACCCACATCGGTCGCACCCAGATTCCAAGCAGTGCCTACACCGACCCGGCCCAACTGGCCAACTTGTTGAAACAAGCCCGCGCCGAATTGAGCCAGGAAGGTTATAAGTTGCAGTCCTGGTCCATGCCGGAATAACTCGCAGTCAGCGATATTTATGGTTGCAGGCTTGGCACTGGATCAGAAAGCCATCGTTATGGCACGAAACGCCCCTGCATCTGCTGGACCTGACAGTTGTGCACTTTCACATTCAGGGTTTGAATGTTGCCTTCATGCCGTCGTCGCCCTTTCGGGGCGTTCGACGCACAAGGAGAGGCATGCATGCCCGATCAATCCGCATTGGCGTTTCCCAAGGCTGCGGCTCACGCAGGGCAACTTGACCCAGGCTTTGCCGACAACGGCAAAGCCTGGGTTCATTTCGAGGGCAGTATGTCGAGCCTGCTCACCGGGCTGACCCTGGACCGCGCCGGCCGGGCCTTGGTAGCCGCCCGGGTCGAGACCGCCCAGGGCACACGGTTCGGGCTCGCCCGCCTCAACCAGGACGGCTCCACCGATCCGGGCTTCGGGACGGGTGGCAGCGTGATCGGCTCGTTCGAGAACGGCTTCGACGCCACCGCAGGCAAAGTGATCGAGTTGCCCGACGGACAGATCCTGCTCTGCGGCCTGCACTACGAAAGTAACGACCACACCCTCCCCGCCCTGGCGTTGTTCGATCGTCAAGGCCGCGCCGTGCCTGGATTCGGCAACGCCGGCCGACGGATCGTCCGGCTGTGCGGCAACCTTTCCCAAGGCCTGCGCGACCCTTGGCTTCCGCCGGGGGTGCCCGGCCTTGAAGCCTGTGACATGCAAGTGCAGGCCAATGGCCGGATACTCCTGCTGGCCAATCATCACTTCCAACTGTCCGACCATGTCGGCGTGCTGATCCGACTCCTACCGGATGGCGAACTGGACAATACCTTCAACGGACGCGGCTTTGTGATGGTCCGCCGCCTGCTGAAAAACACCTGGCTGGGCTGCCTGACGCTCCAGGCCGATGGCCACATCCTCGTCGGCGGGGCCATCGACCTGCCCCAGCATGGCCTGATCGCGCGCTACGACACCCACGGCAACCTCGACAGCGGCTTTGGCGACGCAGGCTTCCTGTCCATCCTGGCCCAGGACCACAGCGTGATGGTCAGCCAGATCGTCGAGCATGCCAACGGCGACCTGCAGGCGTTTGGCAGCAGTCGCGACCCGATGCACAGCCTGTCCTTGAAAGTGTGCCGCGATGGCGTACCGGATCGCCACAGCAACCAGGGCCAATGCCGGCTGTTGGAAATCGGTCGCGGCGCCAGCCAATGGACGGCTGCCCAGGTCCAGGCGGATGGAAAACTGCTGACCGCCGGCGCCACCCTCGGCGGTATCGAGGCCGACTTCGTACTGGCCCGGCATTTGCCGGACGCCAGCCTCGACCCGGATTTCGGCGAAGGCAACGGCTGGGTTCGCACGCGCTTGGGCTACAGCCTGGACACCGCGACCGGCTTGGCGGTGCAACCCGACGGAAAAATCCTGGTGGGCGGCTATTCACTCAACGGCAGCTACCGTGCGGTGGTGGCCCGGTATTGGGCCTGAGCCCCGTCGCATTTGAAGGACATTTGCTTCTGCGCTTGATATTGCGCATGTGTTACGGCAAGTTGCGCGCTTCTAATTAAAAGGAGCAGCCGATGTCCGGTCCAATGGCTCAGGCTTTCGCGCACAACTTTCTGGGGCATTCCCCACGCTGGTACAAGGCGTGCATCATCACCTTCCTGATTATCAACGCCGTGGTGCTGTGGACGCTGGGCCCGGTCGTCGCCGGCTGGATGTTGGTGGTGGAGTTCATCTTCACCCTCGCCATGGCCCTCAAGTGCTACCCACTGATGCCCGGCGGCCTGCTGCTGATCGAAGCCCTGCTGCTGGGCATGACCACGCCCAAGGCGCTGTACGATGAGCTGCTGCACAACTTTCCGGTCATCCTGCTGCTGATGTTCATGGTGGCCGGCATCTATTTCATGAAAGACCTTCTGCTGTTCCTGTTCTCACGCCTGCTCCTGGGCGTGCGTTCCAAGGCGCTGCTGGCGCTGATGTTCTGCTTTCTCTCGGCGTTCCTGTCGGCCTTTCTCGATGCCCTGACCGTCACCGCGGTGATCATCAGCGCCGCGGTGGGCTTTTATTCGGTGTATCACCGCGTGGCCTCGGGCAACGATCCGCGCCAGGACAGCAGCGTCGATGAAGACCACGCCCTGCCTACCTTGCACCACGAAGACCTCGAGCAGTTCCGGGCCTTCTTGCGCAGCCTGCTGATGCATGGCGCCGTCGGCACCGCGCTGGGCGGCGTCTGCACCCTGGTGGGCGAGCCGCAGAACCTGTTGATCGGCCATGAGATGGGTTGGCATTTTGTCGAGTTCTTCGTGAAGGTCGCGCCGGTCTCGCTGCCGGTGCTGGTTGCCGGGCTGGTAACCTGCGTGGCGCTGGAGAAGCTGCGCCGGTTCGGCTACGGCACATTGCTGCCGGATAACGTGCGGGCGGTGCTGGCCGACTACGCCGAGCAGGACAACCGCGAGCGCACCTCACGCCAAAGGGCGGCGCTGATCGTCCAGGGCATCGCCGCGCTGATCCTGATCGTAGGACTGGCGCTGCACATCGCTGAAGTCGGTCTGATCGGCCTGATGGTGATCGTGCTGATCACTGCGTTCACCGGCATCACCGACGAGCACCGCCTTGGCAATGCATTCAAGGACGCCATGCCGTTCACCGCCCTGCTGGTGGTGTTTTTTGCGGTGGTGGCGGTCATTCATGACCAGCAACTGTTCACGCCCTTGATCCAATGGGTGCTGGCCCTGCCCGCCGACCAGCAACCGGGCATGCTGTTCATCGCCAACGGCCTGCTGTCGGCGATCAGCGACAACGTGTTCGTCGCAACCATCTACATCACCGAAGTGAAGCAGGCCTTCATATCTGGCCACATGAGCCGCGAACAGTTCGAAACCCTGGCGGTGGCCATCAACACCGGCACCAACCTGCCCAGCGTCGCCACCCCCAACGGCCAGGCCGCGTTCCTGTTCCTGCTGACCTCGGCGATTGCCCCGCTGATTCGCCTGTCCTATGGCCGCATGGTCTGGATGGCACTGCCCTATACCGTGGTAATGGGCGGGCTGGGTTGGTATGCCGTGACCTATTGGCTGTAACTGAAGCCCAACCAGTAACACTGCGGGCTTGCCCGCGAAGGCGGTGGGTCAGTCAACCTCTTCATCGACTGATCCACCCTTTTCGCGAGCAAGCTCGCTCCCACAAGAGAATCTGGGCGGACACACATAGTTCGAGCCCACCCAGCAACACGGTGGGAGCGGGCTTGCCCGCGAAGGCGGTGGGTCGGTCAACATTTTCATCGACTGACCCACCGCCTTCGCGAGCAGGCTCGCACCGGAGTGTTTGGAGTTATCGGGGCAGGATGTAGCGCTCGATGGCCAGGGCCGCACCGTCTTCGGTGTTGGCGGCGGTGATGACATCGGCCTGGCGCTGGATCGCTTCTTCCGCTTGCCCCATGGCAATCGACAAGCCAGCGCGGTGGAACATCGCCGGATCGTTACCCCCATCGCCCATGGCGGCGGTCTGCTCCAGCGGCACGCCGAGGAAATCGACCAGAGTCGCCAACGCTTCACCCTTGTTGGCCTTGAGCGCCGTGACGTCCAGGTAGATCGGTTGCGAACGCGACACCTGGGCCTGGCCGTTGAGCAGCGGGTGCAGGCGCGCCTCCAGCTCCACCAGCAAATCAGTGTTGGCACTGGTGGCGACAATCTTGTCGATGCGTTCCAGGTAAGGCTCGAAGCTCTCGACCTGCACCGGCGGATAGCCCAGGCCGCGGGTTTCCACCGGGACCATCGGCCCGTGGGCATCGCACACCAGCCAATCGCCGTCGGCAAATACCCAGACCTCGATCCCGGGCTGGTCGGCGTACAGCGCCAGGGTGGTCAACGCCACCTCGGGCGGCAGGTAGTGCACCGCGAGGAAACTGCCGTCCGGATGCACCAGCGTACCGCCATTGAACGCCGCGGTGGGCAGGTCGACACCCAGGGCCTCGATGTATTGCAGCATCGCTCGGGGCGGCCGACCGGTGGCGAGGCTGAACAACACGCCGGCCTCGCGCAACGAACGCACGGCTTCAATGGTGCGCTGGTTGAGGCTGTGGTCGGGCAGCAGCAGAGTGCCGTCCATGTCACTGAGCAGGAAGCGGATGGGGTGTTTCAACGGCTCGCTCATCCGAGGCCGTGCCAGACGCGGCCATCGCGTGTCAGCAGGTCATCGGCCGCGGCCGGCCCGTCTTCCCCGGCCTTGTACGGCTGGAACGTCGCGTCCTGCTGCCAGGCGTCGAGGAACGGCTGCACCGCGCGCCAGCCATTTTCAATATTGTCGGCACGCTGGAACAGGGTTTGATCGCCCGTCAGGCAATCGTAGATCAGGGTTTCGTAACCCGTGGACGGCTGCATTTCGAAGAAATCCTTGTAGGCAAAGCCCAACGCTATGTTCGCCATGTCGAGGGCCGGGCCTGGCCGCTTGGCCAACAGGTCGAACCACATGCCTTCGTTGGGCTGAATCTGGATTTTCAGGTACGTAGGTTGCAATTCGTCGACGTCGGTGTCGCGGAACTGAGCATAAGGCGCCGGCTTGAAGCAAATGACGATTTCCGTGTCACGCACGCTCATGCGCTTGCCGGTGCGCAGGTAGAACGGCACGCCGACCCAACGCCAGTTATCGATCATCACCTTGAGGGCGACGTAGGTTTCGGTGTTGCTGTCGGCCGCCACGTTGGCTTCTTCGCGATAACCGTTGACCGCCTTGCCACCGAGTTCACCGGCGGTGTACTGGCCGCGCACCGAGTTGGCGCGGGCCTGCTCCACCGACCACGGCCGGATCGCGCCCACGACCTTGGCCTTCTCGCCCCGCACCGCATCCGCGCCGAAGGCCGCCGGCGGCTCCATGGCCACCATCGCCAGCAGTTGGAACAGGTGATTGGGCACCATGTCCCGCAGGGCGCCGGTGCGTTCATAGAAACTGCCACGGGTTTCCACGCCGACGGTTTCGGCAGCGGTGATCTGGACGTGGTCGATGTAGTGGTTGTTCCAGAACGCCTCGAACAGGCTGTTGGAGAAACGGCTGACCAGAATGTTCTGTACCGTTTCCTTGCCCAGATAATGGTCGATCCGGTAGATCTGTTTCTCGCTCATGACCTTGAGCAGGCAGGCATTCAGCGCTTCGGCGGTGCGCAGGTCGGAGCCGAACGGCTTTTCGATCACCACGCGCCGGAACGCATCCGGCTGCTCCTGAAGCAGCCCGGCCGCACCGAGGCGGCTGACCACCTCGCTGAAGAAGCGCGGCGCGGTCGCCAGGTAGAAGACCGCGTTGCCGGTGCCGCTGGCGGCGATTTTCGCCGCCAGCGCGTCATAGGTGCTGTCATCGAGAAAGTCACCCTGCACATAGCTGATGCCTTGCGCCAGGCTGGCCCAGCGCTGCGGGTCGAGGGCGTGTTCGGGGTCGCCGCCCTTGCTCGCCGCCTCGCTGCGAATGAAGGCCTCCAGCTTGCTGGCGAAGTCCGCATCGCTGATGGCGTTATGGTCAACTCCAACGATCCGCAGCCCATCCCCCAGCAGGCCGTCACGACTCAAGTGGTACAGCGCCGGCATCAGCAGGCGCTTGACCAGATCGCCATGGGCGCCGAACAGGAACAACGTGGTCGGCGGTGCAGGTTCTGCCTTGGATTTGCTGCCGATCGCGGTCATTTTTTCGGTGTCTCCACGTGGCCGCCAAAGCCGAAGCGCATGGCCGAGAGCATCTTGTCGCCATAGGTGCTCTGCTGGCGCGAACGGAAACGGGCGAACAACGAGCTGGAGAGCACCGGCACCGGCACCGCCTGCTCGATGGCGGCTTCGATGGTCCAGCGCCCTTCGCCGCTGTCGGCGACCTCGCCGGAGAAGCCATCGAGTTTCGGATCACTGGCCAAGGCGTCGGCGGTCAGGTCCAGCAACCAGGACGACACCACGCTGCCGCGACGCCAGACCTCGGCGATATCGGCGACGTTGAGGTCGAAACGCTGCTCTGGCGGCAGGCTTTCGCTGGATTTGGTCTTGAGGATGTCAAACCCTTCGGCAAAGGCCTGCATCATGCCGTACTCGATGCCGTTGTGGATCATCTTGACGAAATGCCCGGCGCCCGCGGGGCCCGCGTGGATGTAACCGCGTTCGGCACGGTCGTCGTCGGACTTGCGGTCGCGAGTCCGTGGGATATCGCCCATGCCCGGCGCCAGGCTGTCGAACAGCGGGTCCAGGCGCTTCACCACTTCGGCGTCACCGCCGATCATCATGCAGTAGCCGCGCTCAAGGCCCCACACGCCGCCGGAAGTGCCGACGTCGATGTAGTTCAGGCCCTTCTCCAGCAGGGCGTGGGCCCGGCGGATGTCGTCCTTGTAGTACGTATTACCGCCGTCGATGATCACGTCGCCCGGCTCCAGCAGGCCGCTGAGCACGGTGATGGTGTCTTCGGTCGGCGCACCGGCCGGCAGCATGACCCAGACCGCCCGTGGCGCCTCAAGGGCGGCCACCAGCGCTGGCAGGTCGGCGACGCCAGTGGCGCCTTCCTGGCTGAGATTTTCGACGAACGCAGCGTTGCGGTCGTAGACCACGGTGGTGTGCCCATTGAGCATCAGGCGCCGCGCAATATTGCCGCCCATGCGGCCCAGTCCAATAATCCCGAGTTGCATGTGCTGATGCTCCCTACTACAAATAAAGGTAAGTCAAAGGTTTAGCTCAAAAGACAGTTGGGGGTTAGTCCAGAGCATTGCTGCATAGTTTCCGGGTAATTTGAGCGATCACAAGGGATAACGCTCCAATCCCGGCCAAAGACACAGCGACCATGAAAAATAAAAAAGTTCCAATCACAAGCAAAAGAAATCAGAATCGGCGCCGATAGTAGAGGTGTCGACCAAAATGCTGGCGACATCTCTATAGTTGATGTACGCCATTTGCGAGGTGAGCAATGGGCCCAGTCGTTACCGCACGTCCTCCCCAAACCCTTTATGTGACCATTCGTCGCGATGAATTGCGCCTTCTCAAGGAAGAGCGTGATCTGCTGCTAGATGAAGTGACGCAGTTGCGCATGCAGTTGCAGCACGCACAGTTGTCCCATCAGAACCAGGCTGTGGCGCGGTAAGCGTCCCAGAGGCACGGCATCAGGAAGGGACATTGGGCAACCCGGTGTCTTTCCCATGAAAAACAGCCCTCCCTCGTGTGGCAGGGCTTTGTGAAGCCACCTTGTGGGAGCCTGCTCCCACAAGCCTGATCCTCATCCTCATCCCCTTCCCCGATACCCGCCACCGTGGGTGCGAGCCAGCCTGCGGAAACCGCGTTTGCGTGAAACTCAATGGCGGCTGAACCAACACCTTCGCGAGCAGGCCCGTCTTCACAGGAAGGCGCCCTCCTTACGCACCTAAGTCAGCATTTTGTAACCAAAAAACTCACGAAGTTTTCACAAGCGGCTCGCGATACTGCCGACCTTTAGGGTTGCTCGGCGTGTGCCTGCGGTCACCAATCCGGTACCGCCAGGCGCGTCGATAACAGGCTGGAGCGCTTGATGAGTTTGTTCAAACGCAGCACAACGACTGCGAAAGGTTTTGACTGGGCCGGGCTTGGCTGGCTGTTTCTGTTCTTCTGGTATTTTTCGGGCATTACCCAACTGCTCATTCTGCTCAGCGACACGTCCGGCTTCACCGGGTTTCGCCAGGCATTCGTGATGAGTGCCCTGTGGCTGGCGCCCATGCTGCTCTTCCCCGCCCGCACCCGCCTGCTCGCGGCCCTGATCGGGATCGTGCTGTGGGCCTGTTCCATGGCGAGCCTGGGGTATTTCTTCATTTACCAGCAGGAATTTTCCCAGAGCGTCATCTTCATCATGTTCGAGTCGAACGTGGCGGAAGCCGGCGAATACATGACGCAGTATTTTGCCTGGTGGATGGTGCCGGCGTTCCTCGCCCACACCGTCGTGGGCTACCTGCTCTGGACCCGCCTGCGCCCGGTCTACCTGCCGCGTGGGCAGGCCATTGTCGCGGCGGCGGCCATCGTGGTGGCCGTGGTCGGCTATCCATTGATCAAGCAGACCCAGCGCACCGGCAGCTTCGCCGGTGGCCTGGAAAAATTCGAAGACCGCATCGAGCCCGCCGTGCCTTGGCAGATGGTCGTGGCCTACCGACGCTACGGCGAACAACTGGAAAACATGCAAGGCATGTTGCACAGCGCCAGCAAGATCGCGCCGCTGAATCACCTCAAGGACGCCATGGCCGACCAGCCGGCGACCCTGGTGCTGGTGATCGGTGAGTCGACCAACCGCCAACGCATGAGCCTCTATGGCTACCCGCGCGAAACCACGCCGGAACTGGACAAGCTCAAGGACCAGCTCGCGGTGTTCGACAACGTGATCACCCCGCGCCCCTACACCATCGAAGCGCTGCAGCAGGTGCTGACCTTCGCCGACGAGGAAAACCCGGAGCTGTACCTGAGCACGCCTTCGCTGGTGAGCATGATGAAGCAGGCCGGCTACAAGACCTTCTGGATCACCAACCAGCAGACCATGACCAAGCGCAACACCATGCTCACGACCTTCTCACAGCAGGCCGATGAGCAGGTGTACCTCAACAACAACCGCAACCAGAACGCCGCCCAGTACGACGGCGACGTGATCGAGCCGTTCAACAAGGCCCTCGCTGACAGTGCTCCGCGCAAGTTGATCGTGGTGCATCTGCTGGGCACCCACATGAGCTACCAGTACCGCTATCCGCCGACGTTCGATAAGTTCACCGACCGCCAGGGCGTGCCGGCAGGTGTGCGTGACGACCAACTGCCCACCTACAACAGCTACGACAACGCGGTGCTGTACAACGACTTCGTGGTTTCCAGCCTCATCAAGGACTACGCCAAGAGCGATCCCAACGGCTTCCTGCTGTACCTCTCGGACCACGGCGAAGACGTCTTCGACTCCTTGGGCCATGACACCCTGGGCCGCAACGAAGCCAAGCCGACCGCGCCGATGTACACCATCCCATTCATGGCCTGGGCCTCGCCCAAGTGGCGCGAAAGCCATGACTGGAACTTTGCCGGCGACCTGTCGCGGCCCTACAGCAGCTCGCACCTGATTCACACCTGGGCAGACCTGGCGGGCCTGAGCTTCGACGAGCTGGACCACAGCAAGAGCCTGGTCAGCGACCAGTTCAAGGCGCGACCACTGATGATCGGCAACCCGTATGAAAGCCAGCACAAGGGCCTGATCGATTTCAGCCTGATCAAACCCAAGGCGCCTGTGGCTGAAATCGTCCAGAAATGATCGAAACCGGCAGATGCCCCCGGCTTCTGCCATGACCATTTCCATTTCACATCGGTAGTGCCGGCGGCGGGGGCCCGGTCAGGCGGGTTGACCAAAACGTTGCATCTGCATTTCCTGGAGCCGACTGAGCGTGCGGCGAAACGGAAATTGCAGATAGCCTTCGGTGTACAAGGCCTCCATCGGCACCTCGGCGCACAGGTACAGCGGCACCTTGCGGTCGTAGCACTCGTCGACCAAGGCAATGAAACGCCGCACGCCATCGTCATGGACGGACAATTGCGGCAGTTCACGGTCGCCGGCCTCCACCCGCTCGACCCCGTCCTCGGTACCACGGGCAATGCGCCCTTCGCGCTGCTCGGCGCTCAGGCAAGGCACATCGCCGAGCAGGATGACGCTGAAACGGTCACACAAGGCCATGAAATCCAGCGCCGAGAATGGTTGCTCACAAAGATCGGCGTAGCGGCTCCAGAGCACCGTATCGCCAGCCCGGACGGGCTCGAGCAGGCGATGGCCGACTTCGATCGGCCCGCTGGCGAGCGTTTGCCCGCCCGCCAACTGGTCGAAGACCGCGGTCAACGGGTCGGGTTGCCCGCAGTCGCGTACCCAATAGCGTTGCTGCACCGCGCCCGGGTGTTGGCGGTGGTCCTGCCACCCGTTCACCGGCACCACTTGCATGTATTGCTTGATCGCGCTGATGGTCGGCAGGAAGCGTTCACGGTTGTGGCCGTTGGCATAGAGTTCTTCGGGCGGCAGGTTGGACGTACTGACGATCACCATGCCTTGTTCGAACATCACCTGGAACAGCCGTCCGAGGATGATGGCGTCGCCGATGTCGGTGACGAACAATTCGTCGAAGCACAGCACCCGCACCTCGGCACTCAGCTCCCGGGCCAAGGCCTGCAAAGGGTCCGGTGTGCCGGTCAGTTGGAAGGAGCGCTGGTGCACCCAGGCCATGAAGTGATGGAAGTGCTGGCGGCGCGCCGGCACCTTGAGGCTCTCGTAGAAGCGGTCCATCAGCCAGGTCTTGCCACGGCCCACCGGCCCCCACAGGTAAACGCCCTTGATCGACTTGCGGCCCTCGCCCAACGCCGTGTGGCATTGTTGCAGGGCCATGATCGCCAGTTCCTGAGCCTCGTCCTGGACGAAGTCGTGGTGTTCGATGGCGTGCTGCCAGGCACTCAGGGGGGAGTCAGTCATGCGGCCCAGGTCCGGGAAAGAAGGACCGGGAGTATGCCATGACGGCAGGCGCGCATCAGCCCTGATCCAGGCAAATTCTGTGGCGAGGGAGCTTGCTCCCGCTCGGACGCGCAGCGACCGCGGATAATGGGGGCCGCTGCGCAGCCCGAGCGGGAGCAAGCTCCCTCGCCACGGGTGTTCCGGGCAACGGCTAGACCGAGATATCCAACCGGCTGATCTTGCCCTGGTCGTCGAGCCGGAAGGTGTAGCGCAGCTCCAGCGGGCTGCCGGGAAAGGTGCCGGAGATCAGGTTCTGCACCAGCACCTTGCCGGTTCGTTGCTGCACATTGAGCACTTGCACCCGTGGCTGGAAGCGCTGGGCGGTGTCTTCCATCCATTGGGCGATGGCCTGGGCACCGAGGCGGTGGTGGCCTTCATCGAACACGCTGGCGTCTTCGGCGAAGAAACGCGTCACCGCCGAGCTGTCACGGGCGTTGGCGGCGGCAATATAGCCGGCGATGGCCGGGGCCAGGGAAGAGACGGGGTTGGACATGGCAGGGCTCCTTGTTTTATCGATCTGGCGCCATGCTAGAACACAGCTGTGTCAGTTTTTGTCAGGAGTGAAGCGCCCGTTTTCGTCCAGTTGCATCAGCGCGAACCAGGCACGCAGCAGGTCGCTGCGCCGCCCGGGGTAGCGCTCGCCCTGCTCGGCGGCCGAGGCAATCCGGTCGGTGCGGAAAGTCCGGTAGGCCCCTCGCAATTCGCACCAGGCCACCACCACCCGCGCCTCGTTGAAAAAGCCCAGGGCCAGCGGCCAGATCAACCGCTGGCTGGGGATCTTGTTCACGTCGGCGTAATCGATGTGCAGCTTGGCCTGGGTGCGAATGGCCTGGCGATAGACATTCAACTGCACGGTGTTCTGCGGGTAGCCATAACCCGGCGGCCCCGGCAGTACCGTAGGGTTGCGCAAGGCGTCGCGAACGTCCGGGGCAAGCACCGCCTCCACCTTCGCCAACGCGTCGGCGGCGGCCTTGCCCAGCACGTCGTCGCCGCGCTGATCCACGTAGCGCAAGCCCAGCACGATGGCTTCGATCTCATCGGCGGTGAACATCAGTGGCGGCAGGAACAGCCCACTGCGCAAGACATAGCCGATGCCCGCCTCCCCCTGGATCGGCGCACCAAGGGCCGTCAGCTCAGCGATGTCGCGGTACAAGGTACGCTCGGAGACGTTCAGCTCAACAGCCAATGTCGCGGCGGTAACCGGGCAACGCTTGCCCCGCAAGACTTGCAGCAAAGTGAGCAGCCGGGTAGTACGCGACACGATGGCGATCCGCAGGGAAATAATTGCCGCAGATTAGCAGAGACGGGTGTCAGAAAATGTCAGGAGCCAGGCTTTTCATGGCCAGGCGCCGGTTGCCGATAATTGCGGTAGCCTGATGACTGCCAGCCCCTGATGTCCATTGCGAGAGTTGACCATGCGCAGATTGTTCGGCCTGTCCCTGCTACTGATGTTGCTCAGCCTGAGCGCCTGCGCCCTGTTCCCGCAGCGCGACCCACTGACGATCAACGTGGTCGGCATCGAGCCGCTGCCCAGCCAGGACCTGGAAATGCGCTTTGCCGTGAAGCTGCGCGTGCAGAACCCCAACGACACCACCCTGGACTACAACGGCGTAGCGCTGGACCTGGAAGTCAACGGTCGGCCCCTGGCCTCGGGGGTCAGCGACCAGACCGGCTCCCTCCCCCGGTTTTCCGAAACGATACTGAGCATCCCGGTGAGCATCTCGGCGTTTTCCGTACTGCGCCAGACCCTCGGCCTGAGCCAGACCCAAAGCCTGGATAACCTGCCTTACGTGCTCAGGGGCAAACTCGCCGGCGGAGTGTTCGGCACCCGACGCTTCGTCGACCGTGGCACCCTCGACTTACGCGGTTCCACGGCCACCTGGTGAGTCATTGGATGAAACGCACACCGGGCTTGGCCCGTTCATCCACCACCAGTTCGAAGATGTCGGGCCGGGCGTAATGGCCGACCACGTCGTAGTCGTACCGCGCACGCACCAGCTCATCGGTATCGATTTCAGCGGTGAGCAACCCGGCGCAGTCCTTCAAGGGCCCGGCCAGCACATCGCCCATGGGCCCGACGATCATGCTGCCGCCCGCGATCAACGGACGTTCGGCAGGCCAGTTTGCAACCTCGATGCCCAACGCTTGCGGCGAGGCCTGCACCTGGCAGGCACTGACCACGAAACAGCGCCCCTCGTGGGCAATGTGGCGCAAGGTCACTTGCCACATCTCACGCTCATCCACCGTCGGCGCGCACCACACTTGCACGCCTTTGGCGTACATCGCGGTGCGCAGCAGCGGCATCATGTTTTCCCAGCACACCGCCGCGCCCACGCGACCGACCTGGCTGTCGATCACCGGCAGGGTCGAGCCATCGCCCTTGCCCCAGATCAACCGCTCGGTGCCCGTCGGCATCAGCTTGCGATGCCGTGCCACCAGGCCCGCCTCGGGTTCGAAGTACAGCGCGGTGCAGTACAAGGTACTGGCGCAGCGCTCGATCACGCCGAGCACCAGGCTGGCGCCCGTGCGCGCCGACAACCCGGCCAGGGCTTCGGTTTCAACCCCGGGCACGTCAATGGCATTGGCGAAATAGCGGGCAAACGCTTCGCGTCCTTCCGGCAGGCGATACCCCAGTTGAGTGCCGAAACCTTCGCCCTTGGGGTAGCCACCCAGCAGGGCTTCGGGCATCACCACCAGGCGCGCCCCCGCCTCGCGGATGGCGTCTTCATAGGAAAGAATCTGGGCCAGGGTGTCGCCCTTGCCGCCAGGCAATGAGCCGATTTGCAGGGCCGCCACAATGGATTTGGGCATGGTGTTCAACTCCGTCATCAACAAGTGTTGCTGATTTTCCGGCGTCGACCGATCATGAATAAAGCCCCAATCGCTGCTAAATGATATGAGCCTCATGAATATCGCCGACATCGACCTCAATCTGCTCAAGACCTTCGAAGCGCTGCATGACGAGTCCAGTGCCAGCCGTGCCGCCCTGCGCCTGGGTGTGACCCAGTCGGCCATCAGCGCCGCGTTGCGCAGGCTGCGCAGCCTGTATGACGATCAACTGTTCGTGCGCACCGGTCGGGGCCTGGCGCCGACGTTGCGGGCCAACCAATTGAAGCCGGTGATCAGCGAAGCCTTGAACAAGTGCCGCCAGAGCCTGGCGATGGTGGACCCGCACGCCAACCATTATCAGGGGCGCTCGGTCATCGTCGGGCTGTCCGACGACTTCGAGATCGCCTACGGACGGCGCCTGGTGGAAGAAGTGGCGCAGCGTGCACCGGGCCTGCGCCTGATTTTTCGCCAGACCCACAGCCAGATCGTCGGCCTGGCGCTGATGGAGCGTCACCTCGACCTGGCGATCACGGCCGGCGGTTTCGCCCAGCGGCTGCTCAGCCGCCAGGTGCTGGGGGAAGGCGACTACGCTTGTCTGGTCGACCCGGCCAGCCTGGCGCAAGCCTCGCCGACCCTCAGCCTGGAGGCGTTCGTGGCCCGCGAGCACTTGTTGGTGTCTTCCGGTGGTTTTATCGGCATCACCGATGAAGGGTTGGCCGGGCTCGGCCTGAGTCGGCGGGTGTCGGCCTCGACCACCCATTTCGCCGCGCTGCCTTTCCTGCTCAAGGGCAGCCAGGCCGTGGCGACCATTCCGACCCATGCCGCCCAGGCCATCGCGGCCCTCGGCGGCCTGGCGTTGCTGCCTTGCCCTCTGGCGCTGCCTCGCTACCCCATCGAACTCGGCTGGCGAACCCAATTGCAGATGGACCCGGCCGTGATCAAGGTTCGCGAGGCAATTGTCGCCGCCTTCGCGTAGGGCTTACTTGTTGGCCGCCATCAGCCGGTTGACTTCACTGCGCACCATGTTGGCGTATTCCGGCGGCGACATGCCGTCCAGTTCGGCGCGCACCCACTCGGCCCACTTGCCCTTGCGCTTGGAACGCTCGCCGAACAGCCGCGCGGCATCACCCTTGGCCTTGCCCAGGTTGTTTTGCCACAGTTCAAAGAGTCGGGATTTTTCGTCTTCCAGGGCGGCGCGCTCGGCCAGGGGCTTGTCAGCCAGATTGAAGCTCATGGGAATTACCTGTTGCGTAAATAGGCGACATCTTACACCTTGCGGCGAACAGCCTTAACCCGCTTTTGGGAATGACCGGTTGCGAGCAGCCCCTTCGCAACTTTTAAGCCCGTGCAGCACTCCATAGTTCACTGCCATCATTTACAAGGAGATACACCATGGCGCGTAGAAGCACCGTGCAAGCAAACGGGGAGCAAATCAAGGACCAGGCCTTCAGCGAGCTGAAGGCGTTGATCGAAGAGTCGGAGAAGTTGCTCAAGAACAGCGCCGCGCTGGTCGGCGAAGATGCGGAGAACCTGCGCGGCCAGATCTCCCAGAAACTGCAACAAGCCCTGGATTCCCTCGCCAGCGCGCGGGAGCGTACCCGCCCGATGGTCGACGCCACTGAAACCTACATCGGCGGCCACCCGTGGCAGACCGTGGCGATCTCCGCCGGGTTCGGGCTGGTGGTGGGTTTGCTGCTGGGACGGCGTTAAGCCACTCCTTGTGGGAGCGGGCTTGCCCCCTCCCACAGTGAGGATGACGGGCTGCTTGGGATTGAGACTCGACGCTGAACTTTGTGGGAGCGGGCTTGCCCGCGAAGGCGGTGGCACGGCCAGCATCATCGGCGACTGACACACCGCTTTCGCGGGCAAGCCCGCTCCCACAGTCAGAATGGCGGGCAGCTTGGGATTGAGACTCGACGCCGGACCTTTTGGGAGCGGGCTCGCGGCTTAACTTGTACCCGCTAACCCGCCCGCAGGATCGACGCATCCTCGCCCCGATACAACGCCTCGACTTTCTCCGCCCGCCACTGCAACACCGCACGCTGGTTGAGCGAACCCTTGTCGGTGATTTCACCACGGTCGATGGAAGCCGGCTCATCGAGCAGGGCAATCCATTCCACACGGCTGGCGTTACCGCTGGCCTGATGATTCAGGCGCTGCAACCATTCAGTGAACCATTGGCGCACCGCCGGGCTGGCCAGCACCTGGGCATCGGTGGCATCGGCGCCCAGCCCCGACAGGCGACGGCACTCGGGGATTCTTGGAAACACCAGCGCGCCCAGGCATTCGCGATCAGGCGCGGTGACCACCAGGTCCAGGACATAAGGCGTGCCTTCCAGCACGGCGCGATTGCGCAGTGGCCCGACGCTGACGAACACCCCGGACGACAACTTGAAGTCCTCGGCGATCCGCCCGTCGAACATCAGCCCCAACTGCGGATTGCTCGGGTCGGCCAGCTTGATCGCGTCACCGGAGCAATAGAACCCTTGCTCGTCGAAGACTTCGGCGGTCTGCTGCGGTGAGCGCCAGTAGCCCGGCATGATGTGCGGTCCGCGAAACCGGCCTTCGAACTTGCCGTCCACCGGTACCAGCCGCACTTCGCAGCCCGGAGCTGGCAGGCCGATGTAGCCGGCCATCGACAGCGGCCCGGTGGTGAAGGTGCAGGACGGCGCCGCCTCGGTCATGCCCAGCCCTGCCATCATGCGGATGCGTTCGCCGCAATGGGCCTCGGCGACCTTGTCCAGGCGATCCCAAGTGCTCTGGGACAGGCCGGCAGCGGCAAAGAAAAACAGGCTGATGCGTTTGAAGAAGCGCTCGCGCAGTTCGCCGTCCTGCTCCAGGGCGCTGACCAATTCTTCCCAGCCCTTGGGGACCGTCAGGTAGGCCGTGGGCGAAATCTCCTTGAGGTTGCGCAAGGTCTCGGCGAAGCCCTGGGCCGTAGGCTTGCCGTCATCCAGGTAGAACGTGCCGCCGTTGTAGAGCACGATGCCGACGTTGTGACTGCCACCGAACGTGTGGTTCCACGGTAACCAGTCCACCAGCACCGGCGGCACCTCGCCAAACACCGGGAAGGTCTGTAGCAGCATCTGCTGGTTGGCACAGAGCATGCGCTGGGTGGTGATCACGGCTTTGGGCAGCTTGGTCGAGCCCGACGTGAACAGGAACTTGGCGATGCTGTCCGGGCCCGTGGCGGCGAACGCCCGCTCGGCCGCCTCGCCGCCAGGCTGGGCCAGTAGGCTGGAGAAGCGCGTCATGGCGCGGCCCGGCAGCTCGCCGCGCACGCTGATCAAGGGTACGTTGGCCGGCAGCACGGCATTGATCGCTCGCTCGAAAGGCGCCGTGTCGCTGACGAACACCAGCCCGGGCTGCAACAAGTCGCAGACGTGACGCAGCTTGGCGAAGTCTTGGGACAGCAGCGAATAGGCTGGCGACACCGGGCAATATGGGATCCCGGCGTACATCGCACCCAGGGCCATTTGCAGGTGTTCGATGTCGTTGCCCGACAGCAGCGCCAAGGGTTTTTCCGCCGACAAACCAAAGCCCAGTAGGCTTTCGGCGATGGCGCGGACACTGTCGAGCATCTGCGCGTAGCTGATCCGGCGCCAGTCACCGCCGCCGTCGCGGGCGGCGATGAAGGTGTGTTGCGGGCGTACTTCAGCCCAGTGCACCAGGCGATCGAGCAGGCGCGCCGGCAAGGGCGCCAAGGGTTCCAGGGAACGCATGTGCAAGATGCCGTGCTCTTCCCTGACTTCTACGGCGGGATGACCGATCGACACCTGGCGATAACGCCCGGCCGGGGTCCGGGAGGACGATCTGAACTCGGAACTCACGTACATTTCCTCCACCAAGGCACGGTCGGCTCGCATGAAACGAGCGGAGCGTGGCAGCGTCTGGCTGCGGCCTTGTCATTATTATTGGCCTGCATCGCAGCGGCGCTGGGCCGCCGACGATGCGACGGGTTTCAGATCGGGTAATGCCGGGCGCCGTTCTGCAAGGTCACCCAGCGCAACTGGGTGAAATGCTCGATGGACGCCTTGCCGCCAAAGCTGCCATAGCCACTGGACTTGACCCCGCCGAAAGGCATCTGCGCTTCGTCGTGCACGGTCGGGCCGTTGATGTGGCAGATGCCCGATTCGACACGCTGGGCCAGGGCCAGGGCACGGGTGGTATCACGGCTGAAGATCGCCGCCGACAAGCCGAACTCGGAGTCATTGGCCAGGCGCAGCAGGGCTTCGTCGCCGTCACCGCGCAGCAGCACGGCCACTGGCCCGAAAGACTCCTCGCGGTACAAGCGCATGTCGGCGGTGACGTTGTCGAGCAAGGTCGGCTGCAGAATGCTGCCGTCCAACTGCCCGCCCGCCACCAGCTTCGCACCCTTGCCCAAGGCATCGTCGATCAGCCCCTTGATGCGCTGGCCGGCACTGGCATCCACCAGCGAGCCCAGCACCGAATCACCGTTTGCCGGGTCACCGGCGCGCAACGTGGCGATCTTCGCGCTCAAGCGCTCGACAAAGGCATCGGCGACACTGGCGTCGACAATCAGCCGCTCGGTGGACATGCAAATCTGTCCCTGGTTGAAGTACGCCCCGAAGGCGGCCGCCTCTACCGCGGCATCCAGGTCGGCGTCGTCCAGCACCAGCAACGGTGCCTTGCCGCCCAGTTCGAGCAAGGCCGGCTTGAGGTGCCGCGCCGACAGTTCACCGACGATCCGCCCGACGTGGGTCGATCCGGTGAAATTGACGCGGCGCACGGCCGGGTTGGCGATCAGCCGCTCGACAATCGCCGGCGCATCGGCCGGCGCATTGCAGATCACGTTGACCACCCCGTCGCCCAGGCCGGCGTCCTGAAGCACCTGGCCGATCAGCCGGTGCACCGCCGGGCTGATCTCGGACGCCTTGAGCACCACGGTGTTGCCACAGGCCAGGGGCATGGCGATGGCGCGGGTGGCGAGAATCACCGGGGCGTTCCACGGCGCAATGCCGAGCACCACGCCGCAGGGCTGGCGCAGGGCCATGGCAAAGCTGCCGGGCACGTCCGAAGGGATGATTTCGCCGTTGATCTGGGTGGTCATCGACGCCGCTTCGCGCAGCATGTTGGCCGCCAGGTGTACGTTGAACCCGTACCAGTTGGCCATGGCGCCAGTTTCGCCGGCGGCGGCGATGAACTCGCCGCTGCGGGCCTGCAACTGTTCGGCGGCGCGCAGCAAACGCGTGCGGCGCTCGTTGGGCGCCAGCGCGGCCCAGGCGGGAAACGCAGCTTGGGCCGCGGCCACAGCGGCATCGGCATCTTCCAGGGTGGCGGCGGCGACACGCGAAACCACGTCACCGGTCACCGGGTTGCAGCGCTCGAAGGTCCGACCGTCACGGGCCGGGCACGACTGGCCGCCGATCAACAGGGGCACGTCCAGCATGGTGATTCCTCTTTATTGTCTTTATCGGGAATGCAGCGCAGCGGTGTAACAGTAGCGCCGGGGCGACACGGCGAACAGCGGGATGCGGCCCGCTATCGCCTGTCGCCTCAGCGCTTATAGGTTTGCAAGCCAGGCTTGATGGTCTTGTCGTCCAGGAACTGCTTCATGCCCTGTTCGCGACCGCCTTCGGTGTCCAGCAGGCGCGACTGGTCGAGCTTGGCGTACAGGTAATCCTCGTTCTGCTCCCAGGTCAGCTCGCGGCAGCGTTTGAAGCCGTGCTTGGCCGCCCGCAGCACCACCGGGTTTTTCTCCAGCAGGTTGCGCGCCAGCTCCACGGTGACTTCGCGCAGTTGCGCCAGGGGCACGCTCTCGTTGACCAGGCCCATTTCAGCGGCTTTCTGCCCGCCGAACGTCTTGCCGGTCATGATGTAGTACAGCGACTGGCGATGACCCACGGTGTCGGCCATGGCCTTGCTGACCAGGTTGCCGGGCGGGATGCCCCAGTTGATTTCCGAAAGCCCGAAGGTCGCTTCGTTGGCACAGATCGCCAGGTCGCACGCCACCAACGGGCTGAAACCGCCGCCGAAACACCAGCCGTTGACCATGGCGATGGTCGGCTTGGCGTACATGCGCAGCAGTTTCCACTGCCATTGGGAGGCCTCGCGGCGGATTTTTTCCTGGAGAATTTCCGGTCCGGCATCCACTTCGCGGAAATATTCCTTGAGGTCCATCCCGGCGGTCCAGGCATCCCCTGCCCCGGTCAACACCAGGACGCCGGCGGCCGGGTCCTGCTCCAGGGTCTCGAGCACGTCGATCATCTCGCGATTAAGGGTTGGGCTCATGGCGTTGCGTTTTTCCGGGCGGTTGAGCGTGACCCAGGCGATGCCCTCTTCGATCTCGACCTTGACCGTTTTCCAGCGACCTTCGTAGTTGCTCATGATGCGGGCTCTCTTGTTCTTTGGCTGAAGATGAGCAAAAACTAAACCTGAAATTTAATTATGTCAATTAACTATTAATCGATTTACCTGTGTTTTTTCAGCGATGCGAAGGCAGCTGCAAATCAGGAATTCGCGCTCGCCCATAGCCAGGGCGTCGCAACCTCGGCAAAATGCATAGCCTTATTAATTACTCATCCCAAGGATGCTCATTTCGATGGCCAAGTCTTCCAAGCTTGCCGAAACCACCGAGTCCGTGGCCGCCGGTGCCGAGGCGCCGCTGGACACTGCGCTGGACGACCTGATCGGTTACGCCCTGCGTCGCGCCCAGTTGAAACTGTTCCAGAACCTGATCGGTCGGCTGGCCGTCCACGACCTGCGGCCCGCCCAGTTCTCGGCCCTGGCGATCATCGACCAGAACCCCGGCCTGATGCAGGCTGACCTGGCCAGGGCCCTGGCCATCGAACCACCGCAAGTGGTGCCGTTGCTGAACAAGCTGGAAAGCCGGGCCCTGGCCGTACGCGTGCGCTGCAAGCCGGACAAGCGTTCCTATGGGATTTTCCTGAGCAAGAGCGGGGAAACCCTGCTCAAGGAACTCCAGCAGATCGCCGCCCAGAGCGACCTGGACTCCACGACAGCGCTGTCGGACGATGAGCGGGAGCAATTGCTGCGGTTGCTGAAGAAGGTGTACCAGCAGTAAGGCCGGCCCCCAGCCCCGTGGCGAGAGGATCATCCTCGCCACGGGGCTGGCGACACTTCACCAGATCGGCACGTTGTAGGTCACCAGGAAGCGGGTCTGGTTCTCATCGCGAAACGCCGCGGTGCCCGGAAAGTCATTGCGGTAGATCGATTTGCGCGCCAGCAGCCCGACGTTCTTCAGCGGTCCACTCTGGATCACGTAGCCCAACTCCATCTGGAACTCTCGCTCCTTGCGATCCTCGGCACCGAGGGCCGCCAGCTCGATGTGGTCTCCCCGTACATACCGCAGCCTTGTCCTCAGGCCCGGCACTCCGACGGCGGCGAAATCATAGTCATGGATCGCCTGCCAGGTGCGCTCCTTGGCATTGAGAAAATCCGAGCTCATGGTCATTTCACTCAAGCCCATCAACTCGGTGCCCGACACATAGGGCGTGGCCGTGTCGCCGCTGGCGTGCATATAACCCAGGCTCAGCCGATGCCCGCCCAGGCGATAGCCGACCAGCGCCGAGACATTGCGGTTATCGACCTTGCCGGCCTTGGCGGCCCCGTCCTCGCCGCTGAAGAAACTGCGCAGGTCGGTGGTCAACACCCCGTCGCCCAACGGCAGGTCATGCAGCAGCGCCAGGGTGTCCTGGCGGTACAGGTCGGCCACTTCGGCGTGATAGGCGCGCAGGCTCAGGCCCTTGCCGACTTGATAGTCGCCGCCGACATAGGCCATGTGGGACGTCGTCGCCGCGCCATTGAAGCGCCGGTTGGGCGCGGCAATGCTCATGGGTTGGTAATCAGTGGAGTCGCGTCGGTTGATGCGGTCGATGTAGCCGGTGTTCAAGGTCAGGCCGTCGATGTCCTTGCTGCTGAGGGCCGTGCCACGAAAGGTCTGCGGCAACAGGCGTGACGGACTGGCAAAGGCGAACGGCAGGAAGATCGAGACATCGCCGGTCTTCACCGTGGTCTGGCCAACGCGCAACTTGCCGGTGATGGCCAGGCGCGAATACTCATCGGCGGCACGCCTGTCATTGCTGGACACCGGCAATAACTCGGTGCCGCTGCGGTCCGGCGACGAATCCAGCTTGATCCCGAGCAAGCCGCGGGCATCCAGGCCGAACCCTACCGTGCCGGTCGTAAACCCCGACTCCATGTTTACGATCGCCGCCTGGGCCCACTCTCGGGCCGCGGTCTTGGCGCCCTCGTCCTTGTAGTCGCGGTCCATGTAGTAATTGCGCAGGGTCAGGGTGCCGTGGCTGTCGTCGATGAATCCTTCTGCCAGCGCCGCACTGGAACCCAGGCTCAATCCCAGGCAGGCCAGCAGTTGAACGAGGGGTGAAACAGGGGCCGCCGCCAGGGCGGCCCGCGCAAGATTCGGCATGTCCTATGTCCACTTATTGTTGTTGTTTTTGATCGCCCTCGACGCCTTCGGGTCAGGGCTCTGGGCAAGGAGAATGGAAAGGCCGCGAAGGTTTCGTCAACTCAACCGTCCGATAATCGAACGTTAATATCATTAATCAATTAAGCAAAACCTCTATAAATTCATTTCAACCTATTGATTCCACTGTTTATTTTTACTGCTCCAGCGATTTCCTATCATCCATTCATTTTTTAGTTAGCTTTGTTAATCTAAATTGCGCTGGTCGCTCTCGGTCAGCGCCACAGGACAAAAACAATAAGAGGATTTGCCATGAACCAGCCGAGACGTCGTGCGACGTTGACCATTGCCTTGTGTTTCATCGTTGCGCTGATCGAGGGGTTTGACTTGCAGTCGGCCGGCACCGCCGCGGCGGGCTTGCGGCAGACGTTCACCCTCGACCCGAAAATGATGGGCTGGGTCTTCAGTGCCGGGATCATCGGTCTGCTGCCCGGGGCGTTCTTCGGTGGCTGGATCGCCGACCGCATTGGCCGCAAGAAAATCCTCATCGCCGCCGTCCTGCTGTTCGGCGTGTTCTCCCTCAGCACGGCCTACGTCGAGCAGTTCTCCAGCCTGCTGCTGGTGCGTTTCATGACGGGCCTGGGCCTGGGTGCCGCCCTGCCCAACCTCATTGCCCTGTGCGCCGAAGCCGTGGGTGAGCAGCGTCGCGGTACGGCAATCAGCGTGATGTACGCCGGGGTTCCGCTGGGCGGCGCGCTGGCGGCGGTGGTCGCCATGTTGTTTGGCGAGCACTGGCAGATGACGTTTTTCATCGGCGGGCTGGCGCCGCTGCTGGTGGTGCCGTTGATGCTGCTGTGGCTTCCCGAGTCCAGCGCCTTTCGCCAGGCCCGGGAGGTCGGTGGCGACGCGCGTGGTTCAACCGGCCAGGCACTGTTCGGCGAAGGTCGAGGCCGGACCACCCTGGCCCTCTGGCTGAGCTATTTCTTCACGCTGACGGTCATGTA
Organism: Pseudomonas sp. P97.38; assembly: GCF_001269745.1. NCBI lineage: Bacteria > Pseudomonadati > Pseudomonadota > Gammaproteobacteria > Pseudomonadales > Pseudomonadaceae > Pseudomonas > Pseudomonas sp. P97.38. The sequence continues at coordinate 90,622 of NZ_LHVJ01000011.1, forward strand.
CATGCTGCTCAACTGGCTGCCGTCGCTGCTGCTGGAACAAGGCTTCAGCAAGCCCCAGGCGGGCCTGGTCCAGATGCTGTTCAACATCGGTGGCACCCTGGGTTCGTTGATTGGCGGCCTGTTGCTGGACCGCTGCAATGGTTTGAAGGTGGTGCTGTTCGTCTACGCCGGGCTTCTAAGCGCCCTGGCCGGGGTCGGGTTATCGGTGGGCATCGTGCCGATGGCCATCGCCGGGTTCGCCGCTGGGCTGTTTGTCATGGCCGCGCAATTGGTGCTCTACGCACTGGCGCCGCCCGCCTACCCCACGGCCGTGCGCGCCACGGGCGTCGGTGCAGCAGTAGCCATCGGGCGCCTGGGTTCGGTCGCTGGCCCCCTGGCCGCCGGGCAGATCCTGGCGGCCGGCGCGGGAACCACCGGTGTGCTGCTGGCGACATCACCCGGCCTGCTTATTGCCGCCGTGGCGGCGATCAGTGTGATGGCCCGTGCCGTGCCGGTGGGTCAGGCGCACGTGGCCCGTTGAGCCAACAGCCGGCGATATTCGCTGGGTGTCTGGTTCATCTCGATGCGAAAGTGCCGGTTGAAATTGGACAGGTTGTTGTACCCCACCTCGAAACAGATCTCGGTCACCGGCAATTCGCTGTGCAACAGCAACCGGCAGGCACGCTGGACCCGCAGCTTGCGCATCAGGTCGACAAAACCATGCCCGGTGATGCGCTTGAAGAAGCGCGAGAAACCGGGCTCGCTCATGTTCAGCCGCCGGGCGATCTCCGACAGGCGCAGGTCACCGGTGAGTTCGGCGTGCAGGTATTCGAAAGCCTGATGGATACGCTCGCTGCTGCGGGCGTCGAGGGTCGGCGCATAGCAAGGGCTTGCCAGGCTCAACACGTCGGTGTCAGGGGCCTGGCCCAGGGCTTCGAGCAACTCGAGGAACAGTGCCAGGCGCTTGAGCCCCCGGGCCGGGCCGATGGCTTCGAGCAACAGCGCGGCGCTCCGTGCGGTGTCGCCACTGAAGGCCAGGCCACGACGGGCGCGCTCGAACAGCCCCTGCACCTGCGCCAGCTCGGGCAAGGTCGGACGCAAGGCCAGCCACGCCGCACCGTCGAACTGCAGGACCACATCACGCCCCGCCAGGTATTCGTCGGGGGCCAGGTCCGCCATCCAGTCGTGGGGCAAGCCGGGACCGATCATCGCCACATGGCCGGGACCGAAAGGCCCGATGTAGTCGCCCGCCAACAACTTCCCGCTGCCGTGGCGAATCAGGTGGATTTCGAACTCGGGGTGGTGGTTCCAGCGCGCCAGGGGGTACGGGTAATCGTGCTCGTACCAACGAAAACTGTGCTCGGGCTCGGGCAGGATGACCTCCAGCTCGGCCGGGCGCTGCTCGAACAGCGGGGCTCGGTGATCAGGCATGTCGCGTCTCGTCTGGCCTCATGACGGCACCTTACGCCGGATGACTGGCGCCCTGCCAGCCGCGGCTTGACCGTTCACCGATACTTTTTTAACCCGCAGTGCCCTACGTTAAAAAAGTATCGGTTGGCGATGCTGCCCGCGTTTGTCCGCCTTCGGGCTCGCTGCTGTAATCGGCCTGCCGCCGCCATGGCGACACCCCACCCTTTTGCCATCGAACACAGGACCATCCCATGAAACGACTGGAAGGAAAAAGTGCCCTGGTCACCGGCGCCGCCCGAGGCATCGGCAAAGCGTTTGCCCAGGTCTACATCAATGAAGGTGCCACCGTGGCAATTGCCGATATCGACCTGGATCGGGCCCGGGCCACCGCCGCCGAGCTGGGCAAATACGCCTACGCGGTCAGGCTCGACGTGACCGACCAGGCTTCGATCGACGCAGCCATTGCAGAGGTGGTGGCACGTGCAGGCAAGCTGGACATCCTGGTCAATAACGCGGCGCTGTTCGACCTGGCGCCCATCGTGCAGATCACACGGCAAAGCTATGAGCGGCTGTTCTCGATCAACGTCGCCGGCACGCTGTTCACGCTCCAGGCCGCGGCCCGGCAGATGATCGGCCAGGGCCACGGCGGCCGGATCATCAACATGGCAAGCCAGGCCGGACGCCGTGGCGAAGCCCTCGTGGGTGTCTATTGCGCCACCAAGGCAGCGGTGATCAGCCTGACCCAGTCCGCCGGGCTGGATCTGATCAAGCACCGGATCAACGTCAACGCCATCGCGCCCGGCGTGGTGGAGGGCGAGCATTGGGACGGCGTGGACGCACTGTTCGCCCGCCATGAAAACCTGCCCCTGGGGGAAAAGAAACGCCAGGTCGGCCAGCAGGTGCCTTACGGCCGCATGGGCACCGCGCAAGACCTCACGGGCATGGCGGTTTTTCTCGCCTCGGCGGACAGCGAATACGTGGTGGCCCAGACGTACAACGTCGACGGCGGCAACTGGATGAGCTGAAGTTCGACGGATTTGCACCTTCAAACGCCGGTGATGGACTTATTTGCCTGAAAATTGATCCCAGTACTTGAGGATTGTCCCGAACGGTGCCCAGCGGTGCCGCTCAGGGAATTTCAAGAGAGCGTGAATACCGTTGCCCCAGCGGGGCAAAAATTGCGCATCATAGGCGCCGTCCGCTCAAGGGAGATTTACATGCGTGCCATTTCATCCGTCATGCGTCTTGTCGTGCTGTCGCTGGGGCTGGTGTTCGCCGCCAGCGCCGCAGCCACCGAAGAGACGCAACTGGTCGAGTCCATCAACCTTTACCGCAGCCAATCCCAAAGCTGCTCCGGCCAGGCTTCGCTGGAGTTGCCACCGCTGGCGATGGATTCCCGGCTGATCCTGTCGGCCAATGGCATCGGCGATCTGCAGCAGGCGCTCGCGCGCACGGCCTACCCGATGGTCAACGTGCAGGCCATCAGCCTGTCCGGACCGCGGGATGCGCAAAGTGCGATGAAGGCCATCCAGGAAAGCTTCTGCCAGGTGGTCCTCGACCCGCAATTCGTCGATATCGGCGTCAGTCGCATGGACCGTGAATGGCGCATCGTGGTGGCGCGCCCACTGCTGTCGGCTCGCCTCGGCGACTGGCAGGCCGAAGGCCAGAAACTGCTCAAGCTGATCAACAGCGCCCGGGCCCAACCGCGCCGCTGCGGCACCGAGACCTTTGCCGCCACCACCCCGCTGACCTGGAACGCGACCCTGGCCCTGGCCGCCGTGACCCACACCCGCGCCATGGCCAACAACAATTTCTTCGACCACAAGGACCGTGACAACCGCATGCCCGGCGACCGTGCCGAACTCGCCGGTTACCTGGGCCAGTTGATCGGCGAGAACATTGCCGCCGGGCAAGACACCGCCCTCAAGGTGGTGGACGGTTGGCTGGCCAGCCCAGGGCACTGCGCCAACCTGATGAACCCGCAATTCCACGAGCTGGGCGCCGGTTACGCCACCGACCCGAAAAGCGATGCGGGGATCTATTGGACGGCGCTGTTCGGCACTCAATAACCCTGCCAGGTCGCCAGGCGCCCCCTGCCCTCATGCCTGGGCGAAGATCAACGAGCGGTGCACGCCCGACCCGGCGCGCACCCCGTCGCCAACAGCCAGCGCGACCGAACCGAACGGCATCGCCGCATCACCACAGGCAAAGACACCCGCCACTCGGGTTTCACGGGTCATGGCGTCGGTCTGGATGAACGCACCCAACGGCCCCTCTTCAAAGGCACAGCCCAGAGAGACCGCCAGCTGGCTGGCCGCCCGGGTGCGCGGCAGGACGAACAGGCCGTCGATGCGCACGCCGCGCCCATCCGCCAATACGACATTGGCCCGTTCGCCTTCAATACGCACGACACGCTCCGGCTCCAGTGTCACCCCGCGCTGCACCAGACTGGCCCGCTGCTCGGCGTCAGGCTCGAACACGCCCTGGGTGAAAAAAGTGGTCGGCCCCCAGTCCGGAAGCATCTGAGCGTGGTGCAGGGACATTGGCGACGTGGCCAGCACTCCGATCGGCCCTTGCTCCAGCTCGTAACCGTGGCAGTAAGGGCAATGGAACACGCTTTTGCCCCAGCGCTCGGCCAGCCCCTCTATTGGCGGCAGATCATCGATCACGCCCGTGGCCAGCAACACGCGCCGGGTCCGATGGCGTTGTCCGCCGGCGGTTTCCACGGTGAAACCCTCTGCCTCCTGACGAGCGTCGATGGCCGTGTCCGATAGCCACTGCACAGTCGGATACACCATGAGCTGGCGCCGGGCATCCTCGACAATGTCGCCGGGGGAACGGCCATCCTGCCCGAGAAACCCATGAGAGCTGGCCGCGAAGCGGTTGCGACGCTGACCCGCGTCGATCACCAGTACTTTGCGCCGCGCCCGCGCCAATTGCAGCGCCGCGGACAGGCCAGCATAGCTGCCGCCTGCGATGATGACGTCGTAGTGCATGGTCGATCTCCCTGGATGGCTGGATGAAAGTCTCGACACATCGTAAGTTCCTTGAAAAGCCACTGTCAACGTTCTCGTAACTTTTGCGATTACAGGCGATACTTTCGTTCGTCCCGACCACAGAACGCCGTACCGATCATGAGAACCGACACCCGCCTGTCCCGTATGCTCCATGTGCTGATCCACATGGACCGCCACCAGCAATCGGCCACTTCCGACACCATCGCCCAGATGCTGGGCACCAACCCGGTGGTGGTGCGCCGGACCATGGCCCTGCTCAAGGAGCAAGGTTACGTCACCTCGGAAAAAGGCCATCGAGGCGGCTGGACGCTGAGCAAGCCCTTGTCGGACATGACCTTGCTCGACATCCATCAGGCCCTGGGCAGCACTTCGATCTTTTCCATCGGCCTGTCCACCGACCACCCGCAATGCCTGGTCGAACAAGCGGTTAACGCAGCGCTGACCGATGCATTCGACGAAGCCCAGGCGTTGCTGCTCAAGCGGTTGGGCAGCATTACGTTGGCGCAATTGGCCGAAGATTTTGACCAGCGCTTCCAGAGGGGTGCCGGCGACTGATCGTTGGCCGAAGTGCCCTGCCGTACAAATCGCACTCCAAAAAAAACGCCGCTCGATGAGCGGCGTTTTTTTATCAACCCGACAACGTCAGGCTTACAGCGCCATGTCAGCCGCTGGATTGGCTTCGCGGGCAGCCGCTGGTTGGGCCGGGGCCGGAGCGGCGCCTGGCTTGCCGATCACCGGCGGCGTGTCCAGTTGCAGGACTTCGCTGGTGTAGGCCCATTCCTGGGCAACGCGCTCAGGGCTGTCGTTGAGCTTGGTGCCATAGCTTGGCACGATCTGGTGCAGTTTTTCCTGCCAGGCCGGGCTGGCAACCTTGTCCTTGAAGACCTTCTCCAGCACGGTCAGCATGATCGGCGCAGCCGTCGACGCACCTGGCGAAGCACCCAGCAGACCGGCGATGCTGCCGTCCTGGGAGGCGACCACCTCGGTGCCGAGCTTCAGGACACCGCCCTTCTCTTCGTCACGCTTGATGATCTGCACACGCTGGCCGGCCTGCCACAGGCGCCAGTCTTCCTGTTTGGCCTCTGGGAAGTATTCCTTCAGCGCATTGAAACGATCTTCGTCCGACAGCATCAGTTGACCGGCCAGGTACTCGACCAGCGGGTACTGTTCGATACCGACCTTGGTCATCGGCCACACGTTGTGGGTGGTGGTGCTGGTCAGCAGGTCAAAGTACGAACCGTTCTTCAGGAACTTGGTCGAGAAGGTGGCGAACGGGCCAAACAGGATCACACGCTTGCCATCCAGCACGCGGGTGTCCAGGTGCGGCACCGACATCGGCGGCGCGCCGACCGAAGCCTTGCCGTAGGCTTTGGCCAGGTGCAGTTGGGCAACGGTCGGGTTTTCGGTGACCAGGAACGAACCGCCCACCGGGAAACCGGCGTACTCGCGAGCTTCCGGAATGTCGGACTTCTGCAGCAGGTGCAGGGCGCCGCCGCCAGCGCCGATGAACACGAACTTGGCGTCGGTCTCGGTTTCGGTACCGTCCTTCAGGTTCTTGTACGAAACGCGCCAGGTGCCGTCTTCGTTGCGGGTGATGTCTTCCACTTCGCTGGACAGTTTCAGCGAGAAGTTCGGTTTGCTCTGCAGGTAGGCAGCGAACTGGCGAGTGATTTCGCCGAAGTTCACGTCAGTGCCCAGGGGACTCCAGGTCGCCGCGACTTTCTGGCTCGGGTCACGCCCTTGCATCATCAGCGGCACCCACTTGCTGATCTGCGCGGGGTCTTCGGAATACTGCATGCCGGCGAACAACGGGCTGGCCTGGAGGGCTTCGTAGCGCTTCTTCAGGAACGCGATGTTGTCGTCGCCCCACAGGAAACTCATGTGCGGGGTGGAGTTGATGAACGAACGCGGGTTCTTCAGCACGCCGTTCTTGACCTGCCAGGACCAGAACTGACGGGAGATCTGGAAGGCTTCGTTGATTTCGATGGCCTTGGAGATATCGACCTTGCCGTTCTTGTCTTCCGGCGTGTAGTTCAGTTCGGCCAGTGCGGAGTGACCGGTACCGGCGTTGTTCCAACCGTTGGAACTTTCTTCGGCAACACCGTCCAGGCGCTCGACCATTTCCATGGTCCAGCCCGGCTCCAGCTCATTGAGCCAGACGCCGAGTGTCGAGCTCATGATGCCCCCACCAATGAGCAGGACGTCCACTTTTTTTGCCTCGGCGGCGTGCGTGGTCGCAAGACCCATCGCCATCGCCAGGCCCAGTAGCGCCGTGTGTGTTTTCTTCAACATGTGTGTATCCCTAGGATGGAACGCCATTCCGCCCTCCTGTCCTGATCAAGGATAGATCACGCCCGTAGCCGGCAGCGCCAGCGTGAAAGGTTCGATAGGACTGGAGGATGGACCTACAGGACCGAGCAAAAGGTCGGCCTCAGATTTATGTCTCTCCGGCGCTGACTTCTTGTAGGTCTTGGCTTCAGCTGAGTGAGGGACACTGCAAAACGGTTGTGCTCGGGTCTGATTTGACCGTGCCCGATTGTCGCAGCGGGGGGAGTTTACATAATGAAATAACCAGACCGAAGCATCTTTTTACATTGCGGACGAAAAACGCCGGCCAGATGACGGCGTTTTATTGGCTCTCATCAGAAATACTTGAGCAGTGCGATGTCCCGCCGCCGTTGCTTCAGGCCGGCGAACCAGCGGGTCGGGAAGAACAGCACCACGCCCAACAGCACGCTCCATACCCACACCAGGGGCAAATGGTCGAAACCGAAATACGCCCCCTGGTTGGTGCCCCAGAGAGCAACCGCTACCAGGTACAAGGCCTTGAGCACGTAGAGATGCAACAGATAGAAAAACATCGGCGCGCCGCCGTAGACCGCCAGCAAGGCGATGGTGCCCCGCGCCTGAGCCTTCTCGAACAATGCCAACAGGATCAGGCCAACCCCCAGTGTCGGTAGCAGGAACATCAACGATGGCGGGTACTTCGTCGCACTCAGGAAACTCATGGCGGTGCGCAGCGCATCGCCGGTCTGCACCCAGGGTTTGTCGCCATAGACGTTCAGGTAACGGATGACGACGAACGCCACCAGCAAGCCGATGCCCACCTGCAACAACCGCCGCACTCGCACGGCGGGGTCCACTTGCCGGGCAAACCATGGTCCGATGGCCCAGCCCAGCAGGATCAAGCCGATCCAGGGCAACACCGGGTAAGTGGTACGGGCGCGGGTGAATTCGGTGAGATCGATGAATGCCCGCTGGTGCAGGATCGACCAGGGCACGAAGAACGGCGAGTCAGGCCCCAGCACGATGCCGTCCAGCAGGTTGTGGCCGGCGACAATCGCAACGCCGATGATGACCAGCCAACTGCGCTTCAAGTGCAACAGCACGGCCAGGGCGATCATGCAAATGCCGATGCACCAGATCACCTGCAGCCACAAAGTCTTGGGGGGAAACTCGGCGGTCCAGGCGAAACACACGAACGTGAGCTCCAGCACCACCAGGAACAGCCCGCGCTTGAACAAGAACATCGAGGTTTCGCCGGCGGTGTGCTTCTGGCTGTAGAGCCAGGCCGACAAACCGGTGAGGAAGATGAACACCGGAGCACAGAGCGTGCTGAGCAGCCGGGTGAAGAACAGGTCCGGGGTGACACTCAGTGCATCGATCGGGTCGCTGACCTGCCGGTGCAGCAGGAATGTTTCGCGAACATGGTCGATCAGCATCAGCAACATCACGAACCCTCGCAGGGCATCGATGGCCAGCATGCGCACATGGGTTTTGGCGAGGCTCGTGGCAAGGGTGGGCGCAGCGACGCCGGACAGGCTCGTCACAGGGGAAGAGAGGCTCATGGCAATACTCGTCGGGGATCCGTACAAGACAGGGAATGAGAATCCCTGTCAAAAGAAAGCGGATAACATAACACAAAACACCGCGACGGATAGACCCTTCACGGCGGGCCTGCTTGCGAAGACGACGGTTCACTCAGGCTTGTGCCGGCTGACTCTCCGCTTTCGCGAGCCGCTACCACCGATTCTTCGGCGGGTCCGGATGGCGTGCCCGACGCACATTCATTGTGAGAGCGGGCTTGCCCGCGAAGACGGTTGCACATCCGACACTTCCGTTGACTGACACACCGCTTTCGCGGGCAAGCCCGTTCCCACAGGTTCTTCGGCCGATCCGGATGGCGTGTCCGACGCCCATTCATTGTGGGAGCGGGCTTGCCCGCGAAGACGGCTGCACATCCGACATCTTGGTTGACTGACCCTCCGCTTTCGCGGGCAAGCCCGCTCCCACAGGTTCTTCGGCGGGTCCGGATGGCGTGCCCGACGCACATTCATTGTGGGAGCGGGCTTGCCCGCGAAGATGGCTGCACATCCGACATCTTGGTTGACTGACCCTCCGCTTTCGCGGGCAAGCTCGCGCCTACAGGGGATCCGTCGCAGGGGATGAGTACACCGCGCTAGCCGAGCAACTGACTCAACACCGCCCGCAACTTACCCGGCTTGACCGGTTTGTTGAGCAACGGCGCTTCCAGTTTGCGCAGGGCGCGGCGGCACTGGTCGCTGCGGTCGGCGGTGATGATCACGGCCGGGATCGCCCGGCTGAAGTGCTCGCGCAAGCGCCTGACCACTTCACAGCCCACCACCCCATGATCGAGGTGAAAATCCGCCAGGATCAGCTCTGGCGCACGCCCTTGCAACACGTCGATGGCGTCCGCCTCGTCGGTGGCGGTCAACACTTCGCACCCCCACTGCCCCAGCAACGCAGCCATGCTCTGCAGGATGCTCAGTTCGTTGTCGATCACCAGCAGCCGACGGCCCGGCAGCGGATTGCCGGTCACCGCCTGGGCAGGCACCTGCGACACAGGCAACGGTTTCTCAGTGGAGAGCGGCACCTCGATGCTGAACACCGAACCCCGTCCCGGACGCGAGCGGACCTGGACCCGATAGCCAAGGATGTGGGCGATGCGCTCGACAATCGCCAGCCCCAGGCCCACCCCCTTGCGATCGGCCGCCCGGCCGACATCCAACTGGTTGAATTCGAGAAAGATCGACTCCAGGCAATCGGCGGCGATGCCGCGCCCGGTGTCCCACACCTCCAGGCTCAAGCGCCCTGCCCGGCGCCGCGCCGCCAGGAGAATACCGCCTTGGTCGGTGTAGCGGCAGGCGTTGCTGAGCAGGTTACGCAGGATCCGGGTCAGCAGCCGCAGGTCGGTCATGACCGCCTCGTCGGCGAACCGCACCCGCAGCTCCAGCCCCGCCGCACCGGCCACCGATTGAAACTCCGAGGCCAGTGGCGCCAGCAGCTCGTCCAGCCGATACGGCGCCAGGTCGGGCCGGACGGCGGCCTGGTCCAGGCGGGAAATGTCCAGCAGGTCGGTGAGCAGGTCTTCTGCACCTTCCAGGGCCTGATGAGTGCGCTCCACCAGCACCCGCTCGGTGTCGGGCAGTTGCCGCTCGCGCAGCGTGGCGATCAACAGGCGCGCGGCGTTGAGCGGTTGCAGCAGGTCATGGCTGGCGGCGGCCAGGTATTTGTCCTTGCTGCGGTTGGCGGCCTGGGCCGCGTCCCGGGCGTCGCGCAATTGCCGCTCGACCCGCTCGCGCTGGGCGATCTGCTGTTGCAGGTTGTGGTTGGCTTCCAACAGCGCATCGGTGCGTTCGGCCACCCGTTGCTCCAGTTGGTCATTGAGTTGCTGCAAGCGCTGGCGGGCCAGCTCCAACTCATCGAGACGCGCCGCCAACTCGGGGTAATGGCTCTTGCGCGTGGAGTGATTGCCCAGCCCGAGCAAACCGGCCAGGGCCTTTTGCTGCTCGTCAGAGGGCTTCGCCATAGACGACCTCGACATCCCGTTGGCTCGACTCCCGAGGATTGGTGAGGATGCAGGGATCGTGCATCGCATGTTGCGACAGGAACGGGATGTCCGACGTGCTCACGCCGTGCAGGCCCAGGGTTTCGTGAAAACCGATGGTGCGCTTGAGCGCGATCAGGTGTTCCACCAGCCGGCTGCGGATCTGCCGGTGATTGAGCCCACGGCAATCGATGCCCAGGGTCTCGGCGATCACCTTGAAGCGCTCCGGCGCCGAGTTGTAGTTGAACGCCACGACGTGTTCCACCAGCACCGCGTTGCACAACCCGTGGGGCAAGTCGAGGAAGCCCCCCAGGCTATGGGACATCGCATGCACCGCGCCCAGGATCGCATTGGAGAACGCCAGCCCGGCCTGCATGCTGCCGAGCATGATCTTTTCCCGCAGCGCGACGTCCGCCGGGTTGGCGATCATCTGCACCAGGTTGCTGTTGATCAGGCGCATCGCCTCCAGCGCATGGGGGTCGGTCAATGGCCCGTGGCCGGTGGACACGAACGCCTCGATGGCATGCACCAGCGCGTCGATGCCGGTGCAGGCCGACAGGAACGGGTCCATGCTCAGGGTGGTTTCCGGGTCGATCAGCGACACATCCGGCACCGCCGCCTTGCTGACGATGGAAAACTTCATGCGTTCCTGCTGGTTGGAGATGATCACGAACTGCGACACGTCGGCCGAAGTGCCGGCGGTGGTGGGAATCAGGATCAACGGCGGGCTGGGCACATGCAGGGTGTCGACGCCTTCGAATTCGAGGATGCTGCGGCCATGGGCGACGACGATGCCGATGGCCTTGCCGCAATCCATCGGGCTGCCGCCACCGACCGCGACGATGACGTCGCAGTGGTTCTCCCGGTACAGCTCGGCACCGAGCATCACTTCCTCGACCCGGGGATTGGGCGAGACCGCACTGTAGAGGGCATAGTCGATGGCCTGGGCCTGGAGGCTGGCCTCGACATCGGCCACCCAGCCAGCGGCGATCACGCCGGGATCGGTCACGATCAGCACCTTGCGCGCACCAAAGGTCTTGGCGTAGTTGCCGACATTGTGCCGGCATCCGGCGCCGAACATGATTTCAGGAGAAACGAACTTGCGCAGCGGGCTGAGACTCATCTTTGCAGGGGCGTGGCTCATTGGTAAGCCTGTTGTTATTGTCCGGGGATACTCTGAGCCTAAAGCATCCCGCCGTGAATGCAATCAGACCAATGGGTAGCCCGGCCTGGACGCGCCAGACCGGGCCGGCACTCATCGGTTGGCGAAGTACATCGTCACTTCAAAGCCAATACGCAGGTCGGTGTACGCGGGTTTAGTCCACATGGGTCTTTCCTCTTCTTGTACCGGACGATTCCGGTGACTCATTAATGCACGGTGCGCCCTGGGTTCGAATGCTACTTTCGAACCGGTGGGCGGGGTGCGTTGGTAGCGATTTCGGGCATCACACAACACTCAAATGTGGGAGCGGGCTTGCTCGCGAAGGCGGTGGTTCAGCTTGCAGAAGTGCTGAATCTACTTACGCCTTCGCGGGCAAGCCCGCTCCCACAGGGTTTACTAGAAGAACCCCAGCGGATTGACGTCGTAGCTCACCAGCAGGTTCTTGGTCTGCTGGTAGTGATCGAGCATCATCTTGTGGGTTTCACGGCCCACGCCGGATTTCTTGTAGCCGCCGAACGCGGCATGCGCCGGGTACAGGTGGTAGCAGTTGGTCCAGACCCGACCGGCCTTGATCGCTCGGCCCATGCGGTAGGCGCGGTTGATGTCGCGGGTCCACAGGCCGGCGCCGAGGCCGAACTCGGTGTCGTTGGCGATCGCCAGGGCTTCGGCTTCGTCCTTGAAAGTGGTCACGCCCACCACCGGGCCGAAGATTTCTTCCTGGAACACGCGCATCTTGTTGTGGCCCTTGAGCAGGGTCGGCTGGATGTAATAGCCACTCGACAAGTCACCCTCCAGGCGCTCGGCCGCGCCACCGGTGAGCAGTTCGGCGCCCTCTTCCCGGGCGATGTCCAGGTACGACAGGATCTTGTCGTATTGCTGCTGCGAGGCCTGGGCGCCGACCATCGTTTCGGTGTCCAGGGGATTGCCGCGCTTGATCTTGGCGATCTTCTTCATCACCTCGGCCATGAACGGCGCGTAGATCGATTCCTGCACCAATGCCCGGGACGGGCAGGTGCAGACCTCGCCTTGGTTGAAGAACGCCAGCACCAGGCCTTCGGCGGCTTTTTCGATGAAGGCCGGCTCGGCCTGCATGATGTCCTCGAAGAAGATGTTCGGCGACTTGCCGCCCAGTTCCACGGTGGACGGGATGATGTTCTCGGCGGCGCATTTCATGATGTGCGAGCCGACCGGAGTGGAACCGGTGAAGGCGATCTTGGCAATGCGCTTGCTGGTGGCCAGGGCTTCACCGGCTTCGCGGCCAAAACCATGGACAATGTTCAGTACGCCAGGCGGCAGCAGGTCGGCGATCAGCTCGACGAACACCGTGATCGACAGCGGCGTCTGTTCCGCCGGCTTGAGCACGATGCAGTTGCCGGCCGCCAGGGCCGGGGCGAGTTTCCAGGCGGCCATCAACAGTGGGAAGTTCCACGGGATGATCTGCCCGACCACGCCCAGCGGTTCGTGGAAATGGTAGGCGGTGGTCAACTCGTTGATCTCGGCGGCGCCGCCCTCCTGGGCCCGGATGCAGCCGGCGAAATAACGGAAATGGTCGGCTGAAAGCGGCACGTCGGCGTTGAGGGTTTCGCGCACGGCCTTGCCGTTGTCCCAGGTCTCGCTGACCGCGAGCAGTTCCAGGTGTTGTTCGATGCGATCGGCGATCTTCAACAGCACCCGCGAGCGGTCCTGGACCGAGGTCTTGCCCCAGGCGTCGGCGGCGGCATGGGCGGCGTCCAGGGCCTTGTCGATGTCGGCGGCGCTGGAGCGTGGAAATTCGGCGATGACTTCGCCATTGACCGGCGAGGTGTTGGTGAAATATTCGCCGTGGACGGGCGCGACGAACTCGCCGCCGATGAAGTTGCCGTAGCGCGGCTTGAAGGAAACGACGGCGCCTGGGGTTCCGGGTTGTGCGTAGATCATGATGGGCCTCTGCCTGGTCGATGCCTGTCACGGGACAGGCGATAGGCCGATGGTAGAGAGCCCCGTGCGGCGGACGAATGCGTCGTTGGCAGGGAAGCTCTCGTTATTTGGTCGTAGGTTTTGCCGCGATCTGAGGATGACCCGGGCTTTTTTGTGGGAGCGAGCTTGCTCGCGATGGCGGCGGATCAGTCAACATCAATGCAAGATGTTCTGGCCCCATCGCGAGCAAGCTCGCTCCCACAGGTTCTACATTTTCCACAGGTTCTGCACTTGCCAGAGTTGGCTCAGTGCTTGGCCACCAAGTCCTTCGGCAACTTGAAGGTCCAAAGCATGCCGCCCTGGTTGAAGTCCTTCACCCGCTTGGCGACTTCGCCCCCCCACAGCGGCACCGCGCCGCCCCAGCCCGAGACCACGGAGACGTATTGCTCGCCGTCCATTTCCCAGGTGATCGGTGAGCCCAGCACACCGGAACCGGTCTGGAATTCCCAGACCTTCTCGCCAGTCTTGGCATTGAAGGCCTGGAGGAAGCCTTCAGGCGTGCCGGTGAACACCAGGTTGCCCTTGGTGGTCAGCACCCCGCCCCACAGCGGCGCGAAGTTCTTGTGGCGCCAGACTTCCTTGCCGGTCTTGGGGTCAATGGCCCGCAGCACGCCGATGTAGTCTTCGTTCAACGGCTTGATGGTGAACCCGGCCCCGAGGAACGCCGCGCCCTTCTTGTAGGCGATGCCTTCGTTCCAGATGTCCATGCCCCACTCGTTGGAAGGCACATAGAACAACCCGGTGTCCTGGTTGTACGCCATCGGCATCCAGTTCTTCGCGCCCAGGAACGCCGGTGCGACGAACACCGAGCTGCCCTTGGCCTCGCTGCCCGGCGCCCCCGGACGGCTGGCTTCGTTGTAGATCGGCCGCCCGTCCTTATCCAGGCCCGTGGCCCAGGTGATCTTGTCGACGAACGGGAAGCCACGAATGAACTTGCCGTTGGTGCGATCGAGCACGTAGAAGAAGCCGTTGCGGTCGGCCGTGGCCGCCGCCTTGATGTCCTTGCCGCCTTCCTTGTAGTTGAACGAAATCAGCTCGTTGACGCCGTCGTAGTCCCAGCCATCGTGCGGCGTGCTCTGGAAGTGCCACTTGATGCTGCCATCGTCCGGGTTCAGCGCCAGGCGCGACGAGGAATAGAGGTTGTCACCAGGGCGCAGGTGGGAGTTCCACGGCGCCGGGTTGCCGGTGCCGAACAGCAGCAGGTTGGTTTCCGGGTCGTAGTAACCGCCCAGCCACGGCGCAGCACCGCCCGTTTTCCAGAGATCGCCCGGCCAGGTCTTGCCGGCCTCACCGCCGGAGATCCCGTTCTCGATGGCCTTGCCGTCCTTGTAGACATAGCCCATGTGCCCTTCCACAGTCGGACGGGTCCACAGCAGCTCGCCATTCTTCGGGTCGAAAGCGCTGATCTGGCCCACCACACCAAACTCGCCACCGGCCACGCCGGTGATCAGCTTGCCGTTGATCACCAGCGGCGCGGCACTGATGGAATAACCTTCCTTGTGGTCGGCGACCTTCTTGCTCCACACCACTTTGCCGGTGTCCTTGTTCAAGGCCACCAGCTTGGCATCGAGGGTGCCGAAGAACACCAGGTCGCCATACAGCGCCACGCCACGGTTGATCACGTCGCAGCAAGGGCGGATGTCATCGGGCAGGCGCGCGTCGTATTGCCAGAGTTTCTTGCCGGTGCGCGCATCCACGGCAAACACCCGCGAATAGGAACCGGTGAGGTACATCACCCCATCCTTGATCATGGGCTGCGCCTGTTGGCCGCGTTGCTTCTCACCACCGAAGGAGAAGGCCCAGACCGGGCGCAAATCCTTGACGTTGTCGGTGTTGAGGGTCGCCAGCGGGCTGTAGCGCTGGCCCTGGACACCCAGGCCGTTGGTCACGACCTGCTGCGGGTTCTTCGGGTCCTGGAGAATTTCCTGATCGGTCACGGCGGCCAAGGCCGAACCGGACAGCAGCATGGCACTGAGCAGCAAGCTCACGGCGAAGGGTTGGCGACGTGCGGGATGAGTCATGACGGCTACCTCTGCGATTATTGTTATACCCGGGAAATTTTCCCGGTCTGGCGCAGATTCTTGGGCCCGCAGCCCCTGCCAACAATTGCCCGCTGTGTTGAGTTTTCTAGTTCCTTGGTACATGTGATGAGCAGGCCGGGGCGGCAGGTCCCTGTGGCGAGGGAGCTTGCTCCCGCTGGGTTGCGCAGCAGCCCCCCCCATTTTTGGCCCACCTTGGGCTATCAGGTTTGGCTGGATATTTTTAGGGCCGCTGCGCGCCCCAGCGGGAGCAAGCTCCCTCGCCACGGGATTATCGAGGCTTGCTATCCACCCGCTTCATCCCCGCCCGCTCATACCGCGGATACAGGTGGCTGACACTGCGGATCAACTCATACCGACTCAGGCTGATACCGGCGAAGCGCTCGGGGATGGGGCTGCGGATCATCTCGGCCATGTCGTCGCCCCGTGCGGCGCCTTCGCGCATCAGTTGATCGAGCCAACCGAGGTAATCGCGCATCTGCACAAAGGAGCCGCTGTCGCTTGCCACCGGGCCGTGGCCGGGCACGATCAGTTTCCAGGGCAAGGCCTGCAAGGTGTCCAGGTCGTGGAGCCAGACATCGAGTCCGGGGCTGTTGGGAGTGGTCAGGGCGCGCTCGTAGAACACCAGGTCACCGGCGAACAATACGCCCGTGGTTTCATCGAGGATCGCCAGGTCCGCGCCGGTGTGCCCGGCCATCTGCAACAGCCGCAACGAATGATTGCCCACCTGCAGCGGACCAGGCACCAGCACCTGGGTCGGCAACACCACCTCGGTGCCGCGCATCCAGTCGCCCACCAATCGGTACATGTTCTCCGCCAGCGCATCGCCCTGCTCGCGCAACAGTTGCGTGGTGCCCGCCAGCGCGCCGATGGGCACGTCGCCGAAGGCCTGGTTGCCGAGCACATGGTCGGGGTGGTGATGGGTCAGCAGCACCTGGATGACCGGTTTGTCAGTCGTTGCCGCGATGGCCTGGCGCAGGGCCTCGCCGTAGCGCTTGGACGGCCCGGTGTCGATCACCACCACCCCGGCGTCGGTGACGATGAAGCCGCTGTTGACGATGTTGCCGCCGTTGGCCTTGGCAAAGTTCTCGGTGCTGCCTTCCAGCAGCCAGGTGTCCACGGCGATCTGCCGGGGCTTGAGCCCATAGTCCGCCAAGGCCCAGGCCGGCCAGTACAGGCCCATGAAGATCAACAACAACCAGCGCATGGCGCACTCCTTGGGGTCAGGGAATTGCCGCTTCGAAAGCGTTGCCGCTGTTGTCACGCAGCAGCAACCGGGTGCGGCCCGGGCCCTGGATGTCGAAGCCCAGGTTGGGGTTTTCGCTGACGGCTGGGAACAGCTCCAGGCGCGCCAACTCTTCGCCGTCGGCCCCCAGCAGTTGGGCCTGGTTGAGATAGAACTCAGGGATGCCGCTCACCAGGCCGTTGTCCATCGGGTGGGCGACCTGCAAACGCAAGCGACTGCCATCACCCCGGGGATAGCGGGCCCCGAGCACTTCGCCCAGGTGTTCTTCCCAACCGGGCTGGGTGCGCACCACGCTGGGCGCGGTGCAGCCGCCACCGGCCGCGTCGATCAAGGTCGAGCCGACGTGCCACAGGCCATCGCGGGTCTGTACGGCGGCGCGCAATGGCGTGGCCTGTTCGATGCGAATGCGGATCGACAGCCAGGGCTGCACCCGCGCCACTGGCTGGAAATCGACGATTTTCGGCAACGGGTTCAGTTCAGCCCAGGCCAACACCCGTACCACGTCCACGCCGAGGGCCCGGGCATCGATTTCCAGCGGCACCTGGCGCGCATCTTCGGCAAAGGGCGGGGCCAACAACCGGACCCGATCGTCGAACACGAACGGCGCATCGCCCAGCAGTTGCTTGTGATAGAACGCCCACATCACCGACGGCACCGGATCCTTTTCCGGCTCGACGGCCGCCAGCCCCATCATCGGCAGGCCAAGGCCCAACAGCCCACACACGAGCCATTTCATCCCTTGCGCCCCTACTGATACATCTGCGGCACGTCATACCGCAGGCCGTAATGGGCATAGATGGCCTTGAGGCTGCCGTCGCGGATCAGCCCCTCCAGGGCCTCTTCCACTGCATAGGCCAACTGGCGGTTGCTTTCATGCACCGCCATGCCGATTTCCCAGCGCTGCTTGCCCATGTTCGGGTAGGCGTTTTCCGCCAGCGCCAGTTGCGGGTCGGCCGCCTGGTGCACCTGCCAGTCAACCTCCCCGCGCATGGCCATGACCGCATCGACCTCCCCGGCCTGCATGGCCTTGAAGGCCTGGCTCACGCCAGGGTAATGGTGGGTTTTGGCGCTGAGCATGCCGTTGAACACCGACGTCAGGTAGAACGACGGCACGCTGTCCACTTCAACGCCAATGGGGTGCTGCTGGAACACCGCGACGCTCGCCACCGAGTCCAGGCGCCGACGGTCAAACGCCACCTGCCAGCACTCCTGCTGATAGGGGCCGAACATCACCACCTGGGCATTCTCCAGCTCACCGACATCGTTGCGCTTTTGCACGTAGTCGTGATCGTAGGGCACCCGCATCATCAGGTCGGCAAGCTGGCGGTCGTGCAGCGGGCTGGCGCGCCAGATGTAGTCGCGCAGGTCGTCATCGAGCTTCTCGCCCGGCGGCGCCCAGATCAATTGCAGGCGCACGCCCAGGGCCTTGGCCAGGGCCTGCGCCAACTCGACGTCGACGCCCCTGGGTTGGCCCTGGTCTTCGAAGCTGTAGGGGGCGAAGTCCTTGTAGACCGCCACCTTCAACTCGCCGGCGGCGATCATCTGGTCGTAGCTGCGCACCTGCGCCTGCACCGCCTGGCCCCACAGCAGCAGGCTGCATATCACCCACGCGAACAGGCGCATGACGATCACTCCTCGACGTGCACGCTGTCCAGGTAAGAGCGCACCGCCCACAAGGCCTCCTGGCTCAGGTAGTCGGCCATTTTCGGCATGTAGACCCGACCATCGCGCACGGCACCGTGGCGCACGCGCTCGACGAACCATTCGTCTCCAGCCTCGGCGGCATCGAGCATGCGCAGGTCCGGGGCGATGCCGCCAGACTTGGCCTCCAGGCCATGGCAGGCCGCACAGTTCTGGTTGTACGCCGAAGCACCGATTTCCACCGCCTTGTCGCGTTCAGGGGAATTGCGATAAGGGTTCTGGGAAGCCCAGCCGTCGGCGTCGAGCGGCAGGTTGCTGTCCTTGACCGGGGTCAGCCCTTTGGTTTCCACTGCCTGGGGCACTACGTTGCCGTGGGCCCACACCGGGCCTGCGCCGATCAGCCCCATCAGCAAGGCGCTAGCGATGATGGCGTTGCGTTTTGTTGTCATTGTTATGCCCTCTCAGATTGCACGCAAACCTCTCTGCAGAGGCCGTGCCGTCATCTTAGAAAGCGCCCGTTCCCCGCCGAATGCTGCTTTGGTGGCCGGGGTCTAGTTCCTTGGTAGCAAGCCCTCCGACGCAAGTCGCAAAGACACCCGGATCGGGAAGTCTTCCCGGCAAGGGCGGGACTTTTTCCGTATCGGCCAGGCACCACCACGACCGACCCTAGTCAGGCCAAAACCTCACTGGGAATCGCTACCATGACAATAAGAACACTGCCCCCCTTCTCCCCCCTGGCCGTTGCCGTGCAGGCCCTGATGCTGGCCGGCAGCCTGACGCTGGGCACGCTGGCCCACGCCGCCGCGACTGCCCCGGGCGTGACCTGGGAAGACATCGCCAACGACCACCTGACCACCCGGGATGTCCTGCAGTACGGCATGGGCACCAACGCCCAGCGCTGGAGCCCGCTGGCCCAGGTCAACGACAAGAACGTGTTCAAGCTGACCCCCGCCTGGTCCTACTCCTTCGGCGACGAAAAGCAGCGCGGCCAGGAGTCCCAGGCCATCGTCAGCGACGGCGTGGTCTACGTCACCGGCTCGTACTCGCGGGTCTTTGCCCTCGATGCCAAGACGGGCAAGCGCCTGTGGACCTACAACCACCGGCTGCCGGACAACATCCGTCCGTGCTGCGATGTGGTCAACCGCGGCGCGGCGATCTATGGCGACAAAATCTACTTCGGCACGCTGGATGCCCGGGTGGTCGCCCTGGACAAGAACACCGGCAAGGTGGTCTGGAACAAGAAGTTTGGCGACCACGCCGGCGGCTACACCATGACCGGAGCGCCGGTGCTGATCAAGGACAAGACCAGCGGCAAGGTGCTGTTGATCCACGGCAGCTCCGGCGACGAGTTCGGTGTGGTCGGGCAGTTGTTCGCCCGCGACCCGGAGACCGGCGAAGAGGTCTGGATGCGTCCCTTCGTCGAAGGCCACATGGGCCGCCTCAACGGCAAGGACAGTACACCCACCGGCGACGTCAAGGCACCGTCCTGGCCCGATGACAAGACCACCGAGACCGGCAAGGTCGAAGCCTGGAGCCATGGCGGCGGCGCACCCTGGCAGAGTGCGAGCTTCGACCCCGAGACCAACACCATCATTGTCGGCGCGGGCAACCCCGGCCCTTGGAACACCTGGGCGCGCACGGCCAAGGACGGCAACCCCCACGATTACGACAGCCTCTACACCTCAGGCCAGGTGGGCGTCGACCCGAGCACCGGCGAAGTGAAGTGGTTCTACCAGCACACGCCCAACGATGCCTGGGATTTTTCCGGCAACAACGAGCTGGTGCTGTTCGACTACAAGGACAAGGACGGCAAGGTGGTCAAGGCCACCGCCCACGCCGACCGCAACGGCTTTTTCTATGTGGTCGACCGCCACAACGGCAAGCTGCAGAACGCCTTTCCCTTCGTCGACAACATCACCTGGGCCAGCCACATCGACCTGAAGACCGGCCGCCCGGTGGAGAACCCCGGCCAGCGTCCGGCCAAGCCCCTGCCCGGCGAAACCAAGGGCAAGCCGGTGGAAGTCTCGCCGCCGTTCCTCGGTGGCAAAAACTGGAATCCCATGGCCTACAGCCAGGACACCGGGCTGTTCTACGTGCCCGGCAACCAGTGGAAAGAGGAGTACTGGACCGAAGAAGTGAACTACAAGAAAGGCTCGGCCTACCTGGGCATGGGGTTTCGCATCAAGCGCATGTACGACGATCACGTCGGCACCTTGCGGGCGATGAACCCCACCACCGGCAAGGTCGTCTGGGAACACAAGGAGCCCTTGCCGCTCTGGGCCGGCGTGCTGGCCACCAAGGGTAACCTGGTGTTCACCGGCACCGGCGACGGGTTCTTCAAGGCCTTCGACGCCAAGACCGGCCAGGAGCTGTGGAAATTCCAGACCGGCAGCGGGATCGTCTCTCCGCCCATCACCTGGGAGCAGGATGGCGAGCAGTACATCGGCGTCACCGTCGGCTATGGCGGCGCGGTGCCGTTGTGGGGCGGCGACATGGCCGAACTGACCAAGCCGGTGGCCCAGGGCGGGTCGTTCTGGGTGTTCAAGATCCCAGCTTGGGATAAGGCCACGGCACAAAAATAACTTGAGCCCAACCGGGTCCCGACCCACACCACAACCCTCTGTGGGAGCGAGCTTGCTCGCGATAGCGCAGTGTCAGTCAACATGAATGCTGGCTGAACCACCGCCATCGCGAGCAAGCCCGCTCCCACACTTACCTGAGTTGATGCCATGAAACTCTTGCCATTGCTGCTTCTGCTCGTCGGCACCTTTGCCCAGGCTGACGACTCTGACACCGTTCTGACGATCAACGGCTGCCTCATCGCCGAATCCAGCCAATGCCCCGGCGCCAATCTGCGGGGCGCAAAACTGGCGAATCAGGACTTGCGCAAAATGAACCTTAGCGGCGCCGATCTGCGCGATGCCGACCTGCGGCACGCACGCCTGGACCTGGCCAACCTGGAGAAAGCCCAGTTACAAGGCGCCAACCTGACCCGCGCCAGCCTGCAACAGAGCAACCTGCGCCTGGCCGACTTCAGCGACGCCACGCTCAAGGCCATCCAGGGTTGGGGGCTGTTTGCCCAGGGTGCGCAGTTCCAGCGGGCCGACCTGAGCGCGGCCTACCTGCAATTCGCCCGCCTGTCCGGCGCCAGACTGCAAGGCGCCAACCTGCAGGCCGCCGACCTGGAAATGGCCTGGCTGAGCAAGGCCGACCTCACGGCCGCCGACTTGCGCGACGCCAACCTGCAAGAAGCCAAGCTGGGGGAAAGCAAACTGGCGCAGGCCAACCTGAGCGGCTCACGCCAGCACTACGGCAATTTCCAGAATGCGAACATGGAAGGCTGCGAGGGGTGTCCAACCTCCTGGGATCAGTGAGCCTGTCGTGCCCCCCTGTGGCGAGGGAGCTTGCTCCCGCTGGGTTGCGAAGCAGCCCCAATAGGGACAACTCAATGAACCTGGCACACCGAAGTGCCGGTTTTTGGGGGCGCTCCGCACCCCAGCGGGAGCAAGCTCCCTCGCCACAATCGGGTAGGTCTTTCAGATCAGATGTTCACCCCGCCACCCGCACCACCCCCAGATCGATCCCCAGATGCACCAATTCGGCATGAGAGCTGACCTGCAGCTTGCTCTTGAGCAGCGTCAGGTGGTTGGAGACGGTCTTGGCGCTGATGCACAACTGCTCGGCAATCGTGCGCGCCGGGGTGCCCTTGGCGAGCATGACGAAGATTTCCAGCTCGCGCTGGGTCATGCATTGCAGGCGCGGATCGACAGCGTGCCGGGAGCTGGCGCAGGCCAGCTGCGTCGCCAGGGACTGTTCGATGTAGGCATGCCCGGCCAGCACCCGGCGGACCGCTTCCACCAGCACCTGGGGCGCCGAATTCTTGGTCAGGTAGCCCGCCGCGCCGGCGTCCAGGGCCTGACGCACCAACGGCAGTTCGTCGTGCATGCTGAAGAACAACACCCGCAGTTGCGGCAGGCGCTGGCGCAGGCGCCGGGTGGTTTCCAACCCGCTGATGCCTGGCAGGCCAAAGTCCATGATCACCAGGTGAGGCAGTTGCTCCTGGACCAGGTTCAGCGCCTCCTCTCCGGTGGCCGCCTCCCGCACCTGCAAGTCCGGCATCAGTGCCCGCAGCAGGCTGGCATAGCCCTGCCGAACCACCGCATGATCATCCACCAGCAAAATGTTCATCAGCCCTCCAGAGGCATGTTCAAGGCCAGCGCCCAACCGTCGCCGGGCTGGCTGATAATGCGCAACTCGCCGCCGAGGCTGCGGGCCCGCTCCATCATCGAATGCAGGCCCACGCCGGCGCGCGGCGGCTGCTTCGCACCGCGGCCGTTGTCACGCACCAGCAGGCGCAGGCGCCCGGCCCGGTGTTGCAGGCGGATCCGCACCCGTGTGGCGCCCGCATGCCGGGCCACGTTGGTCAACGCTTCCTGCAACAAGCGATACAGATGAGTTTTTTCCGCCCCCGGCAACGCCGGCAGCGCTTGATCGATGTGCACCTGGCAAGCGATGCCCTGGTTCTTCTGCCATTGCCCGGCAAGCAAGCCGACGGCTTCGTGCAACGACAAGTGCTGCAAGACCACCGGGTACAGGTCATGCACCAGCGCGCGGAACCCCTGCTGTAAATGCTCGCAGTGTTCCTCCAACTGACCGACCGTCTGCTCCAGCACCGGAGGCTGGTCCAGCACCAGGCGCAGCAGGCAGGCGCGAGCGCGAATGCCCGCCACATACTGGCCCAGGTCATCGTGCAGGGTCTGGGCCAGCTGGGTGCGCTCCTGCTCCTGCACGGCCAACAGCGCCTGGGTGAGCCGGGCATTGTCGGCCTGGGCCTGGGCCAGCGCGGCGGTCATCCGGTTGAAATGCCCGGCCAGTTGCTGGGCTTCAGGCACGCCTTCGGCCGGCAGGCGCACGTGCAGGTTCCCGGCGGACACCTGACGCAGCGCATCGAGCAACTCATCCAGCAGGCGCATGCCCTGGCGCACCGCCCAGCGAATCACCAACAGGCTGACCAACAGAGCCAGGGCGCAGACGCCCAGCAGTTGCACCAGCGAGTCGAGGATCTCATCGATTTCGTCCCGAGGATCGACCGCAATCCAGGCCCGTCGACCGTCCCGCAGGTCCACCACTTGAGGGGCGGGCCCATCCTCCAGCAACCGCTGGCCGAGCCAGTCCTTGAGCCCGGCGTCGGGATCGGCCGGAAACTGTTCCCCCGGCGCCAACCAACGGACGCGGACGTGGCGCAGGCTGCCGGTGAGTCGCGGTTGCAGGCTGGCCGGGTCGCGTTCGGCGGTTTCGCGCAGGTAATGCACCACCGACCCGGCCGATTGCAGTTCGCGCTGCACATCGGCGACGGCCTGGTGCAACAGCAGCGTGGCGCAGGCCAGGGTCACCAGGGCGAAGAACACCGTGACCCAGAGATTGATTCGCCAGAGGGCTGACATGGTTAGCGGCCTGTTGTCGGAACTGACGCACAACCTTCATGCACGCCACAGTTCCTTTGTGGGAGCGGGCTTGCTCGCGAAAGCGATGGGTCAGCTTGCATCGGCATCGACAGGACTGCCGCCTTCGCGAGCAAGCCCGCTCCCACAGGGGATTGCGGGTGTTTGAATGTTTTGTGCCTGGCAGAAAACCGATCCACTCCAACCAGGCTCAGGATCAGCAACAGCGGCAAGAGCAGCGCTTTGAACATTCGCACAATCTGTGCGCTCCCTGATGAATGCCCCATGCCTGCATGCTAAAACCCCGGCACCCGCGGCGGGTTACTACCTTGGTACTGGCCCGGCGGTACTTTCTGCATATTTCCCCGGGCCCAACGGCTTCCTATGCTGGCGCTACCTGCAATGGAGGTGGTATGCGCCGGCTCGTCAGTTACGCCTTGATTCCCTTGCTGGCAGCGGCCAGTGGCTGGCTGCCGGGCGTCGTCCAGGCTGCTGAGAACACGCCCTTGCAAGTGCGCATCGGTTACCTGGGCTATCGCCCCGACCCAGGGCCATTGCTGTCCAACGTGATCGCCGAACCCTCCGACGCGGGGCTGCGCGGCGCCGAACTGGCGGTGATCGACAGCAACAGCACCGGGCGTTTCCTGAAGCAGGACTACCGCCTGGAAAGCGCCCAGGTCGACACCCCCGAAGCCCTGCTGCAGGCGGCCCGCGCCCAGCATGAACAGGGCTTGCGGCTGTTCGTGGTGAATGCCCCGGCGGCGAGCCTGCGCCAACTCAGCGCCGCCCTGCCCGACAGCCTGATCTTCAACGCCGGCAGCCCCGACGACAGCCTGCGCACCACCGACTGCCTGGGCAACGTGCTGCACAGCCTGCCCGACCGGGCCATGCTCGCCGATGCGCTGGTGCAGTTCAGCGTGGTGCGCAAATGGCAGCGGGCGCTGTTGATCGTCGGCCAGACTGCCGACGACCAGGCCTACGCCGCCGCCCTGCGCCGGGCGATGAAGCGCTTCGGAATGAAAATCGTCGCCGAAAAGGCCTGGCAGTTCGACAACGACCAACGCCGCAGCGCCCAGGCCGACATGCCGCTGTTCACCCAAGCCGCCGAGTACGACGTGGTGCTGGTGGCCGATGAGCGCGGCGATTTTGGCGAATACCTGCCCTACCAGACCTGGTACCCGCGCCCGGTCGCCGGCACGCAGGGGCTGACCCCCACCGGCTGGCACAAGACCGTGGAAACCTACGGCGCCGCCCAGTTGCAGAAACGCTTCGAGAACCTGGCCGGCCGCTGGATGAACGACCGCGACTTCGCGGCCTGGATCGCCGTGCGCAGCATCGCCAGCGCGGTGAGCAAACTGCGCCAGGACGACCCCTTCGCCATCCGCCAACTGGCCCTGGGCGACCAATTGCCCCTGGACGGCTTCAAGGGCCGCAAACTCAGCTACCGCCCCTGGAACGGCCAACTGCGCCAACCGATTCCCCTGGTCCAGCCGCGCGCGCTGGTCAGCACTTCGCCCCAAGAGGGCTTCCTGCATCCCACCAATGAAATGGACAGCCTGGGCTACGACCAGCCCGAAGTGAGCTGTCGCTACCCCTGATCGCACACAACAATAAGGAAAACCGCCATGCGCCGCCCGCTGTTCCAACCGACCCTGCTCTGCCAGGTTCTCGCCCTCGGCGCTGTGTTGCTCGCCGCCGGCCCGGCCGCCGCCAGCATCGCCTGGGTCTCCAACGAAAAAGACAACAGCCTGAGCCTGATCGACATGCAGAGCCTGGAGGTCATCGAGACCCTGCCGGTGGGCCAGCGCCCCCGCGGCCTGTTGCTGTCCCACGACAATCGGCTGCTGTACATCTGCGCCAGCGATTCGGACCGGGTCCAGGTGATGGACGTGGCCACCCGCAAGATCATCAAGGAACTGCCCTCCGGCAAGGACCCCGAGCAATTCGCCCTGCACCCCAACGACCGCTGGCTCTACGTCTCCAACGAGGACGACGCGCTGGTAACGGTGATCGACACCCAGACCTCCCAGGTGCTGGGCCAGGTTGGCGTCGGGGTCGAGCCCGAAGGCATGGCCGTCAGCCCCGACGGCAAGTGGGCGGTCAACACCAGTGAAACCACCAACATGCTGCACTGGATCGACACCAGCACCCAGACCCTGGCCGACAGCACCCTGGTGGACCAGCGGCCACGCTTCGTCGAATTCAGTCGCGACGGCACCCAGCTGTGGGCCTCGGCGGAAATCGGCGGCACCCTGACGATACTCGACGTCGCCACGCGCCAGGTGCTCAAGACCCTGACGTTCCAGATCAAGGGCGTGCACCCGGACAAGGTCCAGCCGGTGGGCATCAAGCTCAGCGCCGACGGCAAGTACGCGTTCGTCGCCCTCGGCCCGGCCAATCATGTGGCGGTGATCGACGCGAAGACCTTCGAAGTGCTCGATTACCTGCTGGTGGGCCGGCGGGTCTGGCAACTGGCGTTCACCCCGGACCAGCGCCAGTTGCTGGCAACCAATGGCGTGAGCGGCGATGTCTCGGTGATCGACGTCGAGAGCCGCAAGGTGCTCAAGTCGGTGAAGGTCGGGCGCTACCCCTGGGGCGTGGTGGTGACGCCATGAACGCGCTGGAGGTCAGCGACCTGAGCTTCGCCTACGGTGCGCGCGAGGCCCTCCGGCAGATGAATTTCAGCCTGCCGGCCGGGCATTTCACGGCACTGCTGGGGCCCAACGGCGCCGGCAAATCGACGCTGATTGCCTTGCTCACGCGCCTTTACGATGTGCAGCGCGGTGACATCCGCGTCGGCGGTCATTCGCTGCAAGCGGCGCCCCGTCCGGCGCTGCGGCAACTGGGCGTGGTGTTCCAGCAAAGCACCCTGGACCTGGACCTCAGCGTCGAACAGAACCTGCGTTATCACATCGCCCTGCAGGGTTGGTCGCGACGCCAGGGCGCCGCCCGGATCGACGCCGAACTGGCGCGCCAGCAACTGACCGAGCGGCGCCACGAGCGGGTGCGCGACCTCAATGGCGGTCATCGGCGCCGCGTGGAAATCGCCCGGGCGCTGTTGCACGAGCCGCGCCTGCTGTTGCTCGACGAGCCGAGTGTCGGCCTCGACCCGGCCAGTCGCCTGGCCCTGGGTGAACACATCCGCCAGTTGTGCCGGGTGCAGGGTATCAGCGTGCTGTGGACCACCCACCTGCTGGACGAAGTGCAACCCAGCGATGACCTGTTGATCCTGCACCAGGGCCGACTGGTCGCCCGTGGCCGCGCCGACAGCGTCAGCCAGGCCCATGGCGGCACCCTGGGCTCGGCCTTCAGCCGATTGACCGCTGCGGGAGCTGCGTCATGAACGCCTATTGGCAATGTTTCAGCGGCATCGTCATGCGCGAAGGGTTGCGCTTCGTGCTGCAACGCACCCGCCTGCTCAGCGCCCTGGTGCGCCCGCTGCTGTGGCTGCTGGTGTTCGCCGCCGGCTTTCGCGCGGCCCTGGGCATCGCGATCATCGCCCCCTACGACACCTACATCCCCTACGAGGTGTACATCGTGCCCGGGCTGGCCTGCATGATCCTGTTGTTCAACGGCATGCAAGGCTCCTTGTCGATGGTCTACGACCGGGAAATGGGCAGCATGCGCGTGCTGCTGACCAGTCCCCTGCCCCGTGCCTTCCTGCTGGCGAGCAAGCTTGTGGCGACGTCGTTGATCTCGCTGCTGCAGGTCTACGCCTTTCTCGCCATTGCCTGGTTGTACGGCATCCAGCCGCCGGTCATGGGCCTGCTGCTGGCATTGCCGGCGCTGTTGCTGGTGGCGCTGATGCTCAGTGCCCTGGGCCTGCTGCTGTCCAATGCGATCCGGCAACTGGAGAACTTTGCCGGGGTGATGAATTTCGTGATCTTCCCGATGTTCTTCCTGTCCTCGGCGTTGTACCCGCTGTGGAAAATGCTCGAGGCCAGCCCCTGGTTGTACTGGCTCTGTGCGCTGAACCCGTTCACCCATGGGGTGGAGCTGGTGCGCTTCGCGTTGTACGAGCAATTCAATCCGCTGGCACTGGGGGTGTGCGCCGGCCTGACGCTGGTGTTCGCCCTGCTGGCGGTGTGGACGTTCAACCCCCAGCATGCGGCGCTGCGCAAGGCGGGTTGATCGGCTCACGCCAATCCCTTGTGGGTGGACTCCTGTGGGAGCGAGCTTGCTCGCGATAGCGGTAGTTCAGTCAACATTAGAGATGACTGACAAACCGCCATCGCGAGCAAGCTCGCTCCCACAGGGTTGAATGGAAGTTACAAATCCCGAATTACGACTTTAGTACTGGTTTTCCTGTCTATGGTCGCATTCACAAGACCTCGACCCTGGCATGTAATGGGCGCATAACAAAAAGGATAAATCCTATGCCCCGTTTGCTGGCCATGGTCTTGCTGGGCCTGGCGCTGAATGCCGCGCAGGCCGACACGTTGCTGTTTTCCCCGCAGGGCTACCGCATTGCCCAGTACCGCAGCCCGACGCCGAGCACCGTCGACGGCGCTCAAACCCTCGACACCCCCGCCCTGCAGCACCTGCTCGAACAGGATCCGCCGCCGGTGCTGGTGGACGTCTACCGACGGCCCTGGCTCCAGGGGCGCTTCATCGACAACGAACCTCACGCCAACCTGCCCGGCAGCCTGTGGCTGGCCAATACCGGCGACGGTGAACTGGAGCCGGCCTGGCAGGACTACTTCAGCCGCCACCTGCGCGACGCCACCGCCGGACGCCTGGAGCAACCACTGGTCTTTTATTGCCGCTCCGATTGCTGGTTGAGCTGGAACGCGGTAAAACGCGCCGCCGCCATGGGCTATAAGCATCTGTACTGGTATCGCGATGGCCTCGATGCCTGGGAGGCAGCCAACCTGCCCCTGCAAGCGGCCCGCCCTCTACCTTTTCCCTGATCCTGAATGCGTGCACCTGCTCCAGCCACAACACAATAACGAGGTGAATGGCCATGTATAAAATTCTGATAGCCGACGATCACCCTCTGTTTCGCGAAGCCATCCACAACGTCATCAGCGACGGTTTTCCCGGCAGCGAGGTCATGGAAACCGCCGACCTGGACAGTGCCCTGGCATTGACCACCGAACACGACGACCTGGACCTGATCCTGCTGGATTTGAACATGCCCGGCATGCACGGGCTCAATGGCCTGATCAACCTGCGCAACGAGGCCCCCACCATTCCCGTGGTGATCGTCTCGGCCGAACAGGACAAGCAGGTGGTGCTGCAAGCCATCACTTATGGCGCGGTGGGGTTCATCACCAAATCCTCGCCGCGCTCGCAAATGACCGACGCCATCGAGCAGATCCTCAACGGCAACGTCTACCTGCCGCCAGACATCATCCGCACGCAGAAAAGCCCGGCGGGCCGCCGCCTGAACGAAACCCCGGCCTTCCCCGCCGAACTGCTCCAGGCCCTGACCCGCAAGCAACTGCTGGTGCTCGAACGCATGACCAAGGGCGAGTCGAACAAACAGATCGCCTACACCCTGGACATCGCCGAAACCACGGTCAAGGCCCACGTCTCGGCGATCCTGCGCAAACTCAACGTGCACAACCGAGTGCAGGCGATCCTCAGCGCAGGGGATATTGATTTTGGGGCTTATCTGCGGCGTTGAAGGGCAATCCATCGACTGACTGTTGCTCCGATGGCATTTGCTCACTGTGGCGAGGGAGCTTGCTCCCGCTGGGCTGCGCAGCAGCCCCAGAAAAAGGCCGGATGAGCTCAATTCGATAGGCCACGCCACAGCCCTGGGGGGCCGCTGCGCGCCCCAGCGGGAGCAAGCTCCCTCGCCACAGATAGCTTCGGCCTAGTGGCTCTGGCCCCCGCCTAACAGATGACTCATCGCGATTTTCAGCTTCATCGGGCGCACCGGCTTGTGCATTAGAGTGTGGCCGCGCTCGCGGATCTGCTGCTTGAGTTCGTTGCTGTAATTGGCGGTAATCATCATGGCCGGGATCGGCGCCGTGCGCCGGGCGTTGATCCGGGCCACCGCGTCGACGCCGTTCTGGTCGTGGTCCAGGTGATAGTCGGCGATCAGCAGATCGGCGCCGGCGGGGTCGTCGTCCATCTGGCGCGCCAGGTCCTGCTCCGACAACGCCGTCGTCACCTGGCAGCCCCAGCCTTCCAGCAAGGTGCGCATGCCGGCACAGATCGCCGCATCGTTGTCCAGCACCCAGACCCGGGCACCGCGCAGGCGCCCCAGCATCGGTTCGCTCATGTCCGGACACGGCAACGGCTTGGGCGCCGTGGCGCTCAGGGGCACGTCGATGGCGAACATCGAGCCCTTGCCCGGCCACGAGCGCACCTGAATCCGATGCCCGAGGATCCCGGCAATTTTCTCGACGATCGCCAGCCCCAGGCCCAACCCTCGGTCCTGGTTGGGCCGCTGCACATCGCCGCGCTTGAACTCCTGGAAAATTTCCTCGAGCCGGTCTTCGGCGATGCCAATGCCGCTGTCCCAGACCTGGATCGACACCTGCCCACGATGCCGTCGGCAGCCCAGCACGATGCGCCCGCTGGGGGTGTAGCGAATGGCGTTGCTCAACAGGTTGCGCAGGATCCGCGCCAGCAACTGCATGTCACTGCGCACCAGCACCGAACAGCCGACAAAGTGCAGCGCCAGCCCCTCGCTGCGGGCCACCTGGGCATACTCGGCCGCCAGGTTGTCGAGCAGTTCGCTCAGGCCGAACGGCGCGACATCGGCCTTGATCACGCCGGCGTCCAGCTTGGAGATGTCCACCAGGGTGCCGAGCAAGTTCTCCACGTCTTCCAGTGAATTGCTCACATTGCGCACCAGGTGCGCGTTGGCGACCGGCTCGCGACGCTCCAGCAACGCGCTGGTGAACAGCCGCGCGGCGTTGAGCGGTTGCAGCAGGTCATGGCTGACCGCGGCGAGGAACTTGGTTTTCGACAAGTTGGCCTGCTCGGCCTCTCGCTTGGCCTCGCGCAGGCGCACTTCCACCCGGCTGCGCTCATCGATTTCTCGCAGCAACTGGTCGTTGAGACACGTCAGTTCGGCGGTGCGTTCCTGGACCCGCTGCTCCAGGTTCTGATAGGCCTGGTGCAGTGCCTCGGCCGTGCGTCGGCGTTCGGTGATGTCGCGGATGAGCACGAAGATCCCCACCACTTCACCATTGGCCAGGCGGTTGGGCACGTAGGAGCGCAGCATGTAGCGCTCCTGGTTGTTGATGTTGGTTTCGGCGAACTCGAACGTCACGCTTTCGCCCGCCAGCGCACGGGCCACGTAGGCTTCCAGGCGCTGGTAATGCTGCTCGCTGTGGGCTTCGCGCAGGCTCTGGCCGAGCATCACGCCACGGGGCCAGCAGTACCACTGCTCGTAGACTTTGTTGGTGAATTCATAGACCAGGTCGGCGTTGAGGTAGGCGATCAGCGCGGGCACGTGGTCGGTGATCAAGCGGATCCAGCGCTCGCTTTCGCTCAGTGCCTCGGCATGCTGGTAGCGCTCGGTGATGTCGGTGAAGGTATTGACGTAGCCACCAGTGGGCAGCGGATGGGTGCGGATCTCCAGGACCCGGCCGTCCGACAGGCGCTGTTCGCATTCGTGGATCGAGCGGCCGTTGCTGTCGCGGCTGGCCGGGGTCAGCAATTGCAGCTCGGAGTCGCCAATCACTTCGCTGAACGAACGATGGGCCGCCACGGGAGCCAGGCCGCTGAGTTCGAGGAAACGCCGGTTCCACAACTCCAGCACACCCTGGGCATTGACCATCGCCACGCCCTGGGACAGGTTGTCCACGGCCCGTTGCAGCAGGTGGGACTTCTGCGCGATGGCTTGCTCGCGACGCACGGTTTCACTGAGCTTGACGTCGGTGATGTCGGTGAACAGCATCACCCGCCCGCCTTCCTGGGTCGGCCGCTCGCTGACCTGCAGCCAGCGACCGTTCTGCATGCGGTACAGCACGTGCTCGTCGGCCTGCCCCCGCGGCTCCTCGCTGAACAGGCCGTTGGCGGTCATCAGGCGCTTGACCTCGCACAGACGCATCCCGGCGATGATGCGCGCCCGGCTGTGGGCCCAGAAGGCCTTGAAGCGGCTGTTGAACAGGACGATGCGCTGCTGCGCGTCGAACAGCACGAACGCATCGGAGATGCTCTCGATGGCGTCGATCAGGTGCCGATGGGCGGTTTCCGCCCGCAACCGCGCCTCGCCCAGCAAGTGATTGCCGGCCTTGAGCTCGGCCATGGCCTGGTTCAGCGCGTCGGTGCGTTCGCGCACTTGTTCGGCCAGCACCACCGAATGCTGGAACGCCGCGTACGGGTCGTTGCCACGGGTCACCCCGGACTCCACGCGTTCGATCAGTGCCGCGTTGATCCGCCGCAGCTTGCGGTTCTCGTGTTCGAGCTTGGCCAGTTGGGCCTGCAGCTCAGCGATGGCCGGGGGCGCGATGACGGGCAATGGCAACTCCGGTGAACGTCTGGTTGATGTGCATGCCATTGAACTGTTCTCCATAGGTGTTGAACCCCAGCACCCGCTGCTCGCGCAGGAATTGGCCGATCTGCTCCAGGCCGCCGCGGTCTTCGAGCTCCAGGCGCCTCAGGAAACAATCGCAGCCAATGGTCAGCAGCACGTCGCCGAGCCGCGCCTGCAAGCCGTCGAACAGGGCCTGCAGGTTGTCCAGCAACGGCCCTGGCGTCATCGCCGTGAGGACGATGCCGTTCTCCACCGCGCAATAGAAACTCAGGCTCAGGTCCGGATGCACCTGTTGGATCGCCCGCACGTAGTACTGGTCGTTGATGCGCACCGCCAATGGATGTGCGGCGAACACCCGGTAGTCGAGGGCACTCACCGGCACGCCGATATGCCGGGCGTACTCCTCGGCGGCGGGCTCGGCGTTGAGCTCGTAGACCCGTCGCGAGGCGCTATCGGCGCCGGTCACCACCAGTTTTTCTTCCCGGGGCAGGATGTGGTGGGTGGTGAAGACCTCGAATTCCAGCCAGGTATTGATCAGCACCACCACCGCCGCGCCGCTGTGGAACTGGCCTTCGAAGTACACGTGGGTGTGGGTCAGGTGGTTGTCGTCGCCGGCCGAACCGCCGAAATGCGGGATGTCGCCCAGCGCTGCGCTCAAGGCCGCCAGGACCATTTCCTCGCGACTGGACAAACCGTCGAGCAGGGTCAGCGCAAAACTGTGGCCCTTGATCGGCGCCAGGGCGTTGCTGCGACACCCGCCGGCCAGACGCTCGACCATCTGCTGGGCGTCGATCAGGCTGAAGTGTTCCATTTCACCGATCAGCTCGGCGGCGATGGAAAAATGCCGGTGGTCGAACCCCACCGCCGTCACACAATTGCGCCCGTAGCCCTGGGGGGTGATTTCACCCGCGCTGGTGCAACCCACCAGGCGAATCCCGCCGAAGCTCTGGGACAGTGCCTGGCCGAGGGCCGGCAGGTCGTAGGCGGCGGAACAGAAAAACAGCACGAAACCCAGGTGCGGGTGCAACAACTGCCGCGCCAGCGCCTGGGCCACTTCCTGGACATCCGTCGCCGCGGACATGGCGCTGACCACGCCTTCTGCCTGCTGCATTTACGCCTCCGGCGAGTGCGTGATAGGGACCTTGAGTGTACGAAGATAGGCCGGGGCGACGAATGCTACTTGGGTAGTGGGTGGACGCTTCGATGGGATGAGAAAACGGCGGCAAGCCCTTCGAGAGCGTGGCGAGGGCGCTTGCTCGCTCGCCACGACTGCCGTGCAGCTCATTGTCGTGCCACCCGATTCAGGTGCTACCGCAACTTCAGTGACTCATCGGCGACATGCCTCCCGCCTGCCCCAGCACCTTCTGGTCGATGTCCTCCAGGCGCAGGACCTGGCCGCCGGTCTCGGTTGCCAGCTTCTGCGCGGCCTGGGCTTCGGCGAACGAGGC
The DNA here is from genome assembly GCF_001269745.1 of Pseudomonas sp. P97.38. Taxonomy (NCBI): domain Bacteria; kingdom Pseudomonadati; phylum Pseudomonadota; class Gammaproteobacteria; order Pseudomonadales; family Pseudomonadaceae; genus Pseudomonas; species Pseudomonas sp. P97.38. Next base: position 124,249 of record NZ_LHVJ01000011.1, read on the forward strand.
CAGGACGACGCCCATGGCGCCCTTGAGCCCGGAGCCGACCACGAAATAGGCGCTGCGGGCGTCGATCAGGTGCGCGTCGTCCGGGCTGTCCCAGTGGCTACGGCCCATGTCATGGACGAACAGCTTGACGTCGGCCCGGTGATTTTCCGGTTGCAGCCACCAGCCGAGCATCTCCGCCGGGGAGCAGAACTTTTTCACCCCATCGGCCGCGACCGCCGCGCCCTTGGGCCCGGGAAAATCGGTGATGACCATGCCGCATACATGGCACTCGTCACTGCGATGGAACGCCAGCGGCGCCTCGCCGGCCGCTGGCGGCACGGCCTGGTCACACGCCACCAGTGCCAGGCACACCAGCATCCCGGCCAGCAGGCGGCTCGCCTTGGAATACACCCTGTTCATCGTTGCAGGCTCCTTATCAAGATCAGACTTTCACGGGCACCGGCGCTGGAACAGCCGATAGGCCAGCCACAACGGCACGGCCATCCACACCACCAGGCACATCCACAGCCCGGGCGCCGATACCGGCAGATCGCTGCCCAGTGTCAGCACGGCGGCGCCGTGGTTGGCCGAATCGAAACCGGACAGGTTGATCAGCCGATAAACATCGGTGGGGTTGAACAGCAGCAGCCATGGCAACAGTTGCGGGTTGAAGCGCCCTTCGCTCAGCACCAGCAGCGCCAACAACGCCAGGTCGAACACCAGCACGAAGAAGAACCACACCCCCAGGGCCAACCCGGCGGCGGTGGATTTCTCCGCCGACAGGCAGCTCAGTACATAGGCCAGGCCGAGGAACACCCACCCCAGCAGCGTGCTGGACACCATGAAGCGCCCAAAAGCCCAGAGCAGCAGGCTCAGTTCGACGTCATCCACCAACAGAGCAATGGCAAGCATCGCGCAGCCGAAACCGATGAACGTCGCCAGGGCCAGGATCAGGCCGTGTCCGACGAACTTGCCCAGCAGCAACTGACCGCGCCCCAACGGGTAGGTCAGCAACAGCAGCAAGGTGCCGCTTTCGTCCTCGCCGACGACGGCGTCATAGGCCAGCAGCAAGGCGATCAGGGGCATCAGGAAGGTCGCCAGGCTCGACAGGCTCGCCACCGTCGCCGGCACCGAGGTGAAGCCCAACTGCCCCGACGCCGCGGCGCCCAGCCAGGCGATACCGATGGCCAGCACGGCGAACAGCAGACTGATCGCCAATAACCAGCGATTGCGCAGGCCGTCGCAGAACTCCTTGCGGGCCATGGTCTGGATCGGGTTCATTGATGGACCTCCTCGCTGGCTGCACGGACCATGTAATGGCGGTACAAGTCCTCCAGGGACGGCGGCTTGATCTCGACGTCGGTCGGGTTGTGCTGCGCCAGCAGCTGGCGCAACAGTGCGAGCTTGCTGCCGTCCGGCGCCGACACTTGCAAGCCTTCGGCGCCCCAGCCCTGGGTGAAATGCCCTTCGCTGCGCCAGTGCTGCTGCAACTGCTCGGCGCGGGCCAGGCCCGAGGCCCGGATCAGGGTCGGCAGGCCGGCGTCCTTGCGCAGCCGGGCCAGGCTGCCCAGGGCCAGCAGGCGCCCGCGGGTGAGGATCGCGGCGCGATTGATGTGGGCCTCGACCCCCGGCAGGACATGGGAGCAGAGAATGATGCTGGTGCCCTGCCAACGCAGACGATCGAGCAGCTGATAGAGGTCTTGGGTGGCGATGGGGTCCAGGCCCACGGTGGGCTCGTCCAGCAGCAACAACCGCGGCTGGCCGAGTAACGCCTGGGCCAGCCCGAGGCGCTGGCGCATGCCCTTGGAATAAGTCCGCACCCGGCGCCGGGCCGCGTCCGCCAGGCCCACCTCCTCCAGCAACCGTTCGACCTGCTCCGGCGCCGCGCCCTTGAGCCGGGCAAAATGACGCAACGTCTCCAGCCCGCTCAACTGCGGATAGAACATGACGTTCTCCGGCAGGTAGCCGAGCAGGCGTCGCACACTCGGGTCGCAGGGCTCGCGCCCGAAGACCCGCACCTGGCCCTCGCTGGCCCGCAGCAAGCCGAGGATCAGCTTCATGGTGGTGGTCTTGCCCGCACCGTTGTGCCCGAACAGGCCGAGCACTTCGCCCTGGGCCAGGTTCAGGTTCAGCCCGTGCAGCACGGCAACGTCGCCATAATGCTGGCTGACGCCTTCGATCTCGACGACGTTCAAGACGCGTCCTCCTGAGCCCTGTTGCGTGGTGGGGGTTGGACCGGCGCCGCCATCAGCGGATGGCTGTCCAGCACCCCGGGGGATTTCATCACCGGGAAGGCTCGCTGTACCCAGCGCAGCAATTCGATGCCCGGACTGTTCATCAACAGCCGCACCTGCGGGTACAGCCACAGCAGGCGGTCGACGTTGTCGTTGGGCTCGTAGACCACATCTCCCAGGCCGTCGCCATTGCGATCCCACCCCAGGTAGTCACTCCAGTAGTTGCCGCGCCCGTCTGCCGACCACTCCTGCAGGCGGGTGGCGACGTACTTGACCTGGCGCTGGTTATGGACGAAGGCATTGCCGGCGATGCGGTTGTCCTCCGAGCCGGCGGTCAAGTGGATGCCCACCGCGCTGCGCTCGAAATGATTGCCTTCGATGCGATTGAACAATGAGTTGTAGATGAACAGGGCCTTGCCCTCGGCACCGACGATCATGGTGTCGCCGGTGGACCCGTCGCGCACGTCGGTGACGACGTTGTCGCGCAGGGTTGAATAGGTGATGTAGTTCATCAGGATCCCGTAGTTCTGGTCCTGTTCGGAGCGATTGCCGATGACCGTCAACTGGCGGCTCTGCATCAGCGCATAACCGGTGCGGGTCCGCCGGGTGACGTTGTCCAGCAGGCGGTTATCGTTGGCGAACATGTAATGCACGCCGTAGCGCAGGTCCTCCAGGACATTGCCCTGGAGCAGGTTGCCGTTGGAGGTGTCGATGTAGATGCCGTCGCGGGTGTCGCGCACCTGGTTGCCGATGACCTGGGCCCCGTGGACCGCATACAGGTGGATGCCGTTGCCCCGGTCCTGGGAACGCAGGCTGGCGTCGCCCTGGATGCGGTTGTCGATCAGGCTGACGTCCCGTGTGCCATCGACCCAAATGCCGAAGCCCTGGCCCTGCATCCGGTTGCCACGTACCACCGCTCCTTGGGCGACAGGCTTGATGAACACCGCGGCGTTCATCGCCGTCAGGTCATGGCCCCAGTCCAGGAACGTACAACCCTGGATGCGCACGTTCGGCGCCTGGATGATCAAGCCGTTGCCCTCGCCCTGCCCCAGCAGTACCGCATCCGGCGCACAGGTGAGGGTCATCGGCTGATCGACGCTGAACGAGCCCCGGTACTGCCCCGCCGGCAGGCGCCATTGCTGGTCGCCCTCGGCCTGCAAGGGCAGATCGGTGATCGGCTGCGGCGCGCCGAACGCGCCGCCCGATAACAGGCCCAGCATCAGCGCTATGACCGGTTGGCACGCGCGGCCCGTGGGTTGCTGCGGTTTCCCGGCCATTGGGCCTGTCTCCTCGTTCGGCCGACTCAGGCTTTTTCAACCAGCATGCGACCGACCATCTCCATGTGCAGGGCGTGACAGAACCAGCTGCAGTAGTACCAGTGCAGGCCGGCCTTGTCGGCGGTGAAGGTGATGGAGGACGTCTGCTGCGGGCTGATTTCCATGCTCACGCCGTGGTTGGTCATGACAAAGCCGTGGGACACGTCCTCGATCTGGTCGATGTTGGTGATGGTGACCGTCACTTCGTTGCCCTGCTTGACGGTGAATTCGGTCAAGCCGTAGGCCGGCGCCATCGACGTCATGTACACCCGCACCTTGTTGCCATCGCGGATGACCTTGTTGTCGGTCTCCAAGTTGATGCCGTCCTTTTTCGCCAATGCCACCGTCTCGGCGAAGAACGGGTCGTTGCGGTTCCAGATTTTCTGGGTTTTGATCTGGTCGCGCCGGGCGAGGATGCAATCGTGGGGTTCGGCGAAGGCCGGGCCGTCGTGCACCAGCTTCATTTCTTCGCCGGAGATGTCGATCAACTGGTCGTTCTCCGGGTGCAGCGGCCCGGTGGGCAGGAAGCGGTCCTTGGAGAACTTGCACAGCACCACCAGCCACTTGCCGTCCGCCTCGCTGGTCTCGGTCAGGGACGCATGGTTGTGCCCGGGTTGGTACTGCACGTCGAGTTTCTGCTTGATGTAGTTGACCTTCTCGCCCTTGTAGGCGCGGATGGCTTCGTCCATGTTCCACTTCACCACCTGGCTGTCGATGAACAACGTGGTGTAGGCATTGCCGCGCCCGTCGAAGGTGGTGTGCAACGGCCCCAGGCCCAGTTCCGGCTCGGCGACGATCACTTCCCGAGGGTCTTTGTAGCGGCCTTCGAACAGGTCATCCAGGCGGTCGATGGCAATCATCGAGACAGTCGGCGACAGCTTGCCGTTGGCGATGAAGTACTTGCCGTCGGACGAGGTGTTGCAGCCGTGGGGGTTCTTTGGCACCGGGATGTAGCGAGTGAATTCAGAGTCCTTGCCGTCGGTCTTGCGACCATCGACCACCGGCACCTTGGAACCGTCCAGGGTGATGAACTTGCCGGCCTTGATCGCCGCTTCGATCCGCGGGATGTTGAACACCACCACCCAGTCGCGCTCGTTGCGCATCATGCCGCCCAGGTCGTAGGCCTTCTCGGAGTTGTAGCAGGTGCTGGCGGCGTATTTGCCGGTGTAGTCGGCATCGGAGTTATCCAGGTTGCCGTCGACGATCACCTGGAACGCCATTTCCATTTTCTCGGCATCGATGGCGTTGAACATCGTGAAGCTGTTCTTGTCCTGCAGGTCGAAGGTATGGCCATCGTTGGGATGCGGGATCACGAACTCGGCGTTGGCGAACACGTACTTGGTGTAGGGCACCTTCTGCAGGCGCAGACCGTGGATCGCCTGCACGTTGGGCACGGTGAGGATCTTGTCGCACTTCATTATGTCCAGGCGAATGCGCGCGATCCGGGAGTTGGCCTTGTCGTTGATGAACAGGTACTTGCCATCGTACTTGCCGTCGGTCATGGAGATGTGCGGGTGGTGGCAGTCACCGTTCTTGTACTTGGCGCTCTCCCCCAGGATGCGCTTGCTTTCGTTGGTCAGGCCCCAACCGGTGGCCGAGTCGACGTTGAACACCGGGATGCGCATTAGCTCGCGCATCGACGGCACGCCCAGCACCCGCACTTCGCCCTGGTGACCGCCGCTCCAGAAGCCATAGTATTCGTCCAGTTCACCGGGGCCGACATGGACCTTGGACTTGGCCTCCTTGGCTTCCTTGGCGGCCGCCGCCCATGACTCGCGGGTGAAGGTGCCGGCGCCCAGCGCCGTGGCACCGGCCAGCACGGCGCCGGTGACCGCACCGGTGCCCAAAAAACTGCGCCGGCTCACGCCACGCGGTTCTTCCACCACGTCCGGCGTGGCGTTTTTCTTGTCGCTCATGCTGTGTGCTCCATCAAGAATGAAAGGGTCAGGGGGCGGGTTTTTCCAGGTGCCTCAAGGCGCCGGGGTCACCTGCACCACGGGAATCAATTGGGGATCAGCCACCGCGGCCTTGCCGCGTTTCTTGCGCTTGTTGATCAGCGGCGGGCATTTGTTTTCGTTGTGCCAGGTCATCTGGCAGTCGAGGCAGTAGTGGCATTCGTTGGCGTTGATGTGGCCGTCGGGATGAATCGCCTGGATCTCGCATTCCTTGGCGCACAACTGGCAGGGGTTGCCGCACTCCTTGCGGCGCTTGAGCCAGTCGAACAGGCGCAGGCGTGTCGGCATCGCCAGGGCCGCGCCCAGCGGGCAGATATAGCGGCAATAGACTTTGCGCGTGAACAGGTTGACCACCAGCAGGCCCAGGGCATACGCCACGAACCACCACTGGCGGTCGAACCGCAGGGTGACGGCGGTCTTGAACGGCTCGACTTCGGCCAGGCGTTCAGCGGTGGCCATCGACTCCAGCGAAACGCCGAAAAGCACCAGCAAAATGATGTACTTGAGCGCCCACAACCGTTCGTGGACCGCGAATGGCAGTTCGTACTGGGGCACCTTGAATTTGCGCGCCAGCTCGTTGATCAACTCCTGCAACGCACCGAACGGGCACAGCCAGCCGCAGAACACCCCACGCCCCCAGAGCAGGATGCTGGCGGCGGTGAACACCCAGAGGATGAAGATCAACGGGTCGGTGAGGAACAGCTCCCAGCGGAAGCCTTCGAACAGGGCATGGACGAAGGTCAGCACGTTGACCACCGACAATTGGGCCAGGGCGAAGCCGCCGAGAAACACCACGGTGAACACCAGGTAGCCGCGGCGCACCCAATGCAGCAGGGTCGGCCGCCGGGCCAGGGCGTCCTGGAAGAACAGGATGACGGTCAGCACCAGCAACGCCGCCCCCAGCAGGCTGATCTCCAGACTTTTCTGGTACCACAGCGTCAACCACATCGGCCGGCTGGCCTCCTGCGCCGCAGCCAGTTGTTCGGCGCTGGGCAACGGCCGTTCCAGGTAGGCTTCGGGCAGTTGATAGGCCAGCTCGAAGCTGCTGAACGTACCGCTGACCGGCCCGGTCTGGCGGCGCACCAGCAACTCCAGGCTCCAGGGCGCGCCGGGGTCGAAGCGATGGGTGGCGCGGATGATGAAAATCGCCATTTCATCGAAAGCCGGCATGTCGTCGGCGGCGACATCGTCCAGGCGCTGGAAGTCCAGGTCGCGGAAGCTGATGGTGTCGCCGAACTGGCGCAGCACCACCCGATCGAAAATCCCGCCGCGCACATAACCCGACCCTTTGAACGAGTAGCGCCCGCTGCCCATGACCGCGATGGCCTGCTCGCCCGGCTTGAGTTCGCTCATCAGCGTGCGGTATGGGCCCTCGCCCAAGAGGTTGCGGCCGATGGTGGGCGGGTTGAGGTGGGTCACGTACAAGTCGATGAAGGTGTCGTCGGCCTGCTCGGCGCTGGCGACTTCCACCTGCTCGGCCTCGGTGCCCTTGAACGACGCGTCGACCTGGCCTCGCGTCAGGTGCAGACGACGCACCGCGCCGCTGCCGGTCAGCGTCGCCCAGTCGGCGGGTTCGAAGTTGTCCTCACGCACGCGGGCCGGTGCCACCGTCAACCCGGCGTTGCCCTTGACCAACCCCAGGGCAACCGCGACATCGTGGGCGGCGCGCATGATCACCTCGTTGACCACCATCGCCGTCACGGTGGCACCGGCAATGGCATCCACCGTCACCGCATTCGGGTCACTGGAGTGCCCCACCACCACTCGCTGGCTGACCTTGATGCCGCTGTAGCGCGCGCTGAAGGCGTGAAGTTTTTCTTCGGCGATGCCGATCAACAGGATCGGCTCATGGTGTTCGAGCACGTAGGCGTCGAGGATCACACCGGCCGGATCGAGGATGACCTGCACGTTGATTGGCTTGCCCGAATAGGCCGGGATGTCCACCACGTCGAGGCTTTGGAACACGTAGCCCACGACCTTGCCCGCCGCCGACAACGTGCGCACCTTGTAGGGGCCTTCAGGCTCGGAGATCGCGTCGCTCTGGCCCAGCACATGGTGGATGCGCTGCTGCTGGATGTCCCCGTAGTCCTTGGCCTGGACGAAGCCCGCGAACAGCAGCAGGAAAACCAACAGGCCACCCAGCCAGTGGCGGAACAGGTGCAGCATCGCAAAGGAAGGGGTCATGGACGCCAGGGCTTAGGACAGGATCTTGGCGAACATCCTAGGGGCCTGCCTTTTTTTGGCCCTTGATTGAAATCAACTTGCTAAAAAACCGCTGTCGCAAGCCTGCGTGCGAAGCACCCCCAGTGCACCAGGCCCATTCCCTACAGCGAGCAAGTCCCCTCAATGCAACCCATAGGCGTAAATCCCCAGGTCATTGTTGTCGTACCAATTGCCCTTGGCCCAGAACACCCGATCCTGGCCCGGCTGGAAACCCAGCACCCCCAGGTAGCCGTCCACATTCAGCTTGTGCCAGGAACCGCCCCAGTCCGTGGAGTAAAACACCCCGTCCGCGGAAATGCTGGCGTCCGACCACCAGTAGAGCCAACGCGGTGGGTGATGCTCGCTGCTGGTGTTGATCAGCAAGGTGTTTTGCCCGACCCAGAAGCCATCGCCGCGCAAGCGGCTGTCCGAGGCCAGGGGCGCAAACACGCTGGGCAACTCGCCCGTGGGGCGCCAGTTCAGTGTGCCGGTGTCCAACTCGGCTACGACGTCCTGGCCCTGATGCCCCTGGTCGATCAGGCCAAACACCCGCCCGGCCTCGTTCTGCGCCAGTGCATCGATAAACAGGTTGTCGTCACGCTGCCTGGCCACCATCTGCCACTTCCCGGCCTGGCGTTGCAACTCGGCCCGCGTCGTGACATTGACCGCGACGTTGTCGCTTTTGCCATCCGGATGACTGCCCCAAAAACGTTGGGACAACCAGATGAACGCGCGCTGCCCATCGACCTGAATGACGTGACCACGGATTTCGCCCCGATCCTGCGAGTCGGTGTGCCACTGCACGATGTCAGGTCGCTGGTCATGGGCGTACTGGGCGGTCACCAGCAGCGATTCGGCGGTGACGATCGGGGTGCTGGTTGCGCCGCGATCGGCCGAATAGAACACGCCGGTAGCGATGCCACCGGGCACCTCTGCGTCCATCGCGCTCAACGAGCCCCAGGCCCACACTTCATCCGATCCGTGAAAATAAGGATCGAGGCTCCAGGCCACCTGATCGGCCTCGGCGAAGAAGCCTTGCTCCAACCCTGTCCACTGCTTGCCCTGGTCATCGCTGCGCAGGACAACCGTCTGCCGCGGACCGTCAGTGGTCCACGCGTCGGGCCGGTCCAGGCCGGTGAGCAGGAACAGGCTGGCGCCATCGGGACTGGCGACCAAGCACGCGGCGCCGCTGACATGGGCTACCAGTTGGAACTGCCCCTGGGCGTCGAGCCGTGAGATGAATGAGGTTTCTGTCTCCCGCGCCGAGAAAACGCTGAAGGCGCTAGCGTCCTGCGCGGCCTCGGTCTCCTTCGGTTTGCCGTAGACCACGGTGTCCAGGTTCACGACCTCGGCCGCAGGCTGCAACATTTGCGCATCGCCTTCCAGGCGCCCGACCAGCCAGGTGCCTTTCGGGGTCGCGACCACGCCTGTGCAATATTGGCTCATCGCCCGCTGGCGGGTGTCTTTCACGGCGCCCACGTCTTGCCGGCCTGGGCTGTCGCCGCCCCAATCCAGCTTGGCGCTGGTGATCGTCCACATGTACCACAGCGCCGCGGCGGCCAGCAGGGCAACAAACAGTTGAGTCAGAAGCTTCGATCGAGGCATGGGAGGTCCGTATCCTGGGAAAACTGAAAATGCTTTTCTCATCTCCCGGGGCCCGAGTAAATTTTTATCGCACGAGAACGGTTGAACCCGGTCGCATTATTGTCAGGGCTGTGACTCAGGTTGCATTCTTCAGCCGATCCATCACGCCACGTCACAAAAGCCCCGAAAGCCACGACGCCTCAAGCAGACGCACACAAGGAAACTCCATGCCCTCCCGCTCCGGCCCCGCCTCCCCCTCGTCCTTGCCCGAAAGCGCCGGTTGTGTCCGGGTGCGCGGCGCCCGCGAACACAACCTCAAGAACGTCGATGTCGACATTCCACGCGATGCTCTGGTGGTGTTCACCGGTGTGTCGGGCTCCGGTAAATCGTCGCTGGCCTTCTCCACGCTCTACGCCGAGGCCCAGCGCCGCTACTTCGAATCCGTCGCGCCGTATGCGCGGCGCCTGATCGACCAGGTGGGCGTGCCGGACGTGGACAGCATCGAAGGCCTGCCACCGGCCGTGGCCCTGCAACAACAGCGCGGCACGCCCAGCGCCCGTTCTTCGGTAGGCAGCGTCACCACCCTGTCGAGCCTGATCCGCATGCTCTATTCCCGTGCCGGCAGCTACCCGGCCGATCAACCGATGCTCTACGCCGAGGACTTCTCCCCCAACACGCCCCAGGGTGCCTGCCCGGAGTGTCATGGCCTGGGTCGGGTGTATGAGGTGACCGAAGCGTCCATGGTGCCGGACCCTTCGCTGACCATCCGCGAGCGGGCCGTGGCCGCCTGGCCCATGGCCTGGCAGGGGCAGAACCTGCGCGACATCCTCGTCACGCTGGGCTATGACGTCGATGTGCCCTGGCGGGACCTGCCGAAAAAGCAACGCGACTGGATTCTCTTCACCGAAGAAACCCCCACGGTCCCGGTGTACGCCGGGCTCACCCCGGCCCAGACCCGCGCCGCCCTCAAACGCAAGCTCGAACCCAGCTACCAGGGCACCTTCAGCGGCGCCCGGCGCTACCTGCTGCACACCTTCATGCATTCGCAAAGCGCGCAGATGCGCAAACGCGTGGCCCAATACATGCGCGCCAGCCCCTGCCCCGTGTGCGAAGGCAAGCGCCTCAAGCGCCAGGCGCTGACGGTGTCCTTTGCCGGCCGAGACATCGCCGAACTGTCGCACCTGCCATTGCTGGAACTGGCCGAGGTGCTCAAGGGCGTCCTGGCCCCCGACTACCTCGAACAAGCCGAAGAACCGGGCGCGGTGCTCACCCATCAGCAAACCCGGGCCGCCCGCGAGCAGCGCGCCGCCCGGGGCGACAACCCGCACGCCGGAGGACCGGACGCACGACACACCCACAACCTGTCCCTGGAAAAACGCCTGGCGGCCCAGCGCATCGCCGCCGAGTTGCTGGAGCGGATCGTCACGCTCATCGACCTGGGCCTCGGCTACCTGGCCCTGGAACGCAGCACGCCGACGCTGTCCTCCGGCGAGCTGCAACGCCTGCGCCTGGCAACCCAGCTCAATTCCCAGTTGTTCGGGGTGATCTACGTGCTCGACGAACCCTCCGCCGGCCTGCACCCGGCCGACAGCGAGGCGCTGTTCGATGCCCTGCAACGGCTCAAGGCCGCCGGCAACTCGGTGTTTGTGGTCGAGCACGACCTGGACACCATGCGCCGCGCCGACTGGCTCATCGACGTCGGCCCCGACGCCGGCGAACAAGGCGGCAACATCCTCTACAGCGGCCCGCCCCAGGGGCTTGGGCAAGTGCAGGCCTCGCGGACCCGCGCCTACCTCTTTGCCGAAGACACCGCGAGCCCCCGTGCCCCTCGGCCACCCAAGGACTGGCTGCGCCTGGAGGGCATCACCCGCAACAATCTCGACAACCTGAGCGCCGCCTTTCCCTTGGGCTGCTTCACGGCGGTGACCGGCATCTCCGGCTCCGGCAAATCCAGCCTGGTGAGCCAGGCCCTGCTGGACCTGGTGGGCACCCACCTGGGCCAGGCCAGCGCCAACGCCGAACCCGAGGAACAGAGCCTGGAGGACGAACCCGTGCAAACCAGCGGCGGGCATGTGACCGCCGGGCTCGAGGGGATCAAGCGGCTGGTCCAGGTAGACCAGAAACCCATCGGCCGTACGCCGCGCTCCAACCTCGCCACCTACACCGGGCTGTTCGATCACGTGCGCAAACTGTTCGCGGCCACGCAACAGGCCCAGGCGCTGGGGTTCGATGCCGGGCGGTTTTCCTTCAACGTCGCCAAGGGCCGCTGCGAGACCTGCGAGGGCGAAGGTTTCGTCAGCGTCGAATTGCTGTTCATGCCCAGCGTGTACGCGCCCTGCCCCACTTGCCACGGGGCGCGCTACAACCCGCAGACCCTGGAAGTCAGCTGGCAAGGCCTGGACATTTCCCAGGTGCTGCAACTGACCGTGAACCAGGCCCTTGACGTGTTCGCCGAACAAGCAGCGGCGCGGCGCACTTTGCAAGTGTTGCAGGACATCGGCCTGGGCTACCTGCGCCTGGGCCAGCCGGCCACGGAACTGTCCGGCGGCGAGGCGCAGCGCATCAAACTGGCGACGGAACTGCAACGCAAGGCCCGGGGCGCCACCTTGTACGTGCTGGACGAACCCACCAACGGCTTGCACCCCCAGGACGTGGACCGCTTGCTGGTGCAACTCAATCGCCTGGTGGATGAGGGCCACACGGTGGTCGTGGTGGAACATGACATGCGGGTCGTGGCGCAAAGCGACTGGGTCATCGACATCGGCCCGGGCGCCGGGACCCAGGGCGGGAACGTCGTGGTGTGCGGCACACCGGCCAAAGTCGCCCAATGCCAGGAAAGCCGCACCGCCCCATTCCTGGGCCGAGCCTTGCAACCCGGCACATCAACCCGATGACCAGTTCCTCGCCACAAAAAAACTGGGGGCGCCCGTGGCGAGGGAGCTTGCTCCCGCTGGGCTGCGCAGCAGCCCCAAAAGTGCTCGCCCCGCGCGCTATCTGATTGACTGCATCAAAACCCAAGGGGGCCGCTTCGCGACCCAGCGGGAGCAAGCTCCCTCGCCACGGAAAAGCGGAAGCGGCAGGCTTTGGGGGTGAACCGGGTTGCTCTGCTCCGCGAAATCCCCTAGCCACAGGTCCGTACCCTGCGTCACCCGTGGCGAGGGAGCTTGCTCCCGCTGGGCTGCGCAGCGGCCCCAAAAGTGCTGGCCACGCTCTCTCCGATTGACTGCACCAAAAACCCAAGGGGGCCGCTTCGCGACCCAGCGGGAGCAAGCTCCCTCGCCACAGAAAAGCGGAAGCGGCAGGCTTTGAGGGGTGGACCGGGTTGGTCTGCTCCGCTCATGCTTGACCACAGGTCTGTGCCGCGCGATTACACCGTGCGCGAGTACTGGACCGTTCGATCCGCGCCCAGGTAGGCATCGAACGCCATGGCCACGTTGCGCATCATCAATTGCCCCTGGGGCAGCAGTATCAGGGCGTCGTGGTGAATTTCCAGCAAGCCGTCGCCGACCAGTTCCTGGAGCGCGGCCAGGGCCTCGGCGAAGTAGGTGTTGAAACAAATGCCGTGTGCCGCCTCGATCCGGGCGAAGGCGATGCGTCCGTGGCACATCAGTTCACTGATGATCTCGCGCCGCAGAAGGTCGTCAGCGCTCAGTCGGTAGCCCCTCTGCACCGCCAGCATGCCCTGGTCCAGGCGCGCGTAATACTGGGAGAGTTCCTTGACGTTCTGGTTGTAGCTATCCCCCACCTTGCCGATCGACGACACCCCCAGGCCAATCAAGTCGCAATCGGCATGGGTGGAGTAACCCTGGAAGTTGCGCTGCAGCGAACCCCTGGCGCGGGCGAGTACCAGTTCGTCGTCCGGCAGGGCGAAATGGTCCATGCCGATGTAGACATACCCGGCCTCGGTCAAGCGGTTGATGGTCAACTCCAGCAATTGCAGCTTGCGCTCGGGCGGAGGCATGTCTTCAGGGCGGATCATCCGCTGGGCACGCACCCGGCTGGGCAGATGAGCGTAGCTATAGGCGGCGATACGGTCGGGACGCAGGGCGATGATCTTGCTCAAGGTCACGTCGAAACTGGCGGTGGTCTGCAACGGCAGGCCATAGATCAGGTCGACGCTGACCGACTTGAAGCGTGCGGCTCGCGCCGCCTCCACCAGCTCGGCCACTTGTGCCTCGCTTTGCACCCGGTTGACCGCGACCTGCACCTGGGCGTCGAAGTCCTGCACACCAAAGCTCAGCCGATTGAAGCCCAACTGCCGCAGGCCCAGGACCTGCCCGGCATCGATCGTGCGAGGGTCGACTTCGATGGAAAACTCGTGGGCATCGCTGTCGTCCATGTCGAACGATTGGTGCAGGCAGTCCATCAGGTCCGCCAGTTGCTCGTGGGTCAGGTACGTCGGCGTACCCCCGCCCAGATGCAATTGGGTCAACTTGCGCGAGCGATCGAACAGCGCGGCCTGGAGGGCAATTTCACGCTTGAGGTAGGTCAGGTACTCGGCCGCGCGAGGGGTTTTGCGGGTGATGATCTTGTGGCAGGCGCAGTAATAGCAAAGGCTTTGGCAGAACGGGATATGGATATACACCGACAACGCCTTGGGCTGCGGCGCCTGGTTGCTGCGCTGGGCGGCCTGGCGGTATTCGTCCATGGCGAACGCCTGGTGAAACTGCGGGGCGGTCGGATAGGAGGTGTAGCGCGGCCCCGGGCGGTCGTATTTTTCCACCAGGGCACGATTGAAACCGGATACGGCGTTCATGAAGGATTCAACTTTTCCAGGGCGTGTAGGCCCGCGTCATTCGGATCCGGGTCGAACAGATTGCAGATCGCGTCCACATTCAGGCGCCCGGCAGGCAGGATGCCGATAAAACGGCTGGTCAGTTCGATCAATCCCTTGTCGTGCAACGCCTCCAGCAACGGCCAGATGGACGCGAAGTACTCGCGAAACACCAGGCCGAAACGTGTTTCGATGGCCGGGATATCCAGCTCCAGGTCGCAGGCCAGTTGCTCGGTCACGGTCGCCTTGACCTGATCCTGCGCCTCACAGCGCCAACCGCGATACACCGGCAGTTGCCCGGCGTCCAGCTGCTGGCAGTAATGCAACAGGTTGTCGGTGTTCTGCACGTACAGATGCTCGATCTGCGTGACCGCCGACAACCCGAACCCCACGTGATCGCAACAGCCATGGCGGGTGAACCCCAGGCAATTGCGATGCAGGCGTCCATGCTCCTGGGCCACCGCCAGGTCATCGTCGGCCCGCACGAACTGACCCAGGCCGATGTAGTGATAACCGGCGCCGATCAGTTGCTCGCAACAGATGCGGCGCATGGCGTCCTTGTCGGCCGGGCTGCAATAGGCGCCGGCCACACCGGTGCTTTTCGAGCGATAACGATACGGCGCGCGGCCATAGTCAAAGACGTGCAGCCGATCCGGCTCCAGCTCGATCAGCGTCGTCAGCTTCAACGCAAAGCTTTGCGGCGTCTGCCAGGCATGGCCGTAACCGAGGTCGATGTTGATGGACCGAAAACCGAAGGTGCGCGCCGCATCGATCAGCGAATGGATCGGTGCCGGGTTCTGGTAGCAGTCGACGGACAGCTCGCTGTCGACGCCAATGTCGGGCACACCGATGCTGACATGGGTGAAACCCTGGTCACGGATCAGGCCCATGGTCGACCAGTCCGTGTGGTGCAGGTCCACCTCGATGCTGTGGTCGCCGCTGTCGTACTCGCAAAAGTCAAAGCGCTTGCGCAGGTCGCCCATCAGCCGTTGCAGATGGGCGATGACCGGAGTTCCGCCGGTCAGGCAGAACGCCTCGACCCGTCGCCCTGCGCCCAGATGGCAGCCCACCAGCCCCATCTCGTACGTCAGGCGTTGCAGGTAGCCGTCGATTTCGCCGCAGCGACAGTCGTGGGCCAGGGGCGAACACGAGGCCAGGCGCAAGCGCGACGGCAGGTGCACGGCCAGGGACAGCGGCCGACGTTTCTGGCGGCTGTTGCGCAGCCCCCTGAGCAGGTCGAGCGAGCCGATGCCGGTGTGGAATTTTCGTGTAGCGACCGGACAGTCGAAATCTGCCACCACTGGGGCACGTCCCGAGGGTCGCTCACCGAGGGTATTGAACAAATCGAACATGGCAATCTCCGAATGGCGGCGCGAGCACAGTGTCCGCTGTAACCCGGCCAGCCACCTTGACTTGTATCAAGCGCCTGGAAACCAAGGCGCCGCGCCTACCAGCCGATGTAGAACATGCCCTTGGCCAGCAGCACGATCGCCACCATGTGCAGGAACACGCTGGTGTGGATGATGTGCACGTAGCGGGCATTCATCCGCCCGCGCCGGAACAGCCACATCGCCCAGAGAAAATGCCCCAGCACGCTGCCGGCCAGCAGGATCTTCAAACCCAGCAGCAAGCCGAAGGACGACTGCAAGGGCGACATCAGCGCCGACCAGTAGCGCAACCAGACCATCGCGGCCCCCGCGCCGAACAGCACCAGCAACACCCAGGGCATCAACTGCCGTGCGCGTCGGCTGATGCCCTGCTCCAGCAGCACCATGACCTTGACGGGCAGTTGCTTGCGAATGCTTTCGAGAAACAGCACTTCGAAAAACACCGTGCCGATGAACACCAGCGCGGCGAACAGGTGCAAGGTCAGAAACAGCGGATAACTCATGCGGCCCCTCGGATGCGCTCGATGGTTTATTGCAGGCTACCGCGTGGGACGTGGGGGGTGGTTGATGCCAATCAAGTAAACCGCAATCGCTGCGGTGCCCTTTGGGAGTGGAGCAGGCTCGCTTCCAGCCAACATGCATTGGGGTCAGACACTCAATCTGTGCTCCCAACCGATCACCCTGTGGGAGCGGGCTTGCCCGCGAATGGGCCAGCAGCCACGCCCCAAAATCACGCCCAAGCGTCAACAAAACGTTACACGTCGTTTTTCGAGTTCCGACCGTTGATCAGTTAGTCCATATTTTTGACACTTGCCCGATGCGCGGTCACAACTTTCGCGCTCCGTTGGGTCTTAACTCGGTGGTCGCCGATGGAATATTGGCTCCTAACGAGGTTTTTAGCCTGATACGGAGATAAGCTCATGATTTTCAACGTACAAAATTTTGGCGCCAAAGGAGATGGCATCACTGACGACACGGCGGCGATACAAAGTGCGATTGATGCGGCGGCCGCCGCCGGGGGTGGGCAGGTGTACATGCCCACCGGCACCTACATTGTCTCCGGCGGCGAGGAACCTTCCGACGGCTGCGTGATGCTCAAGAGCAATGTCTACCTGTACGGCGACGGCATGGGCGAGACCACCGTCAAGGTGGCCGACGGCTCCGACACCAAGATCACCGGGGTCATCCGCTCCGCCTATGGCGAGGAAACCCACGACTTCGGCGTCAGCAACCTCACCATCGACGGTAACCGCGACCACACCACCGGCAAGATCGACGGCTGGTTCAACGGCTACATTCCAGGCCAGGAAGGCTACGACTCCAACGTCACCCTCGACAGCGTCGAGATCAAGGATTGCTCCGGGTATGGTTTCGACCCCCACGAGCAGACCGTCAACATGGTCATCAAGAACAGCGTGTCCCACGGCAACGGCCTGGACGGCTTCGTCGCGGACTTCCTCAGCGACAGCACCTTCGAGAACAACGTCGCCTACGACAACGACCGCCACGGCTTCAACGTCGTCACCAGCACCCATGACTTCACCCTGACCAACAACGTCGCCTACAACAACGGCGGCAACGGCATCGTGGTGCAGCGCGGCAGCGAGAACATCCCCTCCCCGAGCAACATCACCATCACCGGGGGCGAGGTCTACGGCAATGGCGCCGAAGGCGTGCTGGTCAAACTGTCGAGCGATGTCAGCGTCAGCGGCGTCGACATCCACGACAATGCCAGCGCCGGGGTGCGCATCTACGGCAGCAACCACGTCGAGATCACCGACAACACGCTCAACAACAACTCCCTGGGCAGCCCGGTACCGGAAATCATCATCCAGTCCTACGACGACACCCAGGGCGTGTCCGGCAAATATTTCAACGGCAGCGACAACACCATCCAGGGCAACCTCATCAGCGGTAGCAATCAGTCGACCTACGGCGTTGCCGAGCGCAACGAAGACGGCACCGATCGCAACGCCATCATCGCCAACACCATCAGCCACACCAGCAAGGGGGCCACGCTGGTCTATGGCGATGGCAGCTACGTCAGCGCCACGGTCCCGATGACCACCGTACAAGGCACGGCGGGCAACGACACCTTGCAGGGCACCTCCGCCAGCGAGATTTTCTACGGCGGCGCGGGCAATGACATCATCAACGGTGCGGCCGGCAGCGACATCCTGGTGGGCGGTGCCGGCGTCGACAAGCTCACCGGCGGCACCGGCGCCGACACCTTCCGCTTCGTCGCCCAATCCGACAGCTACCGCAACGCGACCACCAGTTTCGACGACACCATCACCGACTTCGACGTCACCCAGGACAAGATCGACCTCGCCGGCCTTGGTTTCACCGGACTGGGCAACGGCCGTGGCGGCACCCTGCAGATCAGCTACAGCGCCAGCAACGACCGCACCTACATCAAGGACTTCGACGCCGACGCCAGTGGCAACCGCTTCGAGCTGATCTTGTCGGGCAACCTTGCCAGCACCCTGACCGCCAGCAATTTCATCTTCAACCGAGTCGTCACCGGCACCAGCGGCAGCGACTCGTTGTTGGGCAGCGAGTCAGCCGACACGCTGCTCGGCCTGGCCGGCAACGACAGCCTCAGCGGCGGCGCGGGTGATGACAAGCTCGACGGCGGCGCCGGCATGGACACCCTCACCGGCGGGGCCGGGGCCGACACCTTCGTGTTCTCCAATCGCCTGGACAGCTACCGCAACTACAACACCGGCGGGGCCAACCTGGGCGACCTGATCACCGACTTCAACGTGGCGGCCGACAAGATCGACCTGTCCGCCCTGGGGTTCACCGGCCTGGGCGATGGCAAGAACAACACCGTGTACCTGGTGCTCAACAGTGCCGGCACCAAGACCTACATCAAGTCTTTGACGGCCGATGCCGACGGCAACCGTTTCGAAGTGGCACTGGACGGCAATTACCTCAACACGCTGACCAGCGCCAACTTTGTCTTTGCCAGCACGTCGCCGACCAACCAGGCTCCAGTGCTGGCCACGCCGCTGCTGGATCAGAGCGCCACCGAAAACACCGCGTTCAGCTACGTGGTGCCGGCCACCAGCTTCACCGACCCGGACAACGACAGCCTGAGCTACACCGCCAAGCTGGCCGATGGCAGCGCCCTGCCCAATTGGCTGACCTTCGACGCCGTCACCCGGACATTCAGCGGCACTCCCAGCGACACGGCGTCCGGTACCTACGCCATCCAGGTCACCGCGACCGATGGCAGCAACGCGGCGATCAGCGACACGTTCACCCTCGCCGTCCAGGACGTACCCGCCGCCCCCACGGTGATCAACGGCACACCCAACAACGACACCCTGACGGGTACCGCGGCCAACGAGCAACTGTTCGGCGGCGCCGGTAACGACACCCTCAACGGCGGTGCCGGCAACGACATCCTGGTGGGCGGCACCGGCGTCGACAAACTCACCGGCGGCGCCGGGGCCGATGTGTTCCGCTACACCTCCAAGCTCGACAGCTACCGCACCGGCTCTACCAGCGCCAGCGACCAGATCCTCGACTTCGATGTGGCGGCCGACAAGATCGACGTCTCGGCGCTTGGCTACACCGGCTTGGGCAACGGTCTGAACGGCACGCTGCAAGTGACCTACAGCGCCTCGACCAACCGCACCTACCTCAAGGACCTCACCGTCGACGCCAACGGAAACCGCTTCGAGGTGTCGTTGGCGGGCAACCTGGTGAGCAGCCTGACGGCCAGTCACTTTGTCTTCGCCGACCAGAACACCCCCAGCAACGTGGCGCCGGTGGTCACCATCGCGCTGCTCGACCAGAACGCCACAGAGAACTCGCCGTTCAGCTACACCGTGGCCCACGACAGCTTCACCGACGCCAACCAGGACCTGCTGACCTACACCGCGACCCTGGCCGACGGCAGCGCCCTGCCCACCTGGCTGCATTTCAATGCCAGCAGCCTGAGCTTCACCGGCACGCCGACCAACACCGCGTCCGGCACCTACAACGTCCTGGTCAAGGCCACCGATCCGTCCGGGGCTTCGGTCAGCGACAGCTTTGCCCTCGCCGTGGCCGATGCACCGGCCAGCACCATCACCGGCACCAACAACGCCGAAACCCTCAACGGCACGGCGGCGGCCGACCTGATCCTCGGCCTGGGCGGCAACGACACGATCAAGGCCGGCACCGGCGCCGACATCGTCGATGGCGGTGCCGGACGCGACTCGCTGTACGGCGGCGACGGGGCCGATACGTTCCGCTACACCAATGTGCTCGACAGCTACCGCGACTACGACAGCGGCGGTGTCACGGCCACCGACACGATCTATGACTTCACCGTCGGGGTCGACAAGATCGACGTGTCGAGCCTGGGTTTCCTCGGCCTGGGCGATGGCAGCAACGGCACGCTGTACATGACCCTGAACGAGGCCGGCGACAAGACCTACGTCAAGTCCGCCGAGGCCGACGCCGATGGCAATCGCTTCGAAATCGCCCTCAACGGCAACTACCTCAACACCCTGACCGCCAGTGATTTCGTCTTCGGCGAACGCGCCCAGCAAGACATCCTGTACCTGCCGACCCTCGGCCAGTCCAACGCGCGCCTGCTGCGCATGACCGAGGACGACGACCAGTCCGGCACTTCGATGCTGGTCAAGGACCTGGACCACTACACCTCCTACGACGTGCGCAGCCAGTTCACCGATGCCGATGGCAACGGGATCGACATTGCGGTCGGCGGCAGCACGGTCAACGGCCTCTCGACCCTCGGCGCCGAGGAACTGAAGCTGTGCTGGTGGCTGACCGACACCAACCAGCCCGGTCCTGCGCTGTTGCGTGCGGTCACCTTGCTACGCGACCAGCTCAGCGAACTGCAATCGATCGACAACGTCACCATGGGCATTATCTGGGGCCAAGGCGAGGAAGCCGCCCAGGAAATCGCCCGTGCCACGGACAAGACAGCGGCGGCAGCAGCGTACAAGGCCGCGACCTTGAAGGTGTTCGACTACCTGCACGCGCAATTGGGCAACTTCAACGTGTACCTGATGGAGACCGGTCACTACGAGCAGGACGCGGCCCGGGCCCGTGGCTATTCGGAAGACAAGATCGCGTCCATCGTCGACGGGGTCGGCTACGTGCGCGCCGTCCAGGAAGCCATCGCCACCGAACGCGCCGACGTCAAGCTGGCGGTGGACTACACCGACCTGCCCTTGCGTTATGAAGTCGATCCGCTGGTGTACCCCGATGACGTCTGGCACTTGCACGAGGAGTCGGCGGAAATCGTCGGCCAGCGCCTGGCCGACTACATCGCCGATGACCTGGGTTTCCACGGCAACCCCAACGACAACAACAGCGTGCAGGCCATCTTCGACGGCGCGCAGAACGAAGGCGGGATGATCTCCGGGACCGACCAGGCCGATACCCTGGTGGGCAGCTCGGGCAACGACACCCTGGACGGAGACCTGGGCGCCGACACCCTCACCGGCGGGGATGGCAACGACATCTACGTGGTCGACAACGCGTTCGACAGCGTGATCGAAACCAACACCTCGGCCTCGCAGATCGACACGGTGAAGGCCTCGGTCAGCTGGACCCTGGGCGCCAACCTCGAAAACCTGGTGCTCACCGGCGTCTCGGACATCGACGGCACGGGCAACGAGCGGCGCAACTTCATCACCGGCAACGCCGCCCATAACGTGCTCGACGGCGCGGCCGGGGCCGACAGCATGAGCGGTGGCGACGGCAACGACACCTACTACGTCGACAACGCCAGCGACACCGTGATCGAAACCAACAGTGCCGCGTCCGGCGGGGTCGACAGCGTGCACAGCAGCCTGGCGAGCTACACCCTGGGCAACAACGTCGAGAACCTCTACATCGACAGCGCGGCAGCCGCCAACGCTACCGGCAACGCTTTGGACAACACGCTGTTCGCCGGTGCCGGCAACAACGTGCTGGACGGGCGCGACGGCAATGACACGGTGTCGTACGAGCGCGCCCAGGCCGGCGTGACGGTCAACCTCTCGACCTCCGCGCAACAGGACACACAGGGCTCCGGGCTCGACACCCTGAAGTTCATCGAGAACCTGACGGGCAGTGCCTACGCCGATACGCTGTCGGGCAACAGCGCCGGGAACATCCTCAACGGCGGTGCCGGCAACGATACCCTGGTGGGCGGTTCAGGCGACGATCGGCTGATCGGCGGCGCCGGCACCGACACCCTCACCGGCGGCACCGGCGCAGACACGTACGTCTTCGCCGCGCTGTCGGACATGGGCGTCGGGGCACTGCGCGATGTGATCAACGGCTTCAAGACGGCCGAGGGCGATCACCTGGACCTCACCGGCCTGGACGCCAACCCGCTGACGGCGACGATCGACGCCTTCACCTTCATCGGCAGCAACGCCTTCGACCCCACCAACGCCACCGGCCAACTGCGCTTTGCCGACGGCATCCTCTCCGGCAGCACCAACGCCGACGCCACTCCCGAGTTCGAGTTTGAACTGGTCGGCGTCAAGGAACTGCACGCCAGCGACTTCACCGCCTGAGTGAACCCAACCCTGTGGGAGCCCAGCTCCCACAGCGGCCAGGCAATGCCCCCTGACAACCCACTACCCTCTTGCTCGCGAAAACGCCAACCCATCCAACCTCCCCATCACCGACACCCCGCTTTAGCGAGCAAGCCCGCTCCCACACGGGATTTGGGGTATTCGCAGCCTTTGCATACACCGCCTAATCCTGTGGGAGCGGGCTTGCCCGCGAAGACGGCGGCACATCCAACACCTTCATGACAGACACACCGCTTTCGCGAGCAAGCCCGCTCCCACAAGGGATTTGGGGCGTACGCAGCCTTTGCACCCGCAAGACCTGTGGGAGCGGGCTTGCCCGCGAAGACGGCGGCACATTCAACACCAGCATGACAGACACACCGCTTTCGCGGGCAAGCTCACTCCCACATGGGATTTGGGGCGTACGCAGCCTTTGCATGCACCCGCAAGACCTGTGGGAGCGGGCTTGCCCGCGAAGACGGCGGCACATTCAACACCTTCATGACAGACACACCGCTTTCGCGGGCAAGCCCGCTCCCTCCGATGCTGTACGTGCTGTGCCGATTTCGTCATCGCCCATGAATAAATCCATCAAGCCGACACCCACTCCCGCAGGCCACGCTTGTGTTCAACCCCTTGAACGGACGCGGCCCTCATGAAACGCATAACTGTGATCGACTCCCACACCGGCGGCGAGCCAACGCGCCTGGTCACCGGCGGTTTTCCCGACCTGGGCCGGGGCAGCATGGCCGAGCGCAGGCAGCGCCTGGCCGAGCAGCACGATGCCTGGCGCAGCGCCTGTGTGCTGGAGCCGCGCGGCAGCGATGTGCTGGTGGGGGCGTTGTTGTGTGAACCGGTGGACCCGGACGCCTGTGCCGGGGTGATCTTCTTCAACAACAGCGGCTACCTGGGCATGTGCGGCCACGGCACCATCGGCCTGGTGGCGTCGCTGGCGCACCTGGGCAGGATCGGCCCCGGCGTGCACAGCATCGAGACCCCAGTGGGCACCGTCCAGGCCACGTTGCATGAAGATCGCTCGGTCAGCGTGCGCAACGTACCGGCCTACCGCTACCGCAAAGCGCTGCGCCTGGAAGTGCCCGGCATCGGCCCGGTGGTGGGTGACGTGGCGTGGGGCGGCAACTGGTTCTTCCTGATGGCCGACCACGGCCAGCGAGTGGCCAGCGACAACCTCGACGGGTTGACCGCCTACACCTATGCCGTCCAGCAGGCCCTGGACCAGCAAGGTTTTCGAGGCGAAGACGGCGGCCTGATCGATCACATCGAACTGTTCGCCGACGACCCTCGCGCCGACAGCCGCAACTTCGTGCTCTGCCCCGGCAAGGCCTATGACCGCTCCCCGTGCGGCACCGGTACCAGCGCCAAGCTGGCGTGCCTGGCGGCGGACGGAAAACTGCAACCGGGCCAGCTCTGGCGCCAGGCCAGCGTGATCGGCAGCGAGTTCGAAGGGTCTTATGAGCCCGCCGGCGAGCGCATCGTGCCGACCATTCGCGGCCGGGCGCATATCAGCGCCGAAAGCACGCTGATCATCGAGCCGGACGACCCGTTCGCCTGGGGCATCCGTCCGTGAGCGAACACCCGGTCGCCGACGTGATCGTCATCGGCGCCGGCATCATCGGCGCCGCCTGCGCGCGCTCATTGGCCCAGCGTGGCTTGCAGGTGCTGGTGCTGGACGCCGGCTGGCATGGCGCCACGGCGGCAGGCATGGGCCACCTGCTGGTGCTCGATGACAACCCGGCGGAACTGGCCCTCAGTCAATACTCCCTGCGACGTTGGCGCGAACTGGCCCCCGCCCTGCCCGCTGCCTGCGCCTGGCGCAACAACGGCACCCTGTGGCTGGCGGCCAATGCCGAGGAAATGGCGGTGGCCGACGGCAAGTACCTCAACCTGCTGGCCCACGGCGAGGCGTGCGAGTTGATCGGCCGCACTGCACTGCGCCAGCGCGAACCTGAATTGCGCGAAGGCCTGGAAGGCGGGTTGCTGATCAAGGGTGACGGGATCCTGTATGCGCCGGCGGCCGCGCGCTGGATGCTCGAAACCGCCCACATTCGCCAGCAGCGCGCCCAGGTCAGCGAAGTCGATGGCCACCGCGTGCGCCTCGCCGACGGACGCTGGTTGAGCGCCGAAGCGGTGGTCCTCGCCAACGGCATCCAGGCCACGCAACTGTGCCCGGAACTGCCCATCGAGCCGAAGAAAGGCCACCTGCTGATCACCGACCGCTGCCCCAGCCGCGTGTCCCACACGCTGGTGGAACTGGGCTACGTCACCAGCGCCCACACGGCCAGCGGCCCCTCGGTGGCGTGCAACATCCAGCCCCGGCCCACCGGCCAACTGTTCATCGGCGCCTCCCGGCAGTTCGGCACCGTCGACCCACAGGTCGAAGGCTGGATGCTGGCGAAGATGCTCAAGCGCGCCACCGACTACCTGCCAGGGCTGGCCCAGCTCAACGGCATCCGCGCCTGGACCGGCTTTCGCGCTGCCAGCCCCGATGGCCTGCCACTGGTGGGCCAACATCCGCAACGCAAGGGCCTGTGGCTGGCGGTCGGGCACGAAGGGTTGGGCGTAACGACGGCGCCTGCCACCGCCGACCTGCTGGTGGCACAGCTGTTCAACGAAACCTCGCCCCTGGCCCCGCAGGCCTACTTGCCACAGCGATTCCTCGGCGAGCCTACCCATGTCTGAAGCACACGGGTACCTCAGAATCCATTCAACTGAAGGTCTCAGCCCCATGCCTGAACTCCTCCTCGACGGCCACCCACTCTCGGTCGCCAACGGCACCAGCGTCGCGGCGGCGCTCGCGTTGGGCTCCGACGGTTGCAGCCGCACCTCGGTCAGTGGCCAGCGACGCGCGCCGCTGTGCGGCATGGGCATCTGCCAGGAATGCCGGGTGATGATCGACGGCCGGCAGCGCCTGGCGTGCCAGACCGTGTGCCGCGATGGCATGCACGTGCGGACCCGCCCATGAACGAGCTCACCGACCTGCTGATCATCGGTGCCGGCCCCGCCGGCATGAGCGCGGCGCTGGCGGCGGCCAGCAGCGGCATGCGCATCGTGGTACTGGACGACAACCCGCTGCCCGGCGGGCAGATCTGGCGCGACGGCCCCCAGGCCAACCTGCCCACCGAGGCGCGGCGCCTGCGCGAGCAACTGCAAGCCTGTGACAACGTGCAGTGCTACCCCGGCACTCGGGTGATCGCCTGCGCCGCCGACAAGACCCTGCTGGTGGAAGATGCCGAACGCGGCTGGTCCATCAGCTATGACCGCCTGATCCTCTGCACCGGCGCTCGTGAACTGCTGCTGCCCTTCCCCGGCTGGACACTCCCCGGCGTGACGGGTGCCGGAGGATTGCAGGCATTGATCAAGGGCGGCCTGCCGGTGCGTGGCGAACGCCTGGTGATCGCCGGCAGCGGTCCGTTGCTGCTGGCCAGTGCCGCCACGGCGAAACATCAGGGCGCGCAGGTGCTGCGCATTGCCGAACAGGCCAGCCGCGCCCGCGTGCTGGGTTTCGCCGCGCAATTGCCGCGCTGGCCGAACAAGTGGCTGCAGTCGTTCAGCCTGCTCGATGCCCACTACCGCACCGGCAGTCATGTGCTGCAAGCCCTGGGTCGGGACCGCCTCGAAGGCGTGCGCCTGTTCCAGCAGGGCAAGACCGTGGAACTGGCCTGCGATCGGTTGGCCTGTGGCTTCGGCCTTGTTCCCAATGTCCAGCTCGGCCAGGCCTTGGGCTGCGGTGTGCAAGACCAGGCCCTGGCGGTCGACGCCTGGCAAGCCACCACCCGGCCCGGGCATTACGCCGCCGGTGAATGCACCGGGTTCGGCGGCAGCGAGCTGGCGCAGGTGGAAGGCGCCATCGCCGGTTTTGCGGCGGTTGGCAACAGCGCCGCGGCCCAGCGACTCTGGCCGAGTCGGGCACGCTGGCAGGCGTTCGCCCGAGCATTGAACCGCGCTTTCGCCCTCGATGCCCGACTCAAGACCCTGGCTCGCCCCGACACCCTGGTCTGTCGCTGCGAAGATGTCCCCTACGCTGACCTGCTCGGCCACGAAAACTGGCGCGAAGCGAAACTGGCCAGCCGCTGCGGCATGGGCGCCTGCCAAGGCCGGGTATGCGGCGCCGCGCTGGAGCATCTGTTTGGCTGGACACCGCCCACGCCTCGCCCACCGTTCAGCCCGGCGCGGATCGAAACGCTGCTGGCACTGGGAGAAAACGCCCCCACCTGACACCCGACGGCGTGTCGGGCGAGCTTGATCGCCAATGGGGTGGGTCAGCGCGTCCAGGGAGGCAGGAGTAGCGTCTTCGCGAGCAAGTTCGCTCCTCCAGGGCTTGGAGTGCAGCCGGACCAGCCTGCTCGCGAAGGCTACGTGACAAGCACCCCATTTCCATCCGACACTCCCGGCACACACAAGCCCGCTCTGAAAAAGGCGTCGCTGAACCATGTACCCCTCGCTCAACAGCTTCACCCCCTGCGAGCTGGAAACCCTGCTGGGTAGCCTGCACGCCATCGCGCCGCTGCTGGACACCCTCGCCGACGTGGTGTTCTTCATCAAGGACCGCGAGGCCCGCTACGCCTTCGTCAACCAGACACTGGCCCGGCGCTGCGGCTTCAAGCGCAGCGCCGACCTGCTCGGGCTCACCGCCGAACAGGTGTTCCCCGAGCGTTTCGGCCCGCTGTACACCGAGCAGGATCGCAAGGTCCTGGCCAGCGGGCGCGAACTGGCCGACCAGTTGGAGTTGCACCTGTACTACGGCAACCAGCCGGTGTGGTGCCTGACCCACAAACTGGCCTTGCGTGACCCGAACGGCAGGATCGTCGGCCTCGCCGGCATTTCCCGCGACCTGCAACTGCCGCAATCCAGCCATCCGGCCTTCCAGAAACTGGTGGCAGTGGATGCCCACATCAAGCGTCATTTCGCCCACCCCATCAGCCTGGCCGAACTGACGGCCATCGCCGGGTTGTCGGTGGCCCAGTTGGAGCGTCACTGCAAGCGCATCTTCCAACTCACTCCCCGGCAGATGATCCACAAGGCGCGCCTGGAAGAAGCGTCGCGGCTGTTACGTGAGCAGGACGTGCCGATCACTGAGATCGCCCTGCGTTGCGGTTACACCGATCACAGCGCCTTCAGCCGTCAGTTTCGCGCCCTGACCAGCCTGTCGCCGAGCCAGTTCCGGGAAAATCAGCGCTGAGTCCTGTTCCTTTACGGGGCACAGCGCGGCGCGTTTGCTCCCATCTGTAACACCATCGGGCATCCGCTGATCGTCTCCTTGTCAGCCACCCTTCCAGTCAAACGCCTCTAGACCGCTCCTCTCAACGCGTGCCCGCCCCCTACCGGGAAATGGGCACGCCGCTTGCTTATTTAATATCGTATACGAAATCCTCAATACGATATTTCACCGCATTTATTCGACAGCGAGGCATTTATGAAGAACCCTGCACTGGCCGTAGCCCTCAGCGTTGTCCTCACTCCCCTGTTCATCGCCCCGGCCCAGGCCGACAAACTCGACGACATCATCGGTTCCGGCAAACTGCGTTGCGCAGTGACCCTGGACTTCCCACCCATGGGTTTTCGCGACGAGAGCAACAAACCGGCAGGCTTCGACGTGGACTATTGCCAAGATTTGGCGAAAGTCCTGGGGGTAGACGCCGAAGTGGTGGAGACGCCGTTCCCGGACCGGATCCCGGCGCTCATTTCCGGGCGCGCCGACGTCATCGTCGCGTCCACCTCCGACACCTTGGAGCGGGCCAAGACCGTCGGCCTGACGGTGCCCTACTTCGCCTTCCAGATGGTGGTGCTGACCCGCGACAACACCGGCATCAACACCTTCGCCGACCTCAAGGGCAAGGCCGTCGGCAACACCAGCGGCACCTACGAAGCCATCGCCCTGGAAAAAGATCAGAAGAACTGGGGCAGCGGCAGCTTCCGCGCCTACCAGTCGCAGAACGACACGTTGCTGGCCGTCGCCCAAGGCCACATCGATGCAACGGTCGTGACCAACACCGTGGCGGCCGCGACCCTCAAGTCGGGTAAATACAAGAACCTGAAGATCGCCGGCGACGCGCCCTATGTCATCGACTACGTGTCCCTCGGCGCCAAGCGCAGCGAGTACGGCCTGCTCAACTACCTCAACCTGTTCGTCAACCAGCAGGTACGCACCGGTCGCTACAAGGAACTGTTCGTCAAATGGGTCGGCACCGACATCCCGCCGGCCAACCTGACCGTTCCCCAGGTCTACTACTGAGGATCGGGACATGCCGAGCACGCCTGTGCGTGTCAAAGGCCGCAGCCTGGTGGAGGGTGCCGCCCAGGGCGCCCTGCTGTTCGCCGACGTCGGCCTGAGTTTCTGGGGGGGCGTGGACCCGGCCAGCGGCGAGGTCATCGACCACCACCATCCGTTGAGCGGCGAGCGCCTGGCCGGGCGCGTGCTGGCGATTCCCAGCGGGCGCGGCTCCTGCACCGGCAGCAGCGTGCTGATGGAGTTGATCAGCAATGGGCACGCCCCCGCCGCCCTGGTACTGGCCGAAGCGGATGAGATCCTGACCCTCGGCGTGCTGGTGGCGCAGGTGATTTTCCAGCGTTCTCTGCCGGTGGTATGCGTGGGCCATGAGGCATTCAATCGCCTTCGCGGCCAGGGTTTCGTGCGCGTTGAAGGCAACCGCCTGACCTTGTCCGGCCGACGCCCTCAGGATCATTGGCGTGCGACGGACGTGCCGTGGCAGTCACCCGCGCCAGTGTCCCTGGACCTCACCGAACAGGACCGGGCGCTGCTCGACGGCGCCCACGGCAAGGCCGCCCAGGTGGCGATGCAGATTGTCCTGCGCATGGCCGAGATCCAGGGCGCGACGCGCTTGCTGGACGTGACCCAGGCCCACATCGACGGTTGTATCTACACCGGCCCGGCCAGCCTGCGCTTTGCCGAACAACTGGTGCAATGGGGCGCCCGGGTGCGCGTGCCCACCACCCTCAATTCGATTTCCGTGGACCAGCGCCGCTGGCGGGAACTGGGCGTCGACCCGGCGCTCGGCGAACCCGCCAGCGCCTTGGGCGATGCCTACATGGCGATGGGCGCGCAGTTGAGCTTTACCTGCGCGCCCTACCTGCTGGACACGGCCCCCAAGGCTGGCGAGCAGATCGTCTGGGCCGAGTCCAACGCGGTGGTCTACGCCAACAGTGTGCTGGGCGCGCGAACCCAGAAATACCCGGATTTTCTCGACATCTGCATCGCCCTGTGTGGACGCGCTCCGTCGAGCGGTTGCCATCTCGACGACCAGCGCCTGGCCGGGTTGCTTGTCGACGTGCCACAGCCGGCGCACATGGATGACAGTTTCTACCCGCTGCTGGGCTACCACATCGGTGCCCTGGCGGGCCGGCGCATTCCGTTGATCCGCGGCTTGGAACAAGCCGCGCCCAACCTGGACGACCTGAAAGCCTTCGGCGCGGCATTCGCCACCACCAGCGCCGCACCGTTGTTCCACATCGCCGGGGTCACACCGGAAGCCCTCGAACCGAACGATGTGCTGGCGCCGGGTGTGCCGTTGCCGGTGGAGACGGTCGATACAGCTGGCCTGCTGGCCAGTTGGCGCGAGCTCAATAGCGCCCGGGACACGCGGGTGGACGTGGTGTCCCTGGGCAATCCGCACTTCTCCCTCAGCGAGTTCGCGGCGCTGGCGAGCCTCTGCGCCGGCCGGGTCAAGCACCCGGATGTGGTCCTGGCCATCACCTGTGGCCGGGCGGTGCTGGAGCAGGCCCGCAACGCCGGGCACCTGGCCGCCATCGAGGCGTTCGGCGCGGTGCTGGTGACCGACACCTGCTGGTGCATGGTCGGCGAACCGCTGATCCCCGCCCACGCCACTACCCTGATGACCAACTCCGGCAAGTACGCCCATTACGCCCCCGGCCTGGTCGGACGCGGGGTGCACTTCGCCGGCCTGGCGCAGTGCGTCGAGGCGGCGTGCGCCGCCAGCGCCTCTGGCCAGCCGCCAGCCTGGCTGCACCCCATCGTTCGCACGGAGAGCCCCACCGATGTTTGACTACAGCTTCCAGTGGCGACCGGCCTTGCGGGCCCTGCCCGACATGCTCGCCGGGGCCTGGGTAACGTTCGAGACCGCGGCGCTGTCGATGATCTTCGGGGTGTTGATCGCCCTGGTCCTGACCGTGATGCGCCAGGCACATAATCCGCTGCTACGGGGCGTGGGCAACGGTTGGGTGTCCATCGCCCGCAACACGCCCTCGCTGTTCCAGATCTACATTCTCTACTTCGGCCTCGGCTCCCTCGGGCTGCACGTCAGTTCGTGGCTGGCCTTGCTGGCCGGGATTACCTTCAACAATGCCGGCTACCTGGCGGAGAACTTTCGCGGTGGCCTCAAGGCCGTGCCCGGCACGCAGATGCGCGCGGCCCGTTCCCTGGGCATGAGCGCCTTCCAGGCCTACCGGATGATCATCGTTCCGCAATTGCTGCGCATCGTGTTCTACCCGCTGACCAACCAGATGGTCTGGGCCGTGCTGATGACCTCCCTTGGCGTGGTGGTCGGGCTGAACAACGACCTGACTGGCGTCACCCAGGAATACAACGTCAAGACGTTCCGCACCTTCGAATACTTCGCCCTCGCGGCCGTGCTGTATTACCTGATCGCCAAGCTGATCGTCGGCCTCGCCCGGCTGCTGTCCTGGCGCCTGTTCCGTTATTGAGGGCTCGTCATGCTTGCCACCAGCCTCACCGTCAACGACCTGCTGTTCCTGCTCGAAGGCGCCTGGGTCACGCTGCAGTTGACCACGTGGTCGATCCTGCTGGGCACGCTCGCCGGTCTGGTGTTCGGCCTGCTGCGAGCCTTGCTGCCCCGTGCCAGCCTGCCGCTGGCCTGGGTACTGGACGTGTTTCGCAGTGTGCCGTTGCTGATCCAGTTCGTGCTGTTCAACTCGCTCAAGAGCATCGTCGGCCTGGACCTCAGCGCCTTTGCGGTCGGCTGCATGGTGCTGGGGGTCTACGCCGCGGCCTATTTCACCGAGATCGTGCGCGGCGGCGTGCTCGCGGTGCCCCTGAGCACGCGGAGGGCCAGTCGTTCCCTGGGCCTGAGCTACCTGCAGGACCTGCGCTTCATCGTCCTGCCGATTGCCACGCGCGTGGCGTTTCCCGGCTGGCTGAACCTGGTGCTGGGGGTGATGAAAGACACCGCCCTGGTGATGTGGATCGGCATCGTCGAACTGCTGCGCGCCTCGCAAACCATCGTCACACGCATTCAAGAACCCCTGTTGGTGCTGTGCATCGCGGGCCTCATTTACTACGTCATGAGCCTGGTGGTCGCCCGCCTCGGCGCACGCCTGGAAAGAAGGTGGCAGGAAAATGATTGAGATTGAAAACGTGCACAAATCCTTTGGCGACCTGGAAGTCGTCAAGGGCGTGAGCCTCACCGTGGACAAGGGTGAAGTGGTGTCGATCATCGGCGGCTCGGGTTCCGGCAAGTCGACGCTGCTGATGTGCATCAACGGCCTGGAGCCGATCCAGAAAGGCAGCATCCGCGTGGACGGAGTCGAGGTCCATGACCGCGCCACCGACCTCAATCACTTGCGGCAGAAGATCGGCATCGTCTTCCAGCAATGGAACGCCTTCCCCCACCTGACCGTGTTGGAGAACGTGATGCTGGCCCCGCGCAAGGTCCTGGGCAAGAGCAGGCAGGACGCCGAGGCCCTGGCGGTGAAACAGCTGGAGCACGTGGGCCTGGGGGACAAGCTCAAGGCGTTCCCGAGCAAACTGTCCGGCGGCCAGCAACAGCGCATGGCCATCGCCCGGGCCCTGGCGATGTCACCGCACTACATGCTCTTCGACGAAGCCACCTCGGCCCTCGACCCGCAACTGGTGGGCGAAGTGCTGGACACCATGCGCCTGCTCGCCGAGGACGGCATGACCATGGTGCTGGTGACCCACGAGATCCGCTTCGCCCGGGACGTGTCCGACCGCGTGGCGTTCTTTTGCAACGGCCGGGTCCACGAGATCGGCCCGCCGGACCAGGTGATCGGTAACCCGATGCAGCCGGAGACGGCGGCGTTTCTCCGGTCGGTGAAGTAGCTGATGACGCCTTCGCGGGCAAGCCCGCTCCCACAGGTTCGGGGTTGAACACAAATCCCCTGTGGGAGCGAGCTTGCCCGCGAAGAGCCCGCGATGAACAACACAAGGAGTAGCCAATGCGCTCATCCAGGATCCTTCACATAGTCAGTTGCCACGCCGAAGGCGAAGTCGGCGACGTGATCGTCGGCGGCGTCGCGCCACCGCCCGGGGCGACGGTGTGGGAGCAATCGCGCTGGATCGCCCAGGACGAGGTCCTGCGCAACTTCGTGCTCAACGAACCCCGGGGCGGCGTGTTCCGGCACGTCAACCTGCTGGTGCCGGCCAAGCACCCGAAGGCACACATGGCCTGGATCATCATGGAACCGGCCGACACCCCGCCGATGTCCGGTTCCAACTCACTGTGCGTGGCCACCGTGCTGCTGGACAGCGGCATCCTGCCGATGACCGAGCCCCAGACCCACCTGGTGCTGGAGGCCCCCGGCGGGCTGATCGAAGCCGTGGCCGATTGCCGCGACGGCAAGGTGCAACGGGTGGAAATCAAGAACGTGCCCTCCTTCGCCGACCGCCTCGACGCCTGGATCGAGGTCGAAGGCCTGGGCTCGCTGCAGGTGGACACGGCCTATGGCGGTGACAGTTTCGTCATCGTCGACGCCCAGCGCCTGGGTTTCGCCATCCAGCCGTGTGAAGCCGCCGAGCTGGTGGCCGTGGGCCTGAAGATCACCCGCGCCGCCAATGAGCAGTTGGGTTTCGTCCATCCGCTGAACCCCGACTGGTCGCACATTTCGTTCTGCCAGATCGCCGCGCCGCTGGTCATGGAGAACGGCATCGCCACCGGCGCCAACGCCGTGGTGATCCAGCCCGGCAAGATCGACCGCTCGCCCACCGGCACCGGCTGCTCGGCGCGCATGGCCGTCCTGCAGGCCAAAGGGTTGATGCACGTGGGCGACCGATTCATCGGACGCTCGATCATCGGCTCCGAATTCCACTGCCGCATCGACTCGCAAACCGACGTGGCCGGACGCCCGGCGATCTATCCATGCATCGCCGGGCGGGCGTGGATCACCGGCACTCATCAACTGCTGCTGGATCCGGCTGACCCATGGCCGCAGGGCTATCGGCTTTCAGATACCTGGCCTGGTGCATGATGACACCCCACCGTGGCGAGGGAGCTTGCTCCCGCTGGGGCGCGAAGCGGCCCCGCAATCTGGCTGACACCCCGAGTCGTCAGTTTTCAGGACTGCTCCGCAGTCCAGCGGGAGCAAGCTCCCTCGCCACATAAAACATTCGCTTCTTTCATGTTCGCCAACGTATACGAAATACCAAAACGGAGACAACCATGAGCAAACGCATCAACTGGAGCGGCGTATTTCCCGCCGTCACCACCCAATTCAACGATGACTTTTCCATCAACCTGGAAAAAACCCACCAGGTGATTTCCAACGTTATCCGTGACGGCGTCTCGGGCCTGGTGGTGTGCGGTTCGGTGGGGGAAAACACCTCGTTGAGCGCCGAGGAAAAGATCGCCGTGACCGAAGTCGCGGTGGACGCCTCCCGTGGCCGGGTCCCGGTGATCTGCGGGGTGGCCGAGTTCACCAGCGTGCAGGCGGCCAAGGTCGCCAACGCGGTGCGCAAGGTCGGTGTCGATGGCGTGATGCTGATGCCGGCGCTGGTCTACGGCTCCAAGCCGTTC
Organism: Pseudomonas sp. P97.38; assembly: GCF_001269745.1. NCBI lineage: Bacteria > Pseudomonadati > Pseudomonadota > Gammaproteobacteria > Pseudomonadales > Pseudomonadaceae > Pseudomonas > Pseudomonas sp. P97.38. The sequence continues at coordinate 157,979 of NZ_LHVJ01000011.1, forward strand.
GAAACCGCCGAGCATTTTCGCTACGTGGCGCGCCAGGCCGACGTGCCGTTGATGGTCTACAACAACCCGCCGATCTACAAGAACGACGTGACCCCGGACATCCTGATTTCCCTGGCCGACTGCGACAACGTGGTGTGCTTCAAGGATTCGTCCGGCGACACCCGACGCTTCATCGACGTGCGCAATGAAGTGGGCGACCGCTTCGTGCTGTTCGCCGGGCTGGACGACGTCGTGCTGGAAAGCCTCGCGGTGGGCGCCGAAGGCTGGGTCTCGGGGATGTCCAACGTGTTCCCGAAGGAAGGCGAAACCATTTTCCGCCTGGCCCGCGCCGGGCGCTTTGCCGAGGCGATGCCGATCTACGAATGGCTGATGCCGATCCTGCACCTGGACGCCCGCGCCGACCTGGTGCAATGCATCAAGCTCTGCGAAGCCATCGCCGGCCGCGGCAGCGCCCTCACCCGCCCGCCCCGCCTGGCCTTGCCCGAGGAAGACCGGGTGTATGTGGAGCAGATCATGGCCAAGGCCCTGGCCAACCGGCCGGTGCTGCCGGATGTCGGCCTCTGAGGCCCCCATAGATCACCACCCGTGAGAAACCACGGCCTGTGGGAGCGGGCTTGCTCGCGAAAGCGGTCTGTCTGACAAAACCATGCTGGACAGACCGCCGTCTTCGCGAGCAAGCCCGCTCCCACAGGATTCCGGGCGGTTCAGCCGGGCAAAAAAGGGCGATGACTGTCGCCGGCCATCGCCAAAAATCGCCTACCTCAGGCGCTCTCAGATCCGTGCGGGCGACACGATGATTTTGACGTTGTGTTCCTTGTTGTTGACCAATTCCTCGAACCCTTGCCCGACAATCTGCTCCAGTTGAATGCGCCCGGTCACCAACGGCGAAATGTCCAGGCGGCCATCGGCGATGAAGGCGATCACGTCGGCGAACTCGCCGTTGTAGGCCAGCGCGCCCAGCACCTGCTTCTCGGTGGAAACCAACTCGAAGAAGTTGAACTGGCTCGGCTCTTCGAAGATCCCCACCAGCACGCATTTGCCGGCCTTGCGGATCAGGTCGATGGCCAGTTTGGCGGTGTGTTTGTTGCCGATGCATTCAAAGCTCACATCCGCGCCCAGGCCACCCGTCAGACGACGCACTTCGGCCAAGGCATCGCAGTCGTTCGGGTCGATCACATGGCTGGCGCCGACTTCCAGGGCCTTGGCCTTGCGTGCGCCGGACATTTCCAGGGCGATCACCTGGGCCGCGCCAGCCGCCTTGGCGCACATGATGGTGCACAGGCCGATGGTGCCGGCGCCGACCACCACCACGTTCTGGCCCAACAGGCTGCCGGCCTTCTTCACCGCGTGCATGCCCACCGCCAACGGCTCGATCAAGGCACCGGCCTCGGTCGGAAAGTGGGCGGGCAATTTGTACAACAGGTTGGCCGGCACGTTGACCAACTCCGCAAAGGCGCCGTTGTTCATCAACCCGGTGAAGGCCAGGTTTTCGCAGATGTTGTAGAGCCCGTGGGTGCAGTAGTAGCAAGTGCCGCAATGCTGGCAGGCATCCGCCGCCACCGGCTCGCCGACGCTGAAACCTTCCACCCCGGCGCCCAGCTCGACGATCTCGCCGCAGAACTCATGGCCGAGGATGCACTGCCCCTTGATCCCGGTCAGCGGGTGCGGTGCCTCCACCGGAATGAACACCGGTCCGGCCACGTATTCATGCAAGTCGGAGCCACAAATGCCGCACCAGTGCACGCGGATCTGTACCCAACCGGCAGGCGGCGCCACCGGCAGTGGTACGTCTTCGACGCGAATATCGTTGCGGCCATGCCAGACGGCGGCGCGCATGCTGCGGGTAGGCGTGATTGAAACGTTCATCGTGTTGCCTCCAGAAATTGAGGGGGCCGCGATTCGCTCGCCGCCCGGATGAGTCAGTGCTGCTGGATGAACTCGAGGATCAGCCGATTGACCTGCTCGGCCGCTTCCATCTGGACCATATGGCCCTGGCCGGACAGCACCTCGACCCGTGCCGCCAGCCCCTCGCTATGGGCCGCCGGGATGATCGCGTCGTCGCTGCCCCAGATCACCAACGTCGGTACGTGGCCGGCCTGCACCACCTCCCGCAGGTCGGTCTGTTGCCGGCCGTCGGTGAACAGCGTCGCCGCCAGTTGCTTGAGGGCTGCGTCCACCCCCTCCAGGCGCTTGTACTTGAGCATGTCGTCGAGCATCTGCCGATTGACCAGCTCGGCATTGGAAAACAACTGCACCAGTTGCGGCTTGAGGGCGTTGCGGTTGGCGGCCTCGACGAAGCCCTGCAAGTAACCACCGTTGATCTGCGTCCCCAGCCCGGCGCTACCGATCAAGGTCAGGGAGCGCACTCGCTGGGGTGTCAGGCGCGCGGCGTTCAGCGACACCGCTCCACCCATGGAATGCCCCACCAGGTGTGCGACGCTGATGTCCAGGTGATCGAGCAAGGCCAGCACCACGCCGCTCAGTTCATCCAGGTCGCCACGTTGCAGGGCCTTGGCGGATTCGCCATGGCCCGGCAGGTCCAGGGCAATCACCCGACGGCCCGCCGCCAAGGCTTCATGGTTGAACAGCCAGTTGTTCAGGTCGCCGCCAAAGCCGTGCACCAGCACCAACGGCGTGCCCCCTTCGCCACGTTCGAAGTAGCGGATCACCCGGCCGTCCAGCTCGACTTTCTGCGGTTTCGGCCCGGTGTCCTCGGCCGCGGCATCGCCCGGCACGAAGCTGGACTGGAACTGCTCGATGACGGCGTCGATCTCGGCCTCGCTGGCTTCGCCCTCCACCACGATGCCGAGCAAGGCGCCGACCGCCAGGGTCTCGTCCTGGCGCGCGACCTGCCGACGCAAAATGCCGGAAAACGGCGCCTCGACACTGCTGGAGATCTTGTCGGTCTCCACGTCCAGCACCTCATCGCCCTTGGTGATGGCCTGGCCTTCCTCCTTGAGCCAGGCATCGACCCGGCCTTCGGTCATCGACAGGCCCCACTTGGGCATGGTCAGGGTATGAATCTGGCTCATCAGCGCTTGCTCCACTCGATCACGTTGAGCACGGCTTGCTCGATCTTCGCCGCGTCAGGGATGTACAGGTCTTCCAGGGCATCGGAGAACGGCACCGGCGTGTGGGGCGCGGTGACCATTTCGATCGGAGCCTTGAGGGCACCGAAGGCTTTCTGGGCCACCAGCGCCGAGATGTCCGTGGCCATGGAACAGCGCGGGTTGGCCTCGTCGATGACCACCAGGCGGCCGGTCTTCTCGACGCTCTCCAGGATGCTGTCCTCGTCCATCGGGCTGGTGGTACGCAGGTCGAGGACTTCGCAGTCGATACCGCGCCCGGCCAGGCTGCGCGCCGCGTCCATGGCGGTATTGACCATCCGCCCGTAGGACACCAGGGTCACGTCCTTGCCGTCGCGCAGGAAATTCGCTTCGCCAAACGGGATGGTGTAGAGCTCTTCGGGGACTTCGCCCTGCAGGCTGTAGAGCAATTTGTGCTCGCAGAAGATCACCGGGTCGTTGTCGCGGATCGCCTGGATCAGCAAGCCCTTGGCGTCATAGGGCGAAGACGGGCACACCACCTTGAGCCCCGGGATGTGGGTCCACAGGGAAGTGAGCATCTGCGAATGCTGGGCGGCGGCGCGCAGGCCGGCGCCGACCATGGTGCGGATCACCAGCGGCGTGGCGGCCTTGCCGCCGAACATGTAGCGAAACTTCGCCGCCTGGTTGAGGATCTGGTCCAGGCAGCAGCCGGCAAAGTCGACGAACATCAGTTCGCACACCGGGCGCACGCCGCAGGTGGCCGCGCCGACCGCCGCGCCGACATAACCGATTTCCGACAATGGGGTGTCGAGCACACGCCCGGGGAACTGGTCGTAGAGGCCCTTGGTGACGCCGAGCACACCGCCCCAGGCGTCGTTTTCACCGGGCGCACCGGCACCGCCGGCGACGTCTTCGCCCATGATGAAGACGCTGGCGTCGCGGCGCATTTCCTGGGCCAGGGCTTCGTTGATTGCCTGCTGATAACTGATTTTTCTCGCCATGATGGAATTCTCTGTTCTTGTTTTATAAGGGGCGTTCAGGGGTAGGAGACGTAGACGTCGGTCAGCAGGTCCGCCGCGGTGGGCTTGGGATCGGACTTGGCCTTGTACACCGCGTTCTCGATCAACAAGTCCACCTCCTTGTCGATCAGGTCCAGTTGCTCGGCCGTCAGCAACCCGGCCCGGGTCGTGCGTTCACGGAACTGCATCAGGCAGTCCTGGTGCTCGCGGAAATGCTTGACCTCATCAGGCGCCCGGTAGGTCTGGGCATCGCCCTCGAAGTGGCCGTAGTAGCGCGTCAGCTTGACCTCGATCAGCGAGGGCCCCTCGCCCGCCCGGGCACGCTCGACCGCGGCGCCGGCGGCTTCATGGACGGCGAAGAAATCAAAACCGTCCACCGTGACCCCGGGCATGCCGAAGCCGGCGGCGCGGTCGGCGATGTGATCGCAGGCCACCGACCAGTTGGAGGCGGTCGCTTCGGCGTAGCCATTGTTCTCGGCGATGAACAGGCACGGCAGGTTCCACACCGACGCCATGTTCATGGCTTCGAACACCGCGCCTTCGTTGGAGCCGCCATCGCCGAAGAACACCACGGCGACACTGTCGGTGCCCTTGAGCCGAGCCGCCAGCGCGGCGCCGACCACCAGCGGCGCGCCGGCCCCGACGATGCCGTTGGCGCCGAGCATGCCCTTCTCGATATCGGCAATGTGCATCGAGCCGCCCTTGCCTTGGCAGACGCCGGTTTTCTTGCCGTAGATCTCGGCCATCATCCCGTAGACGTCCACGCCCTTGGCGATGCAATGGCCGTGGCCACGGTGGTTGGAGGCGATGCAGTCGTCATCGCCCAGATGCGCCATGACCCCGGCGGCCGACGCCTCTTCGCCGGCATAAAGGTGGACGAAGCCGGGGATCTCGCCGGTGGCGAATTCCACGTGCAGGCGCTCTTCGAACGCACGGATGGTGCGCATCACCTGGTAGGCGTGCAGCAGTTGATCGTGGGTGAGCGGTGTCGACATTTTTATTCTCCTGGGGTGTCTTCTTGAAGATTCAGAGGGTGTTGCGGGTGTTCGCGGCCGATTGCCAGCAAACGGTGTTGCGCGGCGTAGGCCAGCACCGCGTTGACGTCGATGCTCAGCGGGCCGCCGGCATCGAGGGTGACCGTGGGCCGGTCCTGCGCGTTGAATTCGATTTCCCGCTCACCGTCCAGGGCCAGGGTGCCGCTGGAAAGCGACAGGCCGTGGGCGATGCCAGGTTCCAGGGGCCCGGCAGCGAGCACGCCACAGCCTTGCAGCAGCCCTGGCGCGAGCGGCACCAGCAACGCTTCGGGGGATTGCGGGTCCAGGCGCATCCAGGCGCCCCCCGGTGCCTGGCGTGAAACCGGAAACCACAAGCCGCACAGCGCCGACAGGCCAATGGATTGCGGTTCGGCGAAGGTCACGAAGACTTCGGCCAGGTCTTGTGCGCGACTGATGGCCCGGGCGCCGACGAAGCGCAGCGGCGACACGGCGACGTCCACCAAGGCAACTTCGCGCAAGCCACGTCCGACCTCACAGACCAACAAGCGCTTGTTGCGGCGCAAGCCGATCGAGTCCGGGATCCGGCCACTGGCGTACAACCCGCCGGCCAAGCCAGCACTGGTGGCCTCGCGCAGTTCGGGAAAAGCATTGTTGGTGCCGGTGGACAGGGTCAGCAGCGGGATGTCGCCGACCTCGGCGGCCACGGCCTTGTGGGTGCCGTCACCGCCCAGCACAGCGATCAGCGCGACCTCGCGCTCGGCCATCATCCGCGCCGCCCGACGGGTGTCCTCGACGGTCTGGCGCAGGGTCAGGTCAAGGAACTCCAGGGCCGGCCAGTGGCTGCTGCGCGCCTGGCGGCTGTGGCTGTTCTTCAGCACGGCGGCGGCCATGCCAATCATGTCGGTGGGCATCAACACCTGTTCGACACCCGTGGCGCCGAACGCGGCCAGCAAGCGCTGGATCACCGACACTTTGTCGGTGCTGGAAAACAGCCCGGCGTTGGCGGTCAGGCGCCGAACGTCGCGGCCCGATGCCGGGTTGGCGATGATGCCCACCGTCAAGGGCCGGCGACTCATGACGTCACCGTCAGCGTGAAGGGAAAACGACCCGGGCAGGAAGACATGGCGCACCTCGTTTTTATTATTCGAAGACCCGTCGAGCGGGCCCTAGGCACAGAGCAAGGCCGGTGCCAGTTCCTGCAAAAATCCGCTCAAAGCCCGGTCCAGAGCCCTCCTGGTGAAATCAACGGCTGCCAGAGCCTAGGCCCCGTGAGACGCCGCATGTCAGCCTGCACGGGTGCTTGCCGAGACCGTGAGACGTGGCGTCTCACCCCGGCCCTGAGGCCGGCCAGGCTTGTCTGCTTCCGGCGAACGGCGCTTAATGGGCGCACAACGATAAGAAGCTGAATCGGAGGCCCCATGCTTTCCGCTCACTCCCGGGCGCATGTCGATTGCGTCAGCCGCGTGGTGAAGAACGCCGACCGGTTGCCCCAGCTGCCCGTGCCAGACCTGATCCTCGACTCCTGGCGTCGGTCCATGGAGCAACACCACCTGGACCCAGGCTCCTTGCAGGGCCCGCGCATCCTCTCCGAAGGCGTGCTCAAGCAGTGTCGCGAGCGCTCCGAACTGTTTCTCAACATCGCCAGCGAAGAAGTCGCCCGCCTCCATGGTCGGGTGCGCGACGCCGATTACTGCGTGTTGCTGACCGACGCCCAGGGCCAGACCATCGACTACCGCGTGGAAACCACCCTGCGCAACGACTGCCGCAAGGCCGGGCTTTACCTGGGCACCTGTTGGTCGGAAGGTGAAGAAGGCACCTGTGGGGTGGCGGCCGTGCTCACGGCCAAGGCACCGGTGACGGTCCACAAGCGTGACCATTTCCGCGCCGCGTTCATCGGCCTGACCTGCTCGGCGGCCCCGGTCTTCGACCCCCAGGGGGAACTGCTCGGCGTGCTGGACGTGTCGGCGGTGCGCTCACCGGATGACCGCCGCTCGCAGCACCTGATCCGGCAAATGGTGGTGCAGAGCGCCCGAGAGATCGAACAAGCGTTTTTCCTCAGCAGCGCCCAGGGCTACTGGGTACTGCGCGGTCACCGCAACGCCGGCTATGTCGACAGCCAACCGGATTTCCTCTTCGCCTGGGACGACGACGGTTGCCTGCAAGCACTGAACCCGGCTGCCCGCCAATACCTGCTGGAACGCTACGGCCAGGTGCCGAGCCATATCAGCCAGGTGTTCGATCAACAGTGGCTGCACCGTGCCCGGGACGAGCACCTCTATCCGCTGCTGGGCCCCGGCAGCGAGCTCGCCCTGCACGGCCGCCTCAGCGCACCGCGCCAGCGCGCCTCCACGCAGCCCCGGGTGGCGCTGGCCCCGGCCGAGCTCGATCCACGCCTGGCCGACAGCCTGCGCCTGGCGGTGCGGGTCAAGGACCGCAACCTGCCGGTGCTGGTCCAGGGCGAAACCGGGTCCGGCAAGGAAGTCTTCGCCCGTCAACTGCACCAGGCCAGCGAACGTCGTGATCGCCCGTTCGTGGCGCTCAATTGCGCGGCGATTCCCGAAAGCCTGATCGAGAGCGAGTTGTTCGGCTATGTCGCCGGGGCCTTCACCGGTGCGTCGGCCAAAGGCATGCAAGGCCTGCTGCAACAAGCCGATGGCGGGACCTTGTTCCTCGATGAAATCGGCGACATGCCGCTGGCGCTGCAAACCCGCTTGCTGCGGGTGTTGGCCGAAGGCGAAGTGGCGCCGCTGGGTGCTTCACGGCGCAAGGCCGTCGACATCCAGGTGATCTGCGCCACGCACCGCGACCTGGAGACGCTGGTGGCCAGCGGCGAATTTCGCGAAGACCTGTACTTCCGCCTCGGCGGCGCCCGCTTCCAACTGCCACCGCTGCGCGAACGCACGGATCGACTGGCGCTGATCAATCGTATTCTCGCCGAGGAGGCGGCGCTGTGCGGCACGCCTGTGCAATGCAGCGACGCGGCCCTGGAATGCCTGCTCGGTTATCACTGGCCGGGCAATATCCGCCAGTTGCGCCATGTGCTGCGCTACGCCTGCGCGGTGTGCGACGCCGACGTGATCCAACTCCGCCACCTGCCCGATTCACTGCACGGCGGTAACGTTGCCTTGGAGGCGTCGGAACCAAGCGCCAGCCCGGAGCGCCAGGCGCTGCTCGACGCCTTGGTGCGCCATCGCTGGAAGCCCACGGCTGCTGCCCGGGCCCTGGGCATTTCCCGGGCGACCCTGTATCGACGGGTCCACCAGCATGGCATCGAAATGCCGGGGCGCAGGCCGGCTTAGCGCGGTTGGTGCTCGATCATTTCTGCGCCAGTTCGTGGCGCACGCACTGCTCGTAGTAGGTCTGCTTGACTGCGGCGGGCTTGAGGCGCGAGGCACTGTTGTAGGTCTGCTCGGTGATGCCCAGGGCGGTCATGCGCATCCAGGGCCGGGGAAACTTGCGCACCTGCAGCTTCTTGCGTGCGCCGTACAGGGTGATCCCGGACAGTTTCGAGGCCTGTGCTCCTGCCGCGATGTCCGATCCCCAGCGACACACCGATTGCTGGTTTTGCGTCAGCGCCCTGGCCTGGACCTCAAGCGAGACGGCCGCCAGGAGAACCGTCACCGCGCCCCACCGCGCCAGGCTCGACATAGAAATTTGCATAGGTTTGTCGCTCAACATTCTGAAATAAAAGAATTTTGACGACGTTTTCGCAAGCAAGGGGCCAGCACTGACGTGCGCCCCCTCGCCACAGGGTTTGTGCACTATTGACCCTTGGTGTGATGAATTGTGGCTGCGTCCGCCTTGGCCTCTTGCAGCAACTGCTGGATCACCTGTTCCTGCTCGGCGTAGCGCCCTTCGCCGAAGTGGCTGTAGCGCACCTGCCCCTTGGCGTCGATGAAGTAATGCGCCGGCCAGTACTGGTTGTCGAAGGCACGCCAGATCGCATATTGATTGTCGATGGCCACCGGGTAGTGGATGCCCAGCTTGCGCACCTGCTCACGCACGTTGTCGATGATCTTCTCGTAGCCGTATTCCGGGGTATGGACGCCGATGACCACCAGCCCATCCTTCTCGTATTGCTTCGCCCAGCCGTTCACGTAAGGCAGCGTGTGCTGACAGTTGATGCAGTCGTAGGTCCAGAAGTCCACCAGCACCACCTTGCCGCGCAGCGATTCGGCGCTCAGCGGCGGCGAGTTCAACCATTGCACCGCGCCGTCCAGCGAAGGCATGTCTCCCTTGGCCTCAAGGGTCGGCATGGGGCTGGCGCTGGCCTTGCTGACCACGTAGTCGATCGCCTTGGGCACCTTCTCCAGCAGGCTCTGCTCCAGGCTCGCCGCCCCCTGGGAAGAAGTGTTGGCCAATAGCCGATCATCGGCACCGATGCCAATCGCCACCGCGGCCAACAGCACGACCACTCCGCTGCCCCGGCGCAGCCAGGCCGTCACCGGCAAGGACAGCTTCAGCCGGGAGACCACGCCGCGTCCGGCGAAGATCAAGGTGCCCAGGGACAAGGCGCTGCCCAGGCCATAGGCGAGCAGCAACAGGCTGGTCCCGGCGCTGGCGCCCTGCAGCATGGCGCCGGTCAGGATCACGCCGAGTATCGGCCCGGCGCAAGGCGCCCAGAGCAGCCCGGTGGCGACGCCGATCAGCACCGATGCCAGCGGCCCACCAAGGCGCCCGGCGCCGGCGTCCACCCGGTTGCCCAGGTGCACCAGCGGCCGTGCCAGCCAGGTGCCGACCCGGCTGAAGATCAGCGACAAGGCAAACAGCACCATCACCGCCAGGGCGACTTGCCGGCCGACGTTGCTGGCGCGCAGCACCCAGTCGCTGCTGACCACCGCCAGGCTCGACACCAGGGCGAACGTCAGCACCATGCCGCCAAGGGTCAACAACATGGAACCTGGCGCACGATTGGCCCGAGCGAACAGGAACGGCACCACGGGCAGAATACAAGGGCTGAGGATCGTCAGGATCCCGCCGAGGAAAGCGATCAGAAGCATGGCATCACCTCAATAAACAAGCGTGACCGTGGCGAGGGAGCTTGCTCCCGCTGGGTCGCGCAGCGGCCCCAATCCAGGCGCCTCGGTGTCAAATCGTCGGGGGCTGCTGCGCAGCCCAGCGGGAGCAAGCTCCCTCGCCACGAGGTTGAGAGACTCAGTTCCCGTCACTGCAATGATCGGAAAACTTGCTGTAGTTCAGCGCCTGCTGGTGACCTGCCGAATCCAGGTAGGTCATGTGGGCGTTGACCACGCCGCAGTCCGGCCCGGCGTCTTCGGTCAGCGAGAGCACTTTCTGAATGTCCAGGTGGGTGCCGTAGGTGTAGGTTTGCGCCTGGACGTTACCTTCGGCCCGGGCGGACAGCGTGCAGATGTTCAGGGCGGCGAAGAGGCAGGCGGCGTAGATGGCTTTGGTGTTCATGGCGGTGTCCTCGGTGCAGTCAATGGGTTTTCTGTCGAGGCCGGTTGCGTTGCCCCGTTGGACGCCATTGAATGCTGCCCAGGTATCGCGCCTGTATCGGGCCGGGGGGCTTTTTGCATCCCTGTGTATCCGTCGCGCACCAGATACACTGCAATACAAACCGCCGCGGGCCAGGCCGGCTGGCGCCTGTAGACTGACCACACCGAAACGCCAAGGGGACTGGGCACCATGGATCATGTCGATCACGTATTGATTGTGGATGACGATCGCGAGATCAGAGAGCTGGTGGGCAACTACCTGAAGAAGAACGGCCTGCGCACCACCGTCGTTGCCGATGGCCGGCAGATGCGGGCGTTCCTGGAGACCACCCCGGTGGACCTGATCGTGCTGGACATCATGATGCCCGGCGATGACGGCCTGGTGTTGTGCCGCGAATTGCGCGCCGGCAAGCATAAGGCCACGCCGGTGCTGATGCTCACCGCCCGCAATGACGAAACCGACCGCATCATCGGCCTGGAAATGGGCGCCGACGATTACCTGGTCAAGCCCTTCGCCGCCCGGGAACTGCTGGCCCGCATCAACGCCGTGCTACGCCGCACCCGCATGCTGCCGCCCAACCTGGTGGTCACCGAAAGCGGTCGCCTGCTGGGGTTCGGTCGCTGGCGCCTGGACACCACCGCCCGCCACCTGCTGGACACCGACGGCACCCTGGTGGCCCTGAGCGGCGCCGAGTACCGTTTGTTGCGGGTGTTCCTGGACCATCCGCAGCGGGTGCTCAACCGTGACCAGTTGCTCAACCTGACCCAGGGCCGGGACGCCGACCTGTTCGACCGTTCCATCGACTTGCTGGTCAGCCGCCTGCGCCAGCGCCTGCTGGACGATGCCCGGGAACCGGCCTACATCAAGACCGTGCGCAGCGAAGGTTATGTGTTCTCGCTGCCGGTGGAAATCCTCGAGGCGTCGGTATGAACATGCCGCTGCGCTGGCCACGCACCCTCGCGTCGAGGCTGTCGCTGATTTTCCTGGTCGGCCTGATCCTGGCCCAGGGCCTGTCCTTCGGTGCCCAGTACTACGAGCGCTACCAGAGCGCTAAATCGACCATGCTCGGCAACCTGGAAACCGACGTTGCCACCTCCGTCGCCATCCTCGACCGCCTGCCCGCCGCCGAGCGTCCGGCCTGGCTGCAGAAACTCGCCCGGCGCAACTACGGCTACCTGCTCGAGGAAGGCCAGGCCGGCCAGCCAATGCCGACCGGCGATGCGCCGATCTCGGTGAGTTCGATCCAGGACGCCATCGGCCAGGCCTACGCCCTGACCTTCACCGACCTGCCCGGGCCGCAGAAGCACTACCAGGCTCACCTTCGCTTGAGCGACGGCAGCCCGTTGACCATCGACGTGCGCCCGGCAATGGTGCCGCTGTCGCCGTGGTTGCCGATGGTCTTGCTGGGGCAACTGGCGCTGTTGATCGGTTGCACCTGGCTGGCCGTGCGCATTGCCGTCGGCCCGCTTACCCGGCTGGCCCAGGCGGTGGAAACCCTCGACCCGAATGCCCACAGCGTGCGCCTGGACGAAAAAGGCCCCACCGAGGTGCTGCACGCCGCCAAGGCTTTCAATGCCATGCAGGACCGCATCGCCGCCTACCTCAAGGAGCGCATGCAGTTGCTGGCGGCGATTTCCCATGACTTGCAGACACCCATCACGCGCATGAAGCTGCGCGCCGAGTTCATGGACGATGGCCTGGAAAAGGACAAGCTCTGGAGCGACCTGAGCGAGATGGAGCACCTGGTGCGCGAAGGCGTGGCCTATGCCCGCAGCATCCATGGCGCCACCGAGGCCAGCTGCCGCATCAACCTCGACGCGTTTCTCGACAGCCTGGTGTTCGACTACCAGGACACCGGCAAGGACGTGCACCTGTCCGGAAAAAACGCCGCGGTCATCGACACCCGCCCCCATGCCTTGCGGCGCGTGCTGGTCAACCTGGTGGACAACGCACTGAAATTCGGCGGCGCGGCCCAGCTCCATGTGCAGCCCGCCGACAACGGGCAACTGTCGATCCAGGTCCTGGACCGTGGCCCCGGTATCGACGAACAGGAACTGGCCGAAGTACTCAAGCCGTTCTACCGGGTCGAAAGCTCGCGCAACCGGGAAACCGGCGGCACCGGGCTGGGACTCGCCATCGCCCAGCAACTGGCAATCGCCATGGGCGGCTCGCTGACCCTGAGCAACCGCGACGGCGGCGGCCTGTGCGCCGAGCTGCGCCTGGGCCGCGACACCGCCCTGATCAGTTGACCTCAATCCCGCAGCCACTGTGGGAGCGAGCTTGCTCGCGAAAGCGCCAGTTGCCTTCGACCGAGGCTGACAGACACACCGCCTTCGCGAGCAGGCTCGCGCCCACAACGGTTGGACGTCGGCCCCGGAAAAAATCGAAACCTTGAACCGCTTACATCGGTCCAGTCCTGTATGACCGTCAACGCCGCGCGCCTGCGCGGCCTACCTATGAGGGACAGACATGAGCATGACCGTCGGTGATTTTCTGGTGGAACGCCTTTATGAATGGGGGGTTCGTCGTATCTATGGTTATCCGGGCGATGGCATCAACGGGGTCTTCGGCGCCCTGAACCGGGCTAATGGGAAAATCCGCTTCATCCAGGCCCGCCACGAGGAAATGGCCGCGTTCATGGCCTGTGCCCACGCCAAGTTCACCGGTGAACTGGGGGTGTGCATCGCCACCTCCGGGCCGGGCGCCTCGCACCTGATCACCGGCCTCTACGACGCCCGCATGGACCACATGCCAGTGCTGGCCATCTGCGGCCAACAGGCTCGCGCAGCCCTGGGCGGGCACTACCAGCAGGAACTGGACCTGGTCAGCCTGTTCAAGGACGTCGCCGGAGCGTTCGTGCAGCAGGCCAGCGCACCGTCCCAGGTCCGCCACCTGCTCGATCGCGCCGTGCGCACGGCCGTGGGCGAGCGCCGGGTCACGGCGCTGATCCTGCCGAACGACCTCCAGGACCTGGAATACACCGCCCCGCCCCACAAGCACGGCACGGTGCATTCCGGCGTCGGCTACCGCAAACCCAGGGTCGTGCCGTACGAGGACGATCTGCGCAAGGCCGCCGAAATCCTCAATGCCGGCAAGAAAGTCGCCATCCTGGTAGGCGCCGGTGCACTAGGGGCCACCGACGAAGTGATCGCCGTCGCCGAGAAACTCGGGGCCGGCGTGGCCAAGGCGTTGCTCGGCAAGGCTGCCCTACCGGACGACCTGCCCTGGGTGACCGGCTCCATCGGCCTGCTCGGCACTGAACCGAGCGACGACATGATGGCCGGCTGCGACACGCTGCTGATGATCGGTTCCGGCTTCCCCTACGCCGAATTCCTGCCTCCTGAAGGCCAGGCCCGCGGCGTGCAGATCGACATTCAACCGGACATGCTCAGCCTGCGCTATCCCATGGAGGTCAGCTTGCACGGCGACAGCGCCGACACCCTGCGGGCCCTGCTGCCACTGCTCGAAACGAAGACCGATCGCGCCTGGCGCAAGAAGATCGAGCACTGGCGCGAACGCTGGGACAAGACCCTGGAAAAGCGCGCCCTGGTCTCGGCCAAGCCGATCAATCCGCAGCGCGTGACGTTCGAGCTGTCGCCGAGGCTGCCGGACCGCGCCATCATCACTTGCGATTCCGGCTCCTGCGCCAACTGGTTCGCCCGGGATATCCAGATCCGGCGCGGCATGATGTGCTCGCTGTCCGGCGGCCTGGCTTCGATGGGTGCCGCCGTGCCCTATGCCATTGCGGCGAAGTTCTGCCACCCGGATCGGCCAGTGGTCGCCCTGGTGGGCGATGGCGCCATGCAGATGAACAACATGGCTGAGCTGATCACCGTTGCCAAGTACTGGCGCACCTGGGCCAACGGCACCTGGATCTGCGCGGTGTTCAACAACCGCGACCTGAACCAGGTGACCTGGGAGCAACGGGTGATGGAGGGCGATCCGAAGTTCGAGGCCTCCCAGGACATCCCCGACGTGCCCTACCACCTGTTCGCCGAATCCATCGGCCTGAAGGGCATTCTGGTGCTGCACGAGGACGATGTGGCGGCGGCCTGGGAGCAAGCGCTGGCGGCGCAACGGCCGGTGCTGATCGAATTTCGCACCGACCCCGACGTGCCGCCGCTGCCGCCGCACATCAAGCTGGAACAGGCGAAGAAGTTCGCCTCCACGCTCCGGCAGGGTGACCCGAACGAACGTGGCATCGTGGTCGAGACCGCCAAACAGGTGCTGAGCGCCCTGCTGCCGGGCACCAAAAAAGACTGAACCACAACCCAGCCTGGTTTCAGGCAACGCCAACGGCCGCCCCGCACGGGCCGTGTCGACTGTCAGGTCAATTAAGTTAATCGATCAGACAGCCGATACAGGGACGTGCGGGATATTTCGCGTTTAGCTGATGGCTTGTTTATGACTGAAGATGCTGGCAACGACTCAACTGTCCTCTCGGGCTCGCCAAGCCGAAACTTCACTCGCCGCACCTTCCCGGCCATCATGCTGGTGCTGTTTTTCATGTCGGCCCTGGCGATTGCCGTGTTGCTCAACATCACGGCCGCCCAGGACCAACGCGCCCGTGAACAGAGCCTGTTCTTCGCCCAACGGGCCATCGAGGGCATCCGCACCGGCATCGCACGGGACTTGAACGACTACTCCAAGTGGAGCGACGCCTACCGCCACCTGCATGTCGAAGTGGACAAGGCCTGGGCCTTCGACCAGGAAAACGTCGGCAGCAGCGTCTTTTCGCTCTACGGCTACCAGGCCGTGTTCGTTATTTCCCCGACCGGCAAGACCGTCTATTCGGTGATCGACGGGCATCTGAGCGACGTCACCGCCGATGCCTGGCTGACCGGCAACCTGCGGGCCCTGGAGAAAAAAGCCAGCACCGAGAACAATCGCGACGAAGTCATCGTCGAGATGTTGCACCACGACGGCGCCCCAGCGTTCGTCGCCACGTCCGCCATCACCACCGGCACGGATAACAGCGTGCCACACATTCCCGGCCCGCCCAGCCTGATGCTGTTCGTCAAGGTCCTCGATGGCGCGTCGTTGCAGAACCTGGCGCGGGACTTCGTCCTGCCCGATGCCCACGTCGCCCGCTCGCCCGGACCACCCGACACCGCCCAGTTTCTACTGAACGACCTGACCCAGGAGGCACTGGCCTGGCGCCCGCTGACGCCGGGCAGTGACCTGCGCAAGGCCTTGCTGCCGGTGCTGGCCGTGGCGCTGCTGGTGCTGGCGATCCTGGCGCTGGCGGTGTTGCGCCATGCCCTGGTCATGCTCCGCGCCCAGGAGCGCCAGTACGCCAGCCTGCTGGCCCATCGCAAGGCGCTGGAGCGCAGTGAAGAGCGTTTCCGCGACATTGCCGAGGTATCGTCCGACTGGCTGTGGGAAGTCAACTCGGCCGGAACCCTCACCTACCTGTCGGAACGCTTTGAACAAGTGACCGGCTTCAGTCCGGCGGAATGGCTGGGCAAGCCGCTGCACCGGTTGCTTCACCCCCACGACGGGTCGATTTCCATCGCCCACTGGCTGCTGGGCGGCGCCAACAGTGCCGAACCGTCCGCGTTGCTGTGCGAATACACCGCGCGCAACCTGCGCACACGCACCTGCAAGATCGCCGTGCGGGCCATCGAGGCCGGCGCCCTGGGCTTTCGCGGCACCGCCACCGACATCACCGAAGAGTTGCGGGCGCTGGCGCAGATCAAGCACCTGTCGCTCCACGACCCGTTGACCGGGCTGGCCAACCGCAATCGCTTGTTCGACTGCCTCAGCGAACACCTCGGTCGCACCGACGGCGCACCGCTGGCCGTGCTGAACCTGGACATGGACCGCTTCAAGCCGGTCAACGATTCCCTGGGCCACGCCGTGGGCGATAAGGTCTTGAAGGAAGTGGCCCATATTCTTCAGCAGAACGTACGCAGCACCGACCTGGTGGCGCGCCTGGGCGGTGACGAGTTTGTCATCGTCATGCCTGAGCCGGGCGAGGCCAGTGACCTCGACCAGCTCTGCCAGCGCCTGATCGATTGCATGCAGCGGCCGATGCACCTGGACGGCAACACCTTGTACCTGGGCGTGAGCATCGGCGTTGCCTGGGCGCAACCGGGCGACGAACGCGCCCACGAATTGCTGCGCCAAGCCGACATCGCCCTGTACGCCGCCAAGGCCGCGGGCCGCAACACCTGGCGCGTGTACGTGGAGGCCATGGGCAATGTCGCCCGCGACCGGCGCCGCTACGAACAGCAACTGCGCGACGCGATGCAGCAAGGCCAATTGGAACTGCGCTACCTGCCTCGCTTCGACATGAACGCCGAACAATTGCATGGGTTCGAGGCGCAGGCCTTCTGGCACCACCCCGAGAAAGGTGAACTGGGGGGCGCCGATTTCATTCCCATTGCCGAGACTTCCGGCCAGTTGGAAGAACTGGGCACCTGGATGCTGATCAATGTCTGCGAAGAAGCGGTGAGCTGGCCGAGCGCGGTCAGCGTGTCCATCGCGGTTTCCCCCAGGTGGTTCAGCAGCAGCTTCCTGCTCAAGCAGGTGCAAGCGGCCCTCGATGCCAGCGGCCTGGCGTCGCATCGGCTGACCCTGGAGGTGGCTGAAGGGGTTCTGCTAGCCGATCACAAGGCGGTCGCCGCGACCCTTCATGCCCTGAAAAACCTGGGCGTACGAATCAATATCGACAAGTTCGGCACCAACATCGCTTCCTTGCGCGAAGTGCTGAACCAGCCATTCGATGGTATTCGCTTCGATCGCAACATCCTCTCGCAACTGGGCCTGGAGCAGGATGAGGAAGGCGTACTCGCCATGATCCGTCTGAGTCGCAGCGTGGGGTTGAGGGTGACCGCCGAGGGCATCGAGAACGCCCGGCAGTTCCGCCAGTTGCGCAGCGTGGCCTGCGACCATGTCCAAGGCCCCTATTTCGGCTCGCCTCTGGCCCGCTCGGAAATGGCCTCGTTCTTCACCACCCCGCGGTGGCTGTGAGCCCTGGCGGGCACTGACCGACCGCCTTCGCGAGCAGTTGGATTGGAGCCCACCGCAAGAGCCAGGCCGACTGTCAGGCCGCCTTCGCGGGCAAGCCCGCTCCCACAGGGATCGGGTACAGCCGCATGAGCCAGGTCGGCGTTAAGGCCGCCTTCGCGAGCAAGGTCAGCTTCCACAGGGGAGCTGTGGCGGACACGCACCTCAAGCCCACCACACAATACTGTGGGAGCGGGCTTGCCCGCGAAGGGGCAGGCCCGGTCTGCCACGGTCACAGACTCAACCGCCCCCGCTCCTCTTCGGTCAAGCGCTGCCGGGTCTGTTCGTCCAGTGGCCCGGCGCCGAGCACTTGCACCGGGCTGGCCGGGTCGTAGGCGCGAGGGGCCTCGCGGCTGGCGCCGTCGCGGGACGGGGCCAACTGCTCGGAGCCGAAACTCACCACCTGCACGGTGAACACCGACGCCTGGTTCTGCCGCGCCGCGTTCTGCTGCTGGCGGGTCACGTCCTCGGCCGCCTGGGTGGCCGAGGTCGCTGCCGCGCTGGCGGAGGTGATGGCCCCGGTGTTTACCGAAGCCGCCAACGGCACGCCGGAGGCCTTGCCCTGGGTCTGGATGTTGGCCGCGTTCACCACGGTCAATGCCGCGATGTTGACGTTACCCGAGACCCGGATCCCCGCCTCGCCGGCATCGATGGTGCCCAACGGCGCGATCAGGTCGATGTCCCCCGGCGCCACCTCAGCAATCGGGTTGAGGGTGGCGATGCCGGCGCCGGTACTCGGTACCGAAGGCGACAGCGTCAAGTTGCCCCAGGTGTCGTACAACCGCTTGGGCGGCGTATAGACCACGGTGGTTTTCGAACCGCGACCGGCGTTGATGTCGCCCTGGGCCGACCAGCCAAGGATCGAACCGCCAAAGGTGGTCATGATCCGGCTCTGCCCAAGCAGGATGCTGTTCTGCGCATACAACTGGATATCACCCTCACCCTGGGTGATGACCCCGGCGGTGGACGGCGGCGCGTTGCCCTCGATGCCGAAGGTCTGTCCGCCGCCCGGGGTGAGCATTTGGATACTGCCGCCGAAATCGGTGTGCACCCCCGCCCCGCCGAACATCGTGATGTCGCCCTTGTAGGTGATCGGATTGCCCGCCACGTCCTTGGTCGGGAACAACAAGTCGATCGCCTCGCGGCCCCGCAGGTAGCTGCCCTGGCGCACACCGCCGATTTCGTTGTACTCGCGGCCGCCGGCCTTGAGCTCGGCAAAGTACACGTCACGGGCAAACACCCGCTGCTGCTCGGCCGGCAGTGCCGCGAAATAGGCACGGGCCTGGTCGGTATCGCCGCTGAAGCCAAAGCGTTTCTCCAGCCAGGCCACCAGCTCGCGCTCATAGGTCTTGGCCACCTTGCCGTCCTGGCTCGCCAGGGAAGCACTGGCCAAGGCCTGGTTCGCCGGGTCCAGGTAGGCCTTGACGAAGCGCTCGTAGTCCGGCCCGTCGAGGCCGGCACCGGCTTGCAGCACCAGGCTCGCACCCGGACGTGAGTCCCCCGCTACCACGGCGCCGAGGCTGGTGATGCTGACTTTGTCATCCATCTGGATATTGCGCCCGGCGGTGATCTCCAGCAGGCCGGGACCGGCGACGTTGAAGGTGCTGTAGAGGATGTCGCGCCCGGCTGACACGATGGAAATGTCGGTGGGGTTGTTGTGGATGAAGAGGTTGCCGGAGACGGTGTAGTTCCCCGCTTCAGCGTTATCACTGTGCGATCCGGCCAGCGGAACCCCGCTGCTGACGATGTCTCGCCCAGCCATCATCCGGACAGCTCCAGCGCCTTCATATGCAATTCGCCCCGGCCATCTGGCCGTGGAAACCGACGTCATCGACCGCCCGGTGGTGACTGCCAGCAAATCGCCTTCGAGTGCATAGAAGCGAGCAGGATCGGCATTGAGGGCCCATTCGCTGGAAGCGCTGCTGGTGTCGAAGGCAAACAGCGGCAGCATGTTCGAACTAAGGCGCACGGGATTACCGTCGGCCGAAAGATTGCTGACTTTGATACTGATGCCGTTATCGACAGAACCGACATAGGCTGGCCGGAATGGCGTAGCCAAAGCGGCCGATGCGGCACCGGAACGACTGACCGACATGTCGCCGCCGTAGATGGAATCGCCGGCTAGGAATTGCAATTCACTGTTAGGGCCAGGTGCGAGCAGCAGCGCTGGAAGATTGTTAGCGTCGTAGACTGCGCTGGTACCTATCTCCTTAGCCCTGCCGTAATACAGGCTACCACTGGCCGCCACAGCCCGCAGGATTGAGGGGTAGACCATTGCAAGGTCCGTATCCAGCCCCAACGTCAGAGGCGTCAGGTTACCTCCCGACGTCCATAGATCAATCGCCGTGTTGGCAGTCCACAGCGTAAACCAGCTCACACCCGATCCGTTAATCGCGCCACTTTTGAATGGAGACACGCTCATCATCAATGCCCGACCTGGGTCTGCAACGTCCTGAACGACGAGATCGCCCAGGGTAGATAGATTGAAAGTGGCGTCGCCCGGCATCAGAGTCAGCCCACCGGTGGCGTCGCCACGTGTGGATTTGAAGGAGTCGTATGCCCGAGTCTCTCGAGGGGACTGCACAGTGGCGGCGTTGCCATAGCGAAGATCGATTCGGCCAATGGCACCGCTATCGATCTGCGCGTGCCCCCGCAGGTTGATGACCGCACCGTTGAGATGCCCGCTCGTGAACAAGCTCCCGGGATTCAAGGCACCGCCCACCCGCAGATTGAGATCGCCGCCGCCGGTCAATTGCAGACTGCCATCGGCGCCCACACGCCCGGTACTGCCTACGGCAAGCACCAATCCTTGACTGCGGCTGTTGCTGCGCGACTCAAGAAGGCTACCCGCCATTTGATCGATCACCCCGGCATCGCCCGCGACCTGAACATTCAGGTTACCGCCGCCCAAGGTACCAAACCCGGTAAATCCAACCATCAAATCAGCCTTGCCATTCTGTGCTGCGGTATAGCTCCCGAAATTGATCCACCAGGCAGCGGGTTGTGCCTGGGTATCGGTAGAAACCGAACCGTTGCCTTGGCGCCACAGCCAGTTCCCGACATTCGCAGTGTCATAACCCAAATCGCCGGGATTGGGTCGCGCATTACCGCTGCTAGTCACCGCGTCCATTGTATTGCCGATCAGACTCCCGCCAACGTTCAGAGTCAGGTTGCCGCCAAAATCCGGGTACCAGGCGCGGTAAAGACTAGTAGTACCGCCATTCACAAACTGCTCGTTGTCACCGAATGCATCGTTAAGCACCTTTCCTTCCGCACCCAGCGCCTTAGGTTGGTTGTAAGGATCGTTGGCATGAGTCGCGCTCGCCGAGCTGCCTGCGGTATAGACGCCGTACAGCGAATCCATTTTCACATCACCTGCCGAGAACAGCTCAAGGTCAGCCGCGCCGGTACGAACCACGCTCCACCGTTGGCTGCCAGCTTTGTAATCGGCTTGTCCGACTGCTTGGCAATAAGAGGGATTTTCGGTACACAATTCCGGGTACCCGATGGCATCAAAATCAATCGGTTGACCGGCGAGACTCGGATCCCCCCATTCGATAGCCCCTACTTCAGTCCAGATGTATCCACTGCTGGCCTTACAAAAATCCGGTAAATCAGTACATAGCCCTGGGTAACCAATCGCCTCGAAGTCAATCGGTTGGCCTGCCATGCTGGTGTCGCCAAAAAAATCCAATGACCCTGCTTCGGTCCACAACATCTCGCCAGCCTTAGGCACACCAAACATACCGTAATGACTATCCGCCAAATGAAGATCCCCGCCAGCCGTCACAGGCTTCACGACCCGACTGTCTGCCGCCTGCGTATCGGCGCCGGCCACCAGCCGTAGGGACCAGGACTGCGAGCCCTCGGCCAGCATTGGCGCAATGGCCCAATTGCTGCCCGCCACTTCCGCACGCAACTGCACCGACTCGACACCCGCCGGCAGCTTGATGTCGGTACCTGAAGGAATTTTCGAACCCACATTCAATGCCAGGGGACCGCTGAGACGCACGACGTTGGTCAAGCCATGGGGCGCGTCCGCAATGCCTGGCAGTGCAACGCCTTTAGGCCAGATCAGGCTGCCAATGGTTGCGCTGCTGCCCAGCAGGCTCCCAGCCCCCAGCACTGTGCCCGCATCAAGGGTCTGAGTCGAAGCCAACAAAGTGCCGGCGGCGAACAACAGATTACCCAAGGCGTCATGCACCGCCGCGGCAAGCACCGTGCCCGCCGGCAGTACCAAAGGTTGATCAAGCGTCGCGGCTACCGGCAGGCGCGTTCCCGCCGCCAATGTGGCGCCCTTGAGCGGCACGTCGAAGTTGAGCACCGAGCCGGCCGGAAACGCCGTGTCCTCCGCCAGGATCACGCCGGTACCGGGCACGACGATATCGCCTGCCGCAAAATCAATACCCGGCAATAGCACCCAGCCCTTGTCATCGTTGCTGGCCGGCGGCTGGGCGAAACCGTCGGTGATGCTGCCATAGATATTCAGATCGCCCCCGGCGCGCAACGTCAGGCTGGCGGATTCGCCGGAGCCATAGACATTGTCCAGTTGGTTATGCGGATTGAGGCTCTCATAGCGATAGCGCGACAGGTCCAGGTCGCCTTGGACCACCAGGTCGCCATCGGCCGTCGCGCTCACCACCTCCACACCAGGGCGCAGATGGAATACATCGCGATAGCGGCTGTTGTTCAGTCCGGCGAGTTTGCGTTGCAACAGATCGTCGTTGTCGTGGGCCTGAGTGATGAACGCGGTGTTGTCGTCATGCACATCGTCCAACCACGCTTGATTGATGACCTGATAAGGCTTGCCGCTGGCTGCCGGTACGTTGACCAACGGTGCATCGTCGTATTGCCACATGGCCACCAGCGCGATCGAACGGGCGCCTTGGACATCCACGGCGCCGCTGGCATCGATTGCCACGTCGCCGCCTGAAACACCGCCCAGTCGTGGTGCGTTGAGTTGCAATGTTCCGCGGGCGCGACCGTCATGCATGCCCGGTTTACTGCCCAGCGCCACCTCGGTGCCATGGCGCAGGTCGATACGGGCACCATTGCCCAGGGTCAGCAGCCCTTGGCGTGCGGTCAGGTCCACGATGGCGCGGTTCGGTGAGTCGATGATCTTGCCGTAGCTGTCCACCCGCAGGCGTCGGCCATGGGCATCGAGCACCGCTGCGCTGCCCAGGGTCAGGGCATTGCCGGCGGCCAGATAAATACTGCCAACGCGCTCGCCGCTGGCGTCGACCTTGCCGTTGACCAGCAAGCTGCCGTTGTCCACCGACACATTGATCGACGAGGCCTTAAGCCCGTCGCCGATCACCAGGTCGCCCTGTTTGAGCTGGAAGCCACGGGATCCGTAGACCTGCCCATCGTTCAAGCGCTGATTCAACGCCGCGAACTGCTCACTGAGACTGCCGCTGCCGCCCAGACGCTGGGCCTGGATTTCCACGCTGCCGGCCAGGTGCGGCATGGCGGTGCCGCCGGCGTCGTATTCGCCCGTGCTGCTGCCGAGAATCCGCCCTTGCAGGTCCACCACCCCCGCCGCCCCGTCCACAGCCACGGCGCTGAGCCGGCCGGCCTGGTTGTTGCGGGCCGAGAAGTCGATGGTCGAGCCATCGGCCTGGCGGATGTCGCCGCTCTGGCTTTGCAGAATCACCTCGCCACCGGCGCTGTAGCGCGTCACATCGTTGAAAGTCACCGTGCGACCCGCCACGTCGATCAGCGCCTCATCGGCCAGGGTCAGGTCGCGGGTCGCGCTCAAGGTCAGCTTGCCGCTCGGCAACACCACCGCACTGGCCAGGTTGACGCTCGCGCCCTTGAGGGATAGCTCGCCGCCGAGCCCGGAGACAGCGCCCGGCTTGGCGCCCGCGCCCGCCACGTTGATCGCCCCACCCGCGCTGATGCGGTTGATCGAACCGGCTTCACCGGTCAACAACGGAGTGAGGATACTCAGGTTGCCGCCGCTGTAGGCGAAACCTGTTTTCGGGTCGTATGCACCCTGGGTCTGATAGACCGCCAGGCTGCCTTTGTGATTGGCGGTCAGACGCTCGCTGGCGCTGAGGTTGACGTTGGCAAAGCCCAGGGCCAGACGGTCCAGCGTGGTGACCGAGCTCGGCTGCGCGAACTCACCGTAGCCGAACTCGATGCGCTGGGCCTGGATGTCCAGGCGACCGGCGCCGGTGCCGGCCCCGCCGACGATGACCGAACCCGGCGCGCCGACGGCACCGTTCCAGATCAGGTTGGCGGTGCGGATGGTCGCTACATCGCCGGCGCCGCCCGCGCCATAAATTGCCGGGGTGCTGAGCATCAGGTTGTTCAGGCGCGACTTACCGGTAGTCGAATCATAGGTGTCGAGGCTGACGGTGCCATAGAAATTCAGCGCCTGACTGGCCGACAGTTCGAGGGTTTCCAGGGCCGGAGCACCATATTGGGTGTCCCCGCGCAACAGGCGATCCAGAACGGTCTGGCTCAGGGTCAGACCGGCAGGCAATACATTGCGCCCCGACGCATCGCTCAATGCCTGGGCGGTGCCGACGTTGATGTTGCTCAGGGCCAGGGTCAGGTGACGGGTGCCGTAACGCACCTGGTCGTCCAGTTCCAGGCTGCCAGCGGTGCCTGCAACGATACTGCCTTCGGAGTGAATGCGTGTGACGCCACTGCAAGGCGTCAGGCGGCAGCCACCGATATTGATGGAGCCTGCGCCGCCCGATGGAGGGGCCAGTACGCTGAGCAAACCATTGGAGGCGGCCAGCATATTGGCGTCGTTATTGAGACTGTAAACAAAGCCAGCTCGGGCGTCGTAAGCAGCCGCGCCACGACCGATGGTGTTGATGACAGCGCCCTGTTCCATCGATAACTCGCCGCCATTGGCCAACAGGAAAACCTCAGGTGCTGCTAAAGCCGCACCTTCACGCAATGTCACGCTACGCGACATCTCAGACACCGGAGTCACGTAATTTCCGCTTTGACCGTAACTAACCGAAAACAGGCCGCCTATGACCTGACGCGAAGCGTTCAATGCATTCAGGCTTTCGGCAGTGAGGGTCACGCCCTCGAAACCAGCCGTGGCCCCACGCCCATCCGCAACCACCTCCAGCGCGCTCCGGGCGTAACCAACCACTGAGACGGAACCGCCGAAGCCTCCCGCCTGAGGCGCGAACTTGCCGATACCCTTGAAGGAGAATGCTTGATCCCCTGCTCCAGGGGCCAGGTTCAGTTTCAAGGTCTTGGCGTCTACCGGCACCATTGCCCGGGGTACGCCCAGGCGAGCGGCATCGGCCACGGCGAACTGCGCGTAGCTCGTTTCGTTGTATTGCGAGTAGCGGCGCAGCACATCCCCCGACGTCAGAATGACCTGACTGGACAAACTGTTACGCTGACCGGTATTGGCCACTGACAACACCCCGGCGGTGGTCCAGGAACCGTTGCGCATCTGTTGCGCGCCCGTTGTGATGCCTTGCCCCGCCAAGCCATTGACCTCGACCCGGAACGCGCCCGGCAGCAACGCATAAGTGGACGGCATCAGGGTGTAAGTACCGGCAGCCAACCCGGGCACACCGGCACCGATGGTGATCTGCTGACCGACCCTCGGATCCACCGCGCCACCTTCGGCAGCGACCGGCGCATACTGACTCTGGTTGCCCGGCACAATGGCGTAGACCGGGTTGCTGGAAAGACCAGGCAAGGTGAAACCGCCATTGGCACCCATTTGTACCAGCGGATTGAAACGGGCGTCAGTAGAACCACCACGGCCTGAGATAAAGCCAGCGCCGAGCAAATCACCGCCACCAGACAGGTCAAGCACCGAACCCTCCTGTGCCGTGACCGATCGCCCGCCCAGAATAACGCCGATGTTAATGTCAGCGTTTAGACTGGGTACTGCACCCTGTCCTAGCAACACCACCTTCTTGCCAGCGTACTCATAACTTTGACCGTCGACCGTGCCGCCATAGGGCAATCTCAGGCCCAAGCCGCTGACCGACGTCAGGCTGCCCGGCAACAGACTTACCCGATCGCTGATGGCATACCCCCCTACACCGCCGTTGGTGCCGACCTCAATCAATCCCAACGGCGCCCGAACCAAGCCACCCTGTTCGATGTTCGCGCTACCCAGTTGCAAGCGCCCGAATACCGAATAGGGTACCTGGGGCGTCGTCTGAGTTGTGCGCCCGATTACCAGGCTGCGTGCCGGGTCGTAGAGAGGGGTACCATTATCCGATGTGCCCCAACCAGACCCCGCCAACACCCGAGCCCCGACTCCGGTTGCCGGATACAGCTGGGCCGCTTGCAACAGCATGTCCGAAGGGGTCAGCAATTGCGTGGTAAAACCCGTAGGCATATCGGCGCTCGAGAACCCAGCCAGAAATCGCAGATCACCCCGGCTGCTCAGCTGGACCTGATCGAAACCTGCGCGCTCAAGTCCCACAGTGCTGTCATCGGCCTGCCTCACTGTGCCTTTGCTGCTGAACATCACATTGCCTTGCACATCCAGCAGATCAGCATTGACGGAAAACAGCGCCTTGTTCGCCAATAGAGACACCCCGCCACCATCGACCACTGGCCGGGTGTAAGGCTCAAAACTCGGTCGAGTGGTCGCCAGCCCTGTCGCAGTAGACAGCAACACATGGGGTGCATTGAACTCGACCCAGGTATTGGCTGGCGCGGTTGCACTCAATCCAAAGCTGCGGGCGTACAGGCTCAGGCTTTGTCCGAGGGACATCGACAGGTTGCCATCGACGCTCATCAGTCCGTTGCTCAACAAGGACAAATTGTCGAAACCACCCGCCTGGACCTGATCGATACCTAGCTGGCCGTGACCATAAAGCAACGAGTCCGCAGAGGTTTCAGCTGTATCGCCCAGCGGGCTTGCCTGCGCGACTTGCTTCAGAACCAGTTCACGAACACTCAACACTCGGGCATTGACCGCGCTTTTCAGGTAATAGGGGGTTTCCAGCGCCACCGACAGACTGCCACCTGCCGCCCCGCCGCCCCCCGAGCGGGCGCTGAACGCGCCGTCCAGGTACAGGCCATTGGCCGACGCCAGGGAAATACTGCCGCCATTGCTCGCTACCAACGTACGGCCCTGACCCGGAACATCCAGCACGGCCTGGCTGCCATCAGCTTGCAGACGGGCACCGTCGCGCACCACCACAAACAGCTCGGAGGCAGACGTCGATCCTTTCGCGGCATCGATCTGGCCGCCAATGACAATCTGCCCGCCGTCGCGCACCAGGCCATAGGTCTGGCCGCGCATATCCTGAGCTGTCATCGCCCGGCTCGATACATCGATCAGCGCCTGCTCGCCCAGCCAGATGGAACGACCGTGGCCCTGGGCATTGACCTGATCGCGAACCGCATCATCGACGCTCAACTCGGTAAGGCTGACCCGCCCGCCCCAGGCGTTAAGCGTGCCGTTGGCGGTCAATTGCCCGCTGCTCCGGACATCGATGCCCTGGCCTGGATCAACGGTAATCACACTGCCCTTGCCCAAGCTCAATACCGTACTGGCCATGTCGGCCGCGCCGGAGTTTGGCGTGCCTGCGGTGAGACTCAGGCTCGCGCCGCGACGCTGGGTCAGGACACCTTTGACCGCGTCTTCCTGATACAGCTCCGGCGTCCAGCGCTGCAAGGCAGCGGCCGGCTCCGCGTCGCTGCCGGTGACCAACGCCTGTTCACCAACACGGTACACCGGCATCGTCACATCGACCCGAGTCCCGTCGGCCACAGTCAGGCCTTCGTTGCCGGTGATGTCATAGGCCGAGAAACCCTTGTCGAAGAAATCACCGTCCAGTTGCAGAGTGCCAGCTTCGAGGGCGGTGCCGCTGTTGCCGATCAGCACTTTGCTGGCCGCCAGCTTCAAGGTCCCGCCACCACTGACGCCAGTACCGCGCAGTTCACCTTCGAGGTTCAAGTCGCCGTTACCGGACGATGCACCGGTACTCGCGGTCAAGGTCAAGTCTCCACCCTTGCCGCCGCGAGTCTTGCCATCGGCTATCACGGCAGCGCCGGAGCTGACGTCGATCAGGCTGCCCTGCCGCACATCAATATCGCCACTGCTACGCACGGACACGCTGCCGCCGTTAATGAACGGCAGGCCTTGGCGGTCGTTGCCGTCGAGCAGCAGATTGCTCCAGCGTCCGGCGGTGTTCAGCTTGACGCCTTCGCCCAATGTGACCGTCGCCCGCTGTCCCGTAACGGGTGAAAGCGTGACGTCTCCCATCTGGAAATTGTCGGTCCTGACCTGCTTGAGGATGTTACCCAATACAATGCGACCACTGCGGGCCGTCAGGTCGGCGTTCACTTCCACCTGCGGCGCATAAAGCGTGATATCCCCGCCGTCGGCTACCTTGAGTGCGCCGTCAACCTTGATGCCTTCAGCCCCCGCTACCTTGACTGCGCCGAGCTGGAAGCCATTGAGCAGCGCGTTATCCAGCACCAACTTGCCTTGCCGGTCGCTGCCGACCGCCGAGGTCAGGTCCAAGCCTGCGGCAATCTTGTCGGTCACCTTGCCGACGGTGACCTGATCGAAGGTGGGGTTCAAGCCACTGTTGATCACGCCACTGGTCTTGTCATAGATCGGCGTGTAGCTGCCCACCCACAACTGGGCCCGACGGGCCACGGCGTTTTGCGATTGCCGGTAGCCGTCGAGGTTGAGGTTCGGCGCCTGGGTCTGGCGTTCGCCCTGGTACACCTCGCCGACGATATGGCCTTCCAGCACGGCGTTGCGGGTCGACACCACCAGCTTGCCGGCATCGCGACCGACGGTGTAGCCGGCTTCAAAACGTTCGCGCGGGGCAATGAGCGGGTTGTAGTAGTAATCAGTCTGGCCCCAGCGCTGGCTGTGGTCTTCGTAACCCTTGTAGATGCCGGTGTAAAGGATGTCACCCGGGGCCTTGGACAGCTCATACAGACGACCATTGGCACCCTTGAGCCAGGATTGGCGCAGGTACCCGCTCTGCACATCCAGGGTGCCACCGGACAGGTTCAGTTGCGCCGCCTGCTGGGTCACCACGTCGTTGCCGGTAAACGTCAGGGTACCGCCCTGGGCCGCCCATTCGCCGACACTGTGGCCCCGGGTGCCCAGGTAGCCGCCGACTTCCAACAGACCACCGGCTGTGTACCAGCGGTCGGTGGCGTAACCGTTGGTGCCTGCAGGGACGTAGACCAGGTCACGCACGTCCACCCACACATCGCTGTTGGTCAGCTTGCCGCCTTCGCGGTTGATCGGCGCATCCCGTTGTTCGTTGCCTTGGACGTTGACCTTGATGGAATTGGACTCCATCGCCACCTTGACGCCGATGGCGCCGGACACGTCGATCATCGCGCCATCGCGCACCAGGCTGCGCCCCGCGGCGCTGACCGCAACCTGCCCGCCGGTGGCCAGGGTGATGGAGCCGTTCTGGAAGTCGACGCTGCCACCGCTGACGATCTCGACCCGCGACTGGTCGCTACGGTCGACCACGCTGCTGAGGTTGTTGAACTGACCGGTGATCAGGTTGTTCGGCGTGCCATCCAGGCCCGCGGGCCCGGCATTGCGTTGGCTATCCAGTGCACTGCCGCCCGCGGCGTCGAGCAGCACGGCGGTGGCACTGCCCTGCCCCAGGGTCACGCTGCCGGTGCTGTCGCTGAAAGCGTTGAGCAAATGCACGGTGCCGCGGGTGTCCACTGAACTGCTGGCCACCACCACGCCGTTCTGCTGCACATCATGCCCGGTGAGGGTGATGTCGCCGGTGCTGGCCTGGATCAGACCGCTGTTGATCACCGTGCCGGCGCTGCTGCCCGGTTTGAGCGACGTCGCCACCTCATTACCACGAGTGGTGGAGCGCGAGTTGCCGCTGGTGCCCTGGCCGCGACGGATATAAAAACTGTCGCCAGCCGCCAGGGTGGTCTGGCCCTTGGCGGTGATGATGGAGCCGGCGTTCTCCACCTCGCTACCCAGCAGCAAGGCATAGCCACCGCCTGCGGTGGAAGTGGCGGCGCGGTGGGTTTCAATTTGCGCACCGCGTTGCACTTCGACCTTGCCGGCTGCATCGGTGAAGGTTGGCTGGGTGCCGGTGGCATCGACGTACAAGCCGCGCTGGCTGAACTGCTCGTCAGTGATGTTAGCCGCCACCGCCGCCAGGTTGCGCACGTTGACCTGGCTGCTGCCGCTGAAAATGATGCCGTTGCGGTTGACCAGCATCACCGTGCCGTTGCCCTTGATCTGGCCCTGGATCTGGCTCGGCCGGGCTTGAGGATCGTTGACCCGGTTGAGCACTGCCCAGTCCGCTTGCTGCTGGAAATCCACCGTGGTGTTACGCCCGACGTTGAAGGTTTCCCAGTTGAGAATCGCCTTGTCGGCGGTCTGCTCGATCTTCACCGTGGTCTTGCCGCCGGCCTGGGTCTGCTGCGGCCCCTTGGCGTTGAGCCAGCCCTGGGTCAGGCTGTTGTCGACCTTGAGGCCGCCCTCGCCCAGCCCGTCGGGCACGACCTGCACCTGCCCGAACGCCGCTTGCCGCCCGGCCGCCTGCGCCGCTTGCTGGGCCGCGATCGCGGCCACGGTGTTGTTGAGGTTGGTCAACGAACGCTGCAACTGCACATTGGCCCGTTGCTGTTGGGCCAAGGGCGGCGGCATGCCCGGCTGAGCCGTCGTCGGCCGCGCCGCGCCACCGGCCGGGGACGCGCCCTTGGCGGCAAACCAGGCCGAACTGAACGCCGTCGCCGCCTGGGCATTGCCGGCGACCATCAGCAGGGCAATGGCCTGGGCCAGCGGCTTGAGCCGCCCCATCGACAATTCGCCATCGCGACGTGGAGCGTTCGGTTTCATCGGTTTGCAGCGCAGCATCCTACTCATCCTTCGGTTTGCTCTCAGGGGGCGCAACGCAGTGCCATCAAGCGGCCAGCGTCGCTTATAGGGGATAGGCGGTTACAGCCGCTCGGGACCGAACGGATGTCATGAATATTTCATGTGGCTGTGTTGGTTCGGGCCTTACGCAAAAAATCAGCAACGGCTTGCGCCGTTGCTGATCGGTGT
Organism: Pseudomonas sp. P97.38; assembly: GCF_001269745.1. Taxonomy (NCBI): domain Bacteria; kingdom Pseudomonadati; phylum Pseudomonadota; class Gammaproteobacteria; order Pseudomonadales; family Pseudomonadaceae; genus Pseudomonas; species Pseudomonas sp. P97.38. The sequence continues at coordinate 188,517 of NZ_LHVJ01000011.1, forward strand.
TGCGTGGAACTGGAGCGAGTGCTTACAGCGGACGACCAATGCCGTTGCAAACGTTGGTGTTACCAATGCTGAGAGCGTTGGTGCTGGTGAGGAAGCTGCTACGAACGGCTTGTTTCCAGGCGGCCGGCAGCGGTACGAAGCGGTTCGCAGTGATGGCGGCGTCGTTGCTGCTGGCTGCGGTACCGTTGTAATGACGGGTGAAGAAGTCACGAACCTGCGTGGTTTGTGCAGCGTCGGCATAGCACTGGCTGAAGATCAGGTTGGTGAAGCCCAGGATCGGGTAGCCGGTAGTAGGGTAAGGCACGACGCTTGGATCGTTAGGGTTGGCAGCTGCAGCGAACACTGGTACCCAGGCGTTCGGGTTGGCGCGGTTGGCAGCAGCTGGAACGGCTACGGCGCCAATGGCGGCCGACACGTTGGCAGGTGCCGGGGAAACACCGGCAACGCGGGCAACCTTGGTGGCGTCGTCCAGGCCGGCCAGGGTGGTCGCGGCGTAGTCAGGGCTCATGTAGGTGATGCGACCCTGGGCGGCGTTCACGGCAGTCATCACCGCCTGGCTGCCCGTGGCCGAGACAGCACCGGCTGGCAGGCCACCGCTGTAGCTGGAGGCGAAGTTGGTGGTGACGGCGAAGGTGCCGGTCTCGGCGCACTTGGCGTTCAGGAAGCGGGTGAACAGCTCGGTGGTGCCGCTGCTTTCAGCGCGATAGACCACGGTGATCGCGCCAGTGCGGCCGGAACCGGTGATCTGGCTCCAGTCGGTCAGGCGGCCGGAGAACACGCCGCACAGTTGGTTGACGCTCAGGTCGACGTTGGCAGTGCCGGTCTTGTTGAACGGAATGGCGACCGAGGTGGCCACCGAAGGCACCTGGATCAATGGACCCCAGGCCGCACCGTGGGCGCTGACGTAGCCGCTCAGTTCAGTGGCGCTGAGCTTGGAATCGCTGCCCGCCCAGTGCACGTTCTTGCTGGTGTTGCCGGCCACGAACTTGGTGTAGTCGTTGTTCAGGAACGCCAGTTTGCCGTTGCCGCTGCCTACGCCGATGTAGGGGGCGAATCCGGCGGTCAGTACGCCGGAAGTCTGGTACAGCGGCTGAGGCAAGGTAGCACCACCGCCATTGACATCGGCCATGGCAGCCTGGGCGGCGCAGAGGCCGGCGAGGGTCAGGGATACTGCGAGAACGTTGCGCTTAAACATGAAGAATCTCCTTTCATCGTGTTCGTACGTAGGTTGGGTGACGCAGGCTTGCCGTCATGGCGCTCGGTCCGGTGCCGCAGGCGTTGGGGTGAGGCCATGGCGTAGAAATTCGCAGGTTCCGGTGACAGATAAAGGAAAAAACCTCGGGAGCTGAAGGCCGATTTCCGGGTTTTTTCCTCGGGTGTTCGAGGGCTCTGGACCGGCATTTCCAGCCGGTTCAACGAGGGCGTTTGGCGGGGCTGCGGCGCAGCGTGCGGCGGGTGGTCAGGACAAGGGAAAAATGACAGAACGAGGAACCCGAGTTTGATGGGGGGCGGGCTCGGGAGTTGGCAATGGGCACTGAATTTTTTTCGATTTCCTGTGGCGAGGGAGCTTGCTCCCGTCGGGTTGCGAAGCGACCCCATGGCTCCATCACTGCGAAGAATCAGGCTGACCTGACCTCGCTTCAGGGTTGCTTCGCAACCCAGCGGGAGCAAGCTCCCTCGCCACAGGGTGAGCCTTCCTCCCCGCCGCTTCGGCTCATTGCACCAACTGATTGATCTCGATGATCGGCAGCAGCACCGCCATGACGATCACCAGCACCACGCCGCCCATGATCACGATCATCAGCGGTTCCAACAGGGCGGTCATGCCCATGGCCCGGCGTTCGATGTCGCGGGACAGGGTTTGCGCGGCGCGTTCGAGCATCGGTGGCAGGCAGCCGGTTTTTTCGCCGCTGGCGATCAGGTGGATCAGGATCGGCGGGAAGACTTTTTCCACCCGCAGGGCGGCCGCCAGGTTGACCCCTTCGCGGACCTTGGCGGTGGCGTCACTGACACTCAGGCTCAAGCGTTCGTTGGAGAGTGTCTGGCGCGCCGCCTCCAGCGCCCGCAACAACGGCACCCCGGCGCCGCCAAGGATCGCCAGGGTGGAGGCGAAACGCGCGGTATTGAGCCCCAGCACGAACCGTCCGATCAGGGGCAGGCGCAGCACCCGCGCATGCCAGCTGAGCCGCGCCGCCGGGTTGCGCAAGTACAGCCGCCAGCTCCAGAAACCACCGGCCAGCAGGCAAAAACACAACCACCCCCAGGCGCGGATGAAGTCACTGGCGGTGAGCATGGCCAGGGTCAGGCCCGGCAGATCCTGGCGGGCCTGGGAGAAGGCGCTGACCACCTGGGGCACGACGTAGCTGAGCAGGAAAATCACGATGGCGATCGACACCAGTCCCACCACACCCGGGTAGATGAACGCCGTGAGGATCTTGCCCCGCAGGTTGTTGCGCTCCTCGATGTAATCGGCCAGGCGCTCCATGACCTGGGCCAGGTCGCCGGACTCTTCCCCCGCCGCGATCAGCGCCCGATAGATCTCCGGGAAGTCCCGAGGCCGTGCCGCCAGGGCTTCGGCCAGGCGCATGCCGCTGCGTACATCGGCGCGTACCGCGCTCAGGGTCTGGGCGATGTGCTTGCGTTCGGCCTGCTCCACCGTGGCGCTCAATGCTGCCTCCAGGGGCAGGCTCGCGCCGAGCAGGCTCGCCAGTTGTCGGGTGGCCCAGGCCAGGTCGTTGTCCGAGAGCCGGGCACTGAACAGCCCGCCCCCGCTGGCCTGGGCCGTGCTGCGTTCGGCTTCGACCTGCAACGCCGTCAACCCGCGGCTGCGCAACAGGCTGAACGCGGCGCTCTGGCTGTCGGCCTCCAGATGCCCTGATTCGATCTTGCCTTGGGCGTCGGCCGCCTCGAAACGGTAGCGATTCATCAGGCGTCCCGTGTCACGCGCAGGATTTCTTCTAGCGCCGTGGCGCCGCTACGCACCCACCGCTCACCGTCCTCGCGCATGCTGAACATGCCGGCCTCGCGGGCGGCGGTGCGCAAGGCCTGCTCGCCCGCGCCCTGATGGATAAGCGTGCGGATGTCGTCGTCAATGCAGAACAGCTCATGGATGCCGGTACGGCCGCTGTAGCCGGTCTGGTTGCAACTCGGGCAGCCCACCGGGCGCCAGGTGCCCGGCGTGGCCGGATCAGGTTGCTTGCAGTGCGAGCAGAGTCGGCGCACCAGACGCTGGGCCAGCACGCCGAGCATCGACGAGGCCAGCAGGAACGGCTCCACGCCCATGTCGATCAGGCGGTTGACGGCCGACACCGCGTCGTTGGTGTGCAGCGTCGCCAGCACCAGGTGCCCGGTGAGGGAGGCCTGCACGGCAATCTGCGCGGTCTCCAGGTCGCGGATCTCGCCGATCATGATGATGTCCGGGTCCTGGCGCAGGATCGCCCGCAACGCCAGGGCGAAGGTCATGTCGATCTTGGCATTGACCTGGATCTGGCTGATGCCCGGCAGGTCGTACTCCACCGGGTCCTCGACGGTGAGGATGTTGTGGACGCTGGCATCCAGCCGCGCCAGGGCCGCGTAGAGGCTGGTGGTCTTGCCGCTGCCGGTCGGGCCGGTGACCAGCACGATGCCGTGGGGCTGGCGGATCAAGTGGTCGAGCTTGCCCAGCACGGCGGCGTCCATGCCCAGCGTTTCCAGTTGCAGGCGCCCGGCCTGTTTGTCCAGCAGCCGCATCACCACCCGCTCGCCGTGACCGGTGGGGACGGTGGAAACCCGGATGTCGATGGGACGCCCGGCCACGCGCAGGGCAATGCGACCGTCCTGGGGCAGGCGTTTTTCAGCGATGTCGAGTTGGGCCATGATCTTGATCCGCGACACCAGCGCGCCATGCAGCGCCTTGCGCGGCGAGACCACGTCACGCAGGGTGCCGTCGACCCGATAGCGCACCACCGAATGGCTCTCGAAGGGCTCGATGTGGATGTCGCTGGCCTCGTCCCGGGCCGCCTGGGTGAGCAAGGCGTTGATCATGCGGATCACCGGCGCGCCGTCCTGGGTGTCCAGCAGGTCGGTGATCTCGGGGATGTCTTGCATCAGCCGGTCGAGGTCCACCTCGTTCTCCGCCGCGCCCACCACGGCCGCGGCGCTGCCGGTGTCGGCGTAGGCCGTGTTGAGCAAGCCATCGAGCTCTTCGTCACGCACCCGCTCCAGGGGCACCTCGCCGAATTGCCGGCGCACTTCGCTGATGGACCAGCCCGGCGTCGACGGACACACCACCAACACCGCGCCCGCCTCGCCCTGGCGCAACACCAGGCGCTGGGCCTTGGCCCAGGCGTATGGGAGGGTGGTCATGAGCGCACCCGCGCCATGGCCTGCATGCCTACCGTGGCGAGAGAGCTTGCTCCCGCTGGGCTGCGCAGCAGACCCGATGCCTGGCGCCTAGGTGTGTCCGGTCGCTCGGGTTCGACCTGATTGGGGTCGCTTCGCAACCCAGCGGGAGCAAGCTCCCTCGCCACCGTCGTCATTGTTTGATCGACTCCGTTACAGGCACTGCCTTGATCGCCGCCCTGGGCGTTTGCAGCGCGGCGGGAGCGCTGCCGGGGATCGCCCGGGATGCCGCCGGCAGTTGCGGGGCCTGGATGTCGGGCATGGCCCAACTGCGTTCCGGTTGCAACAGGCCCTGGGCACGGCGCATGAAGTCGTAGCGGTTGAGGGTAATGCTGCGCCCCGCGGCCGTGTCGCGAATGATGTAGGGCCGCAGGAACACCATCAGGTTGGTCTTGGTGGTCTGCCGGCTTTCGTTGCGAAACAGCGCGCCGATGCCGGGCAAGGTCGAGAGCCACGGCACCGCGTCGTTGCTCTGGCTGTAGCCATCCTGCAACAACCCGCCCAGGACCATGATCTGGCCGTCGTCCAGCAGGATGCTGGTGTCGATGGCACGCTTGTTGGTAACAATCCCCGTGGTGCTCGAAGCGCGGTTGTCGACGCTGCTGACCTCCTGGTAGATATCCAGCTTGACCGTACCGCCCTCGGAAATCTGCGGTCGGACGTTGAGCTTCAGGCCCACCTCTTCGCGGGTCACGGTCTGGAACGGGTTGTTGCTGGTGCCGCCGCCCCCGGTGACGTAGCTGCCGCTGACAAACGGAATGGTCTGGCCGACGAAGATGCTCGCGGCTTCGTTGTCCAGGGTCAGCAGGTTCGGCGTCGACAGCACGTTGGTGCCGCCCTTGCTCTTCAAGGCCCGGGCCAGGACCTTGAGGTCGAGGATCTTGCCGATGCCGGGAATGTCCACGGTGCCGTTGACCAACCCGAGGTTCAGGCCCTGGGGCAATACGTCAATGCTGGTCTTGCCGTTGAGGTTGAGTCCACTGCCGCCGAGGTTGACCCCGCCGATCACCCCGCTGCCGCCGAGGTTGCCGGTCTGCCATTGCACGCCGAACTCACTGGCGTCGTCTTCGCCGACCTCGACGATCAGGCTTTCGATCACCACTTGGGCGCGCCGCTGGTCGAGCAGGTCGATGACTTCCCGTAGGTTGCGGTACAGCGGGTCGGGCGCGGAGATCAGCAAGGTGTTGGTGGTGGCATCCGCCTGGATGGTCACGCCGCCCGCGCTGAAGGCGGTGTTCTGCTCGTTCTTCGTCGAGCTCGTGCCCTGCCCGCTGCTGCCCTGGCCGTAGCCATTCCCGTTGCCATGACTTGAAGAGCCGCTAGCGGTGGCGGTGTTGGTGCCATCGGTGCCGCTCTGTCCGCTTTGGCCGTTGGTGCTGGCGCCCATGCCGCTGAGCACCGAACGGGAATTGTCGTTGCCCTCGCCTTCGCTTTCGCCAGTGAGCAAACCGCGCAGGGCCTGGGCCAGCTTGCCGGCCTGGGCGTTGCGCAGGTACACCACGTGCAGGTTGCTGGGATTGTTCTGGGCGTTGTCGAGTTTGTAGATCAGGTTGCGCGCCAGCTCGGTGCGCTCGGGACTGCCGGCCCGGATGATGATGGAATTGGAGCGCGGGTCGCCGATCACGTTGATTTTCTGGGTCTGGTCGCCGCCCTGGGTTTCCAGCAAATCGGAGACCATCTGCGCGATGTCCACGGCGATGCCGTTCTGCACCGGCACCACATCAGTGTCGATGGCGCTGGGGGTGTCGATGCCTTCGATGAGTTGCGCCACCCGCGACAGGTTCTCGGCGTAGTCGGTGACGACAATGGTGTTGTTGCCGGGGTAGGCGTTGATCGGGTTGTTCGGTGAGACGATCGGGCGCAGCACCGGGATCAGGTTGACCGCGTTCTCGTATTGCAGCCGGAAGGTGCGGGTCAGCATGCCATTGCCGGCCGGTTTATCGGCGCTGTAGATCGGCCCGCCCAGCAGCTTGGCGTCGGCCTCGGGCACCACCTGGGCCACGCCGCCGACGTCCACCACGCTGAAGCCCTGCATGCGCAACGCCGCCAGCAGCATGGCGTAGGCCTGGCTTGCCGGCACCTGCCCTTCGGACACCAGCGTCAGGTTGCCCTTGACCCGAGGGTCCACCAGAAACTGCTGGCCGGTGGAACGGGACAAGGCGCGCACCACGGCCTGGATGTCCGCCTCGACGAAATTCAACGTGACCGGCTGATCCCCCAACGGGTTGCGCGCCGGCGGCGGGTTACGCGATTCGCGGGCACGGGACGTCAGGTCGACCTGGTGACGCACCACCGGTTTCTGCTCACGCGCCGCCTGGGCTCGCTGACGGTCGAGCAACGCGTCGCCGCTGCGCTGCGTGCTGCCCAACGGAACGCCCAGTTCGCTGTCCACCAGCAACGGTGGCTGCGAGGCCGGCGGCGTGCTGTTGCACGCGCTCAATGCCAGCAACAACAGCGGCGCGGCCTTGCGCCAATGACGTGGGTAACGGGCCCCCTTCATGAAGCTTCCTTAGCGCCTTGCGCCTGATGCATGCGAACGGTTCCGGACAGAGTGCCGGCGGTATTTTCAAGACCAGTGGAAGCGGTCGCAGCGGTGCGTTGCAGGCGCGCCTCGGACACTTCCAGGGACAATGGCCCGGGGTTGCTCAGCAGCCAGCCGATCACCCCGTCGGCCGGCGCGTCGGTGAAGGTCAGTTGCCAGGCGTTGGCCGTTTCGGCGCCGGGCGCCTGCAATTGGTAGTGATCGCCCAGCCCGCTGGCGTCCAGGGTCTGGCGCAGGGCTGCTTCCAACGGCTGGCCTGGCGCCGGCCCGGCGACGTCCCGCAGCAGCACTTCGAGGGCTTCGGTCTGTGAGCGCAGCTTCGGCGTTTCGGCCTGCCAATAGGCGATGGTCTTCAACGGCGGCTCGATCAATCCCAGCCAGACCAGGCTACCGCCGAGCACCAGCGCGCTCAGGGCCACGGCCCGTCGTTCGCGCACGGCAAGGCCTTGCCAGAAGGTCCGGCAGCGGCTGCGCAGGGTTTGCCAGCGGACGCTCAGCACGGCCAGGGACGGCTTATTCATCATCGTCTTCCGCGGTATCTTCGGGGGTGGCCTGGCCGGCCTGGGCCATGCGCAAGGTCCAGCCCTGGTCAACGGCGACGACATCGATGCCGGCCTGGACCAGGGGGCCTTTCCAATCGTCTTCGGCGGCGGCCTTCGGCGCGTCGGGCACGAGCTCCAGGCGCAACTCGCCGTTCTCGAACACCAGGGCCTGAGCGTTGCCGCTCATGAACGGCATGGCACTGCCGGCCTGCTGCATCAGGCTGACGAAGCGTTGGCTGGGGTCCGTCGCCGTACCGTCCTGGCGCGCGGCAATCTGTTGCCGGGCCTGTTGCAGCGGATTGAGAACCACCGGCAAGTCCGGGAACGCCTGCTTCACCCGTTGGCTCATTTGCGCCTTGAGCCGTTGGCCTTGGGCCGCCTCACGGGCGGCGTAAAGGTTCAGGCCTACCACCCACACCGCCACGGCCATGGCACACAGGGCCGCCGCCCGGCCCCAACCGCCGCGCCCGGCCGTGTTGCGCGACAGACCGACGTGCAAGCCCCAGCCCGGCGCGCTGCCGGTCCAGCGTTGGATGTCGGCCAGGGGCGTGATCGACGCCTCGGGCGGCGCCGCGCCGATCCAGTGCAAGCCGGGCCCCATGGTCATCAACCACTCGTCGAGCGCCTGTTCTTGCAACGGCTGCACCTCGGCCTGCTGCGGACCATGGCGCAGCAACAAGTGACCGTCTTCGATGCAAGCCACCGGGCCGGCCATCACGGGCAAGGCATAGGCCGCCGGATACAGGCCACGCAACTTGAGCCCGGCCTGGTGCAACAACTGGCCCAGTCGGGCGAGCGACTGCCGGTCCAGCCAGGCGATCTGGACGTGGCCGTCGGCACCCCGCGGGCTGTGAGCCACCTGCATGTGTTCGCTGGCGCCGAGCATCAGCGCCTGAGCCGCGCACGTCACCGCGGCGGTGATCTTCGCCGCCGGCAACAGCGGCAGCTCCAGGCGAGTCAGCAGGCTGTCGCGGGGATGAAGAAAGCACTCCACCGAGAGATTCCGGGCGCCCTGCCCCAACGCCCTGAGGCTGCTGCGCCCGTACTCGCGCACCTGGCCCTGGCGGTCCAGCGCGGCGAACGCCACCGGGCTGTCGAGGTCCAGTTCGGCCAACGGCGCCAACGCCACGCGCAACCGTGTCATACGCCCACCCTCGACCAGATCACCCGGGGCAACCGGTCCTGTATGCGTTGCAGCAACGCATCGACTTCAACCCGCCGTTGACCGCTGCGGGCCTGGCCGCGCAGGCGAAACCAGTCGCTGGTGATGCCCACCTTGACCGTGGCCGTTTCCAGCTCCGGCATGCGCAGGCGGTTGACGAAATCCCCGCGATTGACGAACCAATGGCCGCCTTCGCGCTCCCGCACCAGCGCCTCGGCCCGCTGCAACGACAACCCCGGCACAGCGGCGGCCAGTACCGGGGCACTGGCGGTGTTGCCGTTGACCCAGGTATTGGCCGGCAGGATCGTCACGTAGGGCGCCAGCGCTGCCAGCACGGCAGGCGTGACGCCCTTGACGTCGCCCAGGTCGCGCACGGTACGCAGCATCGGTCGCGTCGGTTTGAGCAATGCGGCATCCGCGTCAGGCGAGGTGTCCCGGCCACTGTCGAAGGTACGCCCCGTGGGCGCTGTGTCCGCCCGTTCCGGGTTCAGCGTGCGCGGGTACCCTTCAATGACGCGCTCGACGATGCGCTCACGCACGCTGGCGGCGATCCCCAGTTGCCCGCAGAGCCGTTCGAAGGCATTCAATTGTTCCTCGTCGACGCGTTCATTGGCGACAAGGTTGCGCAGGTTGAACTTACCCTGCTCATCTTCGAGCTGCCCTTCGAACGGCGCATCGACCTGGCTCGAACCGGGCAGGACAATGGGTTTTGCCCAAGGCTGGCCGAAGCGTGTCAATGGATCACGCTGGCGGGCCTCCCACAGTAATTGGCGACTCAGCGCCAGGCCGCCTTGCATCCGCGCGCTGCCCTGGATGCGCAACTGCTCGGCTTCCAGGCTGCGGGTGAACAGGGCCTGGCGAGTGAGCATGCCACCGGCGATCACCGCGACCACGGCAGCGATCAGCAAGGCGCTGATGACCGCCATGCCGCGCTGCTTCGCCGCGAGGGGCGAATTCGTTCCCATCACGGTCCTTAGAGCTGCCAGGAGCCAATGTCGGCATTCACGCCATCGCCGTCGGGCTGGCCATCGGCGCCCAGGGAGAACACGTCGACTTCGCCATTGGCGCCGGGGTTGAGGTAGTTGTAGGGACGGCCCCAGGGGTCGTTCGGCAGGCGCTCCAGGTATGAGCGCCAGGTGCCGTTCTTGGCGTCGGCGGGTTTCTCCACCAGCACCTTGAGCCCCTGGTTCATGCTCGGGTAGCTGCCGTGGTCCAGGCGATAAAGCTTCAAGGCTTGCATCAACCCGCCAATGTCCTGCTTCGCGGCCGTCGCCCGGGCCTGGTCGGGACGGTCGAGCACCTTGGGCACCACCATGGCCGCCAGGATGCCAAGGATGACCACCACGACCATGATTTCGATCAGGGTGAAGCCCCGCTGCCCGCGTGGGCCTTGGGGACGGGCGTTGTAACGGGCGATCTGCATCTCGACGGTCCTTCGCTGGATTCGATACGAGGCGCAGTGTTGCAAGAAAATATGTCAGTGATATTGAAATTGCTCAGGAGCTTGCGTCGTCAATCGGTCACGAACGCGGGCTAACCTCAAGGGCTGCATTTGTCTTGAGCCCACCCCATGCCCCGCCCCGCCTCGCACGCCGGCTTCACCCTGATCGAAGTGCTGGTGGCCCTGGCGATCATCGCCGTGGCCATGTCGGCCGCGGTGCGTGTGGCGGCGGTGATGACCCAGGGCAATGGCTTGCTGCGCGACAAATCCATCGCCCTGCTGGCCGCCCGCAGCCAACTGGCGCAATTGCAATTGGAAGGTCGGCTGGCGCCGGGCCTGAAAGTGTTCGACTGCAATCAGGGGCGCCTGTTGCTGCGCTGCGAACAGACCTTGCGCACGGCGCAGGACGATCGGTTGTTGCGGGTGGAACTGAGCGTGTCGGACCGCAGCCGCGAGGCCCCGCCGCTGGCGCGGCTGGAGACGTTGGTTGTTCGGGAAAACTGAACCACGGATGTCGTGGCGAGGGAGCTTGCTCCCGCTCGGTTGCGCAGCGACCGCAAAGCGTTGGGGCCGCTACGCAGCCCAGCGGGAGCAAGCTCCCTCGCCACAGTGTTCAGCGTGGCCGGGACAGGACTGGCAAACTCACCGAATCCGGCAACTGCGCCAACGCCAGCCGGGTCTGCTCGCTGCCTCGCTCGATCACCACCGCTTGCGCCTCGATCGCCACCAGCCGCACGCCCTGGGCCACCCGCTCGCCCACCAGGAAGCTGCGCGGCGGGCCCTCGTTGAGGCTCAGGATCGCCACGGCGCCATGGGCTCCGGCCATCACCCCGCTGACCTTGATCTGCACCGGCGCCGGCTGGTTGGAGAACCATTGCAGCGCCGGGCTATCCGAACGCTCGGCCATGCGTTGCGGGGCGACATCCGGCGTGCGCGACTCGGCAGAGGTCAGCAACAGCGACGACCAGGTCGCCACCCCGGCCAACGCCGCCAGCAACGCCAGCACCTGGATGATATGCGCCGGGGATACCCGTTCGATGAACGCCATGGCCTGAATCTCCTTTTTAATTCCGACCCCCAGCGTACCCGGCAAATCTCTCCGTTTTATTTCACACCCTTATCATCTTGCCCGTGCAGGATGGTGCCGACGCAAAGGAGCGCGCGATGGCCCGGGACACGCAACGCGGTTTCACCCTGATCGAATTGATGGTGGTGCTGGTGATCATCGGCATCGCCAGCGCGGCCGTGAGCCTGAGCATCAAGCCGGACCCGCTGAAGGTGCTGCGCCAGGACGCCGAGCGGCTGGTGCAGTTGCTGCAACTGGCCCAGACCGAAGCGCGCACGGATGGGCGGCCGATCACCTGGCGCTGGGACGCCAAGGGTTTCAGCTTCAGTCGGCGCGGCGACCAGGGCACCGCGCTGGATCGCTTCAAGGACGATCCCCAGTTGCATCCGCGTCGCTGGCAGAGCCCGTCGATGGACGTTCGCGTGGAGCCTCGGCAGCGGGTGGTGCTGAGTGCCGAGTGGCTCGGCGAGCCGCTGCAGATCCGCCTGTCGGATGGCCAGAACAGCCTGAGCGTGCAACGCAATGCCGCCGGGCGGGTGCAGATCCAATGAACGGTCGGCAGGCAGGTTTCACCCTGCTGGAAGTCATGGTGGCGATTCTGCTGATGGCGGTGGTCAGCCTGATCGCCTGGCGCGGGCTGGACAGCGTGACCCGGGCCGACAGCCATTTGCAGGCCAGTACCGAGCAGACCGAGGCCTTGCTGCGGGCGTTGAATCAGTTGGAGCGCGACGTGGCCCTGCGCGCCAGCATCGAGTTGAGCGAGCCACTCAAGCCCGGCATCGACGACGAACCCTCGACCGCCCCACCCGCCCTCACCGTGCGCAGCACCGACGGCCAGGGCTTTCGCCTGGACGTGATCCGCGTGGCCGCCGCCCGGGACGGCGCGCTGCAACGGGTGCGCTGGTGGCTCAAGGGCAACACGCTCTACCGCGCCCAAGGCCCGGCACGCGACCGCTATCCGCTGCCCGCGCCGGGTGACGGAGTCGCCGTGCTCAATGAAGTCAGTTCGGCGGGACTGCGCTACTGGGACAAGGACAAAGGCTGGCGCAAGCTCAGCGGCAACCGCCAGGAGAACCCATCCGGCATCGAAATCAGCCTGACCCGCGAGACGCCCCAAGGCACTGAACGGTATCGGCAGGTGTTGGGGCCGTTGGAGTAAGGCGAAGCTGATTCAACGGCAGCAGGATCAATGCCCCACAGCTGCATCCAGTGCAACTGCAGACGTTAGGTCGGCTGTCAGGCCGCCTTCGCGGGCAAGCCCGCTCCCACAGGGGATTGAGGTTTGGCCGCGAGAGTCATGCCGTCTTCGCGAGCAGGCTCCCACAGTCAATGCTCCACCGCGAACGCTGTGGGAGCGGGCTTGCCCGCGAAGAGGCCCGTCCAGACGCCGCCAGGCTCAACTCAGGACCACCACCCCGCCCGGCAGCTCAGTGCATTTCGCCCCGTAGGCATCGCGGATCAGCAGCGCCACGCCCGCCAATTGGTCGAGGCGGAACCGCGCCTGGACCTTGCGCAAGCCCAGTTCGCGATTGAGCAGCAGCAACATGCCAGGGCGGTAGCGGTTGATTTCATCGATGACGCTGGCCAGGGTCGCGTCGTTGAACACCAGCACCTGGTCGCGCCAGGCAATGGCCGCCGAAACGTCGGCCTGCTGGGGCGTACCGACCCGGGCGGTGTCGTAGGTCAACTGCATGCCCGGTTCCAGGCGAAAACGCTGGCCCCGCACCTCGACCTGGACGATGCCTTCCAGGCAGGTCGCACAGACCCGCTGATCGGTGTAGCGAACGTTGAAGCGCGCCTTGGCGGCGCTGATCCAGCCGGCGCCGGCCTGGACGCTGACGGCCTGGGTGCTGCGTCCCAGCACTTCAACCTCGCCGCCGAGCAACTCCAGGCCGGCCCCGCCGTCGTTCAGGGCACGACGGCTGAGGCGCGTCTGGGTGTTCAGTTCCAGGCTGACGCCATCGGCCAGTTCCACCCGGCGCTGCTCACCGACATCGGTCACATAGTCGGCGCCCAGGCCGGACACACCACCCGGCACCGTCGCCCGAATCAACAGGAAACCGACCGACGCCGCAATCGCGCCCCCGAGCAAGGCCCGTCGGCCGAAATGCCGCGGCGCCTGCAACGCCGCGACCGCCGGTTGCAAACCGTGCCACAGCGCCTTGGCGTCTTCGAACGCTTGCGCGTGTTCGGGGCTCTGCCCGCACCATTGGCGCAGGGCCCGGGCATCGGCCACGGTGGCGCGCCCCGAGGTGAGCAGGATCAACCAGTCTCGGGCCTCGCCGGCCAACCGGGCCCTGGGCGTGGCGTCAGGGGAAGTGATGCTGAAGATATTCAAGCGCAAACACACTCGCGAATGGGTCAGGTCTCTACTCTCAAGACGGTTTTCCCGCGCCGGGACCGAACCGCTGAATGACTTTTCTTTCCAGACGCAGGGCGCAATGCCCCAGCGCAGCCTTGACTTCCTTTTCCACCATGCGCGTGGAAATGCCGAAGCGCTGGGAGATTTCCAGGTGCGGCGCTTCTTCCAGACGCGCCGCGATGAAGATCCTGCGCCGCCGCGCCGGCAGTTCGTACAAGGCCTTTAGCAGGATTTGCAGCTCCTTCTGCCCACCCACCACCCGGGCCGGGTCCTGTGCTTCATCCGAGACCTGCAGCAACTCCTCGACTTCATCGCCGGTGAGCAGCCGGGCATCGGCCTGGCGGCGGTCGGCCGCGATGTTCAGGGCCATGCGGTACAAATAGGCGTTGGGCTGGGCGATCTCCTGGGTGTCGACCATGCGATCGACCCGCAGGTAGGTTTCATGCAGCACATCATTGGCCAGTTCCTCGGAGCCCAGGCGCCGACGCAGGCGTACCTTGAAATCCTCATACGAGGTGAGGAACAGCTTCACCAATGGGCTGCGACCGATCTCTTTCATCGCCCGGACACCCCTTCCCCTGCTGTGCATTCCATGCTTCTTCCTGATGAGTCGGGTAACAAGAGCAGGGTCACCGGCTGGCGCAGCGAACTGGGCGCCGGACGGTCGATCCTGAGGTTTTGCAAGCTGTTGACCAACGCCTTGTCCCGCAGCAGATCACCCGTGGAGCTGACCAGGCGACTGTGCTGGACCACCCCGTCACGGCCGATCCAGATCTGCAACACCGCCCGAAAGCTGCCCGGTTGGGTCAACGGCGAGCGACACAGGTTGCGTTGGATCACCGTCTGGATCGCGGCGGCGTAGTTACTGTCGCTCAGGCCCGGCGTGACACCGGCAGGCAGCGCCACGTCGCGGACCTGCACCGACTGCAACGTGAACGCGTCCGCCCGGGCGTAATGCGCGGTCAGCCCGGTCCCGCTGAGCAGCACCCTCAGCCCGTCGGCGGGTGTGAACCGCCCCTGGACGCCCAGCGTCTGGCGTTGGCTCGACAACTGATGGTCCACCAGCACCGCCATGCCCGTCGCGCGGCTGAATTGCTCCAGCGCCGTGGTCAACGCCTGGGGCGCGATGTCCAGGTCCACCAGGCTCGCCGCCTGGACAGGCCCGATCAACAGGCACCACGACACCACCAGCCAGCCCAAGGGCGCCCAGGTCAAACCACGTCTGCCCCCGCCCCCGGCTCTGCCCTGCTGCACGACTGACGTATCCGTTGAAAACCGTCATCCTGAGGGGTGTTTATGAATGTCGTATGACATCTGATACAAATCCCCCGCAGCGCACTAGACTGATGCCCTGACAACGCACCGTCCCCCTGGGACGGGCCAGGAGGTCGGTGATGAAACAGTGGATGCGCATGACAGCGGGCCTCGGTCTGCTGCTGGCCCTGCCCTGGGCCCAGGCGGAAGAGGCGCCGGCGTGTATCGAGGTGACGGTCGGCGGCTACAAGACCCCGGACTACAACTGCCTGAGCCGGCAGATGGGCAATGACCCGCAAGCGGCGGCTACCGCGCAACGGGCCCGGGAAGCGCTGGACGTACCCGTCAACGAACGCGCGCCGAACAGCCTCGGCCTGGTCACCCCGGCCGCCACCGGGGTGCGTATGGGCAATGCGTTTGGCAACTCGGTGAAACCGCAGCGCCCCCCCGCTGCGCCGAACAACTCACCGCTGCCCAAGTGACGATGCTGCCCTCGCTACAGGATGGCATCCGGACATGAGTTGGCAGGTCATCAACCGCCCGGACGCTGGCGAAAACTCACCGCCAGGCGGTTCCAGCTGCTGATGGTGCTGATCGCCAGGGTCAGGTCTACCAACTCTTCCTCGCTGAAGCAGTCGCGGGCCAGGGCGTAGACGTCGTCCGGCACCTGGCTTCGGACCAGCAGCGTGACCGCTTCGGTCCAAGCCAGGGCGGCATGTTCGCGGGGAGTGAAGAAACCGCTGTCACGCCACACCGCTACGGCATACAGACGCCGCTCGGTTTCGCCCAGGCGGCGCGCCTCCACCGAATGCATGTCGGTGCAGAAGGCGCAGCCGTTGAGTTGCGAGGCGCGGATCTTGACCAGATGCAGCAGCGCCGGCTCGATACTCAGGCGACTGGTCATGGCTTCCAGGCCGATCATGGCTTTCATTGCCCCCGGGGAGGCACTGTAGTAATCCAGACGCGGGCTCATGGCGGGCTCCGTGGCGATTGAAGCCTTCACGGTAGGCCCTGGGGGCGTTCGGCGACAGGTCCAATTCGTCGAAAAATCCGGGACCAGCACGCAGCAGGCCAATCGGCGGGATTTTCTCCACGCAACTTCAAAGCAGCGGCACAATGCGGGTAATCTTGCGCCTTTGACGCTGGCCGCCAGCAATCGCCCAGGAGCCTGCGGGTATGGAACTTCATGTTGTCATCAACGGCCGCAAGGACCTGGCGGGCCAGCTGTATCAACAACTGCGCAGCGCCATCGAGGGCGGTCGCCTGGCCGCCGGCACGCAGTTGCCGCCCAGCCGCCTGCTGGCCGAGCAGCTGGGCATTTCCCGCAAGACCGTTTCCGACACCTACGCGCAGCTGACCTACGAAAACTTCCTCACCGGCATCATCGGCAAGGGCACCTACGTCAATGCGCGACCGGCCCGGATCGTGCGCAAGCAAAGCCACCGCGAGCTGGCCGGCGCCGAGGTGGTCGAGGCCTGGCGCACCATGCCGGACCTGATGCGCCATCCGACCCTGGAAGGCGCTCTGCGCTACGACTTCATCGGCGGCGCCACCGGCAAGGGCCAGTTCCCCCTGGACGACTGGCGCCGCTGCACCGCCCACGCGCTGCGCCAGATCGCCAGCGCCAAGGGTTTCTATAGCCAGCCCGAAGGCCTGCCGGCGCTGCGCAACGCCATTGCCCGGCACATCGCGTTTTCCCGTGGGGTCAATTGCCAGGACGATGACGTGGTGGTGTGCAACGGCGCGCAGCAGGCCCTGGACCTGATCTCGCGGGTGTTGACCCGCCCCGGCAGCCTGGTGGCCATGGAAGATCCGGGCTATCCGCCGGCACGCTTGCTGTTCGGTTCCCAGGGCGCGACGGTGACCGGGGTGCCGGTCGACGAGCAAGGCATGCGCGTGGACCTGATTCCTGACGGCACACGGCTGATCTATGTCACGCCGTCCCATCAGTTTCCCCTGGGGATGCCCATGAGCCAGGCCCGCCGCGAAGCCTTGCTGGCCCGGGCCTACGAACTGGGGGCAATCATCATCGAAGACGATTACGACAGCGAGTTCCGCTACGAAGGCCGGCCCGCCGATTCACTGCAGAGCATGGACGAACGCGGGATCGTGGCGTACGTCGGCACGTTCTCCAAGACGTTGCTGCCCGAACTTCGCCTTGGCTACGCCATCCTGCCGCCGGCGATCCTCGACGCGGTGATCCTGGCCAAGCGCCTCACCGACCAGCACACCTCCACCCTGCCGCAATGGGCACTGGCCAAGTTCATCGCCGAGGGTTGCCTGCTCAAGCACATCCGCCGCTGCCACACGCTGTACGCCGGTCGACGCGAGCGCCTGCTGGCGCGCATGGCCGGGGATCTGTCGCCGTGGTTCGACGCCGTGCCCACCACGGCCGGCTTCCACATGGCGGTGTTGTGCAAGGTGCCGATCGACCTGGCGCTGGTGATCGAACTGGCGAAAAAAGCCGAGATCGGGCTGTACAGCCTCGAAGGCTTCTTCAATGAAACGCCGGTACGACCGGGCCTGTTCTTTGGCTTTGGCGCCATCGAGACCCTGGACATCGACATCGCCCTGGACCGTCTGCGCGACATCTTGCAGCAAGTCGCCTGAGCCATTGGACTGGGGATTTATCGGCCCATTGGCTGTTTGAGCATGGACCCGACGGGCTTATCCTGCACGGGTGTCATCAAGGGTTGAGTAACATCCGTCCGACTTGATTCAGGAGCCCGAACAATGTCTCGCCACGTGATCAATACCGTAGAAGTGCAGGCCGCCGCCGGGCGTTCGGAGGAACTGGGCCGGCAGTTGCAGCAGATCGTCGAAACCCTGCGGGCACTGCCGGGCTGCGATGCCTACCTGGTCGACCGTTGCCCGGAAGACGGCGACCGTTGGAGCGTCAGCGGCCGCTGGCAGTCGGAAGCGGCCATGCAGGCCCACTTCAACTGTCCCGAGGTACAGGGCTTCATCAGCCTGATCGACAACCGCCTGGCCCGCAGCGTGGACTTCAACAGCTTTCCGATCGTCTGATGCCGCGTCGTGCACACAAACCCGTGGCGAGGGAGCTTGCTCCCGCTGGGTTGCGCAGCAGCCCCTTTTATGAGCGCTTCGCACTCAAGCGGGAGCAAGCTCCCTCGCCACAGGTTCGGGGCTCGCCAATTGCGTATGGGTAGATCTCGATTGGTCTACCCACCTTCCGAAAGATTGGACGTTTGTTTGCCAGGACATGGGGCTTAGGGTGGGTTCATCGAAAACCACTCAACCAAAAGGTCCTACCGCCATGAAAGCCCTCTACCTGATCGCCGCCCTCAGCTTGCTGCCCATTACCTCAGTGTTCGCCCATGACGCGGCCCCTTCGGAAAAGGTCGATGTGTTGCAGGAAAAAGCGCTGAAAAACCTGCCCGGCAAAAAAGCCATGATGCTGACCGTGGACTACGCCCCGGGCCAATCCTCCATCGCCCACAAACATGAGGGCACCGCGATGGCCTATGTACTCGAAGGCGCCATCACCTCCCAGGTCAAGGGTGAGCCGGCGATCACTTACAAGGCGGGCGAGTTCTGGTATGAAGCCGCAGGCTCCGAGCACCTGGTGTCGAAGAATGCCAGCACCACCGAACCGGCGAAACTGCTGGTGTTCATGGTGTTGGGCGAGAAAGAAGCGGTGTTGATTCCCCTGAAGAACTGACAGGCACACCACAAATCCGTGGGAGCGGGCTTGCTCGCGAAGGCGGTGGGTCAGTGGATGAAGAGGTTGACTGACCCACCGTCTTCGCGGGCAAGCCCGCTCCCACAGTGCTGTTTGGTGGATTCCGGTCTGAACGGGGGCGAAAAAAAACCCGCATCTCTCGATGCGGGCTTTTTCATTTCAACGCCGGATCAGTTGGCCGTCACGACCGTCTGACCTGCCAGCGCCAGGTCCAGCAGTTCGCGGTTGGCGACTGCGTACATGGCGTAGTCGGTGCCGCTGGCGGCACGGATGTCCACCAGCATGGCGCGCCAGCGCTCGACCATGTCCTGATGCTGCTCCAGCCACGAGGCCAGACGGGTTTCCACGTCCTGGCTACCGTCGCCCTCTTGCAGGACCGAGATGGTGATCGCCCGTTGCTGCCAGTCGACATCATCGCGGAACGCTTCGCGGGCCAGGGCCTGCCAGTTGTTTTCCACCGGCAATGCGCTGATCTGTTGCAGGTACCAGGTGACGTCCAGGGCACTGCCCACGGCGAAGTAGGCCTTGGCCACGTCCGCGGCGTTCTGGCCGGTGACGTCCGACGCCTCGATGATCGGCAGCAAGGTGTACAGGTGGGTGGTGCCTGCAACCATGCGCGCCAGCAACTCCGGCACACCGGCGGCCACGTAGGCCTGGTAGCGGGTCTGCCAACCTTCGCGGGTCGGACCTTCCAGCAGTTCGTCGAGCTTGAGGCCCAGCGCCGCCAGGTGCGGACCGAAGTGAGCGACGTCGCGGGCGGCGTTCTGCTCGTTGCGGCGGCTGCGCAGGAACCAGCGAGTGGCGCGGCGGCCCAGGCGCATCAGCTCATCCATCAGCTCCAGTTGCACGTCGGCGGAAACCTGGTGATCCAGGGCCTCGATCTGACGGAACCAGTGCGGGAGGTGGAAGATGTCGCGCACGATCACGTAGGCGCCCGCCACGTTCGCCGGGCTCATGCCCGTGGACTCCTTGAGCCGTTGAACGAAGGTGATGCCCATGTGGTTGACCAGGTCGTTGGCGATCTGGGTGCTGACGATCTCGCGCTTCAGGCGATGGCGGCGCATGGCCTCGGAGAACTTGCTCACCAGCGTCGGCGGGAATGCGGTTTCCATGTCACGGGTCAGGTAGTCGTCATCCGGGACCAGGGAGTTGAGCAGCGCTTCCTTGAGGTCGATCTTGCTGTAGGAGATCAGCACCGACAGTTCGGCACGGGTCAGGCCATGGCCTGCCGCAACGCGCTCGGCCAGTTGCTCTTCGGTGGGCAGGAACTCGATGGCACGGTCCAGCTTGCCCCGCGCTTCCAGGTCGTTCATCAGGCGCTTGTATTCGGCGATCCGCACGAATGCACGGCGGGCCGCCAGGGACAGCGCCTGGGTCTGCTTGTAGTTGTTGCCCAACACCAGGCCGCCGACTTCGTCGGTCATGCTCGCCAGCAACTGGTTGCGTTGCTTGTCGGTCATGTCGCCAGCCTGCACCACTTCGTTGAGCAGGATCTTGATGTTCACTTCGTGGTCGGAGCAGTCCACTCCACCGGCGTTGTCGATGAAGTCGGTGTTGGTGGCGCCGCCATGCAGGCCGAACTCGACGCGACCCAGTTGGGTCATGCCCAGGTTACCGCCCTCGCCCACGACCTTGCAGCGCAGCTCGTTGCCGTTCACGCGCAACGCATCGTTGGCCTTGTCGCCGACATCGGCGTGGCTTTCGGTGCTGGCCTTGACGTAGGTGCCGATACCGCCGTTCCACAACAGGTCCACCGGTGCCTTGAGCAAGGCGTTCAGCAGTTCGGTCGGGGTCAGCTTGTCGGCGCTGATGTCGAAGCGCTCTTTCATCTGTGGCGAGATGGCGATGCTCTTCGCGCTGCGCGAGAAGATACCGCCGCCTTCGGACATGATGCTGGTGTCGTAGTCGGTCCAGGCCGAGCGCGGCAGGTCGAACAGGCGCTTGCGCTCGGCGAAGCTGCTGGCCGGCTCCGGATTCGGGTCGATGAAGATGTGCAGGTGGTTGAACGCGGCCACCAGTTGCAGCTTGTCGGACATCAGCAAGCCGTTGCCGAACACGTCGCCGGCCATGTCGCCGACGCCCACCACGGTGATGCTGTCTTGCTGGACATTGATGCCGCGCTCGCGGAAGTGGCGCTGCACGCCAACCCACGCGCCCTTGGCGGTGATGCCCATCTTCTTGTGGTCGTAACCGGCCGAACCACCGGAAGCAAAGGCGTCGCCCAGCCAGAAGCCGTAGTCGATGGCGATGCCGTTGGCGATGTCGGAGAAGGTCGCGGTGCCCTTGTCGGCCGCCACCACCAGGTACGGGTCATCGTCGTCATGGCGCACGACGTTGGCCGGCGGCACCAGGGCGCCGTCCTTGAGGTTGTCGGTGATGTCCAGCAGGCCCGAGATGAAAATGCGATAGCAGGCGATGCCCTCGGCCGCGATCTCGTCGCGGCTGCCACCCAGCGGCAGGCGACGCGGCAGGAACCCGCCCTTGGCGCCGACCGGCACGATCACCGAGTTCTTCACTTGCTGGGCCTTCACCAGGCCGAGCACTTCGGTGCGGTAGTCTTCTTCACGGTCGGACCAGCGCAGACCGCCACGGGCAACGTTGCCGAAGCGCAGGTGCACGCCTTCGACCCGCGGCGAGTAGACGAAGATCTCGAACTTAGGCACCGGCTTGGGCAGCTCGGGGATCAGGTGCGGGTTGAACTTGAAGCTGAAGTAGGACTTGTTCTGGCCGTTGGCGTCGGTCTGGTAGAAGTTGGTCCGCAGGGTGGCCTTGATCAGGTCCAGGTAGCGACGCAGGATGCGGTCTTCGTTGAGCACCTGGACGTCGTCCAGCGCCGTGAGGATCGCCTGTTCCAGGCGCAGCTGCTTGTCTTCCAGGTCCTCGGCGCTGAGTTTGCGCGCCAGGTAGAAGCGGGTCTTGAACAACCGGGTCAACTCGCGGGCGATGTCGGTGTGGTTGTTCAGGGTGCTGGCGATGTAGCCCAAATCGAAGCCCAGGCGGATCTGCTTCAGGTAGCGGGCATAGGCACGCAGCAGCGCCACGTCGCGCCATGGCAGGCCGGCGGTCAGCACCAGGCGGTTGAACGCGTCGTTCTCGGCATCACCGCGCACGATGTGCACGAACGCATCCTGCAGTGTGTCGTTGAGCTGCTGGATGTCCAGGTCCAGGCCTTCGGCGGCGGTGAACGCGAAATCATGGATCCAGAACTCGCGGCCATTGGTGTGGCGCAGGCGGTACGGGAACTCACCCAGCACCCGCAGGCCGAGGTTTTCCAAGATCGGCAGGACGTCGGACAACGCCAGCGGCGTGTCGGCGTGATACAGCTTGCAGTGCAGCTCACGCTGGCCGGAAACCTGGCCCAGCGGCTGGTAGAAGCTCATCACCAGCGGGTTCTTTTCATTCAGGCTCAGCAGGTGTTGCATGTCGACCACGGCCGAGTGCGCGGCGAAGCGCTCGCGGTAGCCGGCCGGGAAGCCTTTGGGGAAGTCGGCCAGTACATTGGTGCCCTGGGCTTCGCCGAAGCTCTCGATCACCAGGCTGGCGTAGTCGTCCTTCCAGCTGCGGCAGGCCTGGACCACTTCTTTTTCCAGCAGCAGCGGGTCGATGTCGATCCGGTTCTTCGGGTCCACCCGCAGGATCAGTTGCACGCGCGCCAGCACGGACTCGGAGAAGAACGTCCAGAACTCGCAGTCCGTGGCCTTCAGGCGGTCCATCAGCACCTGCTGGATCTTCTGCCGCACTTCGGTGGAATAGATGTCGCGAGGCACGTAGGCCAGGCAGTAGCAGAAACGCCCATACGGGTCTTTGCGCAGGAACACGCGGATCTTGTTGCGTTCCTGGATCTGCACGATGGACATCACGGTGCTGAACAATTCGTCGACCGGGGTCTGGAACAGGTCGTCACGGGGCAGCACTTCGACCACCTGGGCCAGTTCCTTGCCCAGGTGCGCCTTGGCCTGGAAGCCCGAGCGACGCTCGATTTCCTCGACCTTGCGCCGGATGTACGGGATAACCCGGACACTTTCGCCGTACACCGAGGAGGTGTACAGGCCCATGAAGCGGCATTCCTTGATGACCTTGCCGTTGGCGTCGATTTCACGGATCGACACGTAGTCCGGGTACGCCGGACGGTGCACGCGGCTCGGGTGCGCGGCCTTGGCGAACGACAGCAGGGTTGGTTCGCGCAGGTAATTGACGGCGTAGTCTTCGATGCGCAGGTCATCGGCGGTGAGGCCGGCGCGCAGCAGCTTGGTCAGGCCCAGGAAGGACTCGGGGTTGTACTCGATGTGGCCGCCATCGGCGTCTTCACGCACCACGAACTCTTCATAGCCGAGGAACGTGAAGTGGTTGCCCACCAGCCATTCCAGGAAGCTCTTGATCTCGCTCTTTTCGTCGGCATCGATGACGTGGGCGCTGTCGTCCAGGCCCGCCAGGATTTCCTGGACCTTGGCCTTCATCGGCTCGAAATCGGCCACCGCCACGCGCACTTCGCCCAGCACTTGCTCGAGTTCCTTGGTCAGGACACTGAGTTCGGTGGCGTTGGCGCAGCGGTCGATTTCCAGGTACATCAACGACTCTTGCAGGATGCCGTCGCCCTGGGTGCCCTTGGGCAGGATTTCCAGCAACTCGCCCTTGCTGCCGCGACGCACGCTCAGGACGGTGGTTTGCAGGGTATGGATGCTGTAGCCGCGACGGTTCAGTTCGGTGCGCACCGAATCCACCAGGAATGGCAGGTCGTGGTGCAGCACCTCCACTGCTGTGTGCGTCGACTGCCAGCCGTGGCGTTCGTAGTCGGGGTTGTAGACACGCACCTGCGGTTGCGCGTGGTCGAAGCGCTCAAGCAGGCGCCAGGCAGACAGGGTGCAGCCGGCGAGGTCGGACAACCGGCGTTGGGTGAGTTCATCGAGGGAAATGATGCCGAAGAATTGTTCAGCGAACAGCGCCACTTGTGGCAGTGCCTGTTCACTGATGTGCTGCGCCAGTGCCGCTTGCAGTTGATGCTGGAAGTCGGCTTTGCTGGCTGCGGTGAAGAACGCCATCTGTGGTACTCCGCTTGGGCTTGTTATTGATGGAAGCGTCGCGTGCAGCCCCTTTCGGGGCCGTCGGCCATCCCGTTCCTGATTCTCGGGCAGAGGAAACAGGATGACAGGTGGGTGAAGCTGGACGGGACCCGCAGGTCACATTCCTTTTCCATGTAATTTCCATGTAATGAACACCTGCAAAAAACACCCTGGGGGCGGCCTTTGCAGGTGCACATCCGTTGCGCAGCTTAACGAGTGCGATCAGGTGCCTGCTTGCAGCGCTGCGACATATTCGGTCATCGGCTAGCTGTCTGGCACAGACGTCCTGAACAACCCTAGCAGCCCGAGGACCAAACGGCACCCCGAGGCATGAAATCCCATGCAGGTTGTGCGCCGGTTGACAGTAACCCTGCAGAAAATCATCGAGGCTGGCAAACTCCTCCTTTTGCACCCGCAGGGCTCATTGAGCCAGGAGCCATCACCATGCAAATGACCACCGCCCTTCTGATCGCCAACCCGTGCGACGACGAAGAAGACAACATGGCCATGCTCTGCTGCCACAGCACTCAAGGCGACATGTTCCTGATGACCCGCTACCCCGACGAAGACAGCCTGGAGATCGCCCTGGATGGCGAACCCTCGACGCTGGACGGCGTCAAGGTCACCCTCAGCCCGACCCGCTTGCTGATTGAAATTGCCGCGGCGGATGCCGATGCGTTGAATGGGGATGATGTGCTGGAGATCACCCATGACACCGATGAAGCGGACCTGGCCGAGGTGGAGCTGACGTTGCAGAACATTCTCAGGGATGTGGGGACGTACATCAGGCTGGTTTGATTTCAGCGTTTGTAAGGCCGCCTTCGCGAGCAAGCTCGCTCCCACAGGGGATCGACACAACGCCTCCAACCATTGTGGGAGCGAGCTCGCTCGCGAAGACGCCAGGTCAGCCACCACCTTCTTCACTGACCCACCGCTTTCGCGAGCAAGCCCGCTCCCACAGGGATCGACACGACACCTCCAACAATTTTCGGCAAGCCCGAATCCGGATCACGCCCACACCGCCGGTCGCCCCTCTCGCACAATGCCCTTGACGACCCATCGGGTTCTGAGGTTTCCTGAAACCGGTTTCAGAGCCGCTAATAACTCCAACAGGCAGGTTTACAACCGTGACTTCCTTTTCCGCCGCCCAGCGCAGCCGCGTGACCATGCTTGACGTCGCCGAACGCGCCGGGGTTTCCAAGGCCAGCGTCTCGCGCTTTATCGGCGAGGACCGCGCCCTGCTCTCCGAGGCCATTGCCCGGCGCATCGAGCAGGCGATCGACGAGCTGGGCTATCGCCCCAACCAGATGGCCCGCGGCCTCAAGCGTGGCCGCACGCGCCTGATCGGCATGCTGGTGGCCGATATCCGCAATCCCTATTCAATTGCCGTGATGCACGGCGTGGAAACCGCCTGCCGTCGCCACGGCTACAGCCTGGTGGTGTGCAACACCGACCGCGATGACGAACAGGAACGTCAGCACCTGGCCCTGTTGCGTGCCTACAACATCGAAGGGCTGATCGTGAACACCCTGGGCCATCACCGTGACGAGTTGCTTGAACTGCGCCGCGAAATGCCCCTGGTGCTGGTGGATCGCAAAGTCGATCGGCTCGAAAGCGACCTGGTGGGCCTGGACAACCCGGCGGCAGTGACGATGGCGCTCGACCATCTCGAACAACGCGGCTATCGCGACCTGCTGATGGTGACCGAGCCGTTCGACGGCACCAGCTCGCGCATCGAGCGGGTCGACAGTTTCAAGTGGGGTATCGAGCAACGCCCTGCCCAGGCCGGCGTCGTGGTGGAAATCTGCGATCAATTGAAGGCCCGGATCCAGGCCTTCCTGGCCCAGCCTGGCCCGGGTCCCAAGGCGCTGTTCTGCGCCAACGGCATCGCCGCCCTGGCCGCCACCCAGGTGCTGCGGGAATTGGATTGCCACCTGTTCGACGACGTGGGCCTGATCGCCCTCGATGACCTCGACTGGTACCCGCTGGTGGGCAGCGGCATCACCGCATTGGCCCAGCCAACCGCCGAAATTGGCGCTCGTGCCTTCGAGTGCCTGCTCAAGCGCTTGCGCGGCGACAACGGGCCGATACAAACCCTGGATTTTGCAGCGCAGCTGATCGAGCGCGGGTCGACGCGGGGGGTGGTTCGGTGAAAGTGCCTTTCGCGAGCAAGCTCGCTCCCACAGGGGACCGGTGCCATATCGACGATTCCTTGTGGGAGCGAGCTTGCTCACGATGAGGCCCTCACGCAGAACCTTTTTTTTGATCAAAACTGAAACCGGTTTCAGAGGTGTAGAACAATGAACAAGCCACCCGTTTCCATCAGCCTGTCCAGCTACGGCGCCGACCTGGTGCGCCAGCAAGGCCAAGGTCGTTTCACCACGCTACTGGCCGCCGCCGGCGCCTCGCGCATCGAATGGCGCGAGGAACTGCTGACCCACGAACAACCCGCCGAGCTGGCTGCCGACGCCCGGGCCCAAGGCCTGCAGAGTATTTTCTCCTCGCCCCTCGAGTTGTGGCTCGCTGACCGCACCCAACCCAATCCTGACCTGGCGCCGACCCTGCTGCGGGCCGAGGCGTTCGGTTCGACGTGGTTGAAGGTCTCGCTTGGGCATTTCACTGACACCCATGATCTGACCGCCCTGGCGCAGGTGCTCGCCACCAGTGCGGTGCAATTGTTGGTAGAAAACGACCAGACGTTGCAAGGCGGGCGGATCGAGCCCTTCCAACGGTTTTTCGCCGCCCTCGAACAACTGGGATTGCCAGTCGGCATGACCTTCGACATCGGCAACTGGCAATGGCAGGACCAGTCCGCGACGCTGGCGGCCCGCGAGCTCGGACGCCACGTGCGGTATGTGCATTGCAAGGCGGTGGCCCGGCGCGACGACGGCAAACTGATTGCGGTGCCACCGGTGCTGGCGGATCTGCACCTATGGGAACAACTGTTCAAGCAGATGC
Organism: Pseudomonas sp. P97.38; assembly: GCF_001269745.1. Classification (NCBI taxonomy): domain Bacteria; kingdom Pseudomonadati; phylum Pseudomonadota; class Gammaproteobacteria; order Pseudomonadales; family Pseudomonadaceae; genus Pseudomonas; species Pseudomonas sp. P97.38. The sequence continues at coordinate 214,987 of NZ_LHVJ01000011.1, forward strand.
CGGCCGGCGTGATGCGCGCCGCCGAATACCCGCTGCAAGGCGATGACCTGCTGCAATTGACCACTGAACACGTGGCCGCCCTGGCCGGTCTCGGACAACCTCGTCGGGAGCCTGCCCATGCCTGAGTTCGATGTCTTGTCGTTCGGCGAAACCATGGCAATGCTGGTGGCCGACCACTGCGGCGACCTGGCCTGCGTCAACCATTTCAGCAAGCGCATCGCCGGGGCCGACAGCAACGTTGCCATCGGCCTGGCGCGGCTGGGCTTCAACGTGGCGTGGCTGAGCCGGGTCGGCGCCGATTCCCTGGGACGTTTCGTCGTGCAGACGCTGGAGCGTGAAGGCCTGGATTGTCGCCATGTGACGGTCGATCCTGCGCACCCGACCGGGTTCCAGTTCAAATCCCGCACCGACGATGGCAGCGACCCGCAGGTGGAGTATTTCCGTCGTGGCTCGGCGGCCAGCCACCTGTCGCCCGAGGCCATCGCCCCCACCCTGCTGGGTGCCCGGCACTTGCATGCCACCGGGATTGTGCCGGCGCTGTCGGCCACGGCCCGCGAGATGTCCCTTGAATTGATGAACCGCATGCGCGAGGCCGGTCGCAGCCTGTCCTTCGACCCCAATCTGCGGCCCAGCCTGTGGGCCAGCGAGTCGTTGATGATCCGCGAGGTCAACCGCCTCGCCGCCCTCGCCCACTGGGTCTTGCCGGGCCTCGGCGAAGGCCGCTTGCTGACCGGCTTCGACGACCCGGCCGACATCGCCGCCTTCTACCTGGACCTGGGCGCCGAAGCCGTGGTGATCAAGCTCGGTGCCCAAGGTGCCTACTACCGCACGCGGCTGGACCAGGGCTTCGTCGCCGGCGTGCCGGTGGCCCGGGTGGTGGACACGGTCGGCGCCGGGGACGGGTTCGCCGTCGGCCTGATCAGTGCCCTGCTGGAAAGCCGGGGGATCACCGAGGCGGTACAGCGCGCCAACTGGATTGGCAGCCGCGCGGTACAGAGTCGGGGGGACATGGAAGGCTTGCCGACCCGCGATGAGTTACTGACTGAATTTGACGACGCCCATCGCGAGCAAGCTCGCTCCCACAGGGGTTGCCGCTAGACCTGTAGGAGCGAGCTTGCTCGCGATAGAGGCCGCAAGTACACCCCAAACACACCTGCTGCAACAAAAACAACAAGCTCAGGAGTCACGACATGCAAACGCTCAACCTCGCCACCCGCCGCTGGTGGTACATCATGCCCATCGTGTTCATCACCTACAGCCTGGCCTACCTGGATCGAGCCAATTATGGCTTCGCGGCGGCCTCGGGCATGGCCAAGGACCTGATGATGACTCCGGGGCTGTCATCCCTGCTCGGCGCGCTGTTTTTCCTCGGCTACTTTTTCTTCCAGGTGCCCGGAGCGATCTACGCCCAGAAACACAGCGTGAAGAAGCTGATCTTCGTCAGCCTGATCCTCTGGGGGTCGCTGGCGACGTTGACCGGCGTGGTCTCCAACGCCTACTGGCTGATCGTGATCCGCTTCATGCTGGGCGTGGTCGAAGCCGCCGTGATGCCGGCCATGCTGGTGTACCTGTGCCACTGGTTCACCCGCGCCGAGCGCTCGCGCGCCAATACCTTCCTGATCCTCGGCAACCCGGTGACCATGCTGTGGATGTCGGTGGTGTCGGGCTACCTGGTGCAGCAATTCGACTGGCGCTGGATGTTCATCATCGAAGGCCTGCCGGCGGTGCTCTGGGCCTTCGTCTGGTGGCGCCTGGCGGATGATCGTCCGTCCCAGGCCAAGTGGCTCAGCCCCCAGCAAAAGCAGGACCTGGAAAGCGCACTGGCGGCCGAACAGGTCGGGATCAAGGCAGTGAAGAACTACGCCGAGGCCTTCCGCTCACCCAAGGTGATCATCCTGGCGTTGCAGTTTTTCTGCTGGAGCATCGGGGTCTACGGGTTCGTGCTGTGGTTGCCGTCGATCCTCAAGGCCGGCCTGCAAATGAGCATGGTCGAGGCCGGCTGGCTGTCGTCGCTGCCGTACCTGGCGGCCGTCGTCGCCATGCTCGTAGTGTCCTGGGGCTCGGACAAGGCCCAGAAGCGCAAGCGTTTCGTCTGGCCGCCGCTGCTGGTGGCGTCCATCGCGTTCTACGCCTCGTACCTATTGGGACCTGAACATTTCTGGTGGTCCTACAGCCTGCTGGTGATCGCCGGCGCCTGCATGTACGCACCCTACGGGCCGTTCTTTGCCATCGTTCCGGAAATCCTACCGGCCAACGTCGCCGGCGGCGCCATGGCGCTGATCAACAGCATGGGCGCGCTGGGCTCCTTCGGCGGCTCGTACCTGGTGGGCTACCTCAACGGCTCCACCGGCTCGCCGGGCATGTCCTTCCTGCTGATGAGCGGCGCATTGCTGCTGTCGGTGGTGCTGACCCTGGCCCTCAAGCCCGGTGCCAGCGACCGCGCCACCCCCAACTCCGTGGCGCCACACCCGGCGCCCGCCCATTCCTGAATCGAGATCCGCTCATGAAAAAGCACGTGGTGTTGTACAAGGCGCTGTCGGCGCAATTGATGGCCCGTTTGCAAGCGCAGGCCGACGTCACCCTCATCGACCGCCTCGACGCCCAGGGCCTGGCGCAACTGCGCGATGCCCTGCCCGGCGCCCATGGCCTGTTGGGCGCGAGCCTGAAGCTGGATGCAGCGCTGCTGGACCTGGCGCCGAACCTGCAAGCCATCGCCAGCGTCTCGGTAGGGGTCGACAACTACGACATCGACTACCTGACCGAACGCCGGATTCTGCTGAGCAACACCCCCGACGTGCTGACCGAGACCACCGCCGACACCGGCTTTGCGCTGATCCTGGCAACGGCCCGCCGCGTGGTGGAACTGGTCAACCTGATTCGCGCCGGCCAATGGCAAAAAAGCATCGGCCCTGAGCACTTCGGCAGCGACGTCCACGGCAAGACCCTGGGCATCATCGGCATGGGCCGCATCGGCGAAGCCTTGGCCCAGCGCGGCCACTTCGGCTTCGGCATGCCGGTGATCTACCACAGCCACTCGCCCAAGCCCGCCGTCGAGCAGCGTTTCAACGCCCGCTACTGCTCGTTGGAAACCCTGCTGCACCAAGCCGATTTCATCTGCCTGACCCTCCCGCTGACCGCAGAGACCCAAGGGCTGATCGGTGAACACGCCTTTGCGCAAATGCGCCCCGAATCCATCTTCATCAACATCTCCCGGGGCAAAGTCGTGGACGAAGCGGCACTGATCGACGCCCTGCGCAACGGCCAGATCCGCGCTGCGGGGCTGGATGTGTTCGAGCGCGAGCCCTTGAGTGCGGATTCGCCGTTGTTGCAGATGGACAACGTGGTCGCCACCCCGCACATGGGCTCGGCCACCAATGAGACACGCGAAGCAATGGCGCGTTGTGCGGTGGAGAATCTGCTGGCGGCATTGGCGGGTGATCGACCGGTGAATCTGGTGAATCCGGAGGCGTGGGGAGGCTGAGAGGTTTGCCACCAGCATCACGGTCAGTACGAGCGGGCTTGGGATGGCAGTGATGCTGTTCCTACCGAGAACCCGGACCCGGCCTACGCCAACATCGGAAGCGGCGCCATAGCCCTTCCAACCTCCCTGCTGCTATTCATTGATCACCGACGAAAACACGCCAGGTGGTGGCTTCGCAATGAAACAGACAAGGCAGCCGGGAGCGAGTGCATGCATGCCATACGGGTCATGATCAGGAGTGCCTATAAAACACATACCACTCTGCTGGTGTCGACGCTCTTCACCCTGATAACGCTCAAACTGATCGTGCTCGCTTCACCGCTGTTGCTGGGATGGGCAGGAGCAGGTGCGTTACTCGCTGCTGTACTAGCACTATTTTATCCCGCAGTTGCAGCATCCGCCCTTGGAATAGTAGCGGTAGCTCTATTAACAGCCACCATCTCGTCCATTCTCGATGCCAACCAGGTTGATATTATCAACAACGCAATCCTAAATGAATTTCGGGATCACCAACCCCAGTAACGGGAGTTCCTTGGTGCCGAATTTAGCCATATTGAATTCGGTACTATCTTGATTACATCAATGCCATAAACTGCCGATCAAATCAGGAGCATCATGAAGAAACGACCACAAGAGATACAACCTCCGTATTGGTTGTTTGTCCTCGCCGCAACCCCTATCTTCTTCATTAATTTCCTGCTACCTTCCTACCCAATCACCCCTACAGAGTTGGCCATTGCCGCCTTCATAGATAACCACCTCTTTGGGCAAGTTGGTTTTTGGTCATCTCGATTCCCTTTCAGCTCAAAAGTAACCGCAAACTACCTTGCATGCATTGGCCCCGTATTTGCCATACTGGCCTTCTACAAGACTTATCAAACAATGAGGATCGACCCTAAACAGTACGAAAATTATTCACTATTAAAATACGCGCTCATCCCTCCCCTTGCAGTGCTTTATATATTGCTTATTTTATTCATGTTCTATCTGACCTCCACCAACCTAGCCAACAACAGCCAAAAATACAGCTTCTATGGGTCATACGCCCTCAGCTTTTCACTGTTCTCATCCTCCATGCTCATTATTTTTTACATAACACCTCTAATAGCGCATCGTTGCTTTATCTATTTGCCTGCCCTATTACTTGAAAACTGGAGAGATAAGAGATCGCAGAGTCGTCCTCCAAAATAATGCCTATAACGTTTTAAGAAACGGGATCATCCAAGTGGACAATACTGCATTTCAAACTATTTCGTACACAGCCTACAACGGCTGCAACTTGGGGAGGTCGTGACCCATTATGTCGACCATCTGCATCGCTTTGACCAGGTGATCGTGATGCATGAAGGAGCAATCGTGGACGATGGTCCGTGGCGGGAGTTGGTCGACAGGCCGGCGGTCAGGTTGTTGGTGGAGGCGATTCGGATGCAGAACTAGCGCTATAGGGTGCTGGAGCTGCTGCCGTCATCGTGAGCAGGCTTACCACCACAGGTTTCAGGGTGAACCTCGGGATTCCGAAGATGCCACAGGCCCCATGTGGGAGCGAGCTTGCTCGCGAAAGCGGTGTGTCAGTCAACATCAATATCAACTGATCCATTGCCTTCGCGGGCAAGCCCGCTCCCACAGGTTTCAGGGTGAGCCTCGGATTCCGAAGATGCCGCAGGTCCCATGTGGGAGCGAGCTTGCTCGCGAAAGCGGTGTGTCAGTCAACATCAATATCAACTGATCCATCGCCTTCGCGGGCAAGCCCGCTCCCACAGGTTCCAGGGTGAACCTCGGATTCCGAAGGTGCCACAGGTCCCATGTGGGAGCGAGCTTGCTCGCGAAAGCGGTGTGTCAGCCAACAGCAATATCAACTGATCCATCGCCTTCGCGGGCAAGCCCGCTCCCACAGGTTTCAGGGTGAGCCTCGGATTCCGAAGATGCCGCAGGTCCCATGTGGGAGCGAGCTTGCTCGCGAAAGCGGTGTGTCAGTCAACATCAATATCAACTGATCCATCGCCTTCGCGAGCAAGCCCGCTCCCACAGGTTTCAGGGTGAGCCTCGGATTCCGAAGATGCCGCAGGTCCCATGTGGGAGCGGGCTTGCTCGCGAAAGCGGTGTGTCAGCCAACATCAATATCAACTGATTCATTGCCTTCGCGGGCAAGCCCGCTCCCACAGGTTCCGCGGTGTCCCGGGCCCTGGGGCTGTTACAACTTACGTCGGCTGACGGGTTTCGATGTTGTCCAGTGCGCGATTGGCCAACAGGCTGCCCAGTTCGATCAGTTGTTGGATGCCCAGGAGGAAATGCCGGCGTGAACCCTCCAGGTCGAAGGCCAGGTCATTGACCATGACGTTGGCCGAGGCCAGGGTTTCGCTGAGGTTGGCGAGCAGGCTTTCGGTGTCGATGTCCTGGTTGACGGTGAAGAGTTGGTCGGGAGCAGGACCCGCTTCGGGTTTGTCCGGTTTCGGGTTCAAGTAATGGTCTAGCACGCGGTCGGTGACTTTGTCGTGTTTCTGGGACTTGGTTTTCGAGCGCGGGAAGGTCGGATCGGTGTCCGGTGGATTGGGGGTAGCTTTGAACATAATGGAACCTCATGTGGGGCTGGAGGAACCACCACCTCGCTACCAAACGAGGGTGGCGGCCATACGAAGGTTGGTAGACCGGCCCACATGAACTCCGGCGCGCTCAAGAGCGCCCTACGCATGGCCACCATCAATACAAATGCCGAGATGCACCTGTAAAAAGTGACGCTTGCGTCATGTAGAGAGCCGGGCTACCAAACCCGATCGCTGATTCATCAGCGACCCGAAAACGATAGAACCGGCCTCCCAGACGCACAAGCCGGCGGATTCTGGCGCAGTCGTAGGCAACGGCGCAAGACAACGTAGCCCAATACAGAACACTCCTACATCCAGATAAACACCCATTCACTTTGTGAGTGCTTCGCACCGGAGCGCCAGCCCGGTCAAGCGGGAGCAAGCTCCCTCGTCACGGGGTCAGTGCGCTTGTCCGGGCGGTATTCAGCGCAAGCGAGCCCACCCCACAATGTTCCCAAACCGATCACAATTGTGCACACCCGATCAAAATCCTGTTAGTCGCCACCCCCCGCCATGCATTAAAGTAACGCCCCCAGCCCCGACGTTATCCGAACGCCAGGGGCCACCCTTTCCAGGAACAGTCACCGATGGAACATCGTGAAGCGCTTTTGGCGCTGCGAACCTTTCTTTCAACGCAGATTCTCGGCCAGGAAAAACTCATCGAGCGCCTGCTCATCGCCCTGCTTGCCGACGGCCACATGCTGGTGGAAGGCGCGCCAGGGCTGGCGAAGACCAAGGCGATCAAGGAGCTGGCCGAAGGGATCGAAGCGCAGTTCCATCGCATCCAGTTCACCCCCGACCTGCTGCCCGCCGACATCACCGGCACGGAAATTTATCGCCCGGAAACCGGCAGTTTCGTCTTCCAGCAAGGGCCGATCTTCCACAACCTGGTGCTGGCGGACGAGATCAACCGTGCCCCGGCCAAGGTCCAGTCCGCCTTGCTGGAAGCCATGGCCGAGCGCCAGGTGAGCGTTGGGCGCAGTACGTATGAACTGTCACCCCTGTTCCTGGTGATGGCCACGCAGAACCCCATCGAGCAGGAAGGCACCTATCCGTTGCCCGAGGCCCAACTCGACCGGTTCCTGATGCACGTCAAGATCGGTTTCCCGGATGCGACGGTGGAACGCCGGATCCTGCAACAGGCCCGGGGCGAGGCGCTCAATGGTGAGGCCAAGCCCGAGCGGCGGGTGAGCCAGCAGGCGATTTTCTCGGCGCGCAAGGAAATTCTCGGCCTGTACATGGCCGACGCCGTGGAGGAATACCTGGTGCAACTGATCATGGCCACCCGCAACCCGGCCAAGTTCGACCCGGAGATGGCCGAGTGGATCGCCTACGGTGCCAGCCCACGGGGTTCCATCGCCCTGGATCGCTGCGCCCGCGCCCACGCCTGGCTGGCCGGCCGCGACTTTGTCAGCCCCGAGGACATCCAGGCCGTGCTGTTCGACGTGCTGCGCCATCGCATCATCCTGTCGTTCGAGGCCGAGGCCGCCGGTATCGACCAGGACCGGGTCGTGCAGCGGATTCTCGACGTCGTCGCTGTCGCTTGAGCAGGCGTCATGACTAACCCATTGGCGCCCGCACCGGGCATCCGCGTCAGCCTTTCGGAGCTGATCGAGATGCGTCATCGCGTGCGCGAAGTGCAGTTGTTCTCGACCCCGGGCCAACGCAGCCCGTTGATCGGCCTGCACCACTCCAAGCTGCGCGGACGCGGCGTGGATTTCGACCAAGTGCGGGTCTACCAGGCCGGCGACGATGTGCGCACCATCGACTGGCGCGTCACCGCCCGCACCCAGGAGCCTCATACCAAGTTGTTCCACGAAGAGCGCGAGCGGCCGATCTTCATCATGATCGAGCAGAGCCACCGCCTGTTCTTTGGGTCGGGCCTGCTGTTCAAGTCGGTGCTCGCGGCCCAGGCCGCCAGCCTGATCGGCTGGGCCGCGCTGGGCCACAACGACCGCGTCGGCGGCCTGGTGTTCGGCAATAACACCCACTACGAGGTCAAACCTCGGCGCAGTAAACAAAGCCTGTTGCAATTGCTCAACCGCCTGGTGCGGGTCAACCAGTCGTTGCACCCCGAGGGCGAGCCGGACCGCGATTCATTCGGCATTGCCCTGCGTCGGGCCCGGGAAGTGCTGCGCCCGGGCAGCCTGGCGATCGTGATCTGCGACGAACGCGCGCTGTCCGACAGCGCCGAGCAGCAACTGAGCCTGCTGTCGCGTCATTGCGACCTGTTGCTGCTGCCGCTCTCGGACCCGCTGGACCACGCCCTGCCCGCCGCTGGTTTGCTGCGCTTCGCCCAGCGCGGTGCGCAACTGGAGCTCGACACCCTGAATGTCGAACTGCGCCAGGCCTATCGCGCCCAGGCCGAGGCGCGCCAGGAGCGCTGGGAGTTACTGGCGCAGAAACTGCGGATCCTGATGATGCCCCTGAGCACCCAGGGCGACATGGTCGAGCAATTGCGCGAGTACCTGAACCCCAAGCGGGCCGGGATCAGCCGATGAACAGCCTGGACCAGTTGCAGCCACTGATGGCGCCGCCCCCCATTGGTTTCTGGCCACCCGCGCCAGGCTGGTGGTTGCTGCTGATATTGCTGCCACTGTTGGGCCTTGGGCTGTGGCAGTTGCGCCGTTTCCTACCCGCCAAGCGCGCCATCAGTCGCACCGAGCAACCCTTGGACCCGGTGCGCCTGGCCGCGCTGGCCGAACTGGCGCTATTGCCCAAGCCCTACGATGGCGCACCGGCCGGTGCCTGGTTGCAGCAGCTCAACGGCTTGCTCAAGCGCCTGTGTCGCAACCACTACCCCTACAGCCAGAGCCACACCCTGAACGGCCGCCAATGGCTGGCCTTCCTGGATAACCGCTGCCCGGCCGCCGGGCTGACCCGTTGGATGGTCCTGGTCGAAGGGGCCTACAAACCCGAATGCAAGCTGGACGACAAAGCCATTGCCGGCCTGACCCAGGCAGTCGACATCTGGATTCGCAAACATGTTTGAGTTCGCCTGGCCGTGGATCTTCGCGCTGTTGCCGCTGCCGTGGCTGATGCGCCTGCTGCTGCCCGCGGCCGACAGCGGCGAGCCGGCGCTCAAGGTCAGTTTCCTGGGGGAACTCGAAGGCCTTGTCGGGCGTCGCGCCCGCACGCAACTGCCGAGCTGGCGCCAGCAAGCGCCTTTCATCCTGCTCTGGCTGCTGTTGCTGATCGCCGCTGCCCGCCCGCAATGGCTCGGCGAGCCGCTGCCCATCGCGGCCAGCGGCCGCGACCTGCTGGTGGCCGTGGACGTTTCCGGCTCCATGGACTTCCCTGACATGCAGTGGAAAGACGAAGAGGTCAGCCGTCTCGCGCTGGTCCAGCACATGCTCGGGGATTTTCTCGAAAGCCGCGAAGGTGACCGCGTCGGCCTGATCCTGTTCGGCAGCCAGGCCTATCTGCAAGCGCCCCTGACCTTCGACCGGCGCACCGTGCGCCGCTGGCTCGACGAAGCGCGCATCGGCATCGCCGGCAAGAACACCGCCATTGGCGATGCCATCGGCCTGGCCCTCAAGCGCCTGCGCCAGCGTCCGGCCCACAGCCGCGTGCTGATCCTGGTCACCGACGGCGCCAACAACGGTGGGGAAATCGACCCGCTGACGGCCGCCCGGCTGGCGGCCGACGAAGGAGTGAAGATCTACCCGATCGGTATCGGCGCCGACCCGGAGCAAAGCGGCACGGCGGGGTTTCTCGGCGTCAACCCGAGCCTGGACCTCGATGAGGCGACGCTGCGGGAAATTGCCCAGGCCACCGGCGGGCGTTATTTCCGCGCCCAGGATGGTGAACAGTTGCTGGCGATCAAGACCACCCTCGACCAGCTCGAACCGGTGACCCAGCAACCGACCCAGGCCCGCCCGGCCCAGGCGCTCTATCACTGGCCCCTGGCCGTGGCACTGCTGTTGAGCATGCTGCTGGTGGCCCGCGAGCGCTGGCCGGACAACCCCTTGCAACGCCTGTTCAACCAGCCGCTGTTCCAATCGACCCCTCATGCCGAGTGGCGCCAGCGGCTCAAGCGCCTGCGCTTGCGGAGGCGTCGATGACTGCGCTCTGGCCGCACTGGTTGCGCCCCGTCTTCATCCTGCTGCTGCCGCTATTGGGCTGGTTGCTCTGGCAACTGTGGCACCGCCAGCGTCGGGTGGGCCGCTGGCAGATGATCCTGCCGGCCGCGTTTCATTCGGTGCTGCTCAGCGGTGGCAAGGGTCGCGAAAGCCGACTGCCGTGGATTGCCCTCGGCCTGGGTTGGCTGTTGACGGTACTGGCGTTGCTGGGTCCAAGCTGGGCACGGGTCGAACAGACCAGTCAGAAGCCTGCCGACCCGCTGGTGGTAGTGCTGGAACTGACGCCGGAAATGCTCGCCACCGACGTGCCGCCCACGCGCCTGGAGCAGGCCCGGCGCAAGGTGCTGGACCTGCTGCACAACCGCAGCGACGCCCAGACCGCGATCATCGTGTACGCCGGCAGCGCCCACACGCTGGTGCCGCTGTCCGATGACCTGTCCACCAGCGCCAACCTGCTCGAGGCCCTCAAACCCTCGATCATGCCCCAGGGCGGCCATCGCGCCGACCTGGCAGTGATCAAGGCGATGGCCCTGCTGAACCAGGCCGAACTCGGCCACGGCCGGATCCTGCTGATCGCCTCGTCGCTGAACGAGCAGGAGCGCCAGGGTATCCACCAGGTCCTGGACGGTTCGCCCACGCAATGGCTGATGCTGGGCGTCGGCACCCGGGAAGGCGCGCCGGTGGCCCAGGAGGATGGCAGCTACCTCAAGGATGCCCAGGGCGCGATCCTGGTGCCACGCCTGGACAGCCCGGGGCTCAAGTCCTTCGCCAATGAACTGGACGGGCGTTATCGTCCGGCGCGCCTGGACGACAGCGACCTGCGCGGCCTAGGCCTGCTGGACGGCCCGCGTCATTTGCGCGAGGACGGCCAGATGCTGCGCCTGGACGCCTGGGCCGACCAGGGCTACTGGCTACTCTTGCCGCTGTTGCTGCTGGCGGCCTGCGCAGGCCGGCGCGGCTGGCTGTTCTGCCTGCCGTTGCTGCTGGTGTTGCCGCAGACCGGCCAGGCCTTCGAATTCGAGGACTTGTGGCTGCGTCCCGACCAACAGGGCCAGCATTTGCTCAAGCAGAAACGCCCGGCCGAGGCCGCCGCGCATTTCGAGGACAGCCAATGGCAAGGCGTCGCCCTCTACGAAGCGGGCAACTACAGTGAAGCCGCCCGGCGCTTCGCTGAAGGCACCGACGCCCGCGCCCACTACAATCGGGGTAATGCCCTGGCCAAAAGCGGCGAGCTGGAAGCCGCGTTGGATGCCTACGAGCAGGCGCTGGAATTGCAACCGGACCTGCGCCCCGCGCAGACCAACAAGGCGCTGGTACAGAGCCTGTTGAACGAGCAGGCGGCGCCGGAGCCAACCCCGAAACCGACGCCGAGCGAAGAACCGGGGCCTGCCGAACAAGCGCCGGATGCGACGTCTCCCGCCCAGTCCTCGGAACCGGGCCAGCCCTCGGCTGAAACGGCGACGCCGCAGGAGCAACCCCAGGCGCACCAAGCACCGCCCTCCGGCGCCCAGGACGTACCCGGCAGCGAACTGCCCGACGAGCAGACCACCACACCGCCGTTGCGCCCCGCCGCCGGACAGCGCAATGAAGAAGAACAGCGCCAGGCGCTGGAGCAATGGCTGCGCCAGATCCCGGACAATCCAGGCGAACTGCTCAGGCGTAAATTCTGGTACGAACAACAAAGCCATCAGGCCCAGGGAAAAACCCCATGACCCGCTTCACCGCCTACCTTCTCGTCCTGCTGTTCTGGGTGTGCCCAACCCAGGCCGCACAGCTGACGGCCAGCGTGGACCGCAGTCGGCTGAACTCCGGCGAAACGGTGGAACTGACCCTGGAATCCAACGACGCCACGTTGTTCGGCAAGCCCGACCTGGCCCCGCTCCAGGCACTGTTCGAGGTGCGCGGCACCCGGCAGGTCAACCAGTTGACCACCCTCGACGGAGAGAACCGCGCCACCACCCGCTGGATCGTGACCCTGCTGCCGCGTGAAAGCGGCACCGTGATCATTCCCCCGTTGCAACTGGGCGAAGTGACCAGCCAGCCCATCACCCTGCAAGTGATCGAAAGCGAGACCCGCAACGCGTCCGGCACCCTTGCCCCGGTGTTCATCGAGGCCAGCCTCGACCAGAACAAGGTGTATGTGCAGGCCCAGGCGATCCTGACCTTGCGCATCTACCATTCGGTGTCGCTGTACGACGACAGCAGCCTGACGCCGCTGCACATTCCCGACGCCCGCACCGAACAACTGGGCGAGTCGCGCACCTATGAAAAAGTCATCAACGACGTGCGCCACGGTGTCATTGAGCTGCGCTACGGCATCTACCCGCAACGCAGTGGCGAACTGACGATTCCGGCCCAGACCTTCAGCGCCACCCTGGTGGAACCGGTGGCCCAGGGCGCCGCGCCGGCGGGCCCGAAACCCGGCCAGTTGATGCGCGTCAGCTCCGAGCAACTGGTGCTGACCGTCAACCCCAAGCCGGCCAGCTACCCGGCCGATGTGCCCTGGTTGCCGGCTCGCAGCCTGTCGTTGAGCGAGAGCTGGAGCCCGGAGCCGACCCACAGCCAGGTCGGCGACTCCCTCACCCGCAGCCTGACCCTCGAAGCCGAAGGCCTGGCCAGTGCCCAACTGCCACCGCTGCCGGCCACCGAGATCAACGGCCTGCGACGCTACCCCGACCAACCGGTGCTCAGCAGCCGCAGCAGCGAGCGTGGCCTGGTGGGCAGCCGCGAGGATCGCGAGGCCCTGGTGCCCAACCGCAGCGGTACCATCGAGTTGCCGCCGGTGGAAGTGGTCTGGTGGAACACCCTTGAAGACCACCTGGATCGCACCAGCCTCCCGGCGCGCACCCTGCAAGTGGCGAACAACCCGAGCCTGATGGTCGATACCCCGCCGGGAACCCCACAAGTGGTGACCACCGTCGACAGCGAAACGCTGTGGTACTGGCAACTGGGGACTTTCATCCTGGCTTGCACGACCCTGCTAGGCTTCGGCCTGTGGTGGCGGGCACGCTCGCAGCCGGCGGTGCTGCGCTCGGCCCAGGCCGGACCCAGCCCGCGCACGCTGCTGGACGACCTCAAGCGCACCTGCCTGGCCAACGACCCCCATGCCACCCGCCAGGCCCTGGATGCCTGGGCCCGCCAGCAGCCGGAAACCCTGGCGGACATGGCCGCGCGCTTCGTACCGCTGTCCGACGCCCTCGACGGCCTCAACGGCGCCCTCTACAGCGAAACCGGCCAACACTGGCAAGGCGAAGACCTGTGGCGCGCCATCCGCACCATCCCCACCGCGGAACGCGCCCAGGACCTGCTGGGCGACAGCGGCTTGCCACCGCTCTATCCGAAATGATCTGGCTGGCACCCATCACTCACGCCAGTACGCATCCCGTGGCGAGGGAGCTTGCTCCCGCTCGATTGCGCAGCAATCGCCAATAAAGCCAGGGCCGCTGCGCAGCCCGGCGGGAGCAAGCTCCCTCGCCACAGAAGTTCGGCGGGTCCTCTGTGCCTTTTCCCAGTAAACTCTGCACTTTTCCAGCCGCCCTCTTCACCCGCGGCCATCACCTGTTTTTCTGGAGTTTGCCTTGCGTCTGTTTCACACCTCCGACTGGCACCTGGGGCAAAACCTGCACGGCCAGGAGCGCGATTTCGAGCACGCGTGCTTTCTTGAATGGCTGCTGCGCCAACTGGCCGCTGAGAAGCCCGATGCCCTGCTGGTCGCCGGCGACATCTTCGACACCGTCAACCCGCCGGTCAAAGCCCAGGAGCGCCTGTACGACTTCATCGTCAGCGCCCACGAACAAAACCCCAACCTGACCATCGTGATGATCGCCGGCAACCACGATTCCGGCTCGCGGATCGAACTGCCCGCGCCCTTGATGCGGCGCCTGCGCACCCATGCCCTGGGCCGGGTGCTGTGGCTGGACGACGGCCAGTTGGACGTCGAACGCCTGCTCCTGCCGCTGCCCGACGCCAAGGGCAAGGTCAAGGCGTGGTGCCTGGCACTGCCCTTCCTGCGCCCCGCCGAAGTCACCGGCGCGCACTTGGGCGACGATTATCTGCGAGGCATCGGCCAGGTTCATGAGTGGCTGATCGCCGCCGCCAACGACAAACGCAAGAAAGGCCAGGCGCTGATCGCCGTCAGCCATGCGCACATGGCCGGCGGCTCGGTGTCCGAGGACTCCGAGCGCAGCCTGATCATCGGCAATGCCGAAGCACTGCCCGCCAGCCTGTTCGGCCCGAGCATCAGCTACGTCGCCCTTGGCCACCTGCACAAGCCGCAGAAGGTCAACGGTGAAGAACGCATTCGCTACAGCGGTTCGCCGATCCCGCTGTCATTCTCCGAGATCGGCTATCAGCACCAGATACTCGACATCACCCTGGACGGCGATACCCTGGCCAAGGTCGAGCCCCGGCTGATCCCCCGGGCCGTCAATCTGCAACGGCTGGGCCCGGCGCCGCTGGCCGACCTCCTGGTGCAACTCAAGGAACTGCCCGACGTCGACCTGCTGGCCGACGTCCAGCGTCAACCCTGGCTGGAGGTGCGGGTGCGCCTTGACGAGCCGCAACCGGACCTGCGCCATCAGGTGGAAACCGCGCTGCAAGGCAAGGCCGTGCGTCTGGTGCGCATCGCCGCCGAATACGCCGGCCAAGGCGACAGCGGGCGCACCGATCAGGACGCCGCGTTGATCGAACTGGATCAACTGAGCCCCGAGGAACTGTTCAGCCGCGCCTGGCAGGACACCTATGGCAACGAAGTGGACGAACAAACCCTCAAGGATTTCGCCGTGCTCTTGCAAGACGTGCAGTTGGAGGACGAGCAGCCATGAAGATCCTCGCGATCCGCCTCAAGAACCTGGCCTCCCTGGCCGGGCCTTTCGAAATCGATTTCACCGCCGAACCGCTGGCCAGCGCTGGCCTGTTCGCCATCACCGGCCCCACGGGCGCCGGCAAGAGCACCTTGCTCGACGCTTTGTGCCTGGCGCTGTTCGGCGCGGTGCCGCGCCTCAACAACACCGCACGCGATGCCAAGGTGCCGGACGCCGACGGCGAGATTGCCACGGGCGACCCGCGCACGCTGTTGCGCCGTGGCACCGGCGAGGGCTATGCCGAGGTGGACTTTCGCGGCATCGACGGTCGCCGCTATCGCGCCCGCTGGGAAGCCAATCGCGCCCGGGAAAAAGCCGGCGGCAAGTTGCAGGCCAGCCGCCAGAGCCTGCGGGATCTGGACAACGATCAATTGCTGGCCAGCCAGAAAGGCGAGTACAAGACGCGGCTCGAAGCCGTGCTGGGCCTGAACTTCGAACAGTTCACCCGCGCCGTGTTGCTGGCCCAGAGCGAGTTCAGCGCGTTTCTCAAGGCCGATGACAACGACCGCAGCGAGCTGTTGGAAAAACTCACCGACACCGCCCTGTACACCCGCCTGGGACGTCGCGCCTTCGACAAGGCCAAGCAGGCCAAGGAAACCCACCGGCAGTTGCAAGACCAAGCCACCGGCGTCACCCCGCTGGCACCCGAGGCCCGGGCCGAGCTGGACCAGCGCTTCAACGACGCCCAGCAACAGCTCAAGGCCCAGCAGGCCCAACTCAAGCAACTGGAGTTGCAGCACACCTGGCTCAAGGACCTGCGCCAACTGCAGGATGAACACGCCCACGCCGCCGAGCAATTGCAACAGGCCCAGGCCGATGGGAATGCCCTGGCAGAGGAACGCCTGAAGCTGACGCGCCTGGAGCAACTGGCTCCCCAGCGCCATCAGTTCATCCGCCAGGCGGAATTGGCTCGGCAACTGGAGCCCCTGACGGCGCAGGTCCAGCAGCTCGGCCAGCAGCAAATCGACTTGCAGGCCCAACAGGTGGTGCTGGACAAAGGCCTGGAGGATGCACAGCAGGCCCTGGTCCTGGCCCGGCAACAAAGCAGCGACACGGCACCGCTGCTGCGCCAGGCCTTTGAAGAACAAAACACCCTGGCCCGCCTCGCAAAAGAGGCAAGCCAAGCCGCCGAGCGCCAGGAGCAGGCGCAACAGGCCTGCACCGAAGGCCAGAAAACCATCGATACGCTGCTCGACCAGCAAAAGCAGTTGGCCGAACGCCTGCAGCGCATCAGCGACGAGCTCGAACAGAGCAGTCACCTGGCGCCCCTCAGCGAGGCCTGGAATGCCTACCGCGATCGCCTCCAACAACTGATGCTGATCGGCAATCGCCTGAACCAGGGTCAGGCCGAACTCGCCACGCTGGAACAAAACGCCAGCGACGCGGCCCAGGCGCTGACGTCCCTGCGCCAGGCCCTCGACGTGCTCTACAAGGAAGCCGGCGCTGAACCGGAAGCGGTCGCCGAACAGATCCAGTTGCTTGGCAACCTGCTGCAGGACAACCGCAAGCAACTGCGCGCATTCGAAGCGCTGACGCGACTGTGGGCCAGCCAACAAGACCTGGACAAGCGCGGCGCCGACCTCGAACAGCGCCAGCAACAGGCGTTGCAGACCCGTGACCGCCTGGTGCGTGAAGGCGGCGAAGCCAAGGCCGAACTGGCGCTGGCCGAGCAGGCCCTGACCGTGACCCGCGAACTGTTGGAGCGTCAGCGCCTGGCGCGCAGCGAGAGCGCCGAACAACTGCGCGCGCAGTTGCAGGACGATCAACCGTGCCCGGTCTGCGGCAGCGTCGAGCATCCCTACCATCAACCCGAGGCCCTGCTGGAAAGCCTCGGGCGTCACGATGAAAGCGAGCAAGCCAATGCCCGCAAAGCCGTCGAAGCGCTCAATGAAAAAGTCATCGACTTGCGCGCGCAGTACAGCGGCGTCATCGCCCAGCTCAAGGAACTCAAACAACAGCACGAACACCTGGCCAGCCAGCAGCAAAGCCTGGCCCCGAGCCTGGAGGCCCATCCCCTGTCGGCGCAACTGCTGGCCCAGGCCCCCGACCGGCGCGACGCCTGGCTGACCCAACAAGACAGCCAGTTGAACCAACTCATCCAACAGGACGAGCAACGGCAAACCGCCCTGCTGACCTTGCAACAAGACGCCGCGCGCCTGGCGCAGCAGCTGCGCCAAGCCGAAACGGCGAACCAGCAGGCGGCCCAGCACCTGAGCAACCAGCAACAGGAGCTGGCCCGTGATCGCCAGCGCCTGGACGACGAGCTGGGCCATTTCAGCGCATTGTTGCCGGCTGATACCTTGCAGGCCTTGCGCACCGAGCCCGCCGCGACGTTCCTGCAACTCGACCAGCAGATTGCCCAGCGCCTGGCGCAATTGGAGCAGCAGCGCGACGAACTCGCCGAACAGCTCAATCGCCAGCAGACCCTGGAAAAGGAACAGGACCGCCAACAGACCCGCGTGCAGCAGTTGGAGTCGGCGCAACAGCAGTTCCAGGCCCTGGCCGAACAGCAGCAGGCCTGCCAGCAGAGGCTCGCGCAACTGCTGGGCGAACACGCCAGCGCCGAACACTGGCAGCAGCAACTTGACCAGGCCCTGGAGCAGGCGCGCACCGCCGAGGCCTCCGCCGGTCAACAGCTACAGGCACTGCGCAACGCCTTGGTGCAACGGGCAGCTGAGCTCAAGGCCCGGCAGGAACAGGTGCAAGCCTTGGAAGCCGAGCAGCAGGCATTGGTCGCCGGCATCGCCCAATGGCGCGCCTCCCATCCCGAGCTGGACGACGCGGCGCTGGAGGCCTTGCTGGCGTTGGACGAGGCTGGCGTCAGCCAGCTACGCCAGCGCTTGCTCAACAGCGAAAAGGCCATCGAACAGGCCCGCGTGCTGCTCACCGAACGCGAGCAGCGTTTGCACAATCATCAGGCCCAGCACAATGGCAACCTGTTGCCCGAGCAGTTGGCCAACGCGCTTGCCGAGGTGCAGGGCCAATTCGCCACCAGCGAACAACGCTGCGCCGAACTGCGCGCCGAACAGGCCGAAGACCAGCGCCGACAGAACGCCAACCAGGTCCTGGCGCAACAGATTGAGCAGGCCTATGCCGAGTATCAGCGCTGGGCGCGCCTGGATGCGCTGATCGGCTCGGCCACCGGCGACCGTTTCCGCAAGCTCGCCCAGGCCTACAACCTTGACCTTTTGGTGCACCACGCCAACGCCCAGCTCCGGCAACTGGTCCGTCGCTACCGGCTCAAGCGCGGCGGCAGCATGCTCGGGTTGCTGGTGATGGACACGGAAATGGGCGACGAACTGCGCTCGGTGCATTCGCTGTCGGGTGGCGAGACGTTCCTGGTGTCCCTGGCCCTCGCGCTGGGCCTGGCCTCGATGGCGTCCAGCACGTTGCGGATCGAGTCGTTGTTCATCGACGAAGGTTTCGGCAGCCTCGACCCCGAGTCCCTGCAACTGGCGATGGACGCCCTCGACGGCTTGCAGGCCCAGGGCCGCAAGGTGGCGGTGATTTCCCACGTGCAGGAAATGCACGAGCGGATCCCGGTGCAGATCCAGGTGCGTCGCCAGGGCAACGGCTTGAGCACGGTGGAGGTGAAATGAGCCACGCCACGCTTTATTCCTTCCGGCGCTGCCCTTACGCCATGCGGGCGCGCATGGCCCTGCGCTACGCCGCGGTGGAACTGGAGATCGTCGAAGTCAGCCTGAAGGCCAAGCCGGCCGAGATGCTCGCGCTTTCCAGCAAAGGCACGGTGCCGGTGCTGTGGGCCGATGGCCGGGTAATCGATGAGAGCCTGGAGATCATGAACTGGGCCCTGGCCCAGCATGATCCGCAGGACTGGCGGTTGCTGGGCGATCCCGTTGGTCAAGCGGCGACGGCGGCGTTGATCGAGGAAAACGACCAGGGGTTCAAGCAGCACTTGAACCGCTACAAGTACCCCGAACGTCATCCGCAGTATCCGGTGGAACACTATCGAGCCGAGGGTGAGGGGTTTCTACGCACGTTAGAAGCGTTGCTTGAAACCCGGCCGTTTCTGGTCGCGCCTCACCAGAGCCTGGCCGACGTGGCCTTGATGCCCTTCATACGCCAGTTCGCCCACGTCGACCGTGAATGGTTCGCCCAGGCGCCCTACCCTCATCTGCAACGATGGCTGCAACGGTTTCTGGAGTCGGAGCTGTTCGTGGCGATCATGGCGAAGTGACTGCCCGCTGCATTCTTTTGTGGCGAGGGAGCTTGCTCCCGCTCGATTGCGCAGCAATCGCAAAGAAAGGTCTGCTGCGCAGCCCAGCGGGAGCAAGCTCCCTCGCCACAACAGCGGTCGCGTTCGATTCTAGGTCAATCGCTCAACAAACTGAGTAATCGCTCCCGCGCCACTTCCAGTTCGCCGGGAACCGGCTGGGCTGCGGAGACGATCGGGGTGGAATAGAGAAACAGCAGCATCACTGCCAGACGCATCGCCATGGTGTCGATCCTTATCGGCAAAGAAGTCAATTTGTCAGCGTCAAATTTAAACACATGGCCAAGTGATATTACAGCAAGATTTCCGGCGAACCCCGAAAACGACGAAGCCTGCGATCTTTTCTCTTTTTGAAAGACGAAAAGATCGCAGGCTTCAGTTGCAGCAGGGTCGCTCAGTGTTGGGCCTTGTGGTCCAGCGCGGCGTAGAAATTGGCGCTTTGTTGCAAGTACTTCTGGGTGTAGCTCTGGGTGTGGTTTCTTTTCTCGCTGATTTCGACACTGGCACTGGCAGGCAGCGCGACAGTGGCCGAGATGGCGGAAGCGGCGATGACGGAGAAGAGATTGAAGTTCATGGCGGTAGTCCTCGGATTCAGTTGGCTTGTCTGCCCGGTTGGGCCGTGAAGCAAACTTACGCGCCGAGGCGTCCCGCTTTGAAATGCTTTGCGCTACTAGCGAATATCAGTCCCGTTGATACAACCACGCAGGCCCCGAAAATCGGGGCCTGCGGTCTATTGCCGCAGGATGAACTTCAGGTCGCTGGGGGCATCCATCGCCAGTTTCTGCACGGTTTTACCCAGCAGGCCGGTCTTGGGATCACGCTCGATCACGACAATCTGGTTGCTCTTCTGGTTGGCCACCAGCAAGAACTTCTCGCTCGGGTCGAGGCTGAACTCGCGAGGGTGATCGCCTTCCACGGAACGGCGTTGCAGCTCCTTGAGCGTCCCCGCCGCCGGGTCGATGGCGAACACCAGCACCTCGTTGGTGGTGCCGCGATTGCTGACGTAGAGAAACTTGCCGTCCCTGGACGCATGCAGCCCCGCCGCCGCTTTACCTGCCTGGGGCTTGCCGGCCGCCAGGTCTACCAGTTGTCGCTGGGCCAGGCGCCCGTCCTGATAGTCGAACACCGCCACTTGCGCGGTCATCTCCATGGTCAGCCAGGCGTGCTTGCCATCACCGCTGAACAACAGGTGCCGTGGACCGCTGCCGGGTGGCAACTGCACAAACGCCGGATCCGCCGGCGTCAGTGGCAACTCGGGATTGGCCTTGGGGTCGTAGCGGTAGATGAACACCTTGTCCGCCCCCAGGTCGTTGGCGAACACATACTTGCCGTCAGGCGACGACACCGCCGAATGGACATGGGCCGACATCTGGCGCTCGGGGTTGACCCGGCTCGGCTGATGGCTGCTTAACTGCACCACCGGCGCCAGCTTGCCATCGGCGCCGACTGGCAGCACCGCCAGGGTGCCGCCCGGATCCTCCACGACCGAATAGTTGCTCACCAGCAGATGCCGGCCATCGCCGCTGAGGCTGGAATGGGTTGGCTCGTTGCCCAAAGATTGCACCTGGTTGATCAGGCTCAATTCATGGCTCTTGGGGTCGATCGCATAGCTGCTGACCTTGCCCACCGGGTCTTTCTGTCCCGGCCCGTTTTCGTTGACCGCGAACAGCCGGGTCATGTCCGGCGACAGGGTCAGCCAGGAAGGGTTGTCGGTCTTGACCACTTGCAAGGGCTTGGGATCGAGCTGACCGGTGCGGCTGTCGAATTGCAGGCGATAGATGCCTTGGCTCTGGCCGGCGGTGTAGGAGCCCACCAACAGCGGGTGATGCTCATCGGTCGCGGCCTGCACACCCATGGCTCCCACGCTACCGGCCATCAACAGTGGCCAGAGACTACGCATCTTCATGTTCGTCATCCTCATCGTCGTGGCCGCTGGTCGCTTCCACGCATTCCAAGTGGTGATCGCCCGAATCGCTGGTGATGATCCAGTGCTTGCGGGCCGGGTCGAAGGTCGCGGCCTGCATCTGCGCCGGGGTAAAACGCCAATGTTCGAGGGTACGGCCATTCATGCACTCGACGTGCAACTGGTCCTGCTCGTCGAGGGAGAAATCGAATGCGTGCAGCCCGTCGATGATCAGCATGTCGCATTTGTGAAGGGCATCGAGCAGCGTGTCAGTTACGGCAGTCATGGGCATCAGTCATTCATTGGGGAAGTGGACATGATAGCCCAATGGGCGAGTGGGCCTTGGGCTATCACTTCGCAAGTGTTGTTGGCTGTACTGGCCTCTTCGCGGGCAAGCCCGCTCCCACAGTTGGATTTCCAGCGAACACAAACTCTGTATTCAAAAAGATCTCCTGTGGGAGCGGGCTTGCCCGCGAAGAGGCCGGCGCATTCAACATCAATGCCACGGCCCCACCGCGATCCTCAGAGCGCCTCGCGCCCTGGCACCCCGTCCACCAACCGCAGGATGCCCAGCGGGTTGGCGTTCTTCAGCGGTTCCGGCAGCAGGCTGTCGGGGTAATTCTGGAAGCACACCGGCCGCAGGAAGCGATCGATCGCCAGCGTGCCCACCGAAGTGCCGCGTGCATCGGACGTCGCCGGATACGGTCCGCCGTGGACCATCGAATCGCACACTTCCACCCCGGTCGGATAACCGTTGAGCAAGATGCGCCCGACCTTCTGCTCCAGCAATGGGGTCAATTCGCCGAACTGTTCGAAGTCCGTCGGCTCGCCGATGATCGTGGCGGTCAGTTGGCCGTGCAGGCCATTGAGCGCTGCGGTGAGTTGTGCCTGATCGGCCACTTCAACGAACACGGTCGTCGGGCCGAACACTTCTTCCTGCAACGCCTCGTCACCGTTGATCAGCAGGCTGGCGTCGGCCTTGAACAACTGCGGCTGGGCCTGGTTGCCCTGCTGCGCGCGCCCGGCCAGGTGCTCGATGCCTGGGTGGGCGAGCAACTTCTGCAAGCCTTTGCCATAGCTTTGCAGGGTCCCGGCGTTGAGCATGGTTTGCGGCGCCTGGTCACCGATCAGCGCCGCCACTTGCTGGGTGAACGCAGTGAATTGCGCTGAACGGATGCCGATCACCAGGCCCGGGTTGGTACAGAACTGACCGCAGCCCATCACCACCGAGGCCGTGAGGTCGCGGGCCACGCTGTCGGCGCGGGTCGCCAAGGCCTGGGGCAGGACGATCACCGGGTTGATGCTCGACATTTCGGCAAACACCGGGATCGGCTGGGGCCGCGCCGCCGCCATGTCGCACAGCGCGCGTCCACCCTTGAGAGAACCGGTGAAGCCCACCGCCTGGATGGCCGGGTGCTTGACCAGCCACTCGCCGACGCCACCGCCGTAGATCATGTTGAACACACCGGCCGGCATGGCGGTTTTTTCCGCCGCGCGGATGATCGCGTCAGCCACCCATTCGGCCGTTGCCATGTGCCCGCTGTGGGCCTTGAACACCACCGGGCAACCGGCGGCCAGGGCAGCGGCGGTGTCGCCACCGGCAGTGGAAAACGCCAGGGGGAAATTGCTCGCGCCGAACACCGCCACCGGGCCGAGGCCGATGCGGTACTGACGCAGGTCCGGACGCGGCAGCGGCGTGCGCTCCGGCAACGCGCGGTCGATCCGCGCACCATAGAAATCGCCCCGGCGCAGGACCTTGGCGAACAGGCGCATCTGGCCGCTGGTGCGACCGCGTTCGCCCTGGATGCGGGCCGCGGGCAAGGCGGTTTCACGGCAGACCACGGCCACGAACTCATCGCCCAGGGCGTCCAGCTCATCGGCGATGGCGTCGAGAAATTCCGCGCGGCGCGCGGCGCTCAGGCTGCGGTATGCCGGATACGCAGCGGCCGCGGCCTTGGCGGCGGCATCGACTTCTTCGGCCGTGGCCTGGACGAACTCACCCGGCAAGGCTTCGCCGCTGCTGGCATCGAAACTCTGCAAACGCGTCTGGCCGGCTGCGCTGCGCGCGCCACCGATGTAGTTGTGGCCAAGGATCTGGTTCATGCAAGTCTCCTTTTAGAGTGTGCCGATAGTGCCTGGGGTGAACACCGCGTCCACCGGGGCGATGCCATTGACCAGCGGCGCGCCGAATTCGGCCTGGCTGATCTCGAACACGTCCCCCGGCTGGGTGCGGATGCCATCGGCGAACGACAGGGTCGCGGTGCCGAAGAAATGAACGTGGACGTCCCCCGGACGCAGGAACTGACTGTACTTGAAATGGTGGAACTCCAGGTTTTCGAGGCTGTGGCACATGTTCGCCTCGCCGCTGAGGAACTCGTTCTGCCACAGCACTTGGCCATTGCGCAGGATACGACTGCTCCCGGACAGATGTTGAGGCAATTCACCGAGGCGAAGTTCCGGACCAAAACTGCAACTGCGCAATTTCGAATGGGCCAGGTACAGGTAATTCTTGCGCTCCATCACGTGGTCGGAGAATTCGTTGCCCACCGCGAAGCCCACCCGGTAAGGCTTGCCGTCGAAGCCGATGACATACAGGCCGCTGATTTCCGGCTCCTCGCCGGCATCCTCGGCGAACGGTGGCAAGGGGAACGGCTGGCCCGGGCGGACCACGATGCTACCGTCGCCCTTGTAGAACCATTCCGGTTGCACGCCCGCCTGTCCCGACGCGGGCTTACCGCCCTCCACGCCCCACTTGAAGATGCGCATGGTGTCGGTCATGGCCGCTTCGTCACCGGCCTGCTGATGCATCTTGTCCCGCGCCGACGCGCTGCCCAGGTGGGTCAGCCCAGTGCCGCTGACCAGCAGGTGCGCCGGGTCCGGGTGATCCAGCGGCGGCAGGATGCGCAACTCGGCGAGCAACCGCGCATAGTCATGACCGGCCCCCAGGCCCAGGCCATTGACCTGTTGCTCAAGCTTCACGCCAGCCTTGATGGCCGCCAGCGCCAGCTCGCGCACGCTCGTCGCGCTGTGCACTTCGCGCACCTGGTCGCCGTCGACCACACCGACGCGGCGCTCGCCGTTGGGCAATTCGAACTGAACTAAACGCATGGATCTCTCCTTGTAAACAAATTTGAATTCGGTGCAGTCCCCTGTGGGAGCGAGCTTGCTCGCGATAGCAGTCTCACATTCACCGATGACGTCGACTGTCAGACCGCCATCGCGAGCAAGCTCGCTCCCACAGTTAAGTGCGGTGGCCTCAGCTACGCGTTGCCCCCCGGGCACTGGCCGCGAACTGGTCGGCCGGTAGCACGTGCTTGCGTTCGAGCAGGCGATAGACCACGCCGGTCAGCACCAGGCCGAACACCATCACGCACGACAGGAAATACAACCCCGACGCCAGGCTGCCGGTGTACTCCTTCAGCGCACCGATCACGAACGGCCCGATGTAGCCGCCCAGGTTGCCCACCGAGTTGATCAACGCAATGCCCGCCGCCGCACTGGCGCCGGCGAAGAAGCGCCCCGGCAAGGTCCAGAACACCGCCGTGCAGGAAAACAGCGCGAACGCCACCAGGCACAACGCCGCCAGTTGCAACACCGGCACCGACAGCCAGGCACTGAAGAACAGGCCCATGGCACCCAGGACATAGAGCACCGCCAGGTGACCGTAGCGATCATTCAGGCGGTCGGAACTGCGCGGGATGATCAGCAAGCCGAGGATGCCGAAGATGTACGGCACCGACGACACGAAACCGGTCACCAGGTCGCTGCCACCGAACTGCTTGATCAGCGTTGGCAGCCACAGGCCCAAGCCGTAGATGCTCAGGGTCACCGGCAGGTAGAACAGCGCCAGCAGCAAGACCCGCTTGTCCTTCAGGGCGTGCAGCGGATTGCCGTGACGGGTCTGGCCGTATTCCTGCAAATCCTTCTTCAACTCGCCAGTCAGCCAGTCCTTCTCGGCCTGGTCCATCCACCTGACCTGTTGCGGGCCATCGGGCAGGTAGCGCAACACCGGCCAGGTCAACAGCACCGCCGGCAGACCGATGACGATGAACAGCCACTGCCAGCCGTGCAGGCCCAGGACCCCGTCCATGCCCAGCAGGCCGCCGGACACGGGGCCGGTGATCATCATGGCAATGGGTTGGGAAAGGATGAACAGGCCCAGGATCTTGCCGCGATGGCGCACCGGGAACCACTGGGTGATGTAGTACAGCACGCCGGGGAAGAACCCGGCCTCGGCGGCCCCGAGCAGGAAGCGCATCACATAGAAGCTGTTGGGCCCCTGCACGAACGCCATGCCAATGGTGATGGCGCCCCAGGTGATCATGATCCGGGCGAACCAGCGGCGCGCGCCGAAGCGTTCGAGCATCAGGTTGCTCGGGATTTCCAGCAGGAAGTAGCCGATGAAAAACAGCCCCGCGCCCAGGCCGTAGGCGGCGTCGCCGATGCCCAGGTCGGCGCCCATGTGCAGCTTGGCAAAACCTACGGCGGAGCGGTCCACGTAGGCGATCAGGTACAGCAGGATCAGGAAGGGAATCAGTTTCAGCGTGATGCGACGAATAAGCCGCAGTTCCTGGCTCATGGGACCGTTCTCCAATTGTTGTTGTTATAGAACTCGGGGGATTTCTCTCGCGCACGACCGCCAGGACAATCTCTCCGTTGAACCGGACTATATAGTAATACTATTTACCCAACAACACTTCCAAACGGCGCAAATTACGCTTATGTTACGCTTCAGCTCGAACAATATAGTCATACAATAAGAGAATCGATCATGTCTGATAAGAAACCCTCCCTGCGCTCGGCCCAATGGTTTGGCACCGCCGACAAAAACGGCTTCATGTACCGCAGCTGGATGAAAAATCAGGGCATCGCCGACCATCAGTTCCATGGCAAGCCGATCATCGGCATCTGCAACACCTGGTCGGAGCTGACACCGTGCAACGCGCACTTCCGGCAGATTGCCGAGCATGTCAAACGCGGCGTGATCGAGGCCGGGGGCTTCCCGGTGGAATTCCCGGTGTTCTCCAACGGCGAATCGAACCTGCGTCCCACCGCCATGCTGACCCGCAACCTGGCGAGCATGGACGTGGAAGAGGCGATCCGCGGCAACCCGATTGACGGCGTGGTGCTGCTCACCGGTTGCGACAAGACCACTCCTGCCCTGCTGATGGGCGCCGCCAGTTGCGACGTACCCGCCATCGTCGTCACCGGCGGGCCGATGCTCAACGGCAAGCACAAAGGCCAGGACATCGGTTCGGGCACCGTGGTCTGGCAGTTGAGCGAACAGGTCAAGGCCGGCACCATCACCCTCGATGACTTCCTCGCGGCCGAGGGCGGCATGTCTCGCTCGGCCGGCACTTGCAACACCATGGGCACGGCTTCGACCATGGCCTGCATGGCCGAAGCCCTCGGCACCTCGCTGCCGCACAACGCCGCGATTCCGGCCGTGGACGCACGCCGCTACGTGCTGGCCCACATGTCCGGCATGCGCGCGGTGGAGATGGTCCGCGAAGATCTGCGGCTGTCGAAGATCCTGACCAAGGAAGCCTTTGAAAACGCCATCCGCGTCAACGCGGCCATCGGCGGTTCCACCAACGCAGTGATCCACCTCAAGGCCATCGCCGGGCGCATTGGCGTGCAACTGGAGCTGGACGACTGGACTCGCATCGGTCGCGGCATGCCGACCATCGTCGACCTGCAGCCATCCGGTCGCTTCTTGATGGAAGAGTTCTACTACGCCGGCGGCCTGCCCGCCGTGTTGCGTCGCCTCGGCGAAGCCAACCTGATCCCCCATCCCGATGCCCTGACGGTCAACGGCAAGAGCCTTGGCGAAAACACCAAGGACGCGCCGATCTATGGCCAGGACGAAGTCATCCGCACCCTGGACAACCCGATCCGCGCCGACGGCGGCATCTGCGTGCTACGCGGCAACCTGGCGCCACTGGGGGCGGTGCTCAAGCCTTCCGCCGCCACGCCTGAGCTGATGCAACACCGCGGCCGGGCGGTGGTGTTCGAAAACTTCGACGAGTACAAAGCGCGGATCAACGACCCGGAACTGGATGTGGACGCCACCTCGATCCTGGTGATGAAAAATTGCGGGCCCAAGGGTTATCCGGGCATGGCCGAGGTGGGCAACATGGGCTTGCCGGCCAAGCTGCTGGCCCAGGGCGTCACCGACATGGTGCGCATTTCCGATGCCCGCATGAGCGGCACCGCCTACGGCACCGTGGTGTTGCACGTGGCGCCGGAAGCCGCCGCCGGTGGCCCGTTGGCGGCGGTGAAGGAAGGTGATTTCATCGAACTGGATTGCGCCAGCGGTCGCCTGCACCTGGACATTCCCGACGCCGAACTCGCCGCCCGCCTGGCCGATCTCGCCCCGCCCCAACAATTGCTGGTGGGTGGCTATCGCCAGTTGTACATCGACCATGTGCTGCAAGCGGACCAAGGCTGCGACTTCGACTTCCTGGTCGGCTGCCGCGGTGCGGAGGTACCACGGCACTCTCATTGACCTCTGGGAGCAAGCTCCCACAGTGCTTTCGAGGCGGTCCGCAAATCCCGTCCGCCAGAAATCCTTGTGGGAGCGGGCTTGCTCGCGAAGACCGCGGCACAGTCAACATCAATATCGACTGACACACCGCCTTCGCGAGCAAGCCCGCTCCCACAGTTCTAATCCTCAGTGGATTCAAGTTCGCACTAGCGACCCGCCCACGCCGCGCCTGCTATCATGCGCAGCACCTCCTCTCCCACAGGGATCGCGCCGCATTCCATGGATTACCGCAAACCTTCCGACCGCAAAAGCATGCACGCGCGCATCGTCCAGGAACTGGGCATGCAGATCGTTTCCGGGCGCTTCAAGCCAGACGACAAACTGCCAGCCGAAGCCTTGCTGTGCGAGGAATACGCCGTGAGCCGTCCGGTGCTGCGCGAGGCCACCCGGGTGCTGGTCGCCAAGGGCCTGGTGTATTCACGCCCGCGGGTGGGCACGGTGGTCAAGGCCCGGCGCGAATGGCACATGCTCGACCCGGACGTGTTGCACTGGTTGATGCAAAGCAGCCCGCAGAACGAGTTCTTCGGCCTGCTGACCAGCGTGCGCAGCATCATCGAACCCGCTGCCGCCGCCCTGGCTGCACAGTTCGCCACCGACGCCGACATCGCCGCCATCCGCGAAGCCTATGAACGCATGGACGCCGCCCCGACGCCCGAAGCCCTGCTGCAACCGGACCTGGATTTCCACAGCCGCATCGCCGACGCCACCCACAACGACCTACTCGCCAACCTGTGCAACATGTTGTCGGTGGCCATCGCCGAAGCGCTCAAGCATTCCAACCAACGGCCCAACCTCCACGAGCTGGCCATGCCGCGGCACAGGGCGATCCTCACTGCCATCGAGAACCGCGACGCCCTCGGCGCCCGCCACGCCACGCTGGTGCAACTGGACGACGCCCGCAGCGCATTGAACGTTGTGCTGGGGGCCGATCCCGCCTGATCAGGTCAGAAAGCGCAACGCTTGGCTAACCGACATTGTTCTCAACAGGCGGTATTTATGTACCGCCTGCCCACGCCATGGAAGTCGATACTTTTCTCGCCGTCATCCCGACGGCCATGTTTCGTGAAAAGGACTTCTCATGAGCACCCCTCCCACCGCTGATTCGATCCCTGCGCTGGCCCAATGTGTCAGCCTGCAATTCGCCAGTCGCCCGACCCTCGAACAGGTCGCCCGGCGCCTGCTCGAACAAGCCCTCAAGAAAGCCGATCCGTGGCTGGACATCGACCTCTTAAAGACCCAACTGGCGATGCCGGACGTCACCGCGCGCGGCTGGCACTTCCAGCCCTTGATGGGCGTGGTCCTTGATTACCTGGCCAGCGGCACACCCCCGGACTTCACCTCGAAGGGAACGCTTGACTGCTTTCTTTCCGACGACCCGCCACGGCGCCTCCGGTCAGGGGATCGACACCTGGACATGCAGGTCGTCCGGCGAGCGATCCTTGAACTGCCCTGGAGCGTACCCATCGACCTGGAAGATGCCTTGGTCCGTTACTGGAGCGCTGACATCAGCGGCGACGGCCAAGCCGACGCGAGCCGCCACACCAGCCGCTGGTGCTGGCTCAGCGATGTGTTGCGCAACACCCTGAGCCTTCGGGGCCTGCAACAACCCGGGCTCACGGACGCCGCGCGCGAGACCCTCGACCAGATCGTCCGGTGGCCGGACCACGAGCAACGTTTGTGCCTCAACCGCCTGGCGCCGGTGTACGCCTACCGCCTGGAAACCCGGCTCGTCCAGGGTGGCAACCCGACGACACTGGTCGCCAGCGAGATGCTCCTGAGCCGCGTCCATCAGGGCATGCGTGAATGGCTCTTGTGCAGCCCCGGCAGCGCGGTGCAGTCCTTTGCCTCCCTGGAGGCCTTCGAGCACCACTGGGGCAAACGCATTGCCAGCCAATACACCGTCGACACCATCACCTGCCAACGCCACGAGATCAGTGGCAACGTCTTCGAGCACCAGGCGGCCATGCTGCTGGAGCAGCAACTGGCCGACCTGCAAGCGGTGCAGTTGCCCGCCGGGCTCGACACGCAGACGCTCACGCATCTCTACAGCGACTTGAGCGACCCGGCCCGCTCGCTGCTGGACGCCCCACGGCTTTCACCCGACATGAAGGCTCGCCTCGAGCCCCGGTTGCCCACCTGGCTGAAAGACGCCGCCATCGTCGACCAGACGACACTCCAGCACTACAGCCTGGCGCTGGCCAGCGCCAAGCGACGCCACCAGGGCCAGACCTTTCTCAGCGGCATCGACGACATCAAGGCCTTTACCGCCAACGCGTTGCTCGAACACCTGGGAAAGGCCAACGATCGCAGTCCGAATCCGCTGCCGGCGAGCTCACTCCAACCCGACGACGTGGTGCTGACATTCAGCGTTTCGGCGGGCTATCCCGGCACCATCGGCCTCAGCGAAAAGCGGCAGATGAGCCTGACCGAACTGGCCATCCACAACCTGGTCGGTCGTCCCAGCGGCACCTTCACCCTCAGCCATCGCCTGGGCCAGGCGTTGCCGACCTGGCTGACACCGGCCTTTATCAACCCTCTGATCGAACAGGTCGACATTGGCGCGACCTATCCTCGCTATCTGCGCGAGCATTTGCTCGACGACGCTCCCCGGGCGCAGGCGCGGCAACGGATCTTCGCCGAACAGCTTCCGGCGCAACTGATGCTTGAAGCCTTGAAACAGAAACTGGCCGGCGAGAACGGCATGACCGTCCAGGGCCTGCGCCTGCTGGAAGCCGTGCTCCAACCCGACGCGGCGAGCCAACGGGTCGACGGTCGCCCGGTGGTCATTCGCCAGCTGCGGGTGTTGCGCCAACCCAAGGCGCGGCCCGACACCGTGGCCAACATGTTCATCATCGAGGCTCAGGACATCGCCAACGGTCCGCACCTGTTGTATCGGCCGCTCTACGCGCCCTCGCTGCAGCAATTCCCGACCCGCGAGACACTGATGCAGGCCATTGCCACCTCCGGAGACCTGCAGGACAGCATCCTGACCTGGCTTCCCGACGCTGCACGCCCGATCTACGCCAACGGTGGGTTCTTGGAGCCTCACATCATGCGGTTCTTCACCGGTGACGAATTCAGTGTCCCGGACAAGCCTGCTCCCGCCACCCTCGCCCTCGACGATCCCCGCGACGAACTGCTGCAATCGCTGCGCAAGGGTGAGCTGATGCAGTACCTCTACGGCTGCAACGCCCAGGCCCTGGTTACCCAGGCCGACCGGGATTCGGTGTCCAACCGCGAGAGTCGCTGGGCCGTGTTGCTCGAAGGCGGCGGCCTGTTGTTCAACACCTTGCTGTTCCCTTTGCTGCGCGGCCCGGCCATGACCACCGTCTGGCTCTGGAACCTGATGGCCAGCGCCCAGCAAGACATTCCGGCGCTGATCAGCGCCGACCCGGTGGCCCGCGAGTTCGCCGCGGTCGACCTGCTCGTCAACCTGGCCCTGCTGGTAAGCCAGTTGCCTGCCGGCCATGGGCCCGCGGCGCGTGCCGCGCTGCCCGAATCGGTGCAGCAGGAGGCCATGCGCCCGCCCGCGCCGCGTGCCGTCGCCGAGCAATGGCCCGAACCGGCGGCGCCCACCCTCTTGGAGGGCACCGTGGCCGAGCCTGACGCCCCCGCCGAGGCCAACAGCCGGCGCCTGGATCTCAATTTCGCCAGGGCCGGTGGTCAACCGACGCCGCAACAACAGGCGCGACTGCAACAATTGCAGGTGCCCTCCCCCAAGACCCTGCCCGACCCCATTGAAAATGGCCCGTTCAAAGGCCTGTACGTGATCGACAACAAATGGCATGCCCAGGTCGAAGGGGCCTTCTATCGAATCACGCCTGAATACGAGGGCAGTGCAACCATCGTCGACCCATTCGCTCCGCTCGACACCGACAAGAATGGCCCGCCGTTGCGCGTCGATGCCCAGGGCCATTGGCACCTGGATTTGCGCCTGCGCCTGCTCGGCGGTTCGCCGCCCAAGCGGGTGGAGGCACAGCGGCGTGTCAACCTGGAGCGGGCCAAGCAGTTGATGGATGAATCCAAACGGCTGGAGGCGCAAGACGCAGACCGACAAAAAGCTCTGGACGTGGCCCAGCAGGTCATGATCCGGACCGATGAAGGTGGCAACTACACCGAAGCCCAGCGGGCGGCCAAACGCAAGATTTTCTATGATCTGCTCAACGAACAGACCGAGATGTACCTGACGCTGGCGAACAGTGCGGCCGAACGCGCCAGCCTGGGCATCGGTTTTCCATCTGGCTACATGCATGTGCTCATGGAAAACGTGATCAACAATGCCCGCAAGGCGTTTGTGATCACGGAAAAGGAACTCGAGTCCCTCCAGCAAGCACATCCTCAGTTTGGAGAGTCTGCCAACATCAGGGAAGTTGCCATCCGTGACGTCGAGTCCTATATGAAATACCTCGACACCAAGAGCGACATCAATGACCAGGCGCTTCACTGGCTGGAACTCAAGGACGATTACCTCGAGCGGCTATTGAACCTCGATGCGTCGGGCGCACGGGCGTTCGAACGGTTGACCCGCAACCGTCCCGCCAATGAGAGTAACGCCTTCGGCATTAAAATCCGGCAACTCACCACGCTCCCCATGCTCTCGGTGAAAAACCGCCAATCGGCCCTGCCTGTTCGGCTGCTGCGCATTCTCATACCCTTGATGGAGCACATCCGTTCAAACGATGACCTGCAAACCTACGACGTCTCCCCTTCGGACAGAATCGAAGTGCTGGAAAGCCTGACCGAGCATTACGGCAAGGCCCTGGATACGTTGAAGGGGACAAAGGCCCTTTACCTGGAGGACATCAACGAATCCTATTTCGACAGGGTGATCAAGCTGGTCGAGGGTCTGTATCAGGAGGTCTCTGGCAAACTCGCCGCCGAAATCAAACCCGAACCAAAACCGCGCAAGCGTGTACCGAAACGCCCCAGGACCGGCGCCGGGTTGCCGCAGAAAAAACTCATCAGGACCCGCCACAATGGCGTCTTGATCGGCGACCTGAAACCCGCCGGCACGAGCCTGCCAATCGAAGTCGTCGAAATGCGCTCCAAAGGCAACGACCAAGTACTCGCCACCTATTCTCGCCACGAAGATGTCTGGGATGTGGTCGACGTACGCCGTCCGGCCCCGGCGCCCCAGACGCGGTCGATCAAAGCGATCCGGGCCCAGGCACGAGAACTGCTCGACGAACTGGACAAGCGCATGAGCCGCGCCGAAAGCTACAAGACACACTGTCGGCATCCTCAGGAAATCGAGGAAATCCTGAACAATGAAGCGAGTCACTTCCGCACGCTCGGCGAAGAACTCGACCGGGCGTTCAGTGCATCGCCCGGCTCACGCACCCCGGCCAACGAGGAACTGGGCCGACAATTGTCAGACGCCGCCCACCAACTGACCACCAAGGGCAGCGACCTGCGCACCGAACTGAGCCTGAAACTGCCGCCCACCGACGGCAACCTGCGGTTTCTGTTCGAAAAAAACCTGGTACAGGTGGCCCGCCTCGGCGACCGCACGGCCCTGCAAGGCGCCCGCAAGGACTTCCTTCAGGAATACGCCATCAACGACCGTGACGGCTTCCCGATCTGGTACGCGCATTTTCATTATGAAGCGGCCGACACACCGAAGGACAACTTCAGCGTCGCGCACCTCAAGACCAAGGAGCAACGCAAGGAGCACTACCACTCGCTGCTGGCCAAGGCCAACAGTTCCTATGCGGTGGTGAATGTGCATCGAGGGCAGATCAGCAAGTCGCTGGCCCAGAGCCGGTTTCTGCCGTTGGCGCCTTGATCGACGAACACTGCAAACAACCGTGGCGAGGGAGCTTGCTCCCCCTGGGCTGCGCAGCAGCCCCAAAAGAGCCGCCTCCATCAATCTGATACATCGAGGGGGCAGGTTCAGGGGCTGCTGCGCAGCCCAGCGGGAGCAAGCTCCCTCGCCACAGGGGGCTGCGCCAGCCTTGATCCATCAATGGGCAAACAACGAATTGCCCTTCTGCCCCGCCAGTTTCTCCGGCTTGATCAGGAACCGCGCCAGCGCCGGCAACAGCCACAGCGCACCGAACATGTTCCACAGCAGCATGAACGTCAGCATCAGGCCCATGTCGGCCTGGAACTTGATGGCCGAGAAGATCCAGGTGCACACGCCGATGGCCAGGCACAGGCCGGTGAACAGGACGGCTTTACCGGTGGACTTGAGCGTCTGGTAGTACGCTTCCTGCAACGGCAACCCGGCCCGCAGGAAGCTTTCCAGCCGACTGTAGATGTAGATGCCGTAGTCCACGCCAATCCCCACGCCCAGCGCCACCACCGGCAGGGTCGCGACCTTCACGCCGATGCCCATGAACGCCATCAGCGCGTTGCCCAGCACCGAGGTCAGCACCAGCGGTAGCACGATGCACAAGGTCGCCGCCCAGGAGCGGAAGGTGATCATGCACATGGTTGCCACGCAGATGTACACCAGGATCAGGATCGTCAGCTCCGACTCCTTGATCACCTCGTTGGTAGCCGCTTCGATACCGGCGTTACCGGCGGCGAGGATGAACTCCAGGCCATCGCGGTTGTTTTCCTTGGCGAATTCCTGCACCGCCGTGACGGCACGGTCCAGGGTCTCGGCCTTGTGGTCGTTGAGGAACACCAGCACCGGTGCCAGGGAGCAGCTGTTGTTGTACAGGCCATCGGCCCGGGCGATGGAGTTGTTCAGCACGTCGGGGTTGCGCGACAGGGTTTCCCATTTCAAGTTGCCCTCGTTCATGCCCTTGATCATTTGCTTGGACACGGTCACCAGGGAGATCGCCGACTGCACGCCCTCGGTGTTCTGCATCTTCCACATCAGTTCATCGATGGGCGCCATGGCTTCGTAGCGCGAGCAACCTTCGGCCTTGGTCTTGACCATCACCACCAGCACATCGGAACTGGTGGAGTAATTGCTGATGATGAAATTGTTGTCCTGGTTGTAGCGCGAGTCCGGCCGCAGTTCCGGCGCGCCCTGGTCGAGGTCGCCGATCTTCAGGTTCTGGCTGTACCACAGGCCGCCGCCGAAGGCGATCAGGGCCAGGGCAATGGACACCGGCGCGACCTTGGCGCTGGCGAAGTTCGACAGCACACGCCAAAACGGATGCTCGCGGGTCGCGTCCTTCTTGCTGCGCTCGATGGCACGCTTGCTGATGCCGACGTAGGAAATCGCCACCGGCAACAGGATCAGGTTGGTGAACACGATCACCGCCACGCCGATGGACGCCCCGATGGCCAGTTCGCGGATCACGCCAATGTCGATAATCAGCAGGGTAATGAAGCCGACGGCGTCCGCCAGGATCGCGATCATCCCCGGCAGGAACAATTGGCGGAACGTACGCCGCGCCGCCGTCAGGGCGTTGTCCGCCTCGCTGGACTGCAAGGCGATGCCGTTGATCTTCTGCACGCCGTGGGAAATGCCGATGGCGAAGATCAGGAACGGCACCAGCATCGAGTAGGGGTCGAGGCCGAAACCGGCGGCATGCATCAACCCCAATTGCCAGATCACCGCCACCAGGGTGGTGCTCAATACCGCGATGGTGCTGCGCATGCAGTGAGTGAACCAGTACAACAGCACCAGGGTGATGACGAAGGCCACGCCGAAGAACATCACCACCATGACCAGGCCATCGATCAGGTCGCCGACCTTCTTGGCGAAGCCGACGATGTGAATCTGCACGTTCGGGTTCTGGGCTTCGAACTTATTGCGGATCTTGTCTTCAAGCTCGTGGGAAAACTTGCGGTAATCGAGGGCGAGCAGTTTGCCCTGGTCCTGCGGGTCCGGGTAGGACTCCAGCAACGGGATGTCGATGATGCTCGACTTGAAATCGTTGGCCACCAGGCGCCCGACCTGGCCGGACTTGAGCACGTTGTTGCGCAGCAGGTCGAGGCTGTCGGCCGAGCCGTTGTAGCTCTGGGGAATCACCTCGCCACCGGCGAAGCCCTCCTCCGTCACCTCGGTCCAGCGCACGCTCGGGCTCCACAGCGACTTGAGGCCGGAACGGTCGACGCCGGAAATGTAGAACACCTCGTCGTGGATCTGGCGCAGGGTCTCCATGTATTCCTTGGAGAAAATGTCGCCGTCGGTGGCTTCCACCGAGATCCGCACGGTATTGCCCAGGTTCGCCAGGTCGTTGCGGTGTTCGAGCATCTTCTCGATGAAAGGATGCTTGAGCGGGATCATTTTTTCGAAGCTGGTGGACGGCCGGATCAGCGTGGCCTGCCAGAACAGGAAAAGGCTGACCAGCAGGCAAATGACGATCACTGCCGGGCGGTTATTGAAAATCAGGCGCTCGAGGAACGTCGCCTTGTCTTGGTGATGACTGCTCATGGGGTCCGCCTTCTTGTTTTTGTGCCCGTCGTGCAGGCTCGACTCATTTGCTCAGTTCAGCACCGGTGGCCGTGGTGGCGCGTACGCCGCCTTGCCCCGCCAGGATCAGGTTGCCGTTACCCGCCGCCGTGACCGCGGCCACGGAAATCCGGTCCGGACGGTTGTACACGCTGAAGCTCACGCCATCGTCGGTGCTGCGCACCACGCTGCCGCCGTTGCCGACAATCACGATGGAGCCGTCCGCCAGCAGCGTGCCCCCCGACAAGCCGAACTCCAGGGCGCCGCGGGCGGCCTTGAGTTCGACCTGCTCCCAGGTGCCGCCGAAGTCGGTGGAGCGATAGAGGTTGCCGCGCAAGCCGTAGGCCAGCAGCGTGGAAGGCTGGGCGGTGCCGATGACGCCGAACAGCGAGCCTTCATAGGGGCCTTCGAGCTTTTCCCAGGTCTGGCCCCAATCGCTGGAGCGGAACATGCTGCCGGCCTCGCCCACGATGAACAAGCCGGCGTCTTTCACGGCCGTAATGGCGTTGAGGTGGAACTGGTCTTCGTTGTCGATGCGGTCGCTGGCGTCTTCCCAGTGCTTGCCGCCGTCGGTGGTTTCGAACAGCGCGCCATAGGCGCCGACGGCGAAGCCATTACTGGGGTCCTTGAACCAGACGTCCAGCAGCGGCGCTTCGCGCTTGAGTTCTTCGAATTGCTTGGTCCAGGTGCTGCCACCGTCGTCACTGGCCAGGATCTGCGCGTCGTGGCCCACGGCCCAGCCGTGCTTGTCGTCAACGAAGAACACGGCGGTGAGCATCTGGCGGGTCGGCACCTTGGCCTGGGTCCAGGTAGTGCCCTGGTCGTCCGAGTAGACAATGTGGCCCCGGTCGCCAACCGCCACCAGCCGCTGGCCGGCGTGCACCACGTCGAGCATCAGGGTCTTGCTGGCCTTGGCCGATTCGACGGAATAGATGACATCGGTGGTCGACGCCGCAACGGCCATCACCGGCGCCGACAACACGGCAGAGCCCAGCAGCGAGAGTGCCGAAGCCAGCAACGCCACTCTGCGCAGCACCGGCGGGCGACAGCGGCCCACCGCCATGACAGGCTCATTCATAGACCTTTCCCCCCTTTATTATTGTTAGGCCTCGTACGTTGCCATTTCTGGAGCATAGCCCTGAAACCTGCAATCTAGAGCCACTTCGGAAGCTGGCCTATCCTATCGGGCTTTCGAAAGGTCTGACAATCGACGCCACGTTATCTTTTGTTAACCAAGAGGGATGGCGCGGGGAGTGAATGATGGGGTATTCGATGGGGTGATGGCACCGCCATTACAACGACAGCCTAGGTTTTCTATTCAAAATCAATATAAAACCCTGCTATTTCTGACAGTAGCCCGCTTCCCTTTTCTAATCGACATTCACCACATCGAACAGTGACTGACAAAATATTGCACTAGCAATCGCAAGAGGAGCGAGTGTCATGATCCCCCCTGAAAATGTTAATGATGAAAAAGGATTTGATGTAGAGCCCTACAATAGCTATGCCATGGACGTCCCTACTGTAATCAATCTACTGGAAGGAACAGGATATTCCTGGGACATGAATCTACCAGCATTCAATTTCACCAATAAATACAGGGGCGCAACTTTTATAAATTACAAAGTAATGGGGAGCATTGGCCATAGCAATAAATATTCTGCCAGTGTCACGTTCCATGATGACCTTAGATTCTCAAGCACTGAATTCATTAAAGAAACAGAGGAGCCCGCGCCAGGAAATGAAGAAGCCTTAGTCAATGCTCTCAGCCTGAACATTCTACTTGCCAGGCGCTATACGGCGGGTGTCGGCCTAGGGGCACTGGCCATTCATGGCTCTGGAAAAGAACTTAACTTTTCAAAAAGAAGCTTTTAGCCCGGATTGCTGATGAGCCTCGTCGATCAAGTCGATAAAGCCTCACAAGACAGGTGTTCGCTGCAATCTACTGTGGGAGCGGGCTTGCCCGCGAAGACGGCGGCACATTCAACATCTTCATGACAGATATGCCGCTTTCGCGGGCAAGCCCGCTCCCACAAGGGATTTGGGGCGTACGCAGCCTTTGCATGCGCCCGCAAGACCTGTGGGAGCGGGCTTGCTCGCGAATAAAGGCGCCGCGGTCCGCCAGGCAGACCGCGGCATCGAGCTTACGCCAAGCTCTTGCTCACGACTTCAAACACATCGGCCGATAGCCCACCCGACGCCAGGATGCGCTCCAGTTCACCCTTCATCAGCGCCTGGCGTGCGCTGTCGTATTTGCGCCAGCGGGTCAGCGGCGCCAATTGGCGCGAGGCGATCTGCGGGTTGAAGCCGTTGAGCTGGATGACCAGGTCGGCCAGGAAGCGATAACCCGAACCGTCGGCGGCGTGGAAGTTGATCAGGTTCTGCCCGGCAAACGCGCCGATCAGCGCCCGCACCTTGTTCGGGTTCTTGATATTGAACGCCGGGTGCTCCATCAACGCCTTGACCCGCGCCAGGCCACCGGGCAGCGGGCTGCCGGCCTGGACGCTGAACCATTGGTCCATGACCAGCGGATTGCCCTTGAAGTTTTCCGCGAACACTTCCAGGGCACGGGCCTTCTCGGTTTCAAAAGGCGAGTTGACCAACACCGCCAGGGCCGTCAGGCGTTCGGTCATGTTATCCGCGGTGTCGAATTGCTCCAGGGTCGCACTGAGCACTTCTGGTTTATCGGTGAGCATCAGGTACGACAGCGCAATGTTCTGCAAGGCGCGACGGGCAAAGTGTTCTGCCTCGGCCACATACGGCGTGCGCTTGGACAGGTCGCGGTTGGCTTCATAGCGCAGCCACAGGGCTTCGAACAGATTCTCGGCCAGTTGCTGGCGGGCGAACTCGCGAGCGGCATGGATCGCCTCGACGTCGGCCACTTCGCTGATTTCCGTCAGGTAGGCTTCGCTTGGCAGCGAGAGCATTTCCGCGACCATGGCCTGGTCCAGGGATTCGTCCGACAGCACCGTGCGCAACGCGGTAACCAGGCGCGGGTCCAGCGACAGGCTGACGCCCTTCTGGTGCTGGGCGATCAATTCCTGCAACACCTGCACCGACAATTGCTGGCCGGCATCCCAGCGATTGAAACCATCGCTGTCGTGCTGCATCAGGAACATCAACTGGTCGCGGTTGTACGGGAAGCTCAGCTTGACCGGGGCCGAGAAGCCGCGCAGCAGCGATGGCAGCGGTTGTTCGGCGATGTCGACGAAGGTGAAGGTCTGCTCGGCCTCGGTCACCGAGATGACCCGCGACGTGCCGTTCGCGGCTGCTTCACCGGCCAGGCGCAAGGGTATCTCAGCGCCCTGGCGGTCCAGCAGGCCCAGCTCGACGGGAATCACGAACGGCAGTTTTTCCTGCTTGTCCGGGGTTGGCGGGCAGCTTTGGCTGAAGGTCAGGCTGTAGGTACGAGCCGCCGCGTCGTAGGACTCGGTCACGGCCAGTCGTGGCGTACCGGCCTGGCTGTACCAGCGCTTGAACTGGGTCAGGTCGACGCCGTTGGCATCTTCCATGGCCTTGATGAAGTCATCGCAGGTCACGGCCTGGCCGTCGTGGCGCTCGAAGTAAAGGTCGCTGCCCTTGCGGAACCCTTGCGCCCCCAGCAGCGTGTGGATCATGCCGACCACTTCCGAGCCCTTTTCGTACACGGTCAAGGTGTAGAAGTTGGAGATCTCGATAAAGCTGTCCGGGCGCACCGGGTGGGCCATGGGGCCGGCGTCTTCGGCGAACTGGTGGGTGCGCAGGTAGGCCACGTCCTGGATGCGCTTGACGGTGGCGGAGTTCATGTCGGCGGAGAAACCGGCGTCGCGGAACACCGTGAAGCCTTCCTTGAGCGACAGTTGAAACCAGTCGCGGCAGGTCACGCGGTTGCCCGACCAGTTGTGGAAGTATTCGTGAGCGACGATCGCCTCGACCCGCTGGTGCGCGGCGTCGGTGGCGGTTTCGGCGCGGGCCAGCACCGCGCTGGAGTTGAAGATGTTCAGGCCCTTGTTTTCCATGGCCCCCATGTTGAAGTCGTTGACCGCGACAATCATGAAGATGTCCAGGTCGTACTCGCGGCCATACACCTGCTCGTCCCAGCGCATCGACTTCTTCAGGCTGGTCATGGCGTGCTGGCATTTGTCGATGTTTTCCGGCTCGACATAAATGCGCAGCGCCACAGTGCGCTCGCTCGACGTGGTGAAGGTGTCTTCGACGCACCACAGGTCACCGGCCACCAGGGCAAACAGATAGGCCGGTTTCTTGAACGGGTCTTCCCAGGTCGCCCAGTGCCGACCGTCTTCGCCGGGACCGCTGGCGATCGGGTTGCCGTTGGACAGCAACACCGGGTAGCTGTGCTGCTCGGCCACCACGGTGGTGGTGAACTTGCTCATCACGTCCGGGCGGTCGAGGTAATAGGTGATCTTGCGGAAACCCTCGGCCTCGCACTGGGTGCAGAACATGCCGCCGGACTTGTACAGGCCTTCCAGGGCGGTGTTGGTTTCCGGGTGGATCCTGACGGTGGTGTCGACGGTAAAGGCCTGGGCCTTGGGCTGCACGGTCAGGTGGCTGTCGTCCAACTGATAGTCACTCGAAGCCAGGTCAGTGTCGTCGAGCTTGATCGAAATCAGCTCCAGGTGCTGGCCATCGAGCACCAGCGGCGGCAGGCCGGCACCGCGCTCGGGGTTGCGGCGCATCACCAGTTGCGCATGGACCAGGCTGTGGTCCTCGAACAACTCGAAGGTCAGGTGCGTTTCGTCGATCAGGTACTCGGGCGCCTGATAGTCCTTCAGGTAAATCATCTTCGGTTGTTCGGTGCGCATGGGTCGAATCCTTCTACTGATGCACGGCCAGCTGGTAGGCCGTGTATTTACGAATGTTGATCACGCCAGTGTCGAAAATCAGGTACTGGCCCTTGATCCCCAGCAGCGTGCCTTCGGCGATCGGGTCCTTGTCCAGGTTGAAGCTGACGATCTTGGTCGGGTATTGCTCCACCGGATAACGGATCTCGAGGGGTTCGACGTCCGCTATGGTCTGGATCGCCTGCAAGCCGAATCGTTCCTGCAACCCCTGCAATCCCGGGGCGCAGCTTTCGAACAGCGCATCGCGGATCCGCGGCAGGTCCACCGCCACGGCATCGCCCTTGAGCAACGCGCGCCAATTGGTCTTGTCCGCCACCTGGCTGCGGAACAGGTCTTCGACAAACCCCGACTGCTGACGGGTGGCGACCCGCAGGATCGGCAACGCCTGGCTGGCGCCCTGGTCCAGCCAGCGGGTCGGCAGTTGGGTGGCACGGGTGATGCCGACCTTCACGCCGGACGAGTTCGCCAGGTACACCACGTGATCGGTCATGCAGAACTGCTCGCCCCATGCCGGCTCGCGGCAGGTGCCCGCCTCGAAATGGCAGCGCTCGGGGCTCATGATGCACACATCGCACTGCGCCAGCTTGGTCATGCACGGGTAGCAATACCCCTGGCTGAAGCTGGTCTTGGTCCGGCGCCCGCAATGGCTGCAATGGATCGCACCGAGGAACTCCAGGCGCACCCTGCTGCCGATCAACGGATTGACCGGCACCTCGAGATCGCCCAGACGCAAGGCATAGTGAACGTTCGGCCCGTCAAGGCGCGCCGACATCTTGCTGATTGCACCGCGGCCAATCTCGATCAATGGATGGCGTCCGACTTGAACAGAATGTTCGGCACTTCGTGCGCCTTGGACTGGCATTCCTGCGGCCCCATGTAACCGGTGCGCTCTTCTTCGGGCAGGTTCTGGATTTCCCAGGCGATCATCGCCTGCAACGACAACTCGCGCTGTTCGGCGGTGAGTTTGTTGCCATCGGCCCATTTGCCGATCTCCACCGCCAACTTCAGGCTGCGATAGATGTCGGGGGTAATGTTCTGGATCATTTCGTTGAACGAGGACATGGGTTCTCCGCGCGTTCGTTAGTGACAATAAAGATAAGTGGGCTATTGGTCATTCGTGGCGAGCGAGCTCCCTCGCCACCCGATCATGGTCGGGCCAGTTTACGGCGAGCGAACAGCCCGCCCAACAAGCCCGTGAAGCAACCGATGAGCAAACCGCCCACGTGGGCGCCGTTGGCGATTTCTCCGAAACCGATCAGCGAGACCAGCCCGGACATGCACAGCACCAGCCACCCCAGCATCATCGCCATGACGCCACGGGGCAAGCGGTAGGCCGGATTCGGCGCCAGCCATTGATAAATCCAGCAATGCCCCAGCAGGCCGTACAACACGCCGGACAAACCGCCGAACAGTGATGCGCCGCTGACCAGGTACTGGACGAAATTGGACACCAGGCTGAACAGCAGCGTCAGCCCCAACAGATTGATGCCGCCCTGGCGCGCCTCGATCCGTCGCCCCAAATCCCAATACCACAGGCCATTCATGGCAATGTGCAGGAAACCGAAGTGGATCAGCATCGGTGTCACCAGGCGCCACCACTGCCCCGCCGCCAAGCTGTCGGCCAGAGGGATGAACTGGATGTAGTCACCGGCAACGCGAAACTCGAGGAAGGTCAGCCAACGCAATGCCTGGAGATTCTCGCCCAACAGGGTCACGACGCCGACCAGCAGGCTCAACAGCAACACCAGGGCGGTCATCGGGCTTCGCGTCAGTTGCTCGACGACGCCTGGCCTTTTCGGCGCGGGGCCAATGGCCGGCAGCTCCAGGGTCTGCTGGAGATCGCCCTGCGGAAAACGGCCATACAGGGTGCGCACGTCTTCGCCCATCTCGTCCGGCACCCAGAGCACTTGCTCGCCCGCCTCCTCGCTGACCCGGTGTGGCACCTGCAGCCGTTGCAGCAACGTGACGAAACCGCTCAGGTCCGCTGTCAACGGCAAACGCACCACCGCGACCAGGTTCACGGCATCACCTCGGGGCGCTCGACATCGACCCAGACGAATTTGTGCGGGTCCAGGCGGGTTTCCTGGTCGAGCCGGTAGGCCGCCAACTTGCCGTAGAGCACCGCGCTGTAGTCCAGGCACGCCAGGTTGGAGCGGATCGGCGCAGGCTTGCCGCTGCGCCAATAGTGACCGACGAACAACAAGGGCTCATCGATGCCGTAGCGCAACAGGTTGTTCTTTTCGTCGGCTGACAGAGGCCTGCGTGCCACCGGCTCGGGCAACGCATCGGGCTGGAACACAATGTCGCCGTAGGTCTTGGGATCGTCTTCCCAGAACTTGGTACGAAAGAACGACCGGGTCAGGCCATCGCCACCGGTGAGGGTCATGCCGTGGGGCAGGCGCATGTCGGTGCCGCGC
Source organism: Pseudomonas sp. P97.38 (assembly GCF_001269745.1). Taxonomy (NCBI): domain Bacteria; kingdom Pseudomonadati; phylum Pseudomonadota; class Gammaproteobacteria; order Pseudomonadales; family Pseudomonadaceae; genus Pseudomonas; species Pseudomonas sp. P97.38. The sequence continues at coordinate 258,292 of NZ_LHVJ01000011.1, forward strand.
AGCAGGCGATCGAACACCGTGCAGGCAAAGCTGCCCGGTTGCGCCGACGCCTGGAGGAAGTGCTCGTCGACGCAGCCGTCGGGGAACAGGCCGCGCAACGGTTCGATCAGGCCGGCGTCCCAACAGGCGTGGACCACCCGGAACCGGCCCGCGTCGACAAACAGCGGCAACTCATAGAACCACTTGAGGAAGTCATGCCAGTCGCCGGGGTGCTGCTCGAATTGCGTCAGGGTTTCGTGCAGCAGGCGAGCGTGGCGCGGGGTGTGCTCGCGCACGTAGCGCTGGCCGCTGCCGGGCAATGCCGGGGTGCTCCAGCCCAGGGCGTTGAATTCGTGATTGCCCATGATGCACAGCGCCTGGCCGGCCTCGACCATGTCGTGGACGATGTGCAGCGCTTCGCGGATCCGCGGGCCACGGTCGATGATATCGCCCAGGAACACGGCCATGCGCGACGGATGTCGCCAGACCCCGCCCTGCTTGTGGTAACCGAGTCGGTCCAGCAGGTGTTCCAGGGTCAGGGCGCATCCGTGCACGTCACCGATCAGATCGTAACTGCGCGCAGGATCGAGCATCAGTCGCCTCCACCTCCGAGTCGACTGCCCCAGCCGAGCTTGGTCCGGCAGACTTCATAGTAATTGTGATCCAGCGGGTGGATCAGGCGCAGCTTCTGCGCTTTCTTGCTGACGGTGATGGTGTCACCCGGCGCGCAGGTGAAATGGTTCTGGCCGTCACAGGACACTTGCGGGTAGATCTGCATATCCTTGGACACGACGATTTTCAGCTCACTGTTGCCATCGACCACGATGGGTCGCCCAGACAAGGTATGGGGGTACATGGGCACAATCACAATAGCGTCGAGCTTGGGGTGCATGATCGGGCCGCCGGCGGACAGCGCGTAGGCCGTGGAGCCGGTGGGCGTAGCGACGATCAGGCCATCGGCCTTCTGGCTGCAGACGAACTGGCCATCGATGTACAGCTCGAATTCGATCATCCGCGTGGACTTGCCCGGGTGCAGCACCACGTCGTTGAGGGCGTCACCCTGGCCGATGGCTTCGGCGTGCCGGCGCACCTCGGCTTGCAGCAGGAAACGGTTTTCCACCAGGTAGTGGCCGTCCAGCACCTCGGCGACCTTGATCTCCAGCTCGTCCGGCCGGATATCGGTCAGGAAGCCCAGGCTGCCGCGGTTGATCCCCAGCACCGGGATATTGTGCCGCGCCAGGGCCCGCGCAGCCCCCAGCAGGCTGCCATCACCGCCAACCACGATCACCATGTCACAAACCTCGCCGAGCATCTTGCGCGACGACGTTTGCAAGCCATGGCCGGGCAACACTTCGGCGATGGTGTCTTCGAGGATCACATGCAGGTGTCGCTCCAGGAGGAAACGTTTGAGACGGCGAACGGTGTCCAACACCTGTGAACTGCCCAGGCGACCGATGATGCCGATATTGCGAAATTGCTCCATGAGGCTCCTGCGAGGATCTGCGGCGGGCGAAAATCACGATTATGGGCGAAAGCGCTCCATAGACAAAATTCTTTAAGCCTTCGCCGCAGCAGCTATGCTCGCAAAATGATCCTGTTCCCTGAATTGCTGGACCTGCCCCGTCGCCTGCGCCACCCCGAGGTGCGCGACCTGGCGTGGGCGCTGCTGGCCCCACCGATGCTCATCGACACGCCCTGGCCCCAGCGCCATCCGCTGACCCGCAGCGATTGGGTGCGAAACCCCGACCGACTGGAACACTGGCTCAGGCAGCTGGACCGCGACAGCTATTCGTTGCTGCAGTGGTTGTCACATGGACGGACGCGACGCCTGGGGCTGTATTACGAAAGGTTGTGGCAGTTCGCCGTACAGCACGCACCGGGCATCGAACTGATCGCCGCGAACCTGCCGATCCGGCGCGAGGGCCATACGCTGGGGGAACTGGACCTGTTGTTGCGCGACGACGACGGCATTCATCACCTGGAACTGGCGATCAAGCTGTACCTGGGCCCTCAACAGGGCGATGGGCAAGACGCCGCGCAATGGCTGGGCCCGGGCAGCCATGACCGGCTCGACCGTAAACTGGCGCACCTGCGCGAACACCAGTTGCCGATCTCGGCGCGCCCGGAAAGCCGTGAGGCCCTGGCGGCGCTGGGCATCGAACCCTCGGGCAACGAGCGGCTGCGCTCCGAACTCTGGCTGGGCGGGTACTTGCTCTACCCCTGGCCGAACCACGCCGAACCACCCTTGGGCGCCCACCCCCGGCATTTGCGCGGCAGTTGGCTGCACCAGCGCGATTGGCCGGCATTCGTCGCCCAACGTCCGCCAGGGCGCTGGCAACCCCTGCCCCGCGCCGCCTGGCTGGCCCCGGCGCATTATCCGGCCGAACAAACCTGGAGCAGCGCACAACTGCAAGCCTGGCGACAGGCCCTGGACCCGATGGCGCCAGCGCAATTGCTGGTGCGCCTGGGGGAAAACAGCTTGGGCGAGTGGGAAGAAGCCGAGCGGGTGTTCCTGGTGGCGGATCTCTGGCCGGCTGTGCCGGGCAATAGCTGAACGTTGTTGTGCCTGGACGGCCGCCTTCGCGGGCAAGCCCGCTCCCACAATGACCGCAGCATCTGCAATCTTGCGGGCAACCACAAAACCCTGTGGGAACGGGCTTGCCCGCGAAGGCGGCCACCTCGCTTCAGAAGGACAACCGCACCGCCAGCGCCGCCAACGTCACCAGCAACACCGGCGCCGTCAGCACGATCCCGACCTTGAAGTAATAGCCCCAGCCGATGCGAATGTCCTTGCGTGCCAGTACATGCAGCCAGAGCAAGGTAGCCAGGCTGCCGATCGGGGTGATTTTCGGGCCCAGGTCGCTGCCGATCACGTTGGCGTAGATCATCGCCTCCTTCACCGCCCCGGTGGCCTGGCTGGCGTCGATGGACAAGGCACCGACCAGCACCGTCGGCAGATTGTTCATCACCGATGACAGCAGCGCCGTCAGCACGCCGGTGCCCATGGCCGCGCCCCATACGCCGTAAGCGGCAAAGCTGTCGAGCCAATGGGCCAGATAGCCGGTCAGCCCGGCGTTGCGCAGGCCATAGACCACCAGGTACATGCCGAGGGAGAAGATCACGATCTGCCACGGCGCTTCCTTCATCGCCTTGCGCGTGGAAATTTTGTGGCCGCGGGCCGCCACGCCCAGCAGCAACGCGGCGCACACCGCCGAGATCGCACTGATGGGAATGCCCAGCGGCTCCAGGGCAAAGCAGCCCACCAGCAGGATCACCAGCACCGCCCAACCGGCATAGAACGTCGCCTTGTCGTGGATCGCCGTGGCCGGATCGTCCAGTTGTTGCGGGTCATAATCGCCGGGAATGTCGCGCCGGAAGAACCACAGCAGGATCCCCAGGCTGGCCGCCACGCTCACCAGGTTCACCGGCACCATGACCGCCGCGTAGCGGTTGAAGCCGATGCCGAAAAAGTCTGCCGACACGATGTTCACCAGGTTCGACACTACCAGCGGCAGGCTCGCGGTGTCGGCGATGAAGCCGGCGCCCATCACGAACGCCAGCGTCGCCGCCGGGGAAAAGCGCAGCGCCAGGAGCATCGAGATCACGATCGGCGTCAGGATCAGCGCCGCCCCGTCGTTGGCAAACAGCGCCGACACCAGCGCCCCGAGCAACACCATGTAGGCAAACAGCTTGCGCCCGCTGCCCCGACCCCATCGAGCCACGTGCAGGGCCGCCCAGGCGAAGAACCCCGCCTCGTCCAGCAACAGGCTGATGATGATCAACGCGACGAACGTGCCAGTGGCGTTCCAGATGATCTGCCACACCAGCGGGATGTCGGCCAGGTGCACCACCCCGCTCAGCAGGGCCAACAACGCGCCGAGCGTCGCGCTCCAGCCAACGCCAAGGCCTTTGGGTTGCCAGATCACCAGCGTAATGGTCAGCAGGAAAATCAATGACGCGATGAGCATGCGTTACAGCCTTGCGCAGAGGGATAGCTGAGGGGGGAAGAGGGGCGAATATAGGTAAACGCGAATACTCAGTAAAGCGGCATTGCAGAACCCGATAACCCCGTGGCGAGGGAGCTTGCTCCCGCTGGACTGCGCAGCAGGCCCCTGGGGCGGTCGCTGCGCAACCGAGCGGGAGCAAGCTCCCTCGCCACGGCTCATCCGGGCTATCCGGGGTTCAGACCTTTTTATGCTGCTCGACCCACTGACCATAGGCCGCGATGAATTTCTGCAGGAACGGCTTCAGCGACTCCGACAACTGGCCCGCCTCGTCGAACGCCGTACCGGCGCCGCTCAGGTAGCCTTCCGGCTGCTGCATGCAGGGCACATCGAGGAACACCAGGGATTGGCGCAAATGGTGATTGGCGCCGAAGCCACCGATGGCACCTGGGGAAGCGCTGATCACCGCGCCCGGCTTGCCGCTCAGGCAACTCTGCCCGTAAGGGCGCGAGCCCACGTCGATGGCATTTTTCAACGGTGCCGGCACCGAACGGTTGTACTCCGGGGTGACGAACAACAGCGCATCGGCCGCGCCCACCCGCTGGCGGAATGTCGCGTAGGCGGCCGGTGCCGGCGTCACGTCGATGTCTTCGTTGTAGAGGGGCAAGTCGCCAATCTCGACGATCTCCAGCTTCAAGTTGGCAGGTGCCAGGTCGGCCAGGGCCAGGGCGATCTTGCGGTTGATCGACGCCTTGCGCAGGCTGCCCACCAAAACGGCCACGGTGTAGACATTACTCATGAGAGGCTTCTCGACTGTCGGCTCAAAGGATCTGTAGTTATAGATGATCGGCGTTACATTTGGACCAGTGGAGCGACGAAATCCGGCCGGCTGGACTATTTTTTTCTTGTGGGAAAACTTACCGCGATAGACCAAGGTCTACAGAACCGCAAATCGAGTGATCTATTTCCAGAGGTTCTAAGCAATGGCAGCAGTACTTGTCGGACAATTCCATGCGCGAGACGCCGAAGGCCGCGTCTATTCGGTGCATGAGTTCCAGGAATCGACCCCGTCGCCCGAGGGATACGGCAAGGAGCCTGTCACCACTTATAAGCTGGCCATTGGTGATCGCGTCAACAAACTCGACGAAGACCGCTTCCTGCTGGTGCAGTCGGGTATCGAGCTCATCCGCGAACCTGAAACGCTAATCGCCTCGTAATCGTTGTTATGAGCAGAAGTCATGCCCGGACTTGGGTTAGGATTCGGCCACCCAATGGCTTATCCGCCGAACACGGACTTCTTGCATGCGTTTACGCCACATCGAAGTGATCCAGGCGCTGCTGCAGACCGGCCATCTCGGCACGGCGGCCGAATGGCTGCAACTGCCGGTGGCAGAGGTCGAGGCGATTCTGCGTGATGCCGAGGCCCAACTGGGGTTCATGCTGTTTGCCAGTGTGCGCGGACGCTTGCAGGCCACCCGGGAAGCCCTCGAACTGCGCGACGGCATCACGCGGGTGTACGACACCCTCGAACCGGTGCAGCGGCTGGCCAGCAGCCTGAAACACTACCAGGCGCCGCCACTGCGCATCATCTGCACCCCGCCCTTGGCCCAGCAATTGTTGCCCCAGAGCATCGCCGCCCTGCGCCGACGCTTCGCGGATGCCCCTTGCACCCTGCTCAGCCAGCCAACCCGCGGCATCGTCCAGAGCTTGCTCCTGCGCGAAAGCGACCTGGGCCTCAGCCTGCACAACCCGGAACATCCCGACATCGATTGCCAGGTGATCGCCCAGGGCAAACTGCAGTTGCTGGCTCCCCATGGCTGGCTGCAACCGCGGCAGAAGTACATTTCGCTCCAGGACCTGGCGGGACAATCGTTGGTGGGGCTCGAAGGGCACGACCCGTTGAGCCCGGCGTTCGAGCACAAGTTGGCGGCGTTGCGCCCGGCGCCGGTGATCCAGATCCGCGTCCAGACCCACCAGATGATGCGGGCCATGGTGGAGGCCGGCGAAGGCCTGGCCATCGTCGACCCTTTTACCGCGTCGGGCGCCAAGAACGCGGGCCTGGACACCTGTCCGCTGGCGCCCGCCATCCTGATTGACCTTTATGCATTGAGCCTCAAAGGCCGCGAGCCCTCGCCCGCCCTTGAATCACTGCTCGAACGGGTCAAGGAACAAGCCGAGGCGCTGCTGGGCCACTGATCGCCATGCCCAGCGGATCGTCGAACAGCCGATACCAGAACAGCGCCACTTCGGCGGTGTGACGGTCGATGCCGCGATAGCGCAGGTGATCGATCCCACCCAGTACGTAACCGCAACGCTCGTAGAGCCGGCACGCGCCCAGGTTGTTGTTCTGGGTTTCCAACATGATGCCCGGCAGCTTTTTCTTGCGACTCCAGAACTGCGCGACGTCAAGCAAGGCCTTGGCCACCCCATGGCGACGGGCCGGGGCATGCACCGCCAGCTCGTCGATGTGGGCGAACCCGTTCCAGTTGGTACTGACCACCAGGTGCCCCACCGGCTGGTCATCCAGGTACGCCATGAAGATCTCGCTGTCCGGGGCATCGCGAAAACTGCTGAACTCCTCGGGATCGATGCCATAGCACTTGCGATAGGGAACGATCGGCGTCACCGGCCACTGGCTCACCGGGCGACCGACCTGCGCCGTGCCGTAGTCACTGACCTCGAAGCTGAAGTCACTGCCCCAGATATAGGCAGCGAAACCGTCATCGACAATGCGCACCGACAGCCCGGGGTGCTTGGGATTCATGACCGGTTGCATACTGGGAAACGTCCTCATTCCTTGAGACAACCAACGGCGCATAGCCATCCATTGCCCTGGTCTTTCAAATCTTCACTCATCAAGCGGGATCCGTAGCCTGCCCGTAACCTCAGGTTAGAAGGTCATGGCGATTGTGGCGAATGAACAAGGTGGGTCCACGGGAGCGAGCGGGCTCGCGCCTACAGGCGTTTATGCGCCAAAGCCCTCAAGCCTCAGCCAACTGCGTCCACAGTGCCGGAGCACCGGCCGACTTGGCGATGGCTTCCAGACGCGCGGCATGTTCGGCCAGGTCGCTTTCGCTCGCGCGAATGATCCGGGCGGGACGGCGGTCCGCCGGCAGGCGACGGATTTCCGTGGCCTGGTTGCCCGACCCTTCGCCCGAACCGTTGCCATCGGAGGCGTTGCCCGCCAGGGACAGGCTGGTCTGCCCGCCGGTCATGGTCAGGTAGACGTCGGCCAGAATCTCCGAGTCGAGCAAGGCGCCGTGCAGCTCACGGCCGGAGTTGTCGACGTCGTAGCGCTTGCACAAGGCGTCGAGGCTGTTGCGCTGCCCCGGGTGCCGCTCCCGGGCCATCACCAGGGTATCGAGGATGGTGCAATGCTGGCTGATGTCGGCGCGGTCGTGCTGGCCCATCAGCGCGAATTCGTTGTTGATGAACCCAACGTCGAACGCCGCGTTGTGGATGATCAACTGCGCGCCCTTGATGAATTCGAAGAACTCATCGGCCACTTCGGCAAACCGCGGCTTGCCCACCAGGAACTCGTTGGTGATGCCGTGGACGCCGATGGCGCCCTCGTCACTCTCGCGGTCCGGTTGCAGGTAAACGTGGAAATGGCGACCGGTCAGGCGCCGGCCGATCAGCTCGACACAACCGATTTCGATAATCCGGTGACCATCGGTCACCGGCATGCCGGTGGTTTCGGTATCCAGTACAACAGATCTGTTGGCCATCAGTGTTCAGCTCTCAACGGGCAGGCTTGCAAAAGCGCGGATGTTAGCACGCTCCCCGCGCCAAGGGATTTCCCGAGGCCCGGCTGGTGCAAATGAATGATGGCTCAGTAGCACTAAGCCACCCAGGTGCTAGCCTCACGCCACTGGCTTTCGCTCAACGCCAGGTCCCCTAAGGAGCGTGACATGTATCACATCCCTCGACCCCATGAAAAAACACTCGGCGCTGGCGCCAAGAAGTGGGCAACGTTCGCCCTCGCCCTGTTATCCGGTTGCGCGTCGATCGACGATAAACCCGACCTCGGCCGTACCGACGGCGAGCAACCCGACCCGGCACGCTACGAAGAAAGAAGCGCGGCGCTGAGGGCGGCCGAGAATTGCCACCTGCGCTCGTATCGGCAACAGCTTCACACGCCTCCCAACGCCATCGACGCCCCCTGTACCGGGCAGGAAATCGCCGGCTATCGCCCGGAACTCGGCCTGTCCCTGTCTGGCGGCGGGATGCGCTCGGCGACATTTTCCATCGGGGTTCTCGCGGGCCTGCAAAAACAGGGGCTGCTCGACAAGATCGACATTGTCTCTTCGGTGTCAGGCGGCAGTTATGCCAACTTATGGCTCACCCACCAGCTGTTCGGCGCCAGGCACTACGCTGCACACGCCGTCACGCCTGACGAGTTGTTCAAAAGCTACTACGTGTACAAGGCCGTACGGGATAGCCCGGACATCGAACCCATGGCGCGCCCCCACCATGCCGATCAAACAACGAGACGGTTCCAGACCTACCTTGAAAACAACAGCTACCTGATCACCAGGACGCAGGACTCGAACTACGGGGCGTTTATCAACCAGAGCAGCTACGTCGGCGAAATGGTCGGACGCGGGGCGGTCTGGGTGCCTTCCGTGCCCCTCAATATTCTCGCGAACGGCCTCTTCAGGTGGCAGGTCAACTTGAACCCTTGGGAGTCGGCCTACCAGCACGGGATCGACCGGACATTCGCGGCCTATCCGACAGACTGGCATTCAACCTTAAAAGACGCGCCGCCCAGTTACGGCGAATTGGCGGACGCGGCAAAACGAGGTGAGATACCGTTTTTCATCGTCAACACCACCGCCGCCTACGGAGGCAGCGTCGAATGGCTGCGCACCGCCGACTTCGCGGGCTTCAACTCCGACCTGGCGAGCGTCGTCTATGAGTTTTCACCGCTGGCCTACGGCAATACCGCGTTTGGCTACTGCGACTATCAGGACGGCACAAAGAGGGCAACCTACGGAGTACCTTGCTACCCCGCCCGCGCGCCCAGGCTTTCCGAAGCCGTCATGATGTCGGGCGCCGCTGTCGACGACCTTAAATTGACCGACCAGCCCTTGGCCTATGTCCCCGTGGATGCGCTGGCCGACGCCCTGAATCTGTCGCTCGGCCGGTACGTGGCAAACCCCAGGGTTGAGCCGGCCACTCGCGCTTGGCACAAAGCCCTGCCGTTCCCCTTCTACTTCGCCACCAACCGGCGATATGACGAAACTCGAGACTCGGTTTACCTCAGTGACGGTGGGCACTCGGAAAACCTCGGGCTCTACGCCCTGGTGAAAAGACGGGTCAAGAACATCATCACGGTCGACGCAGAACACGAAGCGACCAGCCAGGGCGACCAGCGGATGGCCGTGTTCGACGCCTTGCAGCGCTTGCGGTGCCATCTGGGCAAGGAGGAAGGACTGAAGTTTTACAAGGTAGAAGGCTCGGCCACGGTACCGGACAAGTTTCTCGACGCCGATGCCTGTGAAACGTTTAGCCGCAAGGATATCGGATTCAACTTCGTTAAATCCGACCCCTTCTTTCGCTTCGATATCTGCCCCGACCAAGGGTGCACGCCCGAAAACCGGATCCGGGTTCTGTACGTAAAACTGTCGACCCAGGAAGCGGCCATGCCACCAAACCCGGACTGGAGTCGCCGGTTGTCGAACTGCGATGGCGACAATGATTTTTCCTGCGAAGCGGTCTGGCTCTACCAGCAGGGATTGTCTGCGTGCAAACACCAATGGCTTGGCGAATGTGATCGCTTTCCGCAGGTAGCGACCCAGGACATCAATTACCCCAGAACGCAGGTCAACGGTCATCGAGCGCTGGGTTATGACATTGGCCGCCGGATCACGCTCTCGGAACAGGGCCCCGCTGGGGAGCCCTTCACTCCCTGGCATCCAAAACCCGACGTGTCCATCAACACCACGGGGTTCTGATGCCGTTGACCGCCAGAAGATGAACCACACCGGCCCGTGAAGGCTGGCGTGGCGTCAGCCCTGCTTGTAGCCCCGCACTTCATCCACTCCGCGGTTGGCCAACTGGTCGGCCCGCTCGTTACCCGCGTGACCGATGTGGCCGCGCACCCATTTCCAGGTGACGTTGTGGCGGTTGACCTGCTCATCCAGCTGTTTCCACAGGTCGGCGTTCTTCACCGGTTCCTTCGCGGCCGTCTTCCAGCCACGCTTCTTCCAGTTGGCCATCCACTCGTTGATGCCCTTCATCACGTACTGCGAGTCGGTCACCAGCAGCACGTCGCACGGCCGCTTGAGCTCTTCCAGGCCACGAATGGCGCCCATCAGCTCCATGCGATTGTTGGTGGTATTGGCTTCGCCGCCCCAGAGCTCCTTCTCCACGCCCTTGCACACCAGCAACGCGCCCCAGCCGCCCGGGCCAGGGTTGCCCTTGCAGGCGCCATCAGTAAAGAGTTCTACGCTATCGCTCATGCCAATCTATCCAGGAAAAAAATGCAAAGGCCCGCGGGTCGAAGCCCACGACGCCCGTGGCCAAAATGTCGGCCGAACATCAGAAAAAGGTTTACGGCTCGATGTGGCGACGATTGACCTTGGCCATGGGCAAGGGAATCAGCTTGCCCATCGGTTCGCGGCGCACCTGGCGTACCGGGCGCAGCCCTACGGCGATCTTGCGCGCCACCAGCAGGTAGAAACCGCCGCCGGACAGTTGCCAGTCACCGGCCTTGCGCTCCCAGCCGGCCAGGCGGGCCTGCCACTTGGGCGACGCAAGCGGCGGACGATAGCACCCGAAGCGGCGTTTCTCCAGCGCGAACCCGAGCAAGTTGAGCCAGTCGCCCACCCGCGAGGCCGAGATGCAACGGGCCTGGCGCAAGGCGTCCTGGGCGAAGACATGGCGCAGGCCCCAGCTGCTCCAGGGGTTGATGCCGATGATCAACAGGTGCCCGCCGGGGCGCACGCTGCTCGCTGCTTCACGCAACAAGCCATGGGGCGACAGGCAGAAGTCCAGGCCATGCTGCATGACCACCACATCGGCGGCGTGTTCGCTGAGCGGCCAGGCCTGTTCCTCGCAGACAATTTCCACCCCGGGCAAGGGCGCGCCCAGGCGCACGTTGCGCTGGACCTGCGGCGCCGACGGCGGCGTCTGCGCCGAAGGCCCGTAGTGCACCAGGTAGCCACCAAAGAACCGGCCCAGCTCGTCTTCGAGCATGCGTCGTTCTTCATCCAGCAAAAATTGCCCGACAGGACCGGACAGCCATTCACGGGCGGCGCTGATCAACGCCAGCCAGTCGGGATCGGCCTGGGCGAACGCTTCATCAGTCATTGCATTCTCCAACGCGTCAGGAAGTTCTAAGATGCGCCTTTGTTTTCAGCTTGGCGAATTCCGCGATGATACAGATCAGTGCCCTGCCCGCGTTCACCGATAACTACATCTGGTTGTTACAGGATCACTCGACCCAGCGTTGCGCGGTGGTCGACCCGGGCGATGCCGCACCGGTCCAGGCCTGGCTCGATGCGCACCCCGGCTGGGTACTGGGCGACATCCTGATCACCCATCATCACCATGATCACGTCGGCGGCGTGCAGGCGCTGAAAAAGGCGACGGGCGCCACCGTCCACGGCCCGGCTGGCGAGAACATCCCGGCGCGCGACACCGCGCTGAACGACCACGATACGGTCAACGTGCTGGGCTGGGACTTCGAGGTCTTCGCCGTGCCCGGCCACACCCTGGGGCATATCGCCTACTACCACCACGGTTTGCTGTTCTGTGGCGACACCTTGTTCGCCGCCGGCTGCGGCCGCCTGTTCGAAGGCACCCCGGCGCAGATGCATCACTCCCTCAGCCGCCTCGCCGCGCTGCCTGAAGACACCCTGGTCTACTGCACCCACGAGTACACCCTCAGCAACCTGAAATTCGCCGCGGCCGTCGAGCCGGACAACCCTGACATCGCCGCGCGCCTGGCCAAAGTCAGCCAGCAACGCAGCGACGGCGTCACCACCCTGCCCTCGACCCTGGCCCTGGAAAAACTCACGAATCCGTTCCTACGCACCACTGAAACATCCGTTAAACAAAAAGCAGACGAACGGAGCGGCCAGCGAAACCAGACGCCGAGTGAGGTTTTTGCGGCCTTGAGGGCTTGGAAAGATACGTTCTAAGGGCGCTACCGATTGATACAAAAATTCTGAATGGTTGACCTGTTGGGGTGCGCTTTCTAGAATCGCCCGACATTTTCGCCCGGAACTTACTTCCAGCCAATGTCGTCATCTATACGCAGGTCCGCCCAGTCAGACACATTGACCCGCTTGGCCCAGGCCATCGCGGTGGCTGTGTCCGCCACGCTGGCGGGCTGCCAGAGCACGAGCCAGGTGCCGCAAACCGACGCGGCCCACACCCCGAACCTCGCTGCCCGGGCCAAGCAGAAGCCGTTGTGGCTCAGCGAAAAACCCAGCCCCCAGGTGCCCCAGGATGTCTGGGAGCGCATGCGCCAGGGCTTCCAGTTGCAGGAAACGGCCGGCGTCAATCCCCGTATCGAGCAGCAGCGGCTCTGGTTCGCCAGCAACCCGTCGTTCCTCGAAGGGGCCGGTGAACGCGGCAGCCTCTACATCCACTACATCGTCGAACGCCTCGAAGAACGCAACATGCCGCTGGAGCTGGCCCTGCTGCCAGTGATCGAAAGCGCCTACAACCCCATGGCCTACTCCCGGGCCAACGCGGTGGGGCTATGGCAATTCATCCCGTCCACGGGGCGTTATTTCAACCTGCGCCAGACCCGTTTCTATGACGGACGCCGCGACATCACCGCGTCCACCACGGCCGCCATGGACTACCTGACGCGGCTGCACGACATGTTCAACGGCGACTGGCTGCTTGCCCTGGCGGCCTACAACGCCGGCGAAGGCACGGTCAGCCGCGCCATCGAGCGCAACGAGAAGCTCGGCCTGCCCACCGACTACTGGAACCTGCCACTGCCCGCCGAGACCCAGGCCTATGTGCCCAAGCTGCTGGCATTGTCCCAGGTGGTGCTCGCCCCCGATGCCTATGGCGTGAACCTCAACCCGATCGCCAACGAACCCTACTTCCAGGTCGTCGAGATCAACCAACGCATGGACCTGTCCAAGGTCGCGGCGGTGGCCAATATCGACGAGGACGAGCTGTTCCAGCTCAACCCGGCCTTCAAGCAGCGCACCACGATCGACGGCCCGCAGCACTTGCTCGTACCCACCTCCAAGGCCCAGTTGCTGACCGCCAGCCTGTCGACCATGCGCCCGGAAGAGTTGATCAGCCCGCGCTCGCTCAAACCGGTTTTCGAAACCGCCGACGACAGCGAAGTCGAAGGCGCCCGGCGCAGCTACCGGGTCAAGCGCGGCGACAACCTGGCCCAGATCGCCAAGGCCAACAATGTCCGGACCAAGGACCTGCAACGCTGGAACAAGCTGAGCGGCAACAAACTCAATGTCGGCCAGACCCTGGTGATGCAGGACACCAAGGCCCCCAAGGCCAACGGCAAGCGCATCAACACCGTGGTGGCCGCCAACAGCAAGGACCAGAAGAAGCAGACCCAGTACAAGGTCAAGCAAGGTGACTCGCTGTACGTGGTGGCCAAGCGCTTCAACGTCGAGATGCAACATCTCAAGCGCTGGAACCCGCGGATGGGCAAGGCGCTCAAGCCCGGGCAGATGCTGACGGTTTACTCTCCGCACTGATACTGATTTAGCCGGGGCAGTTTTGTGGCGAGGGAGCTTGCTCCCGCTGGGTTGCGCAGCAACCCCAAAAGCAGCGACCCAATCACCCCTCACACCGAAGTGCCAGGTTCGGGGTCGCTTCGCACCCCAGCGGGAGCAAGCTCCCTCGCCACAGCTCAAGCAAACCCTGAAGCTTTGAGCCCCCGCCTTTTTCCTGCCGATACAAGCTGTTACTGTACCTGCCATAACGCCCAAGCCGCCTGGATCGGATCTCAGACTTGATACGTCCCCTCCTCTTGCTCCTGATCAGCCTGGCCTTGAGTCCCTGCGCCAGCGCCACCATCAGCGAAAGCCATGGCTATGCGCAGTTCGGCACGCTCAAGTACCCGGCCAGATTTACCCACTTCGACTGGGTCAATCCGCAAGCGCCCAAGGGCGGTACCTTGCGGGTCATGGCATTCGGCACTTTCGATACACTCAACCCGTATACCTTCAAGGGCAGCAGTCCGGTTTCCACGCCTAATTTCCTGCAATACGGCATCAACGAGCTGAACGAGCCATTGATGGTCGGCACCGGCCAGTACGCGCCGTCCGGCGATGAGCCGACATCCAGCTACGGCCTGATCGCCCAGTCGGTGGAGTACAGCGAAGACCGCAGCTGGGTGGTGTTCAACCTGCGACCCGAAGCGCGGTTCCATGACGGCGTGCCGATCACCGCCTACGACGTGGCCTTCTCCTACCGCACCTTGCTCAAGGACGGTCACCCGCAATACCGCACCAACCTGCAGGAAGTGCTACGGGTCGATATCCTCAACCCACTCAAGATCCGTTTTGTCTTCAAGCGCGCCGGCAACCCCCTGTTGATCCTGCGTCTGGGCGAACTGCCCGTGCTGCCCCAACATTACTGGAAAGGCCGCGACTTCAAGGCAACGACCTTCGAGCCGCCCCTGGGCAGCGGGCCCTATCGCATCACCAAGGTGCAACCAGGCCGCCAACTGGTGTTCGAGCGGGTCAAGGACTACTGGGGCAAGGACCTGCCGGTCAATCGTGGCAAGTACAACGTCGACCGCATGGAGGTGGAGTTCTACCGCGACAGCGATGTCGCCTTCGAAGCCTTCAAGGCGGGTGAGTTCGACATTTATATCGAGCACCAGGCCAAGAACTGGGCCAACGGCTACGAGTTCCCGGCAGTCAGGCGCGGCGAAGTGATCAAGGCGCAAATCGCCCACCAGATCCCGACCCAGACCCAAGGCCTGTTCATGAACACCCGACGCGCCACGTTTGCGCAGGTCAAGGTGCGTGAAGCCCTGGGGCTGATGTTCGACTTCGAGTGGACCAACCGCACGTTGTTCAGCAGCGCCTACAAGCGCACCCTCAGTTACTACCCCAACAGCGAATTTTCCGCCAGCGGCCTCCCGGTGGGCCATGAATGGCTACTGCTCAAGCCCTACCGCGAACAACTGCCGCCGCGCCTGTTCACCGAACCTTTCAGCCTGCCCCAGACCGACGGTCGCGGCATTCCCCGGGAAACCCTGCGCAAGGCGCTGGGGCTCTTGAAAGAAGCCGGCTGGACGCTCAACGGCCAGCGACTGCTGGACGCCGACAGCCGCCCGCTGAGCTTCGAGATCCTGCTGGTGAACCCGAACCTGGAGCGCATCCTGCAACCTTACGTCGAGAACCTCGCCAGTATCGGCATCCAGGCCCGGTTGCGCACCGTGGACCGCGCCCAGTACAAGCAGCGCCTCGACCAGTTCGACTTCGACATGATCCTGCTGACCCTGAACCAGACCCTGAGCCCGGGCCTGGAACAATGGCAGTACTTCCATTCCAGCCAGGTCGGGGTCAAGGGCAGCAAGAACTACGCCGGGATCGCCGACCCGGTGGTCGACCACCTGCTGGAAAAGCTGCTGGCCGCCCAGACCCGGGACGAACAGGTCGCCGCCGGCAAGGCCCTGGACCGCGTGCTGCTCTGGCAGCACTACTGCATTCCCAACTGGTATCTCAACTATCATCGCCTGGCGTACCGCAACCGGTTCGCCTTCGTCACCACGCCGCCCTACACCCTGGGCCTGAGCGCCTGGTGGCTGAAATCTTCGGAGAAAGATCAATGAAGCCTATACGTGCCCTGCTCCTGCATGCAGGCGGCCTGCTGTTCGCCGGGCTGGCCTGCGCCGCGCCGCAGCACGCCCTGACCTTGTACAACGAGCCGCCGAAGTACCCGGCCGATTTCAAGCATTTCGACTACGTCAACCCCGACGCCCCCAAGGGCGGGATATTCCGCCAGGGCGGCTTCGGTGGCTTCGACAGCCTCAACCCGTTCATCAGCAAGGGCGTGCCGGCCGACGACATCGGGCTGATCTATGACACCCTGGCCAAGCAGGGCCTGGATGAACCCTTCACCGAGTACGGCCTGATCGCCGAAAAAATCGAACGGGCCCCGGACAACGCCTGGGTCCGCTTCTACCTGCGCCCCGAGGCCCGGTTCAACGACGGCCACCCGGTGCGCGCCGAAGACGTGGTGTTCAGCTTCCAGACCCTGACCAAGGACGGCGCCCCGATGTTTCGCGGCTACTACAACGACGTCGCCGAAGCCATCGCCGAAGACCCACTCAAGGTCCTGTTCAAGTTCAAGCACACCAATAACCGTGAATTGCCGTTGATCCTCGGGCAACTGCCGGTATTGCCGAAACATTGGTGGGCCGATCGCGATTTCAACAAGGGCAACCTGGAGATTCCCCTCGGCAGCGGCCCCTACAAGGTCACCGAAGTGAAGGCCGGGCGCTCGATCCGCTATGAGCGGGTGAAGGACTACTGGGGCAAGGACCTGGCGGTCAACCGCGGCTTCTATAACTTCGACGTGCTGACCACCGACTATTACCGTGACAACACCGTGGCGGTCGAGGCCCTGAAGGCCGGGCAGTTCGACTTCTGGCTGGAGATGACCGCCAAGAACTGGGCCAACGCCTACAACATCCCGGCCGTCACCGAGGGGCGCCTGATCAAGGAACAGATCCCCAACGGCAATCCCACGGGCATGCAGGGTTTTGTCTTCAACCTGCGCCGGCCGGTGTTCCAGGATGTGCGGGTGCGCAAGGCCCTGAGCCTGTTGCTGGATTTCGAATGGACCAACAAGCAGCTGTTCAACGGTGCCTATGCCCGCACCCGCAGTTACTTCGAGAACTCGGAAATGGCCGCCACCGGCCTGCCCGATGAAGACGAACTGAAGATCCTCGAACCCCTGCGCGGCAAGATTCCCGAACAGGTCTTCACCGAAGCGTTCCAGCCTTCGATGTGCGACGGCAGCGGCATGATCCGCGACCAGCAGCGCAGCGCCTACCAACTGTTGCAGGAAGCCGGCTGGCGTATCGTCGACGACAAGATGGTCGATGCCCAGGGCAAACCGGTGGTGCTGGAGTTCCTGCTGGCCCAGACCGAGTTCGAACGGGTGCTGCTGCCGTTCAAGCGCAACCTGAGCGACCTGGGTATCGACCTGGTGATCCGCCGGGTGGACGTCTCCCAGTACATCAACCGCGTGCGCTCCCGGGATTTCGACCTGGTGGTGGGCAGCTTCCCGCAATCGAGCTCGCCGGGTAATGAACAGCGCGAATTCTGGATGTCGGCCGCCGCCGACAGGCCTGGCAGCCGCAACACCATGGGTCTGAAGGACCCGGCGGTCGACCAGTTGGTGGAACAGTTGATCAACGCCGATTCGCGCAAGAGCCTGGTGGCCCATGCCCGGGCGCTGGACCGGGTGCTGCAATGGGGTTACTACGTGATCCCCAACTGGCACATCAAGACCTGGCGCGTGGCCTACTGGAACCACATTGGCCACCCAAAGGTGACACCGACCTATGACATCGGCACCACCACCTGGTGGGTCAAGCCCGATACCAAGCCTGCCGTGGAAGTAGAAAAACAAGTGATGGAACAACAGAACAACGCCGCTCCTGCGAGCGTGGAGTAACCCGATGCTGGCTTATACATTCAGGCGGCTGCTGCTGATCATCCCGACGCTGTTCGGCATCCTCTTGATCAACTTCGTCATCATCCAGGCCGCGCCTGGCGGGCCGGTCGAGCAGATGATCGCCAAGCTCGAAGGGTTCGAAGGCGCCACCAGTCGCATCGCCGGCGGCGGCGCCGAGGTGTCGGTGGCCGGGTCCAGCTATCGCGGCGCCCAGGGCCTGGACCCCAGCCTGGTCAAGGAAATCGAGCGGATGTACGGCTTCGACAAGTCGGCCCCCGAGCGCCTGTGGATCATGATCAAGAACTACGCCCAGCTGGACTTCGGCGACAGTTTCTTCCGCGATGCCAAGGTCATCGACCTGATCAAGGAAAAGATGCCGGTGTCCATTTCCCTCGGGCTGTGGAGCACGCTGATCATGTACCTGGTGTCGATCCCGCTGGGGATCGCCAAGGCCACGCGGCACGGTAGCCATTTCGACGTCTGGACCAGCTCGGCGATCATCGTCGGCTACGCGATCCCGTCGTTCCTGTTCGCCATCCTGCTGATCGTGGTGTTTGCCGGCGGCAGTTACTTCGACTGGTTCCCGTTGCGCGGGTTGACCTCGAACAATTTCGAGACACTGACCCTGGGCGGCAAGATCCTCGACTATTTCTGGCATCTTGCCCTGCCGGTGACCGCCCTGGTGATCGGCAACTTCGCCACCATGACCCTGCTGACCAAGAACAGCTTCCTCGACGAAATCAACAAGCAATACGTCGTCACCGCCAAGGCCAAGGGCCTGACCCGCCGCCGAGTGCTCTACGGCCACGTGTTCCGCAATGCCATGCTGCTGGTGATCGCCGGCTTTCCCTCGGCCTTCATCGGGATTTTCTTCACCGGATCCTTGCTGGTGGAAGTGATCTTCTCCCTCGACGGCCTCGGGCTGATGAGCTTCGAGGCGGCCATCAACCGCGATTACCCGGTGGTCTTCGGCACCCTGTTCATCTTTACCCTGCTGGGGCTGGTGGTGAAACTGATCGGCGACCTGACCTATTCCTTTGTCGATCCGCGCATCGACTTCGAAAGTCGGGAGCATTGAGATGAACCTGTCCCCGCTCAATCGCCGCCGTTTCGAACTGTTCAAGGCCAACAAGCGTGGCTGGTGGTCGCTGTGGCTGTTCCTGGCGCTGTTCGTGCTCAGCCTGGGCGCCGAGCTGATCGCCAACGACAAGCCGCTGGTGGTGCATTACGACGACGGCTGGTACTTCCCGGCCCTCAAGCGCTACCCGGAAACCACCTTCGGCGGCGAGTTTCCGCTGGAAGCCAACTACAAGAGCCCGTATATCCGCGAACTGCTGGCCGCCAAGAACGCCTGGGTGCTGTGGGCACCGATTCCGTTCAGCTACCAGAGCATCAACTACGACCTGAAGGTCCCGGCACCGGCACCGCCCTCGGCCATGAACTGGCTGGGCACCGACGATCAGGGCCGCGACGTGCTGGCCCGGGTCATCTACGGCTTTCGTATCTCGGTGTTGTTCGCCCTGACCCTGACCGTGCTCAGTTCGATCATCGGCGTGATCGCCGGCGCCCTGCAGGGCTTCTACGGCGGCTGGGTCGACCTGGCCGGCCAGCGCTTCCTGGAGATCTGGTCCGGGCTGCCGGTGCTGTACCTGTTGATCATCCTGGCCAGCTTCGTGCAGCCGAATTTCTGGTGGCTGCTGGGGATCATGCTGCTGTTTTCCTGGATGAGCCTGGTGGACGTGGTGCGCGCCGAGTTCCTGCGCGGACGCAACCTGGAATACGTGCGTGCGGCGCGGGCGCTGGGCATGCAGAACGGCGCGATCATGTTCCGCCACATCCTGCCCAACGCCATGGTCTCGACCATGACGTTCATGCCGTTCATCCTCACCGGCGCCATTGGCACCCTCACCGCCCTGGACTTCCTCGGTTTCGGCTTGCCCGCTGGCTCGCCGTCCCTGGGCGAACTGGTGGCCCAGGGTAAATCCAACCTCCAGGCCCCGTGGCTTGGGATCAGCGCGTTCGCCGTGCTGGCCCTGATGTTGAGCTTGCTGGTGTTCATCGGCGAATCCGCGCGCGATGCCTTCGATCCGAGGAAATGACATGAACACTGACAACCTGATCGAAGTCCGCGACCTGGCGGTGGAGTTCATTGTCGGCGAACGCCGCCAGCGCGTGGTCGAGGGCGTCAGCTTCGACATCCGCCGCGGTGAAACCCTGGCGTTGGTGGGTGAAAGCGGCTCGGGCAAGTCGGTGACGGCCCACTCGATCCTGCGGTTGCTGCCCTACCCGCTGGCTCACCACCCTGCCGGGACGATCCGCTACGCCGGGCAGGACCTGCTGGGCCTGAAGGAAAAGACCCTCCGCCACCTGCGCGGCAACCGCATCGCGATGATCTTCCAGGAGCCGATGACCTCGCTGAACCCGCTGCACTGCATTGAAAAACAGATCAATGAAGTGCTCGGCATTCACAAAGGCCTGAGCGGCAAGGTCGCGACCCGGCGCACCCTGGAGTTGCTGGAGCTGGTCGGCATCCCCGAGCCGCACAAGCGCCTCAAGGCCCTGCCCCATGAATTGTCCGGCGGCCAGCGCCAACGGGTGATGATCGCCATGGCCCTGGCCAACGAGCCGGAACTGCTGATCGCCGACGAGCCGACCACGGCCCTGGACGTCACCGTCCAGCTGAAAATCCTCGATCTGCTCAAGGATCTGCAGGCACGATTGGGCATGTCGCTGCTGCTGATCAGCCACGATTTGAACCTGGTGCGAAGAATTGCGCATCGCGTATGTGTCATGCAGCGCGGTTGCATCGTCGAACAGGCATCGTGCGAAGAATTGTTCCGCGCGCCGCAGCATCCGTACACTCGGGAACTGCTGGGTGCCGAACCCAGCGGCACCCCGGCGAACAACGTTGTCGGACCGCCGCTGTTGGAGGTCGAGGACCTGAAAGTCTGGTTCCCGGTCAAGAAAGGCCTGTTCAAGCGCACGGTAGACTACATCAAGGCCGTGGACGGTATCCGCTTCAGCCTGCCCCAGGGCCAGACCCTGGGCATCGTCGGCGAGAGCGGTTCGGGCAAGTCCACCCTGGGGTTGGCGATCTTGCGGTTGATCGCCAGCCAGGGCGGGATCCGGTTCGAAGGCAAACAGCTCGACAGCCTGTCGCAGCAGCAGGTAAGACCGCTGCGCCGGGAGATGCAAGTGGTGTTTCAGGATCCGTTCGGCAGCCTGAGCCCGCGGATGTGTGTCAGCCAGATTGTCGGTGAAGGCCTGCGGATCCACCGGATCGGCACCGAAGCCGAGCAGGAACAAGCGATAATCGCGGCATTGAAGGAGGTAGGCCTGGATCCGGACACCCGGCACCGCTACCCCCATGAATTTTCCGGAGGGCAGCGGCAGCGTATCGCCATTGCCCGGGCCCTGGTGCTCAAGCCGGCGTTGATCCTGCTGGATGAACCTACGTCGGCCCTGGACCGTACCGTGCAACGCCAGGTGGTGGAGCTGTTGCGGTCGTTGCAAACCAAGTACAACCTGACGTACCTGTTTATCAGCCATGACCTGGCTGTCGTCAAAGCGCTGAGCCACCAGCTGATGGTGGTCAAGCATGGCCAAGTGGTCGAACACGGTGATGCCCGCAGCCTCTTCGCTGCGCCGCAACACCCCTATACACAGCAGTTGCTGGAGGCCGCCTTCCTGGCCCCAACAACTGCCGAATAACCTGAAAGAGGAGCAACACATGGGTTTTCTCGCCGGTAAGCGCGTACTGATCGTCGGTGTCGCCAGCAAGCTGTCCATCGCATCCGGCATCGCTGCCGCCATGCATCGCGAGGGCGCTGAGCTTGCCTTCACTTATCAGAACGACAAACTCAAGGGTCGTGTCGAAGAGTTCGCGCAAGGCTGGGGTTCGAGCCCTGAGCTGTGCTTCCCGTGCGACGTGGCCAGCGATGAAGAAATCGCCAAGGTCTTCGAGCAACTGAGCCAGAAGTGGGACGGCCTGGACTGCATCGTGCACTCCGTCGGCTTCGCCCCGGGCGACCAACTGGATGGCGACTTCACCGAAGCCACCACCCGCGAAGGCTTCCGCATTGCCCACGACATCAGCGCCTACAGCTTCGTGGCCCTGGCCAAGGCCGGTCGCGAAATGATGAAGGGCCGCAACGGCAGCCTGCTGACCCTGTCGTACCTGGGCGCCGAGCGCACCATGCCGAACTACAACGTCATGGGCATGGCCAAGGCCTCCCTGGAAGCTGGCGTGCGTTACCTGGCCGGTTCCCTGGGCCCGGACGGCACCCGCGTCAACTGCGTCTCGGCCGGTCCGATCCGCACCCTCGCTGCCTCCGGCATCAAGAACTTCCGCAAGATGCTGGCCGCCAACGAAGCGCAAACCCCGCTGCGTCGCAACGTCACCATCGAAGAAGTCGGCAACGCCGGCGCCTTTCTGTGCTCCGACCTGGCGTCGGGCATCAGCGGTGAAATCATGTACGTGGACGGCGGCTTCAACACCACCGCCATGGGCAACATCGAAGAGTAATCTTCACCGCCCAAGAAAACGCCGCGGCGCCTGCAAAGGCCCCGCGGCGTTTTTCATTGCAGTCCCAATGCAGCATGAACGAGTATCAAGGCTTTTCAGACAGAGCCTAGCGCCGATTCGCCTGTTTCTGGGTATACATGGCAGCGTCCGCGTCGGCCATCAGGCCCTCGATACTGTGGTGGCGCAGCGGGTCGTATTCGATCTGGCCGACGCTGAAGCGAATGTCATAGCCCCGCCGCAACATCGCGTTGCGTTCATCGAGGATTTCCCTGAGGCGCGCCATGATCGCGGTAGTCTCGACATGGGACGAGCCGGTGAGCAAGGCCACGAACTCATCGCCGCCCAGGCGGCCGATCACGTCACTTTCACGAAACGCGATGCGCAGCACATCGGCGAAGGTCTTCAGCGCGGCGTCACCCTCGGCGTGGCCGAATCGATCATTGATGGGTTTGAAGTCGTTGAGGTCGAAAAACAGCAGCGTCGCCGGTCGGGACAAGCGCTCACACACGCCCAAGGCATGTTGGGCCAGGGTCATGAACCCGCGCCGATTGGACAGCAGCGTCAGTTCATCCATGCTCGCCATCTGCACGGCGATCATTTCCTGCTCGGCCATGCTCGCCAGGTCACGCAGCAGTTCACGCTCTTCTTCGTTGAGGGTGCGCGGGCGGGTGTCGATCAGGCACAACGTCCCCAGCTTGCTGCCATCTTCCAGCCCCAGCGGGTGCCCAGCGTAGAAACGGATACCCGGCAGGCCCGTGACCAGGGGATTGTCGCGAAACCGCTCATCCAGCTCCGCATCACTGATTTCCATGATGTGGTCCTGCAGGATCGCATGGGCACAGAACGACACCGACCGCGGCGTTTCCGTGGCGTCCAGGCCGGCGTTGGACTTGAACCACTGCCGGTTGGCATCCACCAGCGACACCAGCGCAATGGGCACATCGAACAGCCGCCGGGCGAGCCGGGTCAGACGATCGAAGCGCTCCTCGGGCGCTGTATCGAGCAGTTTGAGCGACTGTAGATTCTTCACACGAACAGCTTCGTTGTCAGGTTTGCCTGGCGCGAGCATCGGGAACTCCATTGACGGAACTCCTCGAAGTCTAGACCAGACCCACGGTGCTTCCACCGTTGAAACCGTGCGAGGTCGAATCGAGTGGGCATTTGCCTGCCAGCGCTTATACACTGCGACCCAGGTTCAACCAGAGCACATCGACCGATGAAGCACGCCACCCCTGACGCCGCCCCCCGCTTCTGGCGCGACGCGGCCCTGCCCTTCATCGAGGCCCGGGCCATCGCCGACGGGCGCAAGGTCTGCTATTCGCGCCACGCCCATGACCATTTCTCCATCGGCGCGATCACTGCCGGGCGCAGCACTTATATTCACGAGCACTCGCACTTGCAGGTGGCAAGCGGCACGGTGGTGTTGATGAACCCCGGCGCCGTTCATGCCTGCAACCCGATCGACGACCAGCCTTGGTCATACCTCATGTTGTATGTGGACAGCCACTGGCTGCGGGACCTGCAACGGCGTATCGGCTTTGACCAGGACCTTGAGTTCCAAGGCTTCGCCACCACCCACAGTCGCGACGTCGAATTGTTTGCGGCGTTGCAGCGCCTGTATGGGCAACTGGTGGATGAACGGCTCGCCCCCCATCACAAGCACGCCGCCGCCGAAGCGTTCTTCACGGACCTGCAACAGCGCCTCAACCCGGCCGGTCGCCCGGACCGGGGCAGCCATCCGGGCTTGATGCGGGCGGCGCAATTCATCCATGACCACTGCACCGAAGCCCTGAAGCTGGAAGACATCTGCGCCGCCGCTCAGCTCTCGCCGTCCTACCTGAGCCGGGCGTTCAAGCGCCATTACGGGATGACGCCCCACGCGTTCCTGGTCAATCGACGAATCCAGTTCGCCCGTCGCCAGTTGCGCGAAGGCCGGCTGATCGCCGATGTGGCGCTGGACAGCGGGTTTGCCGACCAGGCGCATTTCCAACGGGCCTTCAAGCAACACCTGGCGGCCACGCCGGGCCAGTATCGCGGTTGATACTGCCCCACCACTTTGTTTGGACCAAAAACAGGTGGACCTCTGTGGCGAGGGAGCTTGCTCCCGCTGGGCTACGCAGTAGCCCTCGATCCTGGGCGACTGCTGCGCAGTCGAGCGGGAGCAAGCTCCCTCGCCACAACAGCATCCCCGCCTCGAAAACACTTGTGCTCACGGCAACAATAAATACACCGCACTGGCCACCAATAACACCGCCATCACCCGGTTGAACAGGCGCAGGGTCGCCGGATTGCCCAGCCAGGTGCGCAGCAAGCTCCCGGCATAGGCCCAGCAGCCCACCGAGACGTAGCAGATCACCAGGTAGATCGCCGCGAACTGCCACACCAGCCGCGCCTCGCCGTCAGCCACGAACGCTCCCATCCCCGCGACGCAGGCCAGCCAGGCCTTGGGGTTGAGCCATTGCATCAGCGCGCCGTAGAACATTGAAGGCGCCCGACCCTCATCCGCCCCAGCCAGCTGCCCGTCGTCCATCGCCAGTTTCCAGGCCATGAACAAGAGAAACCCGACGCCACCCAGTTGCACCACCCGGGTCAGTGCCGGCCAGCGTTGCAGCACTTCATGCAACCCCAGCCCCATCAATACCAGCAGCAGGACAAACCCCAGGGTCGCGCCGCCCACATGGCGCAAGGTGGCTCGAAAGCCATATCGGGCGCCGGAGCTGAGGGCCACGATATTCACCGGTCCCGGCGTGATGGAGGCCACCAGGGCAAACGCCGCCATGGAGAGAATCAGAGTCATCGCATACCTTCTTCATGTCTGTGAGGTGGCGATCAGAGTAAAAGGCCCATGGCGGGGTGTATTGAAGAAAACTGCCTTGATCCGGCACAAAGAATTCACTGTCGATTTTGCGGTGGAGTCGTAGCGGGCACGGTTCTATGCTCAACCCCATGAACCTACATGACTCGCTGCTCCCGCCCCACGCCGAAATGGTCCGCGCCATGCTCGAACGAGACACCGCCTACGAGGGGGTGTTCTTCACGGCGGTCAAGACCACTGGCATTTTCTGTCGCCCCAGTTGCACGGCGCGCAAGCCGAAGCCGGAAAACGTGGAGTTCTTCGCCCATGCCGACGAAGCCCTGTCCGCCGGCTACCGCGCCTGCCTGCGCTGCAAGCCGCTGGACGCCGCGGCCATCGCGCCGGACTGGATCCAGGCCCTGCTTAAAGCCGTGGACGCCGAGCCAGACCTGCGCTGGACCGACGCCCTGCTGCTGGAGCAAGGCATCGAGCCGCTGAAACTGCGGCGCTGGTTCAAGCAGCATTTCGGCATGACCTTCCACGCCTACCTGCGTACCCGCCGCCTGGGGATCGCCCTGGGCGGGATCAAGGCCGGGGCGTCCATCGACCACGCGGCGTTCGATTCCGGTTACGAATCCTTGAGCGGCTTTCGCGATGCCTTCGTGAAATCCTTCCACATCACCCCAGGACGCGCCGCCCTCAGCGAACCCTTGCTGTTCACGCGCCTGACCACGCCGTTGGGACCGATGCTGGCCATGGCCGAACGGCGCGGCCTGGTGCTGCTGGAGTTCCTCGACCGCCCTGCCCTGACCAAGGAACTGGAAGAGCTGCAGCAGCGCTACGGCTACACGCTCGCACCGGGTCACAACGCCCACTTGCAGCAGATCGAAGGTGAACTGGCGGACTACTTCGCCGGCAAGCTCACGACATTCACCGTCCCGTTGCACATGCCCGGCAGCGCCTTCGCCGCCCGGGTATGGGCCGAACTGCTCAAGATCCCTTATGGCGAAACCCGCAGCTATGGCAGCATCGCCGCGGTGTTGGGCAGCCCCGGTGCCAGCCGGGCCGTGGGCCTGGCCAACGGGCAGAACCGCCTGGCCATCGTCGTCCCTTGCCATCGGGTGATCGGTGCGGACGGCGCGTTGACCGGCTATGGTGGTGGACAGCCGCGCAAAGCCTTTCTATTGCGGCTGGAACACGCCGCAACGCAGGTTTCATTGCCCCTGGCGTTTTGATTGAACCCACTAGGCTCTGTTTGAAAAGTCTTGAGACGAAGGTCAGGCAAGGCGAAAACCGGCGAGGAAGCGGAGTTTACTAGAGTAAATGAGCATTCCGAGCCGGTTTTCAACGCAGCATGAACGAGTATCAAGGCTTTTCAGACACAGCCTGGAGAAGCCGATGCCCGTTCCCTACCATCACGCCAGCGTCTTCCTGGCCCAGCTCGATGAAGACTGGCAACGACACGTCGAAGCGACCGGCCCCTGCCTGTTGCAGCCCAGGCCAACCCGCGACCCCTATGAAGCGCTGGTGCGGGCGATTGCCTATCAGCAACTGCACGCCAAGGCCGGCGATGCGATTCACGGCCGCTTGCTGGCGTTGTTCCCGGGCCAGGCCTTCCCGACGCCCGAGCAATTGCTGGCCACCGACGTCGCGCAAATGCGCGGTTGCGGCTTTTCCGCCAGCAAGATTGCCACCATTCACGGCATCGCCCAGGCGGCGCTGGACGGAATCGTGCCGGATTACCCCACCGCGCTGGCCATGGACAACGAAGCGCTGATCGAACGCCTGGTCACCCTGCGTGGCGTCGGACGCTGGACCGTGGAGATGCTGTTGATCTACAGCCTGGAGCGCCCCGATATCCTACCGGTCGATGACTTTGGGGTTCGAGAGGGCTACCGACGACTGAAAGGACTGGAACGGCAACCCAGTCGCCGGCAGATGCTGGACATCGGCCTGGCCTGGAGCCCTTATCGGACGGTGGCGGCGTGGTACCTGTGGCGCGTGCCGAAATAATGTTGGCTGCACCGACGTCTTCGCGAGCAAGCCCGTTCCCACACTGACCGAGAGTGGACAGAAGACCCGACACAGATCCCCTGTGGGAGCGGGCTTGCTCGCGAAGGCGGTCTCATGGCCAGCCTCAACTCAACTGCCATGACACAGATTGTCTAGGCTGTACTGAGTCATTTCCAATCCCACTGGAGGCTCCCCATGCAGCTAGAAGGATCCTGCCACTGCGGCGCGGTGTCGTTCACCCTCGACAGTGCTCACCCCTACCCTTATCAGCGCTGTTACTGCTCAATCTGCCGCAAGACCCAGGGCGGTGGTGGTTTTGCGATCAACCTGGGTGGCGATGCGCGGACCTTGAAAGTGCGCGGGCGCAAGCACATCTCGGTCTACCACGCGCGGCTCAAGGACGAAGGCGATGAACGCGCCCACCGCAGCAGTGCCGAACGACATTTCTGTTCCTTGTGCGGTTCGGGGCTATGGCTGTTCAGCCCCGAATGGCCGGAGCTGATTCACCCCTTTGCCTCGGCCATCGACACACCGCTGCCGGTACCGCCGGAGCACACCCACCTGATGCTGGGTTCCAGGGCGCCGTGGGTGGAAGTCGAGGCGCATCCGGACGACCAGCTGTTCGAGGTTTATCCCGAGGAGTCCATTGCTCGGTGGCATGAGCGCCTGGGGCTGGTCACTTAGAAATACAGTGCTGCATAAGGCCCCTTCGCGAGCAAGCTCGCTCCCACAGGGATTTGTGAACTTCCCAAGTCCAATGTGGGAGCGAGCTTGCTCGCGATGGCGTCAAGGCAAACAGCCCTATGCCGCAGGCACACCACTGTGGAAACGAAACTCCACGTCCGGCGATTCGATCAGCTCCCGCTCGGCCTCGCGAACCTTGTCGATCACCTGGGCGATGTCCTTGGCGTCCCCGTACTGGTAGGCCAGTTTCAGATACCCCTGGAAATGCCGGGCCTCGCTTTTCAACAGGCCGAAATAGAACTTGCCCAGCTCTTCGTCCAGATGCGGCACCAACGCCTCGAAACGCTCGCAACTGCGCGCTTCGATGAAGGCGCCCACCACCAGGGTGTCCACCAGCTTGACCGGTTCATGGCTGCGCACCACCTTGCGCAACCCCGAGGCGTAGCGCCCGGCCGAAAGCTGGCGTAAACCGATCTTGCGTTTTTTCATCAGGCGCATGACCTGCTCGTGATGCACCAGCTCTTCCCGGGCCAGGCGCGACATCAGGTTGATCAGGTCGACGTGGGAATGGTACTTGGCGATCAGGCTCAGGGCGGTGCTGGCGGCCTTGAACTCGCAGTTCTTGTGGTCGATCAGCAAGGTTTCCTGGTCGGCCAATGCCGCCTGGACCCAGCCGTCGGGTGTACGGCAGCCAAGGAACTCGTGGATTTCGGGAAGGATCATGGGGCTCACGGGCAAAGGTAATCGAGCGAAGGGCGCCGATTATACCGGGCCGCCTCAAGACCACCAGCCACGACCGTTGATATGCATCAAGTCGACGGTTGACCCACAGCAACTATAGTTGAGCAACGCCATGCCTT
The DNA here is from genome assembly GCF_001269745.1 of Pseudomonas sp. P97.38. NCBI lineage: Bacteria > Pseudomonadati > Pseudomonadota > Gammaproteobacteria > Pseudomonadales > Pseudomonadaceae > Pseudomonas > Pseudomonas sp. P97.38. Next base: position 286,729 of record NZ_LHVJ01000011.1, read on the forward strand.
TTCATTGCAGGAGACGCCGATCATGCAAGCCATTCGCAGCATCCTGGTGGTCATCGAACCCGAACATGCAGAAAGCCTGGCGCTCAAGCGCGCCAAGTTGATCGCCGGCGTGACCCAGGCCCACCTGCACCTGTTGGTCTGCGACAAGCGGCATGACCATGCCGGTCTGCTGAGTGTGCTCAAAGCCGGGTTGGCGGCGGACGGCTACAGCGTGACGACCGAACAGGCCTGGAACGAAAGCCTTCATGAAACCATCATCGACGTGCAACAGGCCGAAGGTTGCGGCCTGGTGATCAAGCAGCACTTCCCCGACAGCCCGCTGAAAAAAGCCCTGCTCACCCCCGCCGACTGGAAGCTGTTGCGCCATTGCCCCACCCCGGTGCTGCTGGTGAAAACCGCCGGTTCATGGAAGGACAAGGTGATCCTGGCCGCCGTTGACGTGGGCAATGCCGACGGCGAGCACCGCCACCTGCACACCACCATCATCGACCACGGCTACGACATCGCCGGCCTGGCCAAGGGGCACCTGCACGTCATCAGTGCCCACCCCTCGCCAATGCTCTCGGCGGCCGACCCGACCTTCCAGCTCAAGGAAACCATCGAGGCCCGTTATCGCGAACAATGCCGGGCGTTCCAGGCAGAATTCGACATCGACGACCAGCACCTGCACGTCGCCGAAGGCCCGGCGGACGTATTGATCCCGTTCATGGCCCACAAGCTGCAGGCGGCGGTGACGGTGATCGGCACCGTGGCCCGCTCCGGGCTGTCCGGGGCCCTGATTGGCAACACCGCCGAAGCGGTGCTCGATACGCTGGAAAGCGACGTGCTGGTGCTCAAGCCGCAGGAGGTGGAGGACCATCTGGTGGAGCTGGCGGTCAAGGATTGAGCGGATAAACCCCTTGTGGCGAGGGGGCTTGCTCCCGCTCGACTGCGCAGCAGGCGCCTTGCCGGGGGGTCGCTGCGCAACCCAGCGGGAGCAAGCTCCCTCGCCACAAAAGCGCCCTGCCGCCGGCCACGAAAGCGCTGTCAGCGCCCCATCGCATCCTTGAGAAACCCTGGCGCAATGTAGCGCTGGTAATGGGCTTCGGACAAAAGGAAAAACTCTCGATCAATGGCGTCCCGCAGGTCCGGCAGTTCCCAATCGCGGAACTCCGGCAGCAATGCCATGCCGTAGGCTTCCAGATTATTGATGACCCGCGCGCCGCGGGCGATCAACTGATAGGCCCAGCAATACTCCGACTGGTGCGGCACGAAGCGGATCTTGCGATCTTCGAGCTGCCGGCGCAGCAGGCCGGGGTCGAACACCTCCAGCTTGGCCACCATCACCTGCACCAGCAACTGCTCCAGGCGCATCCACACCGCGCGCTTCTCGTCCTCGTTGTAGCCGTTCCAGTGGATCACTTCATGGTGGAACCGCTTGCAGCCCCGGCACACCAGGTCACCGTAGACAGTGGAGCAAAGGCCGACACAAGGGGTCTTGATGAGCTGGTTGGGCATAAGCAAAAACACACGCAAAAGCAGGACAGGCCGGCATGTTAGCCCTTTGTCTAAGATTGATCACCCCTCAAACTTCCCGCTCGAACTTACCTTTAATTTTTTTTTGCCGTAGAATCAGCCAGCCTTTTAAGGCGCCAATGTCCGTTAGAAGCTGTTTTCAAAGCGTCACGAGCACAGTCGTTCCTTCAGAGCGGTGTTGGCGGAGGGTCTTTCCAGCGGGGAAAGCCCAACGCCAACCCTCATCAGCTCCCCGTTCTGCAGGCGTAAAACTTTGAAAGCAGCTTCTGTGAGGAACCCCGGAAACTCTGGCGTGGTGGCCCAAAAAGCCCCCGACGCGCATGAGTACCGCGGGTTTCTGGATGAGCGTCCCGGACACCCATTTGGGACCACTGATGAGGGTAATAACTGTGCTTGAAGCCTACCGCAAACATATCGAAGAGCGCGCCGCACTGGGTATCGTTCCCCAGCCGCTTAACGCCGAACAAACCGCAGGCCTGATCGAGCTGCTGAAAAATCCTCCGGCGGGCGAAGAAGCTTTCCTCGTTGACCTGATCACCAATCGCGTTCCGCCTGGAGTCGACGAAGCCGCCTACGTCAAGGCCGGTTTCCTCTCCGCACTGGCCAAGGGCCAGGCCCAATCCCCCCTGCTGGACAAGAAGCGTGCCGTCGAGCTGCTCGGCACCATGCAGGGCGGCTACAACATCGTGACCCTGGTCGAGCTGCTGGACGACGCCGAACTGGCGCCAGTGGCCGCCGAAGAACTCAAGCACACCCTGCTGATGTTCGACGCCTTCCACGACGTGGCTGAAAAAGCCAAGAACGGCAACGTTCACGCCAAGGCCGTGCTGCAATCCTGGGCCGAAGGCGAGTGGTTCAAGAAGCGCCCGGTGCTGGCCGACAAGATCAGCCTGCGCGTGTTCAAGGTTCCTGGCGAAACCAACACCGACGACCTGTCCCCTGCCCCGGACGCCTGGTCGCGCCCTGATATCCCGCTGCACGCCCTGGCCATGCTGAAAATGGCCCGTGACGGCATCGTTCCGGACGAGCAAGGCAAGACCGGCCCGATGAAGCAGATCGAAGAAATGCGCGGCCAGGGCTTCCCGATCGCCTACGTCGGCGACGTGGTCGGTACCGGTTCCTCGCGTAAATCCGCCACCAACTCGGTGCTGTGGTTCTTCGGCGACGACATCCCGTACGTACCGAACAAGCGTGCCGGTGGTTTCTGCTTCGGCAGCAAGATCGCCCCGATCTTCTACAACACCATGGAAGACGCCGGCGCCCTGCCGATCGAATTCGACGTGTCGAACATGAACATGGGCGACGTGATCGACCTGTACCCGCATGCCGGCAAGGTCTGCAAGCACGGTACCGACGAAGTCATCACCACGTTCGAAATGAAGACCCCGGTCCTGCTCGACGAAGTGCGTGCCGGCGGCCGTATCCCGCTGATCATCGGCCGTGGCCTGACCGAGAAGGCGCGCGCCGAGCTGGGCCTGCCACCGTTCGACCTGTTCAAGAAGCCTGAAGCACCTGCCGAAAGCACCAAGGGCTTCACCCTGGCGCAGAAGATGGTCGGCAAGGCTTGCGGCGTAGCCGGTGTGCGTCCTGGCACCTACTGCGAACCGAAGATGACCACCGTGGGCTCCCAGGACACCACCGGTCCGATGACCCGTGACGAACTGAAAGACCTGGCCTGCCTGGGCTTCTCCGCTGACCTGGTGATGCAGTCCTTCTGCCACACCGCGGCGTATCCAAAGCCGATCGACGTGACCACCCACCACACCCTGCCTGACTTCATCATGACCCGCGGCGGCGTTTCCCTGCGTCCGGGCGACGGCATCATCCACTCGTGGCTGAACCGCATGCTGCTGCCAGACACCGTGGGCACCGGTGGTGACTCGCACACCCGCTTCCCGATGGGCATCTCGTTCCCGGCCGGTTCTGGCCTGGTGGCGTTCGCCGCGGCCACCGGCGTCATGCCGCTGGACATGCCGGAATCGATCCTGGTGCGCTTCAAAGGCAAGATGAAACCTGGCATCACCCTGCGTGACCTGGTTCATGCCATTCCTTACTTCGCCATCCAGAAAGGCCTGCTGACAGTCGAGAAGAAAGGCAAGAAAAACGCCTTCTCCGGCCGCATCCTGGAAATCGAGGGTCTGGAAAACCTGACTCTGGAACAGGCTTTCGAGCTCTCCGACGCCTCGGCCGAACGTTCCGCCGCCGGTTGCACCATCAAGCTGTCGAAAGAGTCGATCACCGAGTACCTGCAGTCCAACATCACCCTGCTGCGCTGGATGATCGGCGAAGGCTACGGCGATGCCCGGACCCTGGAACGTCGTGCGCAAGCGATGGAAGCCTGGATCGCCAACCCTGAGCTGATGGAAGCCGATGCCGACGCCGAATACGCCGAAGTCATCGAAATCGACCTGGCCGACATCAGCGAGCCCGTGCTCTGCGCGCCGAACGACCCGGACGACGCCCGTCTGCTCTCCAGCGTTGCTGGCGAGAAGATCGACGAAGTGTTCATCGGTTCGTGCATGACCAACATCGGTCACTTCCGCGCCGCCGGCAAGCTGCTGGATCAGGTCAAGGGCCAGCTGCCAACCCGCCTGTGGCTGTCGCCGCCGACCAAGATGGACGCTCACCAGCTGACCGAAGAAGGCTACTACGGCATCTACGGCAAGGCCGGTGCACGGATGGAAATGCCAGGTTGCTCGCTGTGCATGGGTAACCAGGCACGCGTGGAGCCGAACTCCACCGTGGTGTCGACATCGACCCGTAACTTCCCGAACCGTCTGGGCGACGGCGCGAACGTCTACCTGGCTTCGGCCGAGCTGGCGTCCGTGGCTTCGATCCTGGGTCGCCTGCCGACCGTCGAGGAGTACCTGGAATACGCCGGCAAGATCGACAGCATGGCAGCGGACGTGTACCGCTACCTGAGCTTCGACCAGATCGCCGAGTTCCGTGAAGCGGCTGCAAACGCCAACATCCCGGTCGTTCAAGCCTAAGGCCTAGACGCTCGACTGAAACGCCGCCCTTCTTGCGAGGGGCGGCGTTTTTTTATGCCTGTAGGTTGGTGCCAGCCGAACCATCGCCTTCGCGGGCAAGCCCGCTCCTACAGTGGTTTTGTGGTGTTGGTGAGAATCAGGTTCACCCCCACTCCCTGTGGGAGCGGGCTTGCCCGCGAAGGCGTCAGCTCAGCCTACATCTTCGTGACTGATCCAACGCTTTCGCGAGCAAGCCCGCTCCCACAAGGTGAGGGTTGCAGGTCAGGCAGCGAGGGAGTAGACCAGCGCAGTGATCGCCACCAGGCCCACCAACACCACAAAGACATTCGACGCCCGGCCACGATAACGGGCCATGGCCGGGACTTTGCGGATGGCGTACATCGGCATCAGGAACAGGATGGCCGCGATCACCGGGCCGCCCAGGGTCTCGATCATGCCCAGGATGCTCGGGTTGAGCGTGGCGACGATCCAGCACACCACCAGCATGAACGCGGCCGTGAGGCGGTCCAGGGTCTTGGGAGCGGGACGACGGCCGCTCTTGACGATCAGCCCCTTGAGGCCTTCACTCGCGCCGATGTAGTGCCCGAGGAACGACTTGGAGATGGCCACGAACGCAATCAACGGCGCCGCAAAGGCAATGGTCGGGTTGCTGAAGTGGTTGGCCAGGTACGACAGGATCGACAGGTTCTGCGCCTTGGCTTCGGCCAGTTGCGCCGGGGACAGGGTCAGCACGCAACTGAACACGAAGAACAGCACCATCACCACCATCAACACATGGGCACGCGACAGGATCTGCGCGCTGCGCGCTTGGGCATTGGCGCCGTAACGGCGCTTCTGGTCCACCGCAAACGCCGAGATGATCGGCGAATGGTTGAACGAAAACACCATCACCGGGATCGCCAGCCACAAGGTGTGCAGCAGCGCGGAAGGCTCAGGCACCGTCGACGCGGTGCTCAGGATGCCGCCATTCCAGTGCGGGATCAGGAACACCGCCAGGAACAGCAGCGCCACGATGAACGGGTAGACCATCAGGCTCATCGCCTTGACGATCACCTGCTCGCCACAACGCACCACCGCCAGCAGACCGAGGATCAGCACCAGCGAGAGTACCGCCCGGGGAGGCGGCTGAATGTGCAGTTGATGCTCCAGGAAGCTGCCCACGGTATTGGTCAGCGCCACGCTGTAGATCAGCAGGATCGGGAAAATCGCGAAGAAGTACAGCAGCGTGATCAGCGCACCGGCCTTGATGCCGAAATGCTCTTCCACCACCTCGGTGATGTCGGCGCCATCACGACCGGACAGCACGAAGCGGGTCAACCCACGGTGGGCATAGAACGTCATGGGGAATGCCAGCAGGGCCAGGATCAGCAGCGGCCAGAAACCGCCGAGGCCCGCATTGATCGGTAAAAACAGCGTGCCCGCACCGATGGCGGTGCCAAACAGCCCGAGCATCCAGGTCGTGTCCTGGCGACTCCATTGATCGAGAGTGGCTGGGGCTGTCGTTTCAAAGCGCTCTTGGACGCTATTGGCCTGATCATTCATCCGGTCGGATCTCCGCGTTCCGGTCACATGCACCCGGCCAGGACGAGTCGGAAAAGCCCGACAGGCAGCGCCCTGGCCGAAACAGGGGCGCGATTGTCCGGGATTAGCGAGCAGAAGCAAAGGCTTAGCTGAGGAGTGGTTGCCCATCACAACAAAAATGCCGGGGCACGCGCTGGCCAGGCTATCGCCGCTTTACACCAGCTCCTACACTCAGGACAGAATGCACGAAACCTGTGGGAGCGAGCCTGCTCGCGAAGGTGGCGTGTCAGCCAGCATTGAATCGACTGACCCACCGCTTTCGCCAGCAGGCTCGCTCCCACGCTGATTGAGCCCGCCCGATCGCGCCAAAGCCCAAAGGAGCACAGCATGCCCGTCACCGTCCTGGTACTGGTTGAAACCGTCAATGAATACCTGCCGATCCTCGAGCGCCAGGGCTATCACCTGGAACTGGCACCGACGCCGGCCGAGCGCAAGGCCGCGATTTTCGAACATGGCGAACGGTTCAACGCGGTGCTGACCCGCGGCCCCCTGGGCTTGACGGCGGAGGAAATGGCCGCCCTGCCCAACCTGCAGATCATCTGCGTGATCGGCGCCGGCTACGAGCAGGTCGACCTGCAGGCAGCGCGCAGCCGCGGCATCGTGGTGACCAACGGCGCCGGGGTCAACGCCTCCTCGGTGGCCGACCATGCCATGGCACTGCTGCTGGCGTTGGTGCGCGACATCCCCCGGGCCGACGCCAGCGTGCGCCGGGGCGAGTGGTCCAAGGTCATGCGCCCGTCCCTGGCCGGCAAGCGACTGGGCGTGCTCGGGCTGGGCGCCGTGGGCATGGCGATTGCCAAACGGGCCGCCCTCGGCTTCGACATGAGCGTCAGCTACCACAATCGCCGGATGCGCAACGACGTGCCCTATACCTTCTGCGCCACGCCGACGGAACTGGCACGGGCTTCGGATTTCCTGGTCGTCGCCACGCCCGGCGGCCTGGATACGCGCCAGTTGATCAACAAGCAGGCCCTCGATGCCCTGGGCCCAAACGGTTTTCTGGTGAACATCGCCCGAGCCAGCGTGGTTGTCACCGCAGAATTGATCAGCGCCCTTGAACACCGGCGGATCGCCGGAGCGGCCCTGGATGTGTTCGATCACGAGCCAGAAGTGCCGGATGCGCTGAAAAGCCTGCCCAACGTGGTCCTGACTCCCCATGTGGCCGGCCTGTCACCGGAAGCGACCCGTGGCACGGTCGAGTTGGTCGGCCAGAACCTGGACGCGTTCTTTTCAGGCAAACCGGTGCTGACCCCGGTCCCGCTGCCCGAGCCCTACAACTGATCGTGGTAGAGGCGCTTGCGCCCTCGCCACAGGACAGGGTTTACAGTACCCCCAGCAACGTCCACAGCCGCCGGGATTCAGCGTCGGCGCTGATCAACTCGCCCAGCAGCTCGCTCAACGGTTTGTTGCCCCACTCCACGCCCCGCCGGATCAAATAGGGCACTGGACTGTGGGGCTCGGTGCGAGCCAGGTAACCGGCAATGACCAGCAGTTGGCGATAGGCTTCTTCGCGGTTGGCCGGTTCCTGGAAGACCTGGGCCGGCGCCACCTGTGACGGCTCGGTCGGCGTCGCCGCCGTCGGCGCAGCGGGTGCCGGCGCGACGCTGGGTTGTTGTGGGTGCATCGCAATGAACTCCTCTACCAAGGCCAGCCAGGCCTGCATCACATCCTGCAGGGGTTTGTAGCTCGGGGCCAATTGACCCAGGCAGGCATCGCTCCAGGCTTCGAGCCGTTGCAGGTGTTGCAGGCTCAACATCAGGCTGCTCTGGCGATGCAACCAGAACGACAACGGCGTGCCGCGAATCAGTTCGTCGAGTTTCTTTTGATCGGTCCGCGCCGTCTCGACCGCGACCTTGGCGCTCTTGCTGTCATTGCCCAGCACCTGCTGACGTTGCAGGCGTTGCCAGTCATGCAGGCAGAAATTGGCGTAGGTCGGGTCATCGCCATTGAGCAACGGCACCCGGGTCAGCAGCACCTCACTGTAGCGTCGTACCAACCACTCCAACGGCATCACCCGCCAGGAGCAGTCGCCGTCCTCGGCCTGGGGGTGCAAGTGCTCCGGGTAGCGTTCGCACAGGCCCGCCACCAACGCCAGGCCGCTCGGCAAGCCCTCCAGGCCCGACAGGTGCAGCCAGGCCTCTCCCAGCCAGGCGCTGATCATCAGGTCCTTGCTGCGCTCAAGCAGCATCAGGGTGGCGAGCCGCTCCAGCTCCGGCCATTGGGCGCGCTTGATCGGCGACTCCCAGACACCGGCAGGCAGGCTGGTGTCGTCCTCGCGGCGCAACTCGCGCAATCGGTCGTACACCGATTCGTAGCGCAGATCCTGGCCACAGGGCGCCTGGGCGTCGAGCGGTTCCAGCAGTTGCGTGACCAATTCGGGCAATGGGCTGATCGGCAAGCTCATGGGGCTTCCTCACGGGTGGCGATGGTCGATGTCGACGAGGTCGCCATGAACGGCGAACGGGGCGCCCGGGTCGGCAGCGGCGGCATCGACAACGGCAGCTTCGAGCCCTGGCTCATCAGCGACAGGCGCACGAACATCAGGGTTTGCTGGGCGACACGATCCTGGGCCAGGCCTTGAGGCTGCGGGGCCTGCGTCGGGTTGCGGGCAATCACCGGCAACTGCAAGGTCAACGGGAAATCGGTGTAGTCAACGTTGGGTTGGCGCTGGGCCGACACCAGCGAGCGCATCAGGCGCAGCAATGACCACGGCCCCTGGTACTGCCAACCCGCTTCCAGGTCGCGCACCACCAGGTTCGGCTGCAGGGGATCGTTGGCCGGACGCTGGTAGCCGTTGCGCGCCCAGCGCAGCGTCAGGCTGACAGGTTGCCCGACCATCCAGCGCAGGTTCTGCTGGGCCTCGCCCGGGTAGTTGATCTGCTGGTTGCCGGCACTCAAGCCCCAGGCGATCACCTGATCGGCGCCGCGTTCCTGTTCGCGATCGGTGCGCCAGCGCACGTCCATCTCTACGCCGAGAAGGCCACTCTTGTCCCGCACGAACAGCGGCCCGAGCCAGGTACCGGCCTGTTTCAAACCGTTGAGGAAGTCTTCGGCGGCCAGGCGGTCCGGGGTCTGGCTCAGGGTCAGCCCGGCCTGGGCCAGGGGCAAGCGGCTGTCGATCAACTCCAGCAATCGCTGCACCCGCGCCGGGTCGGCGTCGCTGGCGCGCACATCCTGGGAAAACGGAAAGCGTCCGGCCAGGTACTGATTGAAGTAGTTGGCCAGGTCATTCCAGGCAGTCGCCGCCTGGTCCTGCTGCAGGTACAGGCAACGTTGCAAGGCACTCTGCTGCAACGCGACCGCGCGCTGGGCCACGTCACCGCGCCCACCGGACAGGTTGGAGGTCTGCAGGATCTGCGCGCAAGACGCCGTGTCCATCTCGATGAAGTCGCGGCTCACCAACTGTTCGAACTGCGCCGCCGAACTCGCCGGATTCTGGCTCTTGTACTTGAGCAACTCGTCATTGAGGGCCATGAACCGCGCCACCTGGTCATGCTCCAGGGCCGACAGGTTGTCCTGCTGGACGATCAGCCATTCCAGCGCCGGCATACGCTGCTCGGCGATCTGCAACATGGCGGCGAACTGCTGGTTGAGGTTCAGCTTCAGGTCCTGGGGATCGGTGGCGCCGTACAGTTGCAGGCCAAAGTTCTTCGACCCGTTCCAGCGCTGGACATCCGCCCGCTGGCTGAACAGCGGCTGGGCTTCGATCTCCTGCTGGGCGCTCCTGATCTGCGCCAGGGCGCGGCGATTGAGCAAGCGCTGCAAGCGCGTCGCCAGATCACTGCGGTGCACGTCCATGAAGGCTTTCTGCAAGGCCACTGCCTGGCTGGTCTGCACGTTGAAGGGCATGCCCGGCAACTGTTCGTCGCTCTCATCCAGGCTCAGCCACATCGCCCGGGCCGCGGCGCCTTCAGCTGCCTGGATCAGGGCCTCGCGGTAAACCGGCGGGATGCGCGACAGTTCCTCGTTGGTGTAGCTCTTGTAGCTGGCGAAGTAATTCAGGGCCACGCTGAAGTCATCGCTGCCGCTGCCCTGCCCTGTTGGATCGGTGTCGCTGTCCGACGGGGCCTTCTGCAAGGCCAACGCGACGAAATCACGTTTGAACAAGGCTTGGACCGCGCCGTTCAGCGCCGTGACGTGATCCTGCAACACCAACAGCCCACTGCCCTGCTGCACCAGCAAGTTGTCCCGGGAACCGGCCTGGACAATCCACTGGTCGCGAAAACTCTGCTGCAATTTCGCCGCCTGGCTCTCCAGGTCCTGCTCGATGTCGGGCCCAAGCAGCGTGCTGTGGCCGACCTTGTCCATCAGTTGCGTGTAACCGGGCACCAGGTCCTGCCCCTTGCCGCGCCCCCAGGCCGCATTGGTCAGGCTCACCAGCGTTTGCAGATCGTCGATCAGCGCCATCAGGTCTTCGAGCTCGCTCAAGGAGTTGCCGCCACCGGCCTCCAGCCGTTGCAGGTGCAGCTTGAGGTAGCCGGCCTGGCGCACGAAGTTGTCCGCCAGGAAGTAATGATCGAGCCAGCGCTGCATCAGGCCGGTGAAATTGTCCGAGACCACCGGTCGCGCGGCGTTCAGGTCCAGCCCCTTCAAATCATCGTTGTGGGCGTCGAACAGCACCCGGTTGTAGAAACGTGCGCGGCTCAAGGTGCCGGTGTTGAGGTTCAGCGACAACGCGTTGTCACTCAGTTGCACCAGTTCATCCAGCGGCGCCTTGGGGTTGTTCACCGCCTGGTTGAAGAGTTGGTTGTGCTGCTCCAGGCGTACCGCCCGCTCCACCAGGTCCTTGGCCTTCACGTAGCTCTGCCATTGCGCCGGGTCTTCACTTTGCACGTTGCCACGTCGCTCGGTGTTGCGAATCGCCTTGAGCTGCTCCAGGTCCGCCGCCAGCAGGTCGCGCAGCGGCAGTATCCAATGGTGTCGGGCCGTCAGGCGCAAGCCCTCCTCCAATTGCGTGTCCACCGAGGAAAACCACGACGTCGGGAACGCCACCGAGACGAAGCGCCAGCGCGGAGCTTTCTCCAGCATGTTCCAATAGTTCTGCACATTGTGCCGGGTCGGTTCCAGTCGCGGCTTGTCCGGGTCGAGCACCCAGTGGTTCTTGTGGGTACTGAGGATCAGTTGCGAGAGCTCCTCGGCCTGTTCGATCGAGTCCTGCCAGACCCAGACCATGCCCCCCATCCAGGCCAATCCAACCACCAGCGCCACCGCACCGGCCAACCGATGCCAACGCTGGCGCAGACGCAGCAGCCGTGGCACCGGCTGGGCCAGGCCGCGCTCGGCCACCAACCGCCGTGCCCACAACTGCCGGGCGAACACCGTCTGGCGCAGGACGCTGTCGCTGGCGGTCACGGCGTCGGCGCCAGTGGCCAGTGCCTGGCTGGCAGTGAAATACACACCACGCAAACGCGGCGCCTCGCCCTGGGCATTGCCCTGGAACACCGGTTCCAGAAGAATCTGCAAGGCTCGGCGCAAGCCTTCGAAGCGCTCCGGCAGCCCATAGAGATCGCTGCTCAACTGGCCCGACAGCGCACCGATCTCGATGATCGATTGCGACAGCGCGGCGTTGACCTGATCCAGCGCCTGGTCGCTCCATTGCGACTGCCACGCTGCGTCCGGCAGGTAGGGTGACGACCAGCCCAGCGTCGATTCCCGTGCCTCGGCGGGCAGTGCGCTGATCAGTTCCTGAAAGCCGGGCAGTTCCTGCATCCCGGTAATCACCACGTACACCGGCAGGCTCAGGCCGAAACGCTGCAGCAGGTCGATGAAACTGCGCCGGACCTTGAGGCTCAAGTCGGCGGTGTGCTCGATGTCGTCGAGCCGGTCGAACGGCACGGTCCAGATCACCGCATCCAGGGGTCGCTTGCTGCGCAAGCGCAGGAGCAGTCCCAGCAGGCGCCACCAGTTGCCGCGCTGCCGGTTCATGCCCTCGTCAGGCAGGAACAACGCCTGGGGCACCACCAGCACCGCGCCCTCGGCATCCGACCACCAGCGGCCAAACCACGCCGCCTTGTCCGTCGGTTGCAGGCGCCATTGGGCGCACAGCTGGGCCCCGTCAGTGTCGTTGCCGAGCATCATCAGCCAGGGCATCTGGTAGCGGTCCCGCACGCCTTGCTCCTGCTCCATGTGGCGCACGGCCCCATAGAAGCTGCGGATCGCCGCCCCGCCCTGGGTGCGCAGCCACCAGACCGCTGCCACCACCAACAGCACCAGGAGAATGGCGAGCACCACCAGCGCGACGATGCTCAAGGGGCTCATGAGTCCTGCTCCTGGACCACCGACTCGTTCAGTTGCAGCACCGGTTCGAGTGCCCCACGGATGTCGCGCCAGAACACCTGCCCCAATCCGGTCAGCAACATCACCATCGCCAGGATCGCCAGGCCCAGGCGCAAGCCGTCCGGCAGCGATTGCTGTGCCGGCATCCGCAGCGGTGGCGCCGCCGCCGACAGCGCCAGGCGCTCGCTGACATCGACAAAATCCGGTTCGTGCTGCCAGGCGAAGGTGAACAGCGCCACCCGCCATTTTTCATGCTGGACCTGGCCGGGCTCGCCCCGCAGGCGGCCCTGGAAACCGAGGATCAAACATTGCAGGTAGACATTGGCCAGGTCGCGGGTGCCGGGCATCTGCTCATCCAGCAGTTTCTTGATCGCCGCGGGCAAGCGCTCGCCGGCCTGGCGACTGGAATACATTCGCGATTCGAGCGGATGCTGCTGCCAGGCCAGTTGCCCTGGCCACGGGGTGAACAGCAGGGTTTCGTCCACCAGGGCGACGAAGGCATAGACCACCGACTTGACCTGCTCGCTCGCGGCGTCGCCAACGGTGGCGAACGCCATTCGCCACAGGCGCTGGGCGCAGCGCCCGGAAAACTCCACCACGCGGCTGACCACGACGGCGGGGTCGCTTTCCTTGGGCAGGTCCTGCCATTCCTGGGACCACTTCAGCCAGGCCTGGCGAAAAGCGCTGCTCAGCGGCGCCTCGTGCAGACCCCGAACCGCCCCGCCACTTCCGTCTGGCATACGACTCCCCTTTTGCGATCAGGCACTTTCACCGGCTTGCGCCACGAACAACACCACTTGCCACGGGCTGCTGGCCTGGGCCGACGCCGGCGCCACGATGTGCAGCGGCAATTGCCCGTCGAACCATTGCCCGCTGGCGGCCACCACAAACAGACGGGTGTCGTCGCCGACGCTGTAGGCGACCTGCTCATTGCGGCTCATGGCCTGGTGGGGCAACCCGCTCATGCGCTGTCGGCTCAGCAGCGGCACGTGGGGCGCGGACGCGATGATCGCGCCACGCAGCCATTCGCCCGCCGCCTGCTCGCTGGCGCCGTTGGGCATGCGCAGGCCGATCACCAGGCGTTGGGTCGGTTGGTCGTCGGGCAACTGGATCGAGAAGACCTGTTCGTTACGTTCGAAGGCCAGGCTGCGATAGCCGGCGCGGATCAACTCCAGGGTGGTTTCCAGCCAGTCGAGCAACGGCTCGTAGCCGCGTTGCAATTCGAGGAAATCCAGCGGCGCGAAAGCCGGCACGCCCGCCAGCGGATCGAGGGCCGACCACGCGCCAGCCAACCCCAACAGCGCGCCGTAAAGCGATTGCGGCGTCGCCACCCGGGTGTTCAGCGCCCCTTCGACTTCCGGCAGCCGCGCCCACAGCGCCGTCAATTGTCGACGGATCTCCAGGGCGTCGTCCTGGTTGCCGGCGGCCTGGGCCTGGCGCAACCGGCCGGCGAGGAACATGCATTTTTCCCGCGCCCGGGCACACAGCCCGACGATGCGCCGGCCCAACAGCGATTCCGGCAACAAGACCGGCGTCGGTGGCGTGTAGGGCACGCGCCAGAAGCCGCCGCCCTCCTTGCGAATGCGCAGCAGCGGCAGGCAGATCGAGTCGGCCCGGCTCAACTGCGTGCACAGCCTGGGGTTGGGTCGCCAGACCGTGATCGACTCGGGAAACTCGCCGCTGGTCAGGTCTGGCAATGCCTCGCCGACCACCGATTGCAGGCGCCCCTTGAGCGGCAGCAGTTGCCCGGCACGCCAGAGCGGACTGACGGCCAGGTACACGGTCACGGTGGCATCGTCGGTCTTGTTGACCGCCTCGTTGATGTCCAGCTCCAGGGTCGGCCCGACCCCGGCCTGCAGGTTGACCGCCAACCCGTCCGGCAAGGTGCCTTGCAGTTGCAGCAGCCGCACCTGGCCGGCGCTCAGGGCCGAGGGGTCGACGTCCAGTTGACTCACACCCCAGAACCAGGGGTTGCAGGCACCGGCGAAATGCGCGGCCAGGGCCTCGGCGCGCAGCCCCTGCAATTGAAAATGCTGGGGCAGCAATTGCATGCCCTCATGCCAGCACACCGCGTCAGGTAACAGACTCATACGACTCCCTTCGACATCTCAATGTCGCCGCCCCCAGGGCGGCCCGCGGTCACTCGGGCTGGCCGTCATTGACCAGTGTCATCTCACGACTTTCGAACTTCAGCCAGGCCGTGCGCTGGTCGTCCAACCGAAGCCGGTGGGCTCCGGGAGTGTTATAGCTGGCGAAGACCAAAAGTCCAGCGGCGCGCCGCCCCTCCAAGGGGAAGGGCTGATGGTCGATGAATTGCCCCGGCACCAGCTCCAGTCCCCAGACCGCCATGCGTTGACGATAGTCGCGCTGGAACTGTTCGCGTTCGGCAAACCATTGGCGGGCGGTGATCCCCAACAACTGCTTGAGCAGGTCCGGGTCCTCGACGGCGATGAAATCCACCGCGATCGGCGTGTTGTCATTGGCCCCGGAAGCGACGTCCAGGGTCAGGCTGTCCAGGTCGACGCTGGGAGCAAAGAGCGAGCAACCGGTGAGCACCAGGCTCAAAAAAAATCCGGAAAAAAACACACGCAAAATGAATCTTCCTTTTCTCAGCGGTCAAAAATTGTTTTTGCTTGCATTTTTATAGACCTGTTCTAGCGTCTTGGATAGTTCGGCCAGCACGGTCGAATGCGCCAGGTTCGTCAAGGGAATGACAGGTTTTCTGCCCTTCATTTGCAACCTGTGGATCAGCAAGGGATTGCGATGAGCGGGCCTCCCGATGCATTGCGCCCCACATGCATCGGAGACGGCCACCATGGCAGAAAGTACCCAGCACAAGCTCGACCGAGTTCGTCCTCCCCGCGTCCAGATCACCTATGACGTGGAAATCGGCAACGCCATCGAGAAAAAGGAATTGCCCCTGGTGGTCGGCATCCTGGCCGACCTCTCGGGCAAGCCGTTGGACCCGTTGCCCAAGCTCAATGAGCGGCGCTTCACGGAGATCGACCGGGACAATTTCAACGAGGTGCTCGCCTCCATCTCCCCACGTGCCACGCTCCAGGTGAACAACACCCTCAGCGGCGACGACAGCAAGCTCAACATCGAACTCAACTTCCGCCACATCGACGACTTCGACCCGGTCAAGGTCGTGGAACAGGTCACCCCGCTGCGGCGCTTGTTCGAAGCCCGCCAACGCCTGCGCGACCTGCTGACCAAGCTCGATGGCAACGACGACCTGGACAAGCTGCTGCGCGACGTGATCGCCAACACCGAAGGCCTGCAGGAGATCAAGTCGGCGCGGCCCCAGGACGCCCCGCCGGAACTGCCCGCCGTAGCCGCCAACGATGACCCGGCCCCCGCCGAACCACAGGCCTGATCGTGCTCATCATTCAAGGGAGATAAAGCCATGCCTGCTTCATCCAGCGCTCAAACCAGCGAGAGCACGACCCAGACCCTGTCCCTGCTGGACAAGATCATCGCCGAGGGCCGCATGGCCCACGACGACAGCCAGCAGGACTATGCCCGCGACATGCTGGCCGAATTCGCCACCCAGGTCCTCGACGAAGGCATGGCCATCGACAAGGACACCGTGGCGATGATCAATGACCGCATCAGCCAGATCGACCAGTTGATCAGCGCCCAGCTCAACGAAGTGCTGCACCATCCCGAGCTGCAGAAACTCGAAGCCTCCTGGCGCGGCCTGCACCTGTTGGTGCAGAACACTGAAACCAGCACCCGGCTCAAGTTGCGCCTGCTCAACGTGACCCAGAAAGAGCTGCAGAACGACCTGGAGAAGGCCGTCGAATTCGACCAGAGCGCGCTGTTCAAGAAGATCTACGAAGAAGAATACGGCACCTTCGGCGGGCACCCGTTCAGCCTGCTGGTGGGCGACTACACCTTCGGCCGGCACCCGCAGGACATCGGCCTGCTGGAAAAACTCTCGAACGTGGCGGCAGCGGCTCACGCGCCGTTCATTGCCGCCGCCAGCCCCCGGTTGTTCGACATGACCAGTTTCACCGAACTGGCGGTGCCCCGTGACCTGTCGAAGATTTTCGAGAGCCAGGAACTGATCAAGTGGCGCTCGTTCCGCGAAAGCGAAGACTCGCGCTATGTGTCCCTGGTGCTGCCGCACTTCCTGTTGCGCCTGCCCTATGGGCCGGACACTCTGCCGGTGGAAGGCATCAACTACGTCGAAGACGTCAACGGCACCGACCACAGCAAGTACCTGTGGGGCAACGCCGCCTGGGCGTTGTCGCAACGCATCACCGAGGCCTTCGCCAAGTACGGCTGGTGCGCGGCGATCCGCGGCGCCGAGGGCGGTGGCGCGGTGGAAGGCCTGCCGGCCCATACCTTCCGCACCAGCTCCGGGGACCTCTCGCTCAAGTGCCCGACCGAAGTGGCGATCACCGACCGCCGCGAAAAAGAACTCAACGACCTCGGTTTCATTTCCCTGTGCCACAAGAAAAACAGCGACGTGGCGGTGTTCTTCGGCGGCCAGACCACCAACAAGGCCAAGCTCTACAACACCAATGAAGCCAACGCCAACGCGCGCATCTCGGCGATGCTGCCGTACGTGCTGGCGGCCTCGCGCTTCGCCCACTATCTGAAGGTGATCATGCGCGACAAGGTCGGCAGCTTCATGACCCGCGACAACGTGCAGACCTACCTCAACAACTGGATCGCCGACTACGTCCTGATCAACGACAACGCGCCGCAGGAGATCAAGGCGCAGTACCCGTTGCGCGAGGCGCGGGTGGACGTGACGGAAGTGGCCGGCAAGCCGGGCGCCTACAAGGCCACGGTGTTCCTGCGGCCGCACTTCCAGCTCGAGGAACTGACCGCGTCGATCCGCCTGGTGGCGACCCTGCCGCCACCGGTTGCGGCCTGACGACGCATAGGACCGTGACAGAGAAACCTGTGGCGAGGGAGCTTGCTCCCGCTGGAGTGCGGAGCGCTCCCAAGATTTTTGGGGCTACTTCGTAGCCCAGCGGGAGCAAGCTCCCTCGCCACAGATTCAGTGCTTGGCCCTAATCAATCGATATCCCTTCTCTGGAGTCCCACACCATGGATGCAATCATTCTCGACCTCGGCGGCGACATCAAGGGCGACAGCCTGCTGGAGGGCTTCACGGACAAGATCGAGGTCATGTCCTACAGCCACAACGTGGCCATGCAGGTCACCAATGACGTCAGCAACTCGGAGCGCACCTCCGGCCGCCCGCACATCGGTGAGTTCACCCTGACCAAGTTCATCGACAGCTCCACGCCCTCGCTCAACGAGTATTGCTGCGCCGGCAAGCCGATCCCCCAGGCCGTCATCACCATCGGCCGCAACGCCGCCGAGGGCAGCGGCAAGATCATGCCGTTCATCGTCTACACCCTCACCAACGTCGTGCTGTCCAACGTCAGTGTCAGCGGCGGCACCGGCGGCAAACCGGTGGAAACCCTGTCGCTGAACTTCACCAAGATCAAATGGGAGCTCACCGCCCAGAAAGACGACGGCACCAAGGAAGGTACGGCGGGCACGACCTGGGACCTGGCGGCCAACAAAATGACCAAGTAAGGAGGCTGCGCCATGGCCGGCTTCGGGTTTCGTCCGCCGCTGTTCGAACGCCTGGCCAGCCCGGCGGACGACACGGGTCGGGCGTTCGATCGCCAGGCGTTGCAGGACTCGGTCCACACCGAACTGTCGCGGCTGTTCAACACCCGGCGCGGGCCACGGGCACTGACCGAGCCGCCGAGCATCCTCGACTACGGCATTGCCGACTGGACCGCGCTGCAGCAGCAACGCAGCGATGACCGGCGCCAACTGACCCGGGAGATCCGCCAGGCGGTCAGCCACTTCGAACCTCGCCTGCGCCTGGGCGAGGTACAGGTCTGCCCGGTGCCCGGTCAGCCACAACAGTTGTGCATCCGGCTGCTGGGCGAACTACGCGGCGCCCCCCACGCCTGGCCGGTGGCCTTTGTGATCGAGCCCGCCGACGACGGCCTTGAGGTGCGCCATGAGCGACTCGATTGACCCGCAACTGCTGGACTATTATCAGCGCGAACTGACCTGGCTGCGTCACGCCGGGAGCCTGTTCGCCGAACGCTACCCCAAGGTCGCCCGGCGCCTGGAGTTGTCCCCCGGCGAATGCCCGGACCCCCACGTCGAGCGCCTGCTGGAGGGTTTCGCGTTATTGGCGGCGCGCCTGCAACGTCGGCTGGACGACGATTACGCCGAGTTCAGCGACGCCCTGCTCGAACAGCTCTACCCGTTGGCCATGCGCCCGTTGCCATCGTGTGCCATCGTCCAGTTCGAACCCGACCCGAGCAAGGGTAACCTCGACGAGGGCTACCCCCTGCCCCGCGACACGCCGTTGTTCGTCACCACTGACAAGGGCCAGAGCATTCACTTTCGCACCACCGCCGCCGTGCACCTGTGGCCGCTGGAAATCAGCGAGGCGCTGCTACTGGGCAGCGACGAGGCCCAGGCGCTGACCGGGGTGGTCCAGGCCCGGTCGGCCTTGCGCCTGAACCTGCGTTGCCTGGGTGAAAGCCAGTGGTCGACACTGGGGATCGAGCACTTGCGGGTGCACCTGGCCGCCTCGCCGATCATCAATGCCTGGCTCTATGACCTGTTGGGCGCCCACGCTATCAAGGTCCTCGCCGGGCCACCCGGCAGCGTGCCGGAGCCATTGGCCGGCCTGCCGCAAATTGTCGGTTTCGGCAGCGACCAGGCCTTGCTGCCGGACGAGGACGGCGTGCACCCGGGCATGCGTCTGCTGGCCGAGTACTTTGCCTTCCCCGACAAATTCGGCTTCTTCGACTTGCCACTGGCCGGCGCGAACAGCGACGTCGCCTCCCTGTACCTCTACATCGTGTTCGACCGCGCTCCGGCCAGCCGCCTGCCGCTCCAGGCCAGCGACATCGCGCTGGGCTGCACCCCGGTGATCAACCTGTTCCCCAGGACTTCGGAACCGCTGCGCCCGGACGGCACTCGCAGTGAATACCGCCTGGTGGCCGACAGTCACCGGGAAAACAGCGTCGAGATCCACAGCATCCGTGGCATGCGCGCCAGCTCCAGCCAGGGTGTGCGCACGGTGCCGGCCTATTACGGCAGCCAGCACGGCAATGAGCCGTCGTGCTACTGGCATGCGCGGCGGGTCAGCGGCATGAGCCCGAACCGGCTGGGCACCGACCTGATGGTCAGCCTGGTGGACACCCGGTTCGACCCACTGGCCGAGACCCGCGACTACAGCCTCACCGCCGAATTACTCTGCACCAACCGACACCTGGCCCAAAGCTTGCCCGCCGGCACCCCGCTGGGCTTCGAGCGCCCGGGCCCGGTGGCCTGGGCCCGCCTGCGCAACCCACCCAGCCCCCAGAGCCTGCCACGGCTGGACGGCGAATCGCGCTGGCGGCTGGTGTCGCAATTGACCCTCAACCATTTGTCCCTGGTGGAAGGCCCGCAGGCGCTCGATGCCCTGCGTGAAATCCTCGAACTGCATAACCTGCGCGACGAGGCCAACGCCCGGCGCCAGATCGACGGCGTGCTGGGGTTGGGCTGCGAACGGGTCATCGCCCATGTCGGCCAGGACGCTTGGCGCGGTTGGCGCAATGGCCTGGAGGTGCGCCTGCAACTGGACCCGCAGCATTTCGTCGGCAGCAGCGCCGTGCTGTTCTCCGGGGTGCTGGCGCAGTTCTTTTCCCTCTACGCCACCGCCAACCGCTTCGTGCGCACGGTGCTGGTCCAGTCCGACAAGGAGGTGAAGACATGGCAACCCCAAGCCGGCAAGCCCCTGACGCTCTGAACCTGAGCCAACGCCTGCGACGCGACCCACAACGCTTCGAATGGCTCCAGGCGCTATTGGTGCTGGAACGCGAGCATCCCCAGGCCGAAACCCTCGGCAGCGGCACTGCCCCGCACGCCGAGGCGCTGCGCCTGCGCGGGCCGCTGACGCCCGTGTTCGCCGCCAGCGAAGTCGAGCGCCTGGAGCAGGACGCCGACTCACCACCGACGTTGACCACACCGATCTTCGGCCTCGGCGGCCCGGACGGTCCGCTGCCCTACGCCTACCAGGAATGGCTGCAGCAACGGGCACGGGCGCGGGACCACGCCCCAGCGGAATTTCTCGACCTGTTCCAGCATCGCCTGCTCAGCCTGCTGTACAAGGTGATGCGCAAGCACCGCATTGCACTGGGCTTTACCGCCCCTGGAGCTTCGGCCGTACAGGCGCAGTTGCGGGCGCTGACCGGCCTGCTGCCCAAGGCCCTGCAGGAGCGCCAGGCCGCTCCCGATTGCGCCGTGCTCGCCTGCACCGCGCTGTACGCCGACGGCCGTCGTTCCCTGGCCGGCTTCGCGGCCATTGTCCGTGAGCAATTCGGCCTGCCGGTGGAACTGACCGGCTATGCCGGAGGATGGCGGGAAATCCCGCCGGCCAGCCGCAGCCGCTTGCAGGCCGGAGGACGCAACCTGTGCCTGGGCCGCACGGCGGTGGCCGGGACCCGGGTCTGGGACGAGCATGCCGGCGTGCGCCTGACCCTGGGCCCACTGAACACCGCTCAAGCCAACGGGTTACTGCCCGACGGCGACGTCCATCCGCTGCTCGCCAGTCTCTATGCCTTGTATTTCGGCCCAGACCTGGATTGCACACTGGTGCTGCTGGTCCGTGGCGCGGGGCCATTGCAACTCGGCCACCCGACGGCGCCGCGCCTGAATTGGAACGGCGGCCTGCAACGCCAGCCGAGCCTGGCCGTGCAACGCATCGAAACCCGCCTTCGTCAGCCGGAGATCGCCTGAAATGGAACTGGCCAGCCTGATCGGACGCCTCAACCCGGACAACCGCCGCGCCTTGGAACGGGCCGCGCAACGCTGCCTGCAACGCGGCCATCATTACGTCGAGATCGAACACCTGTTGCTGGAGCTGCTGGACATCGAAGGGGGCGACTTCGCCTGCCTGCTGCCGCGCTTCGGCCTGGAACGCGACGCCGTGGCGGCCGAAACCAACCGCGCCCTGGACCTGTTCAAGTCCGGCAGCACTCGCACCCCCGCCCTGTCGGCGCAGACCATCGGCCTGCTGGAGGATGCCGTGGTGCAGGCCAGCGTGTTGGGCCTGGACAGCATCCGCTCCGGGCTGTTGTTGCTGGCCCTGCTCGATCGCGACGAGCGCCGCGGCCTGCTGCTCAACAGTGCCTCATCGCTGCTGCGCATCCCCCGGGACGCCCTGCGCACCCACCTGCTGGAGTGGACCGAAAGCTCCCGCGAGCATACCGGCGGCGTACGCGCCGCCAAGCCTGGCGAGGCACCGCAGAAGCAGGACCCGGTACTCGACCAGTACACCCAGGACCTCACCGCCGACGCCCGGGAAGGCCGCATCGACCCGATCGTCGGACGCGACGGCGAGATCCGCCAATGCATCGACATTCTGCTCAGGCGTCGACAGAACAACCCGATCCTGGTGGGCGCCCCAGGCGTCGGCAAGACCGCCGTGGTGGAAGGCCTGGCCCTGCGCATCGCCGCCGCAGATGTGCCGCCGTCATTGCAAGAGGTGACGCTGAGGGTGCTCGACCTGGGCCTGTTGCAGGCCGGCGCGGGCGTCAAGGGTGAATTCGAGCAACGCCTCAAGGGTGTGATCGACGCGGTACGCAGCGCCGAAAAACCCATCATCCTGTTCATCGACGAAGCCCACACGTTGATCGGTGCCGGCGGTGCCGAAGGTGGCAGCGATGCCGCCAACCTGCTCAAGCCGGCCCTGGCCCGGGGCGAACTGCGTACCCTGGCCGCCACCACCTGGCTGGAGTACAAGAAATACTTCGAGAAAGACCCGGCCCTGACCCGCCGCTTCCAGCTGGTGCAGGTCGAAGAACCGGACGAACCCACCGCCGTGGAAATGCTCCGTGGCGTCGCCACCAAACTGGAACAACACCACGGCGTGCAGGTGTTGGACGCGGCCATCCACGAAGCCGTGAAGCTGTCTCATCGCTACATCTCCGGACGCCAGTTGCCGGACAAGGCCATCAGCGTGCTCGACACCGCCTGCGCCCGGGTCGCCCTCGGCCAGCACGACGTACCGCCGCCGCTGGAAAGCCTGCGGCACCGCCAGAACAGCCTCAAGGATGAAGTCGAGCGCCTGCGACGCGAGCAGGCCACCGGCCTGGATCACCGCGAACGCATCACCCTGCTGGAAAGCGAATCGGCCAGCAACGTGCAGGCCATCCGTGAGCTGGAAACCCGCTGGGGCGAAGAACGCGAAGCCGTGCGCGAGCTGCTCGACACCCGGCGCGAACTGCTGGCCCTGAGCGAACGGGCCGATGCTGAAAAACCCGACACCGAAGTCGATAACCGCATCGATCACCTGGGCGCCGAACTGCTGCGCCTGGAAGCCGGCCTCGATGCCATTCGCCAGGACGATCCCCTGGTGCCCGAACAGGTGGACAGCAAGACCGTCGCCGCCGTGATCGCCGGCTGGACCGGCATCCCGGTGGGCAAGATGCTCGCCGACGAGGCCCACGCCGTGCGCACCCTGGGCCAGCGCATGGGGCAACGGGTGATGGGCCAGGGCCCGGCGCTCGACACCATCGCCCAACGCCTGCAAGCCTACCGCGCCGGTCTCACCGACCCGCAAAAACCGGTCGGGGTGTTCCTGCTGGTGGGCCCCACCGGCGTGGGCAAGACCGAAACCGCCTACGCCCTGGCCGATGCCTTGTACGGCGGCGAACGCAACCTGATCAGCATCAACCTTTCGGAATACCAGGAAGCCCACACCGTCAGCCAGCTCAAAGGCGCCCCGCCCGGCTACGTCGGCTACGGCAGCGGTGGCGTGCTCACCGAAGCGGTGCGGCGCAAACCCTATTCGGTGGTGCTGCTGGACGAAATCGAGAAAGCTCACCCCGATGTACTCGAAGCGTTCTACAACGTCTTCGACAAGGGCCTGATGGAGGACGGCACCGGCCTGGTGGTGGACTTCAAGAACACGGTGATGCTTGCCACCAGCAACGTCGGTGCCGAATTGCTGCTGGACACCCCGGCTGCACAACTGGGCAGCGATGCCTTCAACGAAGCCTTGCGCAAGGTGTTGTTGCAAGCGTTTCGTCCGGCCTTCCTGGCGCGCATGACGGTGGTGGCGTACCGGCCGCTGGATGAGGCAACGCTGGAGGGGATCGTGTTGGCGAAGTTGGAAAAACTGCGTGCACGCTACAAGGCGGCAACGGGCAAGCCGTTCGAGTTCGACCCCGGCATCGTCAAGGCCGTGCTCGCCAAATGCAGCGCAGCCGGCGCGCGGGATATCGAGAATGTGCTGATGACGCAGGTGACGGGGAAGTTGGCGCAGTGGGCGTTGGAATAAACGCAACGCCGATGCAGCGCAGGGGGTGGCCTTATGAGAATTGGCAGTTTCAACGTGGAAAAAAACGGCAAGTCCTCCACGCTGGAAAAGCAGACGCAGGTGGATATCTTTCTTCACAACTGCTGCTCCAGCAATTACTGGGACGCGGACATCGTTTTCCTGTGTGAAATACATTCGGCGCAGATCGATAACTACCGTTCGAACCTGGCTGCCATTTACAAAAACTACAGCGTCTATTCCTTCACCGGCGGTCATTCGAATGCCTACATCGTCCTGGTCAAAAGCTTCGAGAGGTTGCAGGTGGTCAGCCAGGGCAGCCTCTTCACCTTGAACAGGGACCTGATTGCCGTCGAAGCCCACGGCGTGAAGGGCTACACCGGCTACGTATTTCTTGCCCATTTCAAGTCGGGACAGAACGGTGTGACCAAAAGCCAGCTCAAGTCCTGCACCGCCTTGGGCGGCAAGTGGGTGGCGACCGGCGATCTGAACCTGGATTACCAAAAGGTGGGAGAACTCGACACCGCCGGGCTGGCTTATGAGTGCTGGGGCGGCCAACAAACCCAAAGCAAGGGCGGCATCCTCGACTGGGTGCTGGCCTCCGTGGATGTCGCTGTCACGCCGGTCGACATCACGGGGCTCGCCCACGTGTTCGATATGTCCGGCCCCGATCACCGCCCCATCCTGTTCGATGTCAGAGGCTGAGCGCATGCCCCGCTCCACCGACAGCAACACCACCCTTTCCCTCACTGCCGCGACGCTGGCCGCACTGTACCCGGACTCGCTGTCCGGCGAAGAGCGTCTCAACGCACTGGGTTCGCACGTCCTCAACGGCCTCAACGACGGCGCCCCATTGACCCTCACCACGGCCATCGGTAGCCACGTCACCACGACCCTGCACAAGGACGCGCTGCTGCGCCCGCTGGACCTGCTGGTGGCCGAAATCCGCCAGTTGCCCGCCGACGCCACCGCCGAGCGCTATCAACTGCTGCTCAGGCCCTGGCTCTGGTGGTTGGGGCTGGCCAGCAACAATCGGGTGTTCCAGAACCTCGCGACATCGGACATCGTCACGACGATTTTCAAAGCCCACGGCTTTACCGACTTCAAGCTCGAGCTCACCGGCAGCTACAGCCCCCGCGAGTATTGCGTGCAGTACGGCGAAACCGACCTGGCCTTTGTCTCGCGCCTGCTGGAAGAGGACGGGATCTTCTGGTTCTTCACCCACGCGCAAGGCACGCACACGCTGGTACTGGCCGACAACAATGACGCCTTCGCGCCGATCCCTAACGGACCGACGGTGAACTACCTCGGGCAGAAAATTGGCGACCGCGAACTGCATGGCATCCGGGCCGGGCACGTGTCCCTGCAAGCGGTGGCCGGGGTCTACCAGGCGACCGACTACGAATTCACCACCCCCACCACATCGCTCTACAGCCAGGCCGAAGCCGTGGCCGGGCCGAGTTCGATGTACGAGCATCCGGGCGGCTACACCGCCAAGGCCCAGGGCGACGCACTGACCAAGCAGCGAATCGACGGCCTGCGCAGCCAGGCGCAGCGGTTTGTCGGCGAAAGCGACTGCCGCTGGCTGGTGCCGGGGTACTGGTTCACCCTGGCCGGGCATGAAGACCCGGCGCTGAACATCGACTGGGTGGTGACCTCGGTCAGCCACGAGGCCAGCCACGACAGCTACCACAATCGGTTCGAGGCGATTCCCAAGGCCACGGCCTACCGACCGGCCCGCCTGACGCCAAAACCGCTCATGCACCCCCAGACCGCGGTGGTGGTGGGCAAGGCCGGCGAGGAAATCTGGACCGATGAATACGGGCGGATCAAGTTGCAGTTTCCCTGGGATCGCACCGGCAAGAACGATGAAACCTCCTCCTGCTGGGTACGCGTGGTCCTGCCCTGGAGCGGCAAGGGGTTCGGCATGCAGTTCGTACCGCGCATCGGCCAGGAGGTCATCGTCACGTTCATCGACGGCGACCCGGACCGTCCGCTGGTGACCGGCTGCGTCTATAACGGCGACAACGCCTTGCCCTATGCGCTGCCGGCAAACCAGACCCAATCCGGGATCAAGACCCAATCGTCCAAGGGCGGCGGCGGTTTCAACGAGTTGCGCTTCGAGGACAAGAAGGACGCCGAAGAAGTGTTCCTCCAGGCCCAGAAGGACTTCAACATCAACGTGCTCAACGACACCACCGCCACCGTTGGCCACGATGAAACCCTCACGGTGCAGAACGCCCGCACCCGCACGGTCAAGGACGGCGACGAGACCGTCACTCTGGAAAAAGGCAAACGCAGCGTGACGATCCAGACCGGCAGCGACAGCCTCGACGTGAAGGACACCCGCAGCGTGACCGTGGGCTCGGACCAGACCCACAGCACCGGCGGCAACTACGCGCACAAGGTCACCGGCAACTACGACCTCACGGTGGACGGCAACCTGACGATCAAGGTCAGCGGCACCCTGACCCTGCAAAGCGGCGGCAGCTTCGCGATCAAGAGCGGCGCCGACCTGGCGGCCCAGGCCAGTACGTCCATCAGCCAGAAGGCCGGCACGGCCTTGAGCAACCAGGCCGGCACTTCACTGGAAAACAAGGCCGGCACCACCCTGACCAACGACGCCGGCATCAGCCTGGTGAATAAGGCCGCCGCCGAACAGACCGTGGACGGCGGTGGCATGCTGACCATCAAAGGCGGCCTGGTGAAAGTCAACTGAGGGGAGCGCATCGATGGCCTCGAAAACACTCGACGTGGAACGTGGCGACAGTCAACTGAACGGCCAGTTGATCGAGGGCCGGCTCGACGGCCCACTGCACATCGAAGAAGCCCGCCGCCCCCAGGCGAAACTCAACTACCACCGCGGTGAACTACAAGGCACCAGTACGTTGTATCACCCCAACGGCAAGGTTTCGGCGGTGCTGCCCTTCGTCAACGGCAAGCTGCAGGGTGTGGCGAGTTTTTATGCGGCCGAAGGCGGTTTGCAGCGCCAGGCCACCTACCGCGCCGGCTTGCTCCACGGCGAAGCCAATAACTACTTCCCTGACGGGCAACTGGCCGAGGCCGAGTTCTATCGCGACGGCGTACGCGACGGCCGTTACCGTCGCCTGCACGCCAACGGCAACCCCGCCGTCGAAGCCCGTTACCTCAATGGCCAACTGATGGAGCCGGCCCACGCCTACGCCGAAGACGGCCGCCCGCTGGATGCCGAAGGCAAACCGATCTCCCGGCTGCGCTGGTGGCTGCGGCGCTGGAACGACCCGGCGCAGGCTTGAAGCCCCTCCCCCTGTGGGAGCGGGCTTGCCCGCGAAGAGGGCGGCACATTCAGCATCTTCATGGCAGACACGCCGCTTTCGCGGGCAAGCCCGCTCCCACAGGGATTTGGGGTGTACGCAGCCATTGCTCACACCTGCGCAGGAGACCACCGATAGCTGCCAACCCAGCCAGTCAGGGAATCAACATCTGCACCTGCCCCGGCACGACAATCTTGATGACCCCGGCCCAGGAGCACATCAGGGTGCTGTTGGCACCGATGGCCGGCATGTTGCCCAGCAACAGGGTCGGTGGGCCGCCCGGGATCCAGGGGGTGGCGGTGGCGGGGATGCAGGGCATGGGGGTGAGCACGCCCAGGGCGGCGGCCGTGGCGGCGGCGACGGTGGGGTTGGCCAGGCTCATGCACATGCCGAACGTGGTGACGTTCACCAACGGAATGTGATCCATGATGTTCGCTGCCGGCATCCCGCCAGTCAGCATTCGGTTGACCGGCAATACGTTGAGCACCGCTGGCGCGGCGCCGAAGCTGCATTGCAAGGTGGCGGTGCTGCAGACCTGCGGGCATCCCATCGCGGCGACTCCTTGAAGCGACCCCGAAACCATAGCTCACCTGGACGCATCAGGCCCGCTGATTATCCAGCAACACGCTAACCTATAAGACCCTGGCGTGCTTGTGACGCCTCCCACGCGCCATTAGATTAGCCAATGATCGATGGCCTCCAAAATAAGCAGAAGGGATAAGCATGGCGTTTACTGATCAGTCCACCCGCGTGCGCGACGGTGAAGAACTCGATGCCAGTCTGATCGACCCGTACCTCAAGGCCCACATTCCGGGCCTCACCGGCTTGCCACGGATCAGCCAGTTCCCCGGTGGCGCGTCGAACCTGACCTACCTGCTGGAGTACCCCGAACAGGAGTTCGTCCTGCGGCGCCCGCCGTTCGGCCACAAGGCCAAGTCCGCCCACGACATGGGCCGCGAATTCCGCATCCTCAACCAGTTGCGCGAGGGCTTCCCGTACTGCCCGAAAGCCTACGTGCACTGCACCGACGAGTCGGTGATCGGCGCCGAGTTCTATGTGATGGAACGGGTCAAGGGCATCATCCTGCGCTCCGACCTGCCGCCGGAACTGGGTTTCGACGCCGCCCGCACCGAAGCGCTGTGCAAGAGCTTCATCGACCGGCTGGTGGAACTGCACCGGGTCGACTACAACGCCTGCGGCCTGGCGGACCTGGGCAAGCCCGAAGGCTACGTGGCCCGGCAGATCCGTGGCTGGAGCGAACGCTACGAAAAAGCCCTGACCCCCGACGCGCCGCAATGGCAGGCCGTCAAGGACTGGCTCAACGACAAGATGCCCGCCGACCACCCGACGTCCAGCATCGTGCACAACGACTACCGCTTCGACAACGTCATCCTGGACCCCGAGAACCCGATGCAGATCATCGGCGTGCTCGACTGGGAACTGACCACCCTGGGTGATCCGCTGATGGACCTGGGCAACAGCCTCGCCTACTGGATCGAGGCCGACGACCCGGCGCCGGTGCAACTGATGCGGCGCCAGCCCAGCCACGCGCCCGGCATGCTGACCCGCCGCGAGTTCGTCGACTACTACGCCGAACGCGCCGGCATTCGCATCGACAACTTCGACTTCTACTACACCTACGGCCTGTTCCGCCTGGCCGGTATCGTCCAGCAGATCTACTACCGCTTCTACCACGGCCAGACCCAGGACAAACGCTTCGCGCAGTTCGTTCAGATGAACAAGCTGCTGGAGCAGATGAGTCTGCAGGTCATCCGCAAATCCACGCTCTGAGCGCACCTATAACAAGGGAAACCGCATGTCCAAGACTCAGTTGTTCGACCTCGACGGTAAAATCGCTTTCGTTTCCGGTGCCAGTCGCGGCATCGGCGAGGCCATCGCCAAGTTGCTGGCCCAGCAAGGCGCCCACGTGATCGTGTCCAGCCGCAAGCTCGACGGCTGCCAGCAGGTGGCCGACGCCATCGTCGCCGCGGGCGGCAAGGCCACCGCCATCGCTTGCCACATCGGTGAAATGGAACAGATCAGCCAGGTCTTCGCGGGCATCCGCGAGCAGTTCGGGCGCCTGGACATCCTGGTCAACAACGCCGCCACCAACCCGCAGTTCTGCAACGTCCTGGACACGGACCTGGGCGCCTTCCAGAAAACCGTGGACGTGAACATCCGCGGCTACTTCTTCATGTCGGTGGAAGCCGGCAAGTTGATGCGCGAGAACGGCGGCGGCAGCATCATCAACGTGGCGTCGATCAACGGCATCTCGCCAGGGATCTTCCAGGGCATCTATTCGGTGACCAAGGCGGCGGTGATCAACATGACCAAGGTCTTCGCCAAGGAATGCGCGCAGTTCGGCATCCGCTGCAATGCCCTGCTACCGGGCCTGACCGACACCAAGTTCGCCTCGGCGCTGGTCAAGAACGACACCATCCTCAAGACCGCCCTGGCCCAGATCCCGCTCAAGCGCGTGGCCGACCCAAGCGAAATGGCTGGCACGGTGCTGTACCTGGCCAGCGACGCGTCGAGCTACACCACAGGCGTGGCACTGAATGTGGATGGCGGGTTTCTTTCCTGATACTGCATGTCCCAAATGTGGGAGCGGGCTTGCCCGCGAAAGCGGTGGATCAGTCGATGAAGATGCTGGACAGGCTCGGCCTCTTCGCGGGCAAGCCCGCTCCCACAGGTTGATCCTTGGCGGCCACAGGATGGGTGTTCACCGTAGATCCCTTGTGGGAGCGGGCTTGCCCGCGAAAGCGGTGGATCAGTCGATGAAGATGCTGGACAGGCCCGGCCTCTTCGCGGGCAAGCCTGCTCCCCACCGGGTTTTTTCCACCGCGCAAATGAATATTTATTCCAATATTTGCAATTAGCGAATATTTATTCCATAAAGAGCCCTCTGACAATAACAACTCAAAGGGCTCTTCTCATGCGCGAAATCGGCATCGGTCTGATTGGCACCGGCTTCATGGGCCGTGCCCATGCCTTGGCGTTCCACCAGGCCAAGGCGGTCTTTGACCTTCCCCACCCCCTGACACTGGCGGCCCTGGCCGACGCCGACCCGCAGCGCGCCCGGCAATGCGCGCAGAGCTGGGGCTTCGAGACGGCCCACACTGACTGGCAACGGTTGATCGAAGACCCCAAGGTCAATCTGGTCGCCATCACCACTCCCAACCATTTGCACTTCCCCATGGCCATGGCGGCGCTGGCGGCGGGCAAACCGGTGTATTGCGAGAAGCCCCTGGCCGTGTCCCTCGACCAGGCCGACCAGATGCGCCAGGCGGCCAAGGCGGCGGGCGTGGTCACCCGGGTCGGCTACAACTACCAGCACAACCCGATCATCCAGTTGGCGCGGGAGATCATCCAGCGCGGGGAGCTGGGCTCGATCGTCAGTTTCCAGGGCGAGTTCAGCGAAGACTTCATGGCCAACCCGGCCTCCCCCTGGTCATGGCGCTGCGAAGCGGCCCACGCCGGCGGTGCCCTGGCGGACCTGGGCAGCCATTTGCTGGCGATGGCCCGGCACCTGCTGGGCGATGTCGAGGCGGTGTGTGCCGTCAGCCAGACCGTGCACACCCAGCGCCCCGCCAGCGCTGGCAATCGCGAACAGCGCACCATCGCGGTGGACGACCATGTGCACGCGCTGCTGCGCTTCGCCAATGGCGCACGTGGCACGGTGAGCAGCAGTTGGCTCAAGCACGGCTACAAGAACCACCTGGCCTTCGAGATCAGCGGCACCCTGGGCACCTTGGCGTTCGATCAGGAACGGCTCAATGAACTGCGCCTGTGCCGCGCCGGCGAAACCGGGTTCCAGCGCCTGCTGGCCGGCCCGGACCTCCCCGGCTACGCCGCCTTCAGTCCGGCCGCCGGGCACCAGTTGGGCTACAACGAACTGAAAACGCTGGAGGTGCAGGAACTGCTCATGGCCCTGGCCGGCGAAGCAGGCCACGGCACGGACTTCGAAGAGGCCTGGGCGGTGGAACGCCTGGCGGCTGCGATTCGCCTGGCGGCGCGGGAGCAGCGTTGGGTCAACGTGGATGAACAATGAAAGGTTGAGCCCCGGCTGCAGGTAAACGGCGCTCGCGCGGGGGGGGATATACCTCCCGCACCATTTTCTTATTCCATTGATGGCTAGAAGACTGTCAACTCTGACAGTGGCTGGAGAGCCCCTGATCCGCGCAACATTAGCGCTCTGCACACCCGCACAGAGCCTGGCGATGGACCAACCGGACCGCTTGAGCATCACCCCTCCTTCACTGCCGAAGGGCGGCGGTGCCATTCAGAGCATCGGCAGCGGCTGGGGCGAAGTGGGCTCCACCGGCAAGGCGTTTTACGATTTGCCACTGCCGATCTCTCCAGGGCGCGGTTTCGCCCCGGCCCTGCAGCTCGGTTACGGCAGCAGCGTGGGCAACAGCTTGTTCGGGATCGGCTGGGTACTGTCGCTGGGCTGCGTGGCACGGCGGACAAGCAAAGGGGTCCCGGCCTACACCGATGACGATGTCATGCTCGGCCCGGACGGCACCGTCTGGATGCCGGAGCGCGACGATGACGCACAGATCATTCGCCGACCGGTGGACACCTATCAAGGCCTGGAACTGGGTACGGTCTATCAGGTGGCGCGCTATTTCCCACGCATCGAGGGCACCTTCGAACGGATTGAACATTGGCGTTCAGCCGAAGACCACCCAGGATTCTGGTTGATTCACGGGGCCGACGGCAGCCTGCACTTGTACGGTTTCAACGCCTCCTCACGCAGCACCGACCTCGAAGACGCGCTGCGTGTCGGCGAGTGGCTGCTGGAAGAAAGCCTCAATGCCCATGGCGAACATATCCTTTATGAGTACGCTGGCGAAGATCATGCTGGCATGCCCGCCGATACGCCCCGCGACTTTCGCGCGCAGTGCTACCTGAGCCGAGTGCGCTATGGCAATGCCGAGGCGAACGCTCACCTTTATCACTGGGCACCGACAGCGCTCCGGCAAGCTCGCTGGCACTTCGACCTGATCTTCGATTATGGCGAGCGCGACACCGGGCTGACGGACATTCCCACGTACGAGCCGACGGGCGAGTGGCCCGTGCGCAGTGATCCTTTTGCCACCTACGGCTATGGCTTCCTGCTGGGCAACCTGCGCCTGTGCCGGCAAGTGCTGATGTTCCACCAGTTCGCCGAGCTGGGGAGCGCACCGCTGCTGGTGCAGCGGCTGCTATTTGAGTACCACACCACGGACCTGGGCTACAGCCTGCTGTGCGCTGCGCACCAGCAAGGCTACGACCAGCAGGGCCGAATCGAGTCGCGCCCACCGGTGGCGTTCAGCTATTCGGCATTTTCCACCGAAGCCACCGAGTATCAGCCATTCGATGCCATGCCTGGCCTCAACGACGGCCAGCAATATCAGTTGGTTGACCTGTATGGCGAGGGTATCCCCGGCGTGCTCTATCGCAGCGACAAGGCTTGGTACTATCGCGAGCCGCTGCGCGCGCAAACGGCGCAAACCGCTGATGAAGTGAGCTACGACACTTGGAAACGCCTGGATGCCATACCGGTGATGGACAGCCGCAAGCCGGTGCGCCAGTCACTGATGGACCTCACCGGCGATGGCCGGCTGGATTGGGTGATCGCACAACCCGGCGTCAGTGGCTTTTTCACCCTCACCCCGGATCGCCACTGGTCGACGTTCGTCGCCTTCGGCGCCTTCCCCGTGGAGTTCTTTCATCCGCAAAGCCAACTGGCCGACCTGATGGGCGGTGGCTTGTCCGACCTGGCCTTGATCGGCCCACGCAGCGTGCGGTTGTATGCCAACCGTCGAGAGGAAGGTTTCGCAGCGGGCCAGGATGTCACGCACTTCGTCGAAACAGCCCCCGACGATCGCTTGCCCCTGTTGAGCCAGGCGCAGACCGAATTGGTGGCCTTCAGTGATGTGCTGGGCACAGGCCAGCAACATCTGGTGCGCATTCGCCACAACGAAATCGTCTGCTGGCCCAATCGCGGTCACGGTCGCTTCGACCCGGGCATTCACCTCGCAAACCTCCCCTACGCCTACAAATCTTTCGACGCTTCGCGGGTACTGCTTGCCGACCTGGACGGTTCCGGCGCCGCCGACCTGATCTATCTCACCCACGAACACGCTGAAATCTTCATGAACCGCACCGGCATGGGGTTCGAGACCACCCCACGGATCCTTCCCTGGCCACCGGGCGTGCGTTATGACCGACTGTGCCAAGTCAGCGCCGCCGATTTGCAAGGCCTCGGCTGTTCCAGCCTGGTGCTGACCGTACCGCACATGAAGCCCCACCATTGGCGCTGCGATTTTGTCCAGGCCAAGCCGTACCTGCTGCACCGCACGAACAACAATATGGGCGCGGCCGGCGAAGTGATCTACCGCAGCTCGGCCCAGGAATGGCTCGATGAGAAAAAGGCCTTGCTGGCCGCGAACCTGGAGGTCGCCAGCCATGTGCCGTTTCCGATGCCCGTGTCCGTCCGGCAGATCCAGTTGGATGAAATCACCGGCAATCAACTGACCCAATTCTTTGAGTACCGACAGGGCTTTTACGACGGCCAGGAACGCGAGTTCCGCGGCTTTGGCCTGGTCATGCAAACCGACAGCGAAACCACCGGTGACGAACAACACCAAGCCGGCTTTACCGCGCCGGTGCTGCGCAAGAGCTGGTTTCACACCGGGCGCATGCCCGACCTGCCGGGGCTCGATTACGACCCTTCGGACAACGCGGCGGTGCCCTTGGGCAGCGCCCTGCTGCTGGCTGCCAAAACTGACGCTAAGGACGAAATCATCAGCGATGCCAATGACGAGACCCTGCACGACATGGCCTACGCATTGGCAGGCAGTCCGCTACGGGTGGAGGTATTCGGCCCCGACGATGACCCGCTGCAAGCCCGGCCCTATTCGGTGCAGCAATCCCGATACGCCGTGCGCCTGTTGCAACTGCGCGACGAGCACCAGCCCTATTGCAGGATGCAGCCGCTGGAGTTGGAGTCGATCGCCTACACCTACGAACGCCAACCCGACGACCCGCGCTGTCAGCACCACATCAACCTGGCCTGGGACTCCTACGGGGGATTGATCCATGACGTGACCGTCCACTATGCCCGGCGCAAGGATATCAATGACGAACCGCCGTTCAGCGAAGCCCATGAGCAAACCTGGTGGCGGGCCGCCCACGACGACGCGCAGCGCTTTCACTACCTGGAGGAAAACCGGGCCCGGTTCATTCATCTGGACGATCCACAAGCCGTTCGCCGGAGCTTGCCCTACCTGTCCCGAGGCAACGTCCTGGTTCTGCCAAAGACCGCGTTGCCACCGCAAGACATCAGCTACGAAGGCCTGCTCGAGCGCCTCGATGCACCGGCCTCGGACGACTGGCCGCGAGTCCTGAGCGCACTGGCCGAACAGCGCTATCAACACGCCGGCCAGACACTGCCGGCTGGCCAGGCCAGTTTCGAGGCACTGGCCGACTACCTTGAAACCGCCGAATTGGATGAGACGGCGCTCCAGGCCTATGCGGCAGTGCTCAGCCCCGATGAGTTGGCGGAAAAACTGCCCAGGCTCGGCTACCGCCCCATGGTCGCCGCCCTGCCGCCGGAACCGGACCGGGTGTTGTGGTCGACGCGCAAGGGGTTCATGACCTACGCCGCACTGGAGGGGTTCTACCGATTGATCAGCGTTCGCCCCACTGAAAACCAGGGGCCGACGGACGTTGTGTTCGATCCCTATCATTGCCTGCCGCTCAGCGTCACCACCGCTGACGGATGCAGCACACGCATGGCCGAAGCTGACTATCGGTTCCTGTTGCCCCGGCGCATCGTCGATCCGAACCAGAACACCCAGGAAGCTTGCTTTGACGGCTTCGGTGAACTGTTGGCCAGCAGTTTCCATGGCACTGAGCGTGGCATCGAGGTCGGGTTCGATCCGATAGACGAGTACCAGCCGGTTATCCGTTTGCCCGCCGAAGCCATCGCCGCCCCCGACGCCGCCCTGCAAGGCGCGGCCAGCGTCTGTTTTCGCGATGCCTTCAGTTGGATGCAGCGCCGTGAACCGGTCCACGTGGCCATCCTGCAAGCCGACCGCTACCCGCAACCACCGGACAACCCCGGACGCAAGATCCGTATCGCCGTGCAGTGCTGGGATGGCTTTGGCCGCCGCCTGCAGAGCAAGCAGAAGGTCGAACCAGGCATGGCCTATCAGATTGACGAGGACGGCGGCCTGGTGCTTGACGACGACCAGCCGGTGAGCGCGCCGGCCGCCGAGCGCTGGCGGGTCAGTGAACGGGTCGAATACAACAACAAAGGGCTGGCGGTGCGCGTCTACCGGCCGTACTTCGCCGATGGCTATCGCTACGTCAACGATGAGTCGTTTCGTCGGTTCGGCCATTGCGACCAGCAGTTCTACGACCCTCTCGGACGCCCGACCCTGACGATCACCGCCATGGGTTATTGGCGGCGTCAACGTTACCTGGGGTGGTACGGCATTGCCGAGGATGAGAATGACACGTTGGAAGAATCCCAGTTGAACAAGGCGTCGGGGGGTGCATGATGAACAGCCAGGCAGCCGGGCGCGTTCATGCCTACACGCCGACGCTGACGGTCGCCGACCCACGCGGGCTTGTCGTGCGGACGGTGGATTACTATCGATCCGTCGAAGGCGTGCAGGCCCAAGAGCGGGTCAACCGCAGTGCCTATGACGCGATGGGTCGCCTGGCCGGACAATGGGATCCGAGGTTGTGGCAGCTCACTGGGGAAGACGCCTCCACGCCGCCCAACCTGATCAACCGCCACTCGCTGTCCGCCAAGGTGCTGGGCTCGATCAGTGTCGATGCCGGTGAACGGATCAGCCTGTTCGGCGATGGCGACCAACGGGTCCAAACCTGGGACAGCCGAGAGACTGAGCAATGGGTCGAATACGACGATCTGCTGCGGCCATTGGCCATTTACGAACAGGGCCAGGGCGAAGCCTCGCGTTGCATTGAACGTTATGAATACGCTGATGCCAGTACCGATTTCGCTGCTCGCAATCAATGCGGGCAAATGATCCGGCATGATGATCCGGCGGGCACCCAAACATTGGACGAGTACGCCCTGACCGGTGGCGTGCTCGAACAGACCCAGCGGTTTTTACACTCGCTGCAAACGCCGGATTGGCCGCCCACACTGCCTGAGCGCGATACGCTGCTGGAGCCGACGGCGCAGGCGGCCACCAGCGCGACGCGTTTCAGTCCGCTGGGCGATGTGCTGGAACAGATGGACGCCAAGGGCAATCGGCAACTGTTCGATTACACCGTCGATGGCCTGCTGTTCGCGAGCCATCTGCAACTGAGCGGCCAGGCATCGCCTCAGACGCTGGTCAGTGATATCGCCTACAACGCCTATGGCCAGGTCGAACAGAAAACGGCCGGTAACGGCGTTGTCAGCACCCTCGGTTACCGTGCCGAGGACGGACGCCTTCTGCGGTTGCACGCCGAGCGCAATGCCGAGGGTCCGCTGCAGGATCTTCGCTACGCCTACGATCCGGTGGGCAATGTGCTGAGCATCGAAGACGCTGCCTTGCCCATTCGCTACTTCGCCAACCAGCGGGTGGAACCGGCCAACCGTTATGAGCACGACAGCCTCTATCAGTTGATCAGGGCAACCGGCTGGGAAGCCGGGAGCGTCAGCCGAGGCCCGCAATTCGACCGCTTCGCGGATCCACGCGCAGTCGCCAATTACCAGCAAACTTACCGCTACGACGCAGGTGGCAACCTGCTGGAACTGGTCCACACCGGCCCGCAACGCCACAGCCGCACACTGACGGCCGCTCGCCACAGCAACCGTTGCCTGCCTGACCTGGATGACCGGCCGCCGACCGAAGAAGACATTGCCGCCGCGTTCGATGGCAACGGCAACTTGCTGGCACTGCAACCGGGGCAAGCGATGACTTGGAACCTGCGCAATCAACTGCACGAGGTGCGCCCCGTCGAACGGGAAAGCGCTGACGATGACCGCGAACTGTACTTCTATGGTGGCGATGGCATGCGGCGACGCAAGGTCCGCTCCAGCCAAACCAATGCCCGTTCGCTGATTTCGGAAGTTCGCTATTTGCCAGGCCTGGAAATTCGTACGCACGAAGGCACGGGCGAAGTGTTGCAAGTGATCTGCGTGCAAGCCGGACGCAGCGCCATGCAGGTGCTGCACTGGGAAACCACACCACCCACCGGTATAAGCAACGATCAGTATCGCTATAACCTGACCGACCATCTGGGTTCCAGCAGCCTGGAGCTGGATGGCGAGGCCGGGGTGATCAGCCAGGAAACCTACCATCCCTTCGGCGGTACGGCCTGGTTTGCCGGGCGCAGTGAGGTGGAGGCCAGTTACAAGACAGTGCGTTATTCGGGGAAAGAGCGGGATGCGACGGGGCTTTATTATTATGGGCTCAGGTATTACGCATCCTGGTTGCAATGTTGGATCAGTCCAGATCCACTGGGGAACGTGGACGGTTTGAATTTATTTTGTTTTGTCTCGAACTCACCCGTGAACTTTATTGATCAGCAAGGCGGCGTGAAATTTCCAGCCGCCTTGATCGCTTCGGATGCAGTTCGAGGGCTCGTCAACGAAGCCCGATACCCCGAGGCTCTTTCAAGAGCGCGCGCCGAGTCTGCTCCTGATGCTGCGGTAATCAATGCATGGGTGCATTCTCTTATACCCTCGGTTGATATGACGTCTACGACCGTGTTTCAGTCAAGGAGCAGCAATAGCATTTATCAGGCTGATTCGGACGTGGAAGGAATACAGTTTCTCATCAAGAAAATGCAATCACCGAAAGAATCCCAAAGTGAGGCGTTTGCTTATGAGGTCAGTGAACGACTGGGCTTTCATTTTGTACCACCCACCCAGTACAAAGCCAAATCAATGATTCAACAACGAGTCATCAATATAAAAAAAAATACTCAAGAACAAAAAGCGCTGCCTGAGTCCGCCAAGCTTTTCTATTTTCTGATCAATGAATTCGATGATAATTCGGGCAATCAGTTGTGGGACGCTCATCAAAATGTTTATTTGATCGATCATGAGGCTGCATTTTCCGAGCAAAAAAACCCGGTTTTCAACCTGCAAACTATCAATTTGGCAAATATTTTCGACGCAGAGCGTTGGGAGAAATTCAATAGCGTCAGCATTAAGGAATGGAAAAGCTTGATTACTGAAAAATACTCAACTTTGTCAAAAGGTGAAACTAACGCTTTTCTGGGAAGAATCAGAGACACGCAAGCGGCGGTACAGCGAGGGATTGATCGCGAAGTGTTGAACTTTGGCGTGAAACGCAGTTTTCTACAGCGGGCTTTCGGACGTAAAGCCGCCTAGGCTGTGCCACGGGTGAAACGATTTGCG
The DNA here is from genome assembly GCF_001269745.1 of Pseudomonas sp. P97.38. NCBI lineage: Bacteria > Pseudomonadati > Pseudomonadota > Gammaproteobacteria > Pseudomonadales > Pseudomonadaceae > Pseudomonas > Pseudomonas sp. P97.38. Next base: position 325,084 of record NZ_LHVJ01000011.1, read on the forward strand.
TCCCCCACCACCGGGGGGACGCGTTTAATCTGAAGTCAAGGTTCGCAGCCCAACCAACCGCCCTGCCAACACCTTCGCCTGACTCGCCACATCAGTCACGGCGGTACTTTCCCACCACATCCCCCGCAGCGGCGGGCCCATGGCGAACAGCCGGTCGGCGGGTTCGCCTCGGGCGTTGATTACCGCGCCGTCGGGCCTTGCGGCGATACCCAGGGCCAGCGGGCCGGGCTGGATCAGGCCACGGGCCAACAGTTGCTGCGGCAACGGCCGGGCCACCCGGCGCCAGTCGTATTCGATGCCACTGGAATTGATCAACGCAGCGCCCTGTACCACGGTCGTCCCGGCTTCGCCGCGCCGACGGAGGCGAATTGCGACGGGGCCCCCGGCCGACTCGACCAGCCCCTTGAACGACGCCGCCTGAATCCGCAACCGCCCTTCTTCGTGCAAACGCGCCACCAGCTCGGCACTCAACGGCGGCGAACGGTGATGATGGCTCTCCCACCAGGGCCGGACATGCCGCACGAACTGTCGGCGCTGTACATCGCTGGCCTGGCTCCACAAGCGCCCGATATGCGCGCGTACCGTGTCCAGCGGCGCCTGCCAATCGATGCCTTGGGCCTGGGCCTGGCGGCACTGGTGACGCAACGCGCGCATCAGTTGGCGCGGCGAACGCAGGCTGTGGTCTTCGGCAAGAAAGTCCGCCCACGCCGGCGGTTGGCGGCGCACATGGGGCAACAGCCCATGGCGGGAAAACACTTCGATGGGCCCACGGTGCCCGGCCTGTTCCAACGACACCACCGCATCGACCATGGTCAGCCCCGAGCCGATGATCAACACCGTGGCCTGGGGATCGAGCTGGCGCATCGCGGCCACGTCCCAAGGGTCCAGGGCGGCGGCATTCAAGCCGCTGGATTCGGTCTGAGGCGTGCGCGCCGCCGGGAACATGCCGGTGGCCAGCACGGCGAAACGCCCGCGCAGGACCTGGCCGTCATTGAGCGTCAGCAACACCGCCCCCTCGACAAGCTGCAGATCCACCACCTCCCCGCGCACGTGCTCGGCCACGGAGCCGTGCTGCGCGCCGACCGCCCGAGCCTCGTCCAGGCGTTGCTGCACGTACAGGCCAAAGATTCCCCGTGGTGGAAACAGTTCGCTGATCGGCACGTGCTGCTGGTCCGACTCGGGCCAGCCACCGGCCTCGATGAACGCGCTGAGCCATTGCGTCAGGTCATCGGCGTTGTCCGGATCGACGCTCATCCGCGCTGCGTTACCGTTCAGGGTATGCCCCAGTTCCACGGCGCTGTAGGCCTCGCCTCGGCCCAGCTCGCTGCGTGGCTCGACCACCAGGACCTCACGGCGGCCCGGCAGGCGCAGCAATTGCGCCGCCAGCAAGGCACCGCTCAGGCCGCCGCCGACAATGATCACATCGGCTTCACGGGCGATGTCGTTCGCCTGTTGCTCCGGCGCTGTCTGCATACCGCTCTCCCCCAGGCTTCAAATCACCACGTTGCGTACAAATCGCACCGCCACCGGCCCCTCATTGCGATAGGCGTGGGGCTGGTTGCTGGCGAACATGAAAAACTCACCGGCGCCGATCTGCCGCGCTTCGTCGCCCAGCAGCAGCGTCAGGCAACCCTCGAAGACATAGAGCTGCTCGCTCCAACCGTCGGCGTCGGGTTCAGAAGGATAATGCTCTCCGGGCTCCAGGCGCCATTCCCAGAGTTCGACCTCGCGGCTGGCGGTGGCCTTGGCCAGCAACACCGCCTTGCTGCCGGGGAAAGTACCGGCCCAGGCCAGTTCATTGATGCGGCTGGGGTCACGGGCATCGGGGGCCTGGATCAGGTCGCTGAAGGCCACGTCGAGGGCTTCGGCGACGCGGTCCAGGGTGGTCAGGCTGACATTCTTCTCGCCGGCTTCGATCGCCACCAGCATTCGCCGGCTGACCCCGGACCGCTCCGCCAATGCACTCTGGCTGAGCTGCGCGGCGTGCCGCAGGCGACGGACATTCTGGCTGACGTGTTGCAGGACGGACGCCCGCTGGCCGGATTCTTTGTGCACTATATTGCTCACATGCTGGGGCTGCGCATTATACTGCCCAACTTCGGACGCATTGTGCGTCTGCCTCATGTAGCGCGCAAGGTCATGGCATCGGTGAATTCCCCTCAAGCTTCTCCCCGCTTCTCTCGATTCAGCAAGGCCGAATGCGTGCTGGTGCTGATTACCATGATCTGGGGCGGGACATTCCTGCTGGTGCAGCACGCCATGACAGTCAGCGGGCCGATGTTTTTCGTCGGCTTGCGCTTCGCCGCGGCGGCGGCGTTCGTGGCGCTGTTCTCGTGGCGTCACCTGCGAAACCTGACCCTGTTCGAACTCAAGGCCGGAGGTTTCATCGGTGTGGCGATCATGCTCGGCTATGGCTTGCAAACCGTTGGCTTGCAGACGATCCCCAGCAGCCAGTCGGCGTTCATCACCGCGCTCTACGTGCCTTTCGTACCGCTGTTGCAGTGGCTGGTGCTGGGCCGCCGGCCAGGCTTGATGCCCAGCATCGGCATCACGCTGGCGTTCACCGGGTTGATGCTGGTATCGGGCCCGGCCGGGGCCTCGTTGAATTTCAGCGCCGGTGAAATCGCCACGCTGATCAGCGCCATCGCGATTGCCGCCGAGATCATCCTGATCAGCGCCTATGCCGGCCAGGTCGATGTGCGCCGGGTGACCGTGGTGCAACTGGCAAGCACCGCCGTGCTGGCGTTCCTGATGGTGGTGCCCACCCAGGAAAGGCTTCCGGAATTTTCCTGGCTGCTGCTGTTCAGCGCCGTCGGCCTGGGGGCAGCGAGCGCAGCGATCCAGGTGGCGATGAACTGGGCGCAGAAAAGTGTCTCGCCGACCCGCGCCACGCTGATCTACGCCGGCGAGCCGGTCTGGGCCGGTATCGCCGGGCGCCTGGCGGGCGAGCGGTTGCCGGCGATCGCCTTGTTCGGCGCGGCGCTGATCGTGGCGGCGGTGATCGTCAGTGAGTTGAAAACCCGAGGCAAAGGCGTGATCGAGGCGGACGAAGTTCTGGAGCGCGAGGGCTGAGACAGCCCTCTGAACCGGCAAAGTCGGAAAACTCCACCTATCTTGTAGGATTCTGCGACACCCTCGCGGTTGGTGATCCGGGTCAGGGCACGTATGATCCTTGAGAACCTACCGCCGAATAGAAGCCTATGTCACTGATAGTTCTATTGCTTTTGCCCTTCATCGGCAGCTGTGTCGCGGCACTGCTGCCGCATAACGCCCGTAACGCCGAATCGCTGCTGGCAGGCCTCGTGGCCCTGGTCGGCACCGTGCAGGTGGCCTTGTTGTACCCGCAGATCGCCGACGGCGGTGTGATCCGCGAGACCTATTCCTGGCTGCCGAGCCTGGGCCTGGACTTCGCCCTGCGTCTGGACGGCTTCGCCTGGCTGTTTTCATTGTTGGTGCTGGGCATCGGTACGCTGGTGTCGTTGTACGCGCGCTACTACATGTCGCCGGACGATCCGGTGCCGCGCTTCTTCGCGTTTTTCCTGGCGTTCATGGGCGCCATGCTCGGCCTGGTGATCTCTGGCAACCTGATCCAGATGGTGTTTTTCTGGGAACTGACCAGCCTCTTTTCCTTCCTGCTGATCGGCTACTGGCACCATCGCGCCGATGCCCGCCGTGGCGCCTACATGGCCTTGATGGTGACCGGGGCCGGCGGCCTCTGTCTGCTGGCCGGGGTGATGCTGCTCGGCCATGTCGTCGGCAGCTATGACCTGGACAAGGTCCTGGCCGCCGGCGAACTGATTCGGGCCCATGCCCTCTACCCCATCCTGCTGGCGCTGATCCTGATCGGCGCCTTGAGCAAAAGCGCACAATTCCCCTTCCATTTCTGGCTTCCCCACGCCATGGCCGCGCCCACGCCGGTGTCGGCGTATCTGCACTCGGCCACCATGGTCAAGGCCGGGGTGTTCCTGCTGGCGCGCCTATGGCCGTCGCTGTCGGGCAGTGAAGAATGGTTCTACATCGTCGGCGGCGCCGGAGCCTGTACGTTGCTGCTGGGCGCCTATTGCGCGATGTTCCAGAATGACCTCAAGGGCCTGCTGGCCTACTCCACCATCAGCCACCTCGGGCTGATCACCCTGCTGCTGGGCCTCAACAGCCCGCTGGCGGCCGTGGCGGCGGTGTTCCATATCCTCAACCACGCCACCTTCAAGGCCTCGCTGTTCATGGCGGCCGGGATCATCGACCACGAAAGCGGCACCCGCGACATCCGCAAGCTCAGCGGCCTGGTCCGGTTGATCCCGTTCACCGCGACGCTGGCCATGGTCGCCAGCGCGGCAATGGCCGGGGTCCCGCTGCTCAACGGCTTTCTGTCCAAGGAAATGTTCTTCGCCGAGACGGTGTTCATTTCCGCCACGGCCTGGGTCGAACTGGCGCTGCCGATCATCGCCACCATCGCCGGGACCTTCAGCGTCGCCTATTCCCTGCGTTTCACCGTGGACGTGTTCTTCGGCCCCGCCGCCACCGACCTTCCCCACACCCCCCACGAGCCGCCGCGCTGGATGCGCGCACCGGTGGAACTGCTGGTGTTCACCTGCCTGCTGGTGGGGATTTTCCCGGCCCAGGTGGTCGGTTCCCTGTTGGCGGCGGCGGCATTGCCGGTGGTGGGCGGCACGCTGCCCGAGTACAGCCTGGCGATCTGGCACGGCCTCAATGCGCCGATGATCATGAGCCTGGTGGCGATGTCCGGCGGCATCGTGCTGTACCTGCTGCTGCGCAATCAGTTCAGGCTGGGGCACATCAAGCACCCGCCATTCATTGGCCGACTCAGCGGCAAGCGCCTGTTCGAGCGCTGCCTGGTGTTGATAATGCGCCAGGGCCGGCGCCTGGAGCGGCGGATCAGCACCCGTCGCCTGCAAGCCCAATTGTTCTGGCTGGTCCTGGCCGCGCTGCTGGCGGGGCTGATCCCGATGCTGCACAGCTCGCTGGTCTGGGGTGATCGGCCGAAGATCCCCGGCTCCATCGTGTTCGTCACCCTGTGGGTGCTGGCGATCGCCTGTGCCGTGGGCGCGGCCTGGCAGGCCAAGTACCACCGGTTGGCGGCCCTGACCATGGTCAGTGTCTGCGGGCTGATGACCTGCGTGACCTTCGTCTGGTTCTCCGCCCCCGACCTGGCCCTGACCCAACTGGTGGTGGAAGTGGTGACCACGGTGTTGATCCTGCTCGGGCTGCGCTGGCTGCCGCGACGGATCGAAGACGCCTCGCCGTTGCCCAACAGCGAACGCCGCGCACGCATTCGCCGCCTGCGGGACTTGTTGCTATCCATCGCGGTGGGCGGCGGCATGGCGTTGTTGTCCTACGCGATGCTGACGCGCCAGACGCCCAACGACATTTCCTCGTTCTACCTGAGCCGGGCCCTGCCCGAGGGCGGCGGCAGCAACGTGGTGAACGTGATGCTGGTGGACTTCCGCGGCTTCGACACCCTGGGGGAAATCACCGTGCTGGTGGCGGTGGCGCTGGCGGTGTTCGCCTTGCTGCGACGTTTCCGCCCGCCGAAGGAAAGCATGCAGTTGCCGGCGCAACAACGCCTGCTGGCGCCGGACGTGGTCACCGACCTGGTCAACCCGCGCCAGGCCAGCGACACCGCGCTGGGCTTCATGATGGTGCCGTCGGTGCTGGTGCGCCTGCTGCTGCCGATTGCCCTGGTGGTTTCGTTCTATCTGTTCATGCGTGGCCACAACCAACCGGGCGGCGGTTTCGTCGCCGGATTGGTGATGTCGGTGGCGTTCATTCTCCAGTACATGGTGGCCGGCACCCAGTGGGTCGAGGCCCAGATGAGCCTGCGGCCGTTGCGCTGGATGGGCACCGGCTTGCTGTTCGCCACCGCCACGGGCCTGGGGGCGATGGCCGTCGGCTACCCGTTCCTGACCACGCACACCTGGCACTTCGACCTGCCGCTGCTGGGTGACATTCACCTGGCCAGCGCCCTGTTCTTCGACATTGGCGTATACGCCGTGGTGGTCGGCTCGACCCTCTTGATCCTCACCGCCCTGGCCCACCAATCGGTGCGCGCGCACAAACCGGGCCTGCAGGCCAAAGCCGCCCCTCTCAAAGGAGCCACTGCCTGATGGAAGAAGTCATCGCAATCGCAATCGGCGTGCTCGCCGCCTCCGGTGTCTGGCTAGTGCTGCGGCCCCGGACCTTCCAGGTGGTCATGGGCCTGTGCCTGCTGTCCTATGGCGTCAACCTGTTCATCTTCAGCATGGGCAGCCTGTTCATCGGCAAGGAGCCGATCATCAAGGACGGCGTCCCCCAGGATCTGTTGCACTACACCGACCCGCTGCCCCAGGCCCTGGTCCTGACCGCCATCGTGATCAGCTTCGCCATGACCGCGCTGTTCCTCGTGGTGCTGCTCGCGTCCCGGGGCCTGACCGGCACCGACCATGTGGACGGTCGGGAGCCCCGGGAATGACGTTGACGCCCCATCTGATCGCCGCCCCGATCCTGTTGCCGCTGCTGACGGCGGCATTGATGCTGATGCTCGGCGAGAAACACCGCCCGCTGAAGGCGCGGATCAACCTGTTTTCCAGCCTGCTCGGCCTGGGCATCGCCGTGATGCTGCTGGCCTGGACCCAGGGCCAGGACCTGCCCGCCTCCATTGGCGTGTACCTGCCCGGCAACTGGCAGGCACCGTTCGGCATCGTCCTGGTGGTCGATCGCCTGTCGGCGCTGATGCTGGTGCTGACCGGGATCATCGGCGTCAGCGCCCTGCTGTTCGCCACCGCGCGTTGGGACCGCGCCGGCGCCAGTTTCCACGCGCTTTTCCAGATCCAGCTGATGGGCCTCTACGGTGCCTTCCTGACAGCCGACCTGTTCAACCTGTTCGTGTTCTTCGAAGTGCTGCTGGCGGCGTCCTACGGCTTGATGCTCCACGGCTCGGGACGGGCGCGGGTGTCGTCGGGCCTGCATTACATCTCCATCAACCTGTTGGCCTCGTCGCTGTTCCTGATCGGTGCGGCGCTGATCTACGGTGTCACCGGCACCCTGAACATGGCCGACCTGGCGTTGAAGGTGCCATTGGTGCCGGAAGCCGACCGCGGCCTGCTGCACGCCGGTGCCGGCATCCTCGCGGTGGCCTTCCTGGCCAAGGCCGGCATGTGGCCGCTGAACTTCTGGCTGGTGCCGGCCTACAGCGCGGCCAGTGCGCCGGTGGCCGCGCTCTTCGCGATCATGACCAAGGTCGGCGTCTACACCATCCTGCGCCTGTGGACCCTGCTGTTCTCCGGCCAGGCCGGCGCCTCGGCGTATTTCGGCGCCGACTGGCTGATCTACGGCGGCATGGCGACCATCGTCTGCGCGGCCATCGCCATCCTGGCGGCCCAGCGACTGGAGCGCATGGCCAGCCTGAGCATCCTGGTCTCGGCCGGGATCCTGTTGGCGGCCATCGGTTTCGCCCAACCGAACCTGGTGGCCGCGGCGCTGTTCTATCTGGTGAGCTCGACCCTGGCGCTCTGCGCGTTGTTCCTGCTGGCCGAACTGATCGAACGCTCGCGCTCGGCCAATGAACTGGCCCTGGAAGACGATTTCGACAACTTGCCGCGCCCGCTGGAATCCTTGCAGCCGCCCAAAGGCATCAACCTCGATGACGAGCAGAAAGCCGTGGTCGGGCAAGTGATTCCCTGGACCATGGCGTTCCTCGGCCTGAGCTTCATTTTCTGTGCACTGTTGATCATCGGCATGCCGCCGCTGTCCGGGTTCATCGGCAAGCTGGGCCTGCTGAGCGCCCTGCTCAATCCCCAAGGGCTGGGGGCCAGCGCCGAGACGCCGGTGTCGAACCAGGCGTGGGGCCTGCTGGCGCTGCTGATCCTGTCCGGGCTGGCCTCGCTGATCGCGTTCTCGCGCCTGGGCGTGCAACGCTTCTGGACGCCACAGGAACGACCGTCGCCGTTGCTGCGGCCCTTCGAATGCCTGCCGATCATCGTCCTGCTGGGCCTGGGCATCGCGCTGACCTTCAAGGCCGAACCGCTGCTGCGCTATACCCAATCCGCTGCCGAGGCGCTGAACAACCCGGAACATTACGTGATGTCAGTGCTCGCCACCCGCGCCATCCCCAGCCCCGAAGCGCGCGCCGCGACGCTGGAGGTGCAGCCATGAAGCGCCTGTTCCCTGCCCCTTGGCTGTCCCTGGCACTCTGGTTGCTATGGCTGGTGATGAACCTGTCCCTGAGCCCCGGCCACCTGTTGCTGGGGGCCGCGCTGGGCTTCCTGGCCCCGCTGATGATGCGCCCGTTGCGCCCGCGACCGATCCGCATCCGCCGACCGTGGGTGATGCTGCGGCTGTTCCTGCTGGTGGGCCGCGACGTACTGGTGTCCAACCTCGCAGTGGCCTGGGGCGTGCTGAACGCCAGTCGCCGCCCGCCGCGCTCGCGCTTCGTCAAGGTGCCGCTGGACCTGAACGATGCCAACGGCCTGGCCGCGCTGTCGATGATCACCACGGTGGTGCCCGGCACGGTCTGGTCGGAACTGGCCCTGGACCGCAGCATCCTGCTGCTGCATGTGTTCGACCTGGACGACGAGGCGGCCTTCATCGCGCACTTCAAGGCCACCTACGAGCGCCCATTGATGGAGATTTTCGAATGAGCCCGTTGCTGTCCAACGCGATTCTCCTGAGCCTGTTCCTGTTTTCCCTGGCGATGGTGCTGACCCTGCTGCGGCTGTTCAAGGGGCCGTCGGCGCAGGACCGGGTCCTGGCCCTGGACTACCTGTACATCGTGGCGATGCTGATGATGCTGGTGCTGGGCATCCGCTACGCCAGTGACACCTATTTCGAGGCGGCGCTGCTGATCGCCCTGTTCGGCTTTGTCGGCTCGTTTGCCCTGGCCAAGTTCCTGCTGCGTGGCGAGGTGATCGAATGAACGGTGAATTATCGATGTGGATCGAAATCCCGGTGGCGATCCTGCTGGTGCTCGGCAGCCTGTTCGCCCTGGCCGGGGCGATCGGCCTGGTGCGGCTGAAGGATTATTTCCAACGCATGCATCCGCCGGCCCTGGCGTCCACCCTGGGGGCCTGGTGCGTGGCGTTGGCCTCGATCCTGTACTTTTCGGCGCTCAAGTCTGGGCCGGTGTTGCACGCCTGGCTGATCCCGATCCTGCTGTCGATCACCGTACCGGTGACCACCCTGCTGCTGGCCCGGGCGGCGCTGTTTCGCAAACGCATGGCTGGGGATGATGTGCCAGCGGAGGTGAGCAGTCGCCGGACCGACTGAACAGCCCGCCAAACTCTGCTCACTTACCTCTGTTTGTGGCGAGGGAGCTTGCTCCCGCTGGGCTGCGCAGCGGCCCCGATGGTTATCCCGGTGATGCGCTCAGACGCCTGGGAGGGCTACGCCCTCCAACGGGAGCAAGCTCCCTCGCCACAACAGCCTTGTCCTCAGACCCACGCCACCGCCAGCAGCCCGGCCCCGAGCACCACGCACAACGGCGAATAGATCCAGGTGTCGAGCCTGGCAAACGTCGATTCCTTGAACTCCTTGAAGAAACCCACCAGCTCCGACTCGCCGATGGCGCGGGCGAACATCAGCAGGGCGATCGCGCTGATCAGCCATTGCAGCGCTCGGTGCGTGACCGGTGGTGCCAACAGGCCACCGCGCAGGCTCACCAGAACGGCGATCAACAGCAGCGCCAGGGCCACCAGCAACGTCAACCAGCCCGACGGATCAAACGCCGGTCGCAGCGCCTCGCCGTGCTTGGCCGGCACCTGGGGCACCACCGCCAAAACCGCCCAACGCCCACCCAGGGCCCAATACAAGTGAATCAAGCTGATGGTCGCAAACACTGCGACCAGCGACCGAGCCAAGAAAAGGGTCATTCGCCAGCCTCCTGAAAAAGGTTGAACAATCATCCTAGCTCGAATTTGGCAATTCGCCGGACGGGCGCAGACTGCCCGTTTGCGGCGAAAGACGCATTGCCCAGGATCAAGAGTTCGAACGGCTGGCCATTCTTTAGAGACTGGCCGCGACTTTGTCCGCCACCTCCTTGGGCAGCCAGGCCTGCCAGACCTGCGGATGCGCCTTGAGGAACGCTTCGGCGGCCTCGCGCGGTGGTGTGCGTTTCTCGCTCATGTCTGCCAGGGCCTTGTTCAACGGATCGATGGGCAAATCGACCTTGGCGAAGAACTCGGCGATGTCCGGGTGTTGCTGCTGGAACGGCGTGGAGACGCCAATCGACAGTTTCGAGGCCAGGGACCGGGTCGGCTTCGGATTGGGGTTGTCGGCATCGGTGAGGGTTTTCCAGGCCTCGGCATCGAACGGCGGCTCCTGCAACTGCACCAGCTTGAACTTGCCAAGCAAGGGCGTGGGTGACCAGTAATAAAACAGGATCGGCTTGCCCCGGCGGATCGACGAGGTGATTTCAGCGTCCAGCGCCGCCCCCGAGCCACTGCGGAAATTCACATAGCTGTCCGTCAGGCCATAGGCCTTGAGCTTCTGCTTGTTGACCACCTCGGACGTCCAGCCGATGGGGCTGTTGAGGAAACGCCCCTTGTCCGGGCTCTCCGGGTCCTTGAACACGTGTTTGTAGCGCGCCAGGTCCTGGACACTGCGCAAGTCCGGCGCCACGGGCTTGATGCCTTTGGCCGGGTCGCCCTTGATGACGTACTCGGGCACCCACCAGCCCTCGGTCGCGCCCTTGACCGTATCGCCCAGGGCGACCACCTTGCCCTCGGCCTCGGCCTTGACCCACACCGGGCTGCGGCCGGCCCACTCTTCACCGATGACCTGGATGTCGTTGTTGGCCAGGGCGGTTTCCAGGGTGATGGTGGTCCCCGGCAATGTGTCGGTCGGCAGGTCGTAGCCTTTTTCGACGATGATCCGCAGGATATCGGTGATCAGGCTGCCGCTTTCCCAGTTCAGGTCGGCGAAGTGGATCGGTGCCGAAGCCGCCGACGCCGGAAACGGCGCCCCCAACACAGCCAAGGTGGCCCAGGCAGCCAGCCACTGTCGAACTCGTTTCATGCTTTGCACCTCGTGCCAGATACAGACATAACCGAACGGCCCTGCGTCAGCGAACGCAAGCCTCTGAATAGTTCAGTCAATTGACTGTAGCCGAGGTTCCAGCGGGCCCCTGAGAAACTGCAAGCGAACCAGGTGCAATGGCCACCGCGCAAACGGTTTTCGAGGCATTTTCAGCGGTGAAGCCGTATCACTCGCTGGCCTTGAAGGTCACGAGCTCGCCCTTGCGCCATTTGGCGGCCTTGGCGGTGACGGCTTTCAGGGTCTTGGTCAGGCCTTCCTGCAATTGTTCGTGGGCGGCGAACACCGTCACCACGCTATGGCCTTCCTTGAACAGGATCGCATGGCCCGCGGGCGTCGTGACGAAGGCATAGTCACCCAGGCCATAGACCGTCAACTTGATTTCGCGAAAGCGGATTTCAAACTTGCCGCCCTCACGACTGGGCAACACCGCCGCGCGAAAATGATCACCGATCTTGAGTTCGAGCCTGGGCTTGTCATCGACCACCAGGGCCGACTCGGTGTCGATTTCGGCGACATAGATCCCTTCCGGGGTCTGCTCGGTGATGTAGACGAAACGCGACTGGAACAGTTTGACCAGTTTTGCCCGCAGGTCACCGAGTACAAACAACGCATGCATGTCCAGATTACTTACTGCCAAGGAAACATCCCCATCTTTGAAAACGGCCCACCCGCTAAAAGGACGGACCACGAGAACCCGTGCCGACTGTAGTGTCGCAATGGACCTGTCTTTGAAATTCGAAATGAACGGCGCACCCCATCCCCGGCCGAGAGCAGACTAAAGGTTGCCGCGCTCGCCGTCTTTCCCGAGGGGGCGTCAGAGGCTGAAGGAAAACGCCACGCTGAGCATCGGAAAAGTGGGACGACTAACTTTAGGGAAATTTCTCACTTAGAAAAGCATTTTTCTGACATCGAGCCCAAAAAAAATTGCTTTAGATAGGCGCAGCCGTCTACACGACACTGCCGATTCTAGAGCAGCCGAAGGCGTGGAGACTACTCGCAGCACTCGACAATTCGTCGGTAAACCATAGAAAAGGAATTCGCATGGCTACTTTCATCCCGCTCCTGCCCCCTATCGTCCCTTGTGTCGTCGACACAGCCGACACCTTCGACGGTGTCGATTGCCTGCCCATTTCGTTGATTCAACCGCGTTATCGGGTTGTCCTGGCCGGAAAGTGTTTCTTTCACATTGAAGAAACATCGACTGGGCGTGTAAGAGGTTTCCGCACTGACCATAACGAGGCCTGCTACCTGGCCAGGCGTCTCGAACAGAGTGCATGAAGGCCTGATGTCGATCGAACTCCTGGCGCTCGCTTGTCTCTGATAGAAAGAAGCAACCCAGGCGTCATGACGGCGCCCGCCAAAGGAGAACCCCATGGAACAGCCTTCCCACGAGCTCAGTACCCTGTTCGACCAACTCGGCCTGCCCTCGGGCGGCAAAGCCATCGACGATTTCATCGTGGCCCACCCGCTGGCGCCGGAGATCAAGCTGGTGGAGGCCGACTTCTGGTCGGATCAGCAGAAAGCCCTGCTGCGTGAATGGCTGCTGGCCGACGGTGAAGAAGCGGTCCTGGTGGACCAACTGAACGTGCGTTTGCACGATGGTAAATAACCCCCAGCCCATTCAATACCGACCGGGTTTGTGGCGAGGGAGCTTGCTCCCGCCCGGTTGCGCAGCAGCCGCCAATGACGGGGCCGCTTCGCGGCCCAGCGGGAGCAAGCTCCCTCGCCACGGGTGTGTACCCGAGTCCAGATCCAGGCGGTCCTTCTACCGCGCTTTCTCAGGCTTGTAACCCAACCGCAACCCACCCCAATGACGGCCCTTGACCATGATCGGTACGGAGAGGTCGTGCATCAGCTCGCCCGTGTCACGGGTGTAGGTCTGCAACAGCACCGGTTGTTGGTGACTGCCGCAGCGGATGCCGGTGCGGTCGGAGAACTTGCGCTTGGTGCGGTTGTTCAGGGTGTCCACCTGGGGATCGCCGGTCAACGGCTGGCTGAACACCTTGTTGTGGGTTGGCACATAGCCTTGCTGGGTGCAGGCGATCGCGAAGACCAGGCCTTCGTGCCGGGCGAGCAACGGTTCCTGGATCGGCGGCAGCACCTGGTCGGTGTAGCGATCGAAGCGGGTCTGGAACTTGGCGGGCTGGGTGTTGGGAATGGCCTGGTAGTTGCGGTCGAACAAGTCATCCAGGCTGACGCGGCCCTGGTCGATATCGGCCTCGAACTGCGCGGCGATCTGGCTCGCCCCTTCCCGCGCCAGGTCATAGACGCGCTGGTGATAGTCATCCAGGCCCACCTCAGCCAGGCGCTCGCTGATGGATTCGGCCTGGCCCTCCATCTGCACCGCCGCCTCGGCCAGGCGCTGGGTCTGCTGGTCGCTGATGGACAGGTCGCCGCGCATTTGCTCGATGGCATGGAACAGGCTGTCGAGCTGCTCGCGGTTGGCGTCGGTGCCTTGGGCGATAGCGCCCACCTGGGTTTCCACGCCTTCGGCGAGCCGGGCAATGTTCTCCAGATGCTGGCCGGTGTGCTCGACCTGCTGCACGCCGCTGTCCAGGTCATCGGCCAGTTGACGGATCTGCTCCACCACCTGGGCCGTGCGCTGCTGGATGTCCGCGACCATCACCCCAACCTCGCCGGTCGCCGCCGCGGTACGTCCGGCCAGGCCGCGGACTTCATCGGCCACCACCGCAAACCCGCGGCCGTGCTCGCCGGCCCGTGCCGCTTCGATGGCCGCGTTCAGCGCCAGCAAGTTGGTCTGGCTGGCAATCGACTGGATCACCAGGCTGACCCGCTGGATTTCATCGCTGCGCACGCTCAAGGCTTCGATCAACTCGCGACTGTCGTTGGCCCGCTGGCTGAGCTGGTGCATGCGACTGATGGACTCCACCAGCTCGCTGCGCCCGGCCACGCTGCTGCGATGGGCCTCGCTGGCGGCGCCCAGGGCTTGCTGGCTGAGGTGTGAAGTCGCCTGTTCGGTGGCAATCATCGATTCGGCGTTGCTGACGATCCGCGCCGCCGCATCGAGTTGCGACTGGACCTTGCCGGCCAGTTGCTTGACCGAATAGGCGACACCGGCGGCCGACAGCGCGTTATGACTGGTGGTGTAGGACAAGTCGCGAGTCAGCTCGGACAGCCGGTCGGTCGCCGGCGCCTGGACCGTGGCCACCCGCGAGCGCAGGCGCGGCAACCAGACGATGAGCATCACCAACGGCAGGCCCAGGTACAGCGACCAGCCGCCCAGGGTCATGCCACACAACAGCAAGGTCAGGGCAAGGCTCTGCAAGGTCGGCGTCAGCCAGCGTGCCAGGCCTTTCGTCACCGGTACCGAGGCCGGCACCGCACCCGCCAGAGATCCTTCTGTCGCCATGTTCGTCACCCACGCTTATCGTTGTTATGAGCGCATTAAACGCCACTATGAGGCCATTATCCATGGTCCATTAGTCGCGGTTCTTGCATCAGGTCAACGGCAGGGAGGGTGAGATATTGAGCGAAGATCGCAACCTGCGGCGCACGGTTGCGATCTTTCAAGAGAAGGGATCAGGCCTGGCGCTGGTGCTTATCGATCTGCTCGTGACGTTCCTGGGCTTCGATGCAGTACTTGGTGGTCGGGCTGATCAGCAGGCGCTTGAGGCCAATAGGCTCGCCGCTGTCGTCGCACCAGCCGAAGCTGTCGTCGTTGATGCGGTCCAGGGCCTGCTCCAGTTGCGGCAGCATGCGCTGGTCACGGTCGATGGCGTTGACCAGCCAGGTGCGCTCTTCTTCTACGGAAGCAGCGTCGGCCGGGTCAGCCGGGGTGTCCAGGCTCTCAATGGCGATTCGGTTCTGTTCGATGCGCTCGTGGGTTTCGACTTTCATGTTCTGCAACAGCTTGGTGAAGAAAGCCAGCTGCTCGGCGTTCATGTAGTCATCCGCCGGCATGGCCAGCAACTTTTCCTTTGTCATTGATATCTCTATAAAAAAACGTGCATTAAGGCGAATTATGGAGCGTCCCGCAGCGCAGCTGCCACGCTCGTCAGGAAGGCGCCGTCTATTCCAAGCGCCACCCGGCACTCAATTTACGAGGGGCGGCAGTCTAAGGCCGAGTGGAGGCCTCAGCAACCGAAAACATAGGGAAAATGTCCGACAACCCCTGGAAATGTTCTCTGACACGCTTTCGGCGGTCATCGGAGTGCGTTTATAACAAGAAATTCGCTGCAATGGCTGTATTAAGAAGACAAATGGCAGCGCCACGCGGGTCAGGCGTGGCGCTTTGTCGCAGCACAGGGCTGTTTAACGCTTGAGCTTGCGTTTGTTGCGGTACTGGTCGATGACCACCGCCACCACAATGATCAGCCCTTTGATGATGTCCTGGATGTAGGCGTCGACACCGACAAAGGTGAATCCACTGGCCATCACCCCGAGAATCAGCGCCCCGATCACCGTCCCGGTGATGCGCCCTACCCCACCCGCCAGGCTGGTGCCACCGATCACTGCCGCCGCGATCGCGTCCAGTTCATAGGACATGCCCATGCCGGCCTGCCCGGTCGCCGCCCGCGCCGAGGCCACCACCCCGGCCAATCCTGCCAGCAGCCCAGCGATGCTGTAGACGATCACCAGGTGGCGCTTGACGTTGATGCCCGAGGTGCGCGCCGCCTGCATGTTGCCGCCAATGGCGTAGGTGTACTTGCCGTACTTGGTGTAACGCAGGGCGATGTGGAAGATCACCGCCACCACCAGGAAAATGATCACCGGCATCGCGCCATGGCCGATGGCCGTGTAGGAATCCGACAACATGCTCACCGGCTGGCCTTCGGTGTAGTAGCGCGCCAGGCCACGGGCCGAGACCATCATGCCGAGGGTGGCAATGAACGGCGGGATGCCGGTGATGGCGATGATGCTACCGTTGATTGCCCCGGCCAACAGCCCGACACCGAGCCCGGCCACCACCGGGATCCACGCCGGCAAGTCGGTCAGCGAAGGGAACACCGCCCGGGCGAAGTCCGACGTCTGGGCCAGGCTGGCGGCAATCATTGCCGACAACGCCAGCACCGAGCCGGACGACAGGTCGATACCGGTGGTGATGATCACCTGGGTCACACCGATGGCCAGCAGGCCGATGATCGACACCTGCAAGATCATCAGCACCAGGCGCTGGGAGTTCATCAAAAAGCTCTGGTCACGCATGATCCAGCCGAACAGCTCGAACACCAGGCCGATGCCGATCAGCACCAGGAAGATGCTCAGCTCCGTCGGCAGGCGTCGGCGCGTCCTGGCCGGTGCGGCGGCGGGTTTGTTTTCCAGTATTGCGTTCATAGCCATTCACCTTTTTTGTTCTTTGGCGAGGGGGATTGCTTTTGGGATGTGTAAGCAACCCTAGAAAACGGGGCCGCTTCGCGGCCCAGCGGGAGCAAGCTCCCTCGCCACAATTGCGCTCGACTTTATTTTTTGAACGGGCTGCATCAGGACAGGCCCGACGCCAATTGCATGACCCGCTCCTGGCTCGCCTCGCTGCGATCGAGGGTGCCCATCAGGTCGCCTTCGTGCATCACCATGACCCGGTCGCTCATGCCCAGCACTTCCGGCAGTTCGGAGGAAATCATGATCACCGCCATGCCTTCGCTGGCCAGGTAGGCGATAAGCCGGTAGATCTCCGCCTTGGCGCCGACGTCGATGCCACGGGTTGGCTCGTCGAGAATCAGGATGCGTGGATTGGTCATCAGCCAGCGGGCCAATAGCGCCTTTTGCTGGTTGCCACCGGACAAGGTGTCGATGCACTGCTCCAGCGACGGCGTCTTGACCCGCAGCTTCTTGCACATGTCTTCGCACAGGGCGCGCAGGGCCTTCTGCTGGATGAAACCGTTGCCGACGTAATGGGGCAGCACGGCCATCTCCATGTTTTCCAGCACCGACAGGCACGGGAACAGGCCACTGAGCTTGCGATCCTCGGTCAACAGGGCGAAGCCTTTCTCGATGGCCATGTGCGGGTCGTTGATGCGCACCGGCTGGCCGTCCAACAGGATTTCACCGCCCGTCGCCGGCGTGATGCCGAAAATCGCCTCGGCCACGTTGGTCCTGCCCGACCCCATCAACCCGGCGATGCCGAGGATCTCGCCGGCGTGCAGGTCGAAGGACACGCCCTTGAAAATACCGTCCAGGCTCAGGTCGCGTACCGACAACACGCGCTCGCCGATGGGCTTTTCCCGCACCGGGAACAACTGGCTCAGCTCACGCCCGACCATCATCGAGATGAGGCTGTCGCCGTCCATGCTGTCGGCCCGTTGCAAGCCGATGTAGGCGCCGTCGCGAAACACCGCCACTTCGTCGGCGATGGCGAACACTTCATTCATTTTATGGGTGATGTAGATGATGCCCTTACCCTCGGCCTTGAGGTCGGCAATGATCGAGAACAGGTGGGCCACTTCCGTTTCGGTGATGGCCGACGTCGGCTCGTCCATGATCAGGATGTCCGAGTCATAGGACACGGCCTTGGCGATCTCGACCATCTGTCGCTCGGCGATGCTCAGGTTGCCCACCTGCTCCTCGGGGTCGAGGTTGATACGCAGGCGTTCCAGCAACCGGGCGGTGCAGCGATGCATCTCACCATGGTCGATCATGTGCAGGCCGTTGAGTTGCTCGCGGCCGATCCAGATGTTCTCGGCGATGCTCATGTGCGGCATCAGGTTGAGTTCCTGGTGGATCATCGCGATCCCGGCCTGCAAGGCCGCCAGGGGTGTGTCGAACGTCACCGGCCTGCCCCGCAGGCGCAATTCACCCGCGTCGGGCTGGTAAATGCCGGCGATGATTTTCATCAGGGTGGATTTGCCAGCGCCGTTCTCGCCCATCAGGGCCAACACGGAGCCTGGACGTACCCGCAGTTGCACATCGGACAGGGCCACCACGCCGGGAAAGCCTTTGCTGACATTGACGACTTCCAGCAGGTACGGTTCGTCAGGTATTACGCCCGGCTGGACACTCATCGCCGGGGGGCTCGAAGCAGTCGCTGAAGCGAACATGATCAGGTACTCCCTCGGCAAGGTCGATGACGCGACCCTGCCTGCTTATTATTGTGGTGGAACCGCGGGGACGGCAGGCCTCACTTGAACTGGTCGACGTTTTCCGGGGTGATCAGGCGATAAGGCACCCACACGGCGGGTTCAACCGGCTGCTTCTTGACCATCTTCACCGCCGTGTCGATCGAGCCGTCGGCCTGCCCTTTGGCGTCCTGGAACACCGAGACAGCCATCTCGCCTTTCTTCACCGCGTTCAGGCCGTCCGGCGTGCCGTCGACCCCGGCGATCAGTACGCTGCCCTTCTCCTTGCCGGCGCCCTTGAGGGCCATGGCGGCGCCAATGGCCATTTCGTCGTTGTTGGCGACCACTGCCTGGAATTCGCGACCCTGGGTCAGCCAGTCATTGACCAGCGTCATGCCCTTGTCGCGCAGCCAGGTGCCCGTCTGCTCCTGCTCGATCTTGATGCCGGGGTACTTGGCCAGCACTTCCTTGACGCCCTTGGTGCGGTTGGTGGTGGAGTTGTTGGCGAGGTCACCGAGCAGGATCACGATGTTGCCCTTGCCGCCCATTTTTTCCGCCAGGTACTGCATCTGCATCCGCCCGGCCTCCAGGTCATCCGAGGCGACGGTGACCACGCCGGCCGGCAGCTTCAGATCGTCGGGGCGCCGGTTGACGTAGACCAGCGGAATGCCGGCGGCCACGGCGGCCTTGGTGATGCGCTGGGTCGCGGCGGTGTCCACCGGGTTGACGATGATGGCGTCGACCTTCTGGCTGATGAAGCTTTCCACCTGGCTCAGTTGCTTGACCACGTCACTGCGCGCGTCTTCGAACTGCAGGCTGACGCCGTCCGGCAGGGACTTGGCTTTCTTGTCCATGGATTCACGCAGGTAGGTCAGCCAGGTGTCATCGAACTGGGACATGCTGACGCCGATCTTCAGGTCCGCCAGGGCTGCGCCGCTGGTGAGCATCAATGACAGGGCCAGCGAGGCGATACGGGTCTTGGTCTTCATGAACGGTCTTTCTCCACTTTTTTGTTGGTTTTATGGATAAGGCGTAGCGGATCAGGAACGCGGCAAACGCACGATGGGCGCGCCGGGGATGCAACAGACCACGGCGCCCTTGCGCTGGATGCACAGGGACCCGAAGAGGGATACGACAGAGGACAGGCTTGGCAATTGAAACGCAGAGCGGCTGAAGGTTTTCATCGACGGTACCTGGCTGTGCTTCTTGTTTTTGTGAAGTCCCCTACCCGTTTAAGACCTGCTTGCTCGGATGGGAACCGGATGTCGGCAACCTGGAAATGACTTTATTGGAAAATATTTTCCATATCAACCTGTTTTAGAATTTTATTCGTTTTTTATTCCATGGCCCACGGGCGGGGACAGCATCACCACCTGCCCCTGCTCGGCACTCTGCCGGGCAGCGTCCAGAATGCGCGTGGTCGCCAGGGCATCGCGGGCCTGCACCGGTAACGGCCCGTCCCCTTGCAGGGCACTTTGCAGGCGCTGGTAGAACGTCATCCAGCAACCGCGTTCCGAGGTCACCCTCTCCCGCTCGTTGCCGTGCTCGAACCAGCCCCAGCGCCGATGTTCCTCGGCGCCCCAGCGTTCGCCCGCGCTGGCCGGGCTCAATCCGGCCAGCGCCTGGGCCTCCTGGCCATCCAGGCCGTCAACGGTGTAGCAGCCGTGGGTGCCGCTGACCCGAAAACGCGGGCGCGGGGCGTTTTGCACGCAATGGCCGCTCAGGTGTGAAACGACCCCACCGACATGGGTCAGAGACATAAAGAAGCCATTGTCGAACACCTGGCCGGGCGTTCGGTAATCCAGCTCGGCGTAGACTCGCGCCACCGGCCCGAACAGTTGCAGTGCCTGGTCCGCCAGATGGCTGCCGAGGTCGCGCAGGAATCCGCCGCCGCTGCCTTTACCCACCGACGAAGGCGAGTAACGCTCGACACTGGACTCGAAGCGGGTGACCTGGCCCAGGGCACCGGAGGCCAGTAATTTGCGCAAGGTCAGGAAGTCCGAATCCCAGCGACGGTTCTGGTACACGCTCAACGGCACCTTCCCCCGCTCGGCCGCCACTACCAGCGCCTCGGCCTCGGTCGCGTCACGGGCAAACGGCTTGTCGCTGACCACCGCCACGCCGCGCTCGATGGCCTCCATCACCACCGCCGGACGACTGTCCAACGGCGTGGACACCACCACCGCGTCAACCCCCGCCGCCACCATTTGTTCAAGCGTGTCGAACGCGCGGGCGTTCGGGTAGTCGCCTGCCAGTTGCGCACGCCGCTCGGCCGAGCGCGTGACCACGCCGACGAAGGTCGCCCCCGGCAAACTGCTGATCAACGGCGCATGAAAAAACCGCCCTCCCTTGCCGTAGCCGACCAATCCGATTCGCATGAAGCCCCCTTGAAAGTCATTGGATAAACATCGACCCTGTGGGAGCGGGCTTGCTCGCGAAGGCGTAGTGTCAGTCGACATCAATATTGAATGTGCCGCCGTCTTCGCGAGCAAGCCCGCTCCCACAAGGATTGGGGTTAGCGGTAGAAACGCGGGCGCTCAGGCAATTCGATGGGGACGATCTGCCCGCTCTGCTGCGCCTGGATACAGGCATCGGCCGCCACCGCCGCCGCGAATCCGTCCCAGGCCGATGGCCCGCCCACCTGGCCGGCGCGCACGCCGTCGATGAAGGCTTGCAGTTCGACGTCGTAAGCGGCGATGAAGCGGTCTTTCCAGTCCATCAGGATCGCGTTGGACAACTTGGCCTCGCTGCGCAGTTGCACCTGGGACGGTTCCGGCAGCTTGGCGATGCCCGTCTCCCCCACCACTTCGCACTGGATGTCGTAGCCGTACTGGCAGTTGACGAACACTTCTACGTCGATGCGGGTGCCCTTGACGGTTTCCAGCAGCACGATCTGCGGGTCTCGCAGGTGGGCCAGGGCCTTGCTGGTCTTGCGCGGGAACACCACTTGCACCGAAACGTAGTCATCGGCCAACAGCCAGCGCAGCACATCCAGCTCGTGAATCAGCGTGTCGGTGATTGCCATGTCGGTCTTGTAGTTCTCGCCGACCCTGGGGTTGCGGTGGGCACAGTGGAGCATCAGCGGTTCGCCGATCTGACCGTTGTCGATCACCGCCTTGAGGGCCCGGTAGCCTTCGTCGTACGGCCGCATGAAGCCGACCTGTACCAGGCGTGTGCCGTGGGCCACCTCCGCGTCGACGATCCGGCGACAACCTTCGGCGGTAACCGCCAGGGGCTTTTCGCAGAACACCGGCTTGCCGGCCGCAATCGCCGCCAGCACGTATTCCTCATGGCTCGGGCCCCAGGAAGTGACCAGGATCGCCTCGACATCCGGCGCCTTGATCAGGGCATGCCCATCCGGGTACACCTCGGCGGTCAGGTTCAGATCCGCCACCACCTTCGCCGCCTGCGCAAGGTTGATGTCGGTCACCGCCACCACCTGGCTGTCGAGCAAGGTCTGGCTGCACCGACGGATATGGTCCTGGCCAATGGCCCCAGTGCCAATGACGCCCAGTTTCAAAGACATGTGGAACTCCTTATTCGGTTGAGGCAGTTAATATTGGCGAGCTTCGGCCAATCGTTCATTGAGGGCCTTGGCGGCGGCGTCGGTGCGGGCGCTGGTGGACACCTGCGCCACGCCGACCCGCCACCAGGACAGGTAGCTATGGATCATGGTCTTGGGCAGGACCTTGATGTCGATGAGGGTGGACACGGTCTGTAACCGTGCATCGGCCAGCGCCGCGTGCAGTTCGTCGAGGGTGCGGACCTTGTAGGTCTTGCAGCCGTAGGCCGCCGCGCTCATGGCGAAGTCCACCGGGACAAAACCGCCGTCGAGCTTGCCGGTGTCCGGATTACGGAAACGGAACTCGGTGGCGAAGCTGTCCATGCCGTTGCCCATCTGCAGGTTGTTGATGCAACCGAAGGTCATGTTGTCCAGCAACACCACGTTGATTTTGCGCCGCTCCTGGATCGAGGTGGCCAGCTCCGAATGCAGCATCATGTAGGAGCCATCGCCCACCAGCGCGTACACCTCTTTATCCGGCTCGGCGAGTTTCACCCCGAGCGCCGCATTCACCTCATAGCCCATGCACGAATAGCCATACTCCAGGTGATAGGTGTTCACCCCCTTGCTGCGCCAACTGCGCTGCAAGTCACCGGGCAAGCTGCCGGCGGCGGCGACGATGATCGCGTCATCGGCGAGGCTTTCGTTGAGGGTGCCCAGCACGCGACTCTGGGTCAGGCAGGAGCCGGTGAGTTCGATGAACTCGCGAAACACCGCCGGGTCGAGGTGATCGCGCACCTCCGGGACGAAATCCTCGACCTGGTAATCGGCCTGGTAGACCCGGTCCACCTCGGCGTCCAACCGGGCCTTGGCGTCGGCGACTTGCCCGCCCCATTCGGCGCGGTAGTCGCCGAGCACGCCGGCCAATGCCTCCAGGCCCGCGCGCGCGTCGGCCAGCAGTTGCACACCGTCGAGCTTCACCGCATCGCACGGGCTGACGTTGAGGTTGAGGAACTGCACGCCCGGCTGGCGGAACAGCCATTTGGAACCGGTGGTGAAATCGCTGTAGCGCGTGCCGATGCCGATGATCAGATCCGCCTCCGCGGCCAGCAGGTTCGCCGCCAGGCAACCGGTTTCACCGACGCCCCCGACGTTCAGCGGATGGCTGGAAACCACCGCGCTCTTGCCGGCCTGGGTTTCGGCGAACGGAATCTGGAAGCGTTCGGCAAACGCCTGCAAGGCGGCATTGGCCCCGGAATAGCGCACCCCACCGCCGCAGATGATCAGCGGCCGGCGCTTGCCCTTGAACAGCGCCAGGGCGTCGTCGAGCATCGCCTCGGTGGCCGGGCGACGGTCGATCCGGTGCACGCGTTTTTGCAGGAAGTAGTCCGGGTAATCGTAGGCCTCGGCCTGCACGTCCTGGGGCAGCGCCAGGGTCACCGCGCCGGTCTCGGCCGGGTCGGTGAGCACGCGCATGGCCTGGATCGCGGCGCTCATCAGTTGCTCGGGGCGGTTGATACGGTCCCAGTATTTGCTCACGGCCTTGAACGCATCGTTGGTGCTGATGCTCAGGTCGTGGAACTGCTCGATCTGTTGCAGCACCGGGTCCGGCTGGCGACTGGCGTAGACGTCACCGGGCAACAGCAGCAACGGAATGCGATTGGCCGTCGCCGTGGCGGCGGCGGTCAGCATGTTCGCCGCACCGGGGCCGACCGACGAGGTGCAGGCGTAGATCTTGCGCCGCAGGTGCTGCTTGGCGAACCCGATGGCGGCATGGGCCATGCCCTGCTCGTTACGGCCCTGATGCACCACCAGGTCGCCGGCGTCCTGCTCCAGCGCCTGGCCCAGCCCCAGCACATTGCCGTGGCCGAAAATGGTAAACACCCCGGCGACGAATTTGCTCTGGACACCATCGACCTCGACGTACTGGTTATCGAGGAATTTCACCAGGGCCTGGGCCATGGTCAGTCGTGTTGTGGTCATGCTTGCACCTATCCTGGAATGCAAAAATCTGGCGGCTGGCGCAGATCCTTGTGAGAGCGAGCTTGCTCGCGAAAGCGGTGTACCAGGCGAACTCGAAGTTGAATGTGCCACCGCCTTCGCGAGCAAACCCGCTCCCACATTTGGATCTGCGTCAGGCCAACAATCGTGTCAGGCCTGCGGGTTCTGCAAATGGCTCATACTCGCCCCCAGCGCCTGGCGGATGTCGGCCAATTCATGGATGCTCTCGGCGAAGGGCTCGAAGGACAGGTAGCCGTCATAGCCTCCGGCCCGCAACGCCTGGATCTGCGCGGCGTTGCCGAGAATGTCGGCTTCACCCACCAGCACCCGGTGGCCGTCGCGGATCGTCGCCAGCGGGGCCTGGGCGTCTTCGACGCCGGAGATGTGCACCAGGCCGGTCAGTTCGGGAAAGAACGCCTGCTCGCCCGCCAGGTGATGGTGGAAGGTGTCGTGCACCAGGCGGAACACATCCAGTCCGCCCACCGCCTCGATCGCCGCCACCGCTGTGCCCTTGCGCCGCAACGAACATTCTTCGAAACCCAGCGGCTCGATGAAACCGTAGATGCCGAAGGCCCGCAGGATCGGCGCCAGTTCACCCAACGCGGTGCGCAGGCCGGCCGCGCGTTGCGCTTCGCTGCGCGGGTCGGCGCGGTCGTTGAGCGGACACATCACCAGCCCCTCGGCGCCGCACTCGCGGGCGTAGTCGGCCAGCCGCACGGCTTGGGCGCGGCGTTCGTCGTTCCACACATCGAAGGGGTACAGGGCATTGATCGACAACACCTTGATGCCGCGCGCCTCGCACAGCGCACGCACCTGGGCCAGCGGCATGCCGTCCTCGATCTCGACGCCCTTGAGGTCGTTGCGGATTTCGATGGCATCGGTCTTCAACGCCAGCGCCAGGTCGATGAAGGCCGGCAGCGACAGGCGCGGCGCGACCATTCGGTTCAGGGCAAAACGCAGGGGCTTGTTCATTGTTGTTATCCCTCCGGCATTCGTACGAACAGGTTATTGGGCAGTCGGCATGCTGAACTCCGGGCCCTTGGCGATGCTGTCGGGCCAGCGTTGCATCACGCTCTTGTAGCGGCTGTAGAAGCGCAGCCCTTCTTCGCCATAGGCGTGGTGGTCGCCGAACAGCGAGCGCTTCCAGCCGCCAAATGAATGCCAGGCCATGGGCACCGGGATCGGCACGTTGATGCCGACCATGCCAACCTTGATGCTGCGGGCAAACGCCCGGGCGATGCCGCCGTCACGGGTGAAGCAGGACACGCCATTGCCGAACTCGTGGGCGTTGATCAGGGCGACCGCCGTGGCGAAGTCCGGCACGCGCACGATGCCCAGCACCGGGCCAAAGATCTCCTGCCGATAGATGCTCATCTCGGGGGTGACCTGGTCGAACAACGTCGCCCCGACGAAGAACCCCTGCTCGGCGCCGGGCACTTTGAAACCTCGCCCATCGACGATCAGGCGCGCGCCTTCGGCCACGCCCGAATCGATGAAACCCTCCACCTTGGCCTTGTGTTCGGCGGTGACCAGCGGCCCCATGTCGGTGCCCGGCTGCTGGCCGTTGCCGACCTTCAGTTGATCGATGCGCGGCAACAGGCGGGCAATCAGTTCATCGCCCACGTCACCCACCGCCACGGCAATGGAAATGGCCATGCAGCGCTCGCCGGCCGAGCCGTAGGCGGCGCCGATCAATGCATCGGCCGCCTGGTCGAGGTCAGCGTCGGGCATGACGATCATGTGGTTCTTCGCACCGCCCAGGGCCTGCACGCGCTTGCCGTTCGCCGTGCCCTGCTGGTGAATGTATTCGGCGATGGGCGTGGAGCCGACGAAGGAAACCGCTTCGATGTCCGGGTGCTGCAACAGCGCATCCACCGCCACCTTGTCGCCCTGGACGACGTTGAACACGCCGTCCGGCAAGCCGGCTTGCGTCAAAAGCCGGGCCATCAGCAGGCTGGCGGACGGGTCGCGTTCCGAGGGTTTGAGGATGAAGCAGTTACCGGCCACCAGCGCCAGCGGGATCATCCACAAGGGCACCATCACCGGGAAGTTGAACGGCGTGATGCCAGCGCAAACGCCCAGGGGCTGGCGCAGGTTCCAGTTATCGATGCCGCCGCCGATGTTGTCGCTGAAATCGGTCTTGAGCAGGCTGGGCGCACCACAGGCGTACTCGACGATCTCGATGCCCCGGGTGACTTCGCCGTGGGCGTCGGACAGCACCTTGCCGTGTTCCCGGCTGATGATCGCGGCCAACTCGTCATGGTGGCGGTCGAGCAGTTCCTTGAACTTGAACATCACCCGCGAACGGCGCAGCGATGACTGTTCGGACCAGGCCGGGAATGCCGCCAGTGCCGAGGCCACTGCGGCCTCGACAGTGGCGGGTTCGGCCAGCGCGACCCGTGCCTGGACCGCACCGGTGGCCGGGTTGAAGACCGGGCTGAACCGCGTGGCATCGCGTTCCTGCACCTGTCCGTTGAGGTAATGGCCTACTACCGGGGCGTCGCTCATTGTTCCTGTTCTCCGTGGGGATGGTGCAATTCAGAGGTCCAGCAGCCAACTGTGCTGCGGGTCGTTATGAAACTGCCAGACGCGCTTGGGCCCGGCCATGACGTTCAGGTAGTACGACTCGTATCCGTAGGGCACGCTGACCGGGTGATAGCCCTTGGGCACCACCACCAGGTCGCTGTTCTCCACGGCCATGGCCTGGTCGATGCTGCGGTCGTCGGTGTAGACCCGCTGGAACACGAAACCCTGGGCCGGATTGACCTGGTGGTAATAGGTTTCCTCCAGAAAGCTTTGATGCGGCAGGTCGTCGGTGTCGTGCTTGTGGGGCGGGTAGCTCGACGAGTGTCCCGATGGCGTGCGCACTTCCACCACCAGCAGCGAATGGGCCGGCTCGCTGTCCGGCAGGATGTCGCAGATGTAGCGGGTGTTGGCGCCCTTGCCGCGCACGCTGCGCTTCATGCTGTCGGGGCGGATCAACCGTGGGCCGTAGCGATCCCCGGCTGCCCCCGGCGCCGCACACACGGCGAGTTGCACGTCACTCAGGGCGGTGACCTGAGCCTGGCTGCCGGGCGGCAGGTACGCGGCGTAGGGTGACTTGTCCTCGAACACCGATTGGCGGTCGCCCAGGTTGTCCCAATCGAACGCGCCCTGCCCCGGCGCCTCGCCCTTGAGGCTGATGCGGCCGCTGAGCAACACCAGGCACAGTTCCTTGTCATCGGCCGCCACCGCAAGGGTTTCACCCAGGCTCAGGCGGTAGGCGGCAAAGCCGACGTATTCCAGCTCGCCGGCGGGCAGCTCGACCATGGTCCGGCCGCTGGCGTAGCTCTTGATCAACAGGCTCATGACGCACTCCTTTCCTGCAACAAGGCGCGCAGGGTCTCGTAGCCTTTCTTGGCGTAGGCGTAACTCGGCGCGACGGCGGGATCCTGCTCGGCTTCCACCACCAGCCAGCCCTCGTAACGGGCAGCCAGCAACACGTCCAGCAACGCGGCAAAATCGATGTCGCCATCGCCCGGCACGGTGAAGGTGCCGTTGATGATGCAATCGGGAAAGCTCCAGAGATGGTTGCGCGCCAACTGCACCACCGGTTTGCGCACGTCCTTGAAATGCACATGGCAAATACGCTCGATGTGTTTGCGCAGCACCTGCAAGGGTTCGCCGCCGCCCATGTAGCAGTGGCCGGAATCGAACAACAGGCCCACCTCGCTGCCGGTCAGGGCCATCAGCTTGTCGATGTCCGAGGGCGACTCGACGTAGGCGCCCATGTGGTGGTGATAACCCAGGCGCACGCCCCGGGACAGAGTGAAGCGCGCCAGCTCGGTGAGTTTGTCGGCGTAGCCTTGCCAGGCGTCGTCGGTGTGAAAACGCGGCCGTTCGACCAGGGGAATCCGCTGGCCCTGGATCGAGTCGGCCACCTCGCCGTACACCAGCACCGTGGCACCGTTGTGCGCCAGCAACTCGACATGACTGGCAATGGCGTCGATTTCCTCGGCTGCCGAACGCTGGGCCAGGCGACCGGAATACCAGCCGGAAACCAGGGCCAGGTCATAGGGCCGCAGCACATCGCCGACGCCCTTGGCGTCCTTGGGAAACTTGCCGTTGAGCTCGAACCCTTCGTAGCCGATGGATTTGCCTTCGCTCAGCGCGGTGCTCAACGGCGTCTCACCGCCCAGGGAAGGCAGGTCGTCGTTGCTCCAGGAAATCGGGTTGATGCCAATTCGAATAGCGGGCATGGCTGCACCTTTTATTGTTTGCTCTAATACTGCGCCGATCACCGTGGCGAGGGAGCTTGCTCCCGCTCGGCTGCGAAGCAGTCGTAAACCAGTCGTTACGGTTTGCCTGTCAAACCAGGGCCAACTGATCGGGGACTGCTTCGCAGTCCAGCGGGAGCAAGCTCCCTCGCCACAAAAAGCCTTGCGCTACGGTCAACTGCGTGCCGCCCGCCACGCCTCGATCAATTCCACGAACCGGTCTTGCACCTGCCGGATCAGCGTTTCATCGTCGATTTCCCCGGCCATCCACGCCCGGCTCGGTTCCTGGAAGATCGTGCGGCCTACGGCGAACCCTCGGCAGGTGGTGCTCTGGCTGGCCTGGCGGAAACCATCGGCCAGCGCCGTGGCCGGGGCGTTGAGGCCCAGCAAAACCACGCCGCGGCAATACGGGTCGCGTTGCTGAATCAACTCGTCGAGCTGCTCCCATTCCTGCGCACTCTGGGCCTCGATCTTCCACCACGCCGGGTAGATGCCCAGGTTGTAGAGGCGCTTGAGGGCGCGGTACAGCACGTCCGGGTGTGGCGACGGATGATCCTTGGGCGGAATGACTTCCAGCAGCAATTCATGGCCGCTGACCTGGGAGGCCTTGTACAACCCCATCAACTGCGCTTCCTGTTCTAGGCGCAACAGCGGCTCGTCATCGGGGTGGAATTGCACCAGGCACTTGATGATCTGTTCCTGCGGCCAGGCGATCAGGTTGCTGCCGATGGAACGCCCATGTTCGAACGCCAGCGGGCGCGAACCCTGGACTTCCACCGGCCGCGCGACCCACCAACCGCGCCCGGTGGCCGCATTGAGCGAATCCTGGCCAAACCGCTGGTCAGCCAGCAGGCCGACATCGGCCTCGACGCCCTGGCGTTGCAAATCGGCTTCGACCCGCTCCACCGCCTGGATGAACAGCTGCTTGAGCTGGCCGATGCTATTCAGGTCGCGGCCGCCCTTTTGCGCCAGTTCCACTAACTGCCCGCGGTGGTCGAACGCGAAAATGAACAGTTGCTTCCAGGCTTTGCGCGGCACGCTGACCTGATGCAGGCGTTGCAGCACGGCGTCCTGGTCCGGCCGGGTGATCGGCACCGGGCTGCTGAACAGGTAGTCGAGCTCCGCCCGGGTCGGCATGGCCGGAGCGCAGGCATGGCGCGACACCACCAGGCCGCCGCAGGCATTGGCCAACTGGCAGCAACGCTCGTCACTGGCGTCCTCCAGCCAACCGGCGAGAAACCCCGACATGAAGGCGTCGCCGGCGCCCAGCACATTCAGGACTTCGACCCGAACGCCCGGGTAAATCGCGCCGTCTTCGAGCCGCGCCGGGATCGCCCCATGGATCACCGTGCAGCCCTGCGGGCCGAGCTTGACCACCAGGGTCGCCGCCGTCAGCGAACGCACGGTGCGCAGGGCCGTGAGCAAGTCTTCGCTGCCGCCAGCGATCAGAAACTCTTCCTCGGTGCCGACGATCAGGTCGAAACGCGGCAGGATGCCTTGCACGTGCCGGCTGACGTTCTGGTCGGCGACAAAACGGGTCTGCCCATCGGCCTTGCCTGTCAGGCCCCAGAGCACAGGCCGATAGTCGATATCGAGGATGCGCTTGACCTGATGCTTTTGCGCATAGTCCAGGGCCTGGATGCTGGCCTTATAGACGCCGTCGGTGGAGAAATGCGTGCCGGTGATCAGCAGGGCCTTGCTGGAGGCAATGTAGGACTCGTCGATGTCTTCGGCCCGCAGCGCCATGTCGGCGCAGTTTTCGCGGTAGAACACCAGGGGAAAGGTCTCACGGTCCTTGATCCCCAGCAGGACCATTGCCGTCAGGCGTTGCGGATCGGCCTTGATGCCGCTGACATCGCAGCCTTCGCGCGCCAGCGATTGCACCAGGAAACGGCCCATGTGGTCGTCGCCCACCCGGCTCAGCATCGCCGACTTGAGCCCCAGGCGCGCCGTGCCGAACGCGATGTTGGCCGACGAGCCTCCCAGGTACTTGGCGAAACTGCTGACATCTTCCAGGCGTGCGCCGACTTGCTGCGCATAAAGGTCCACGCCCAGGCGTCCCAGGCAGATCACATCCAATTGACGCCCACTGGCAAAACGAGTCTGGCCCATGCTGGCTCCTGTTATTTTTATCAGCCTGCGCATGCCGCCGAATCCGGCGCCAACGCTCTTGGTGGGTGCAGACTAAAACGAGCCGCGGGCAATAATCAATAATTATTCTATAAATTTTTTACGTGGAATATTTTTTCCAATACGCTATAGCCGAAGCGGACCAGACGTAGTGCATCGTTTCAGCAGCGACGCCAACGTTGCCCCACCCATGATTTTCCCAGCGCCTACGCTGTAGACTGCGTTCAGCCAACCTATTGTCGAGGGCCGTGTGTGACAGCCGCCCTATAAGAACAAAGCCAGAAGGATTTTCTATGACCCGCCCCGATGATCTGCCGGCACCGTCCGAGCGCGCGTCCGACGCCACGCTCCCGAGCCCTCCGATCAATGCCGAGCGCCTGTTGCAACTGATTACCGAGGAGTACGAAAGCCTGCCCCGCCAGCTCAAGCGCATCGCCAGCTACATGAGCCAGCAGAGCGACCGGATCATGGTCGACCGGATCAGCGACATCGCCCGCGAATGCGAAGTGCACCCCTCGGCCATCGTGCGTTTCTCCCAGCGCTTTGGCTTCAGTGGGTTCAGCGAAATGCAGGCGCTGTTTCGCGAGGCGTACACCCACAAGACCACGCCGGTGCAGAACTACCAGCAACGCATCCGCAGCATGATCGCCAACAAGTCGCAGAAAGCCAGTGGCGGCGACCTGGCCCGCGAATGCGTCAACGCGACCCTGTCGGGCATCGAACGCCTGGGGCTGGAGCTCGACGACCAAGCCTTCGAAAAAGCCGTGGACCTGGTGGTCAACGCCGACAACATCTATGTGGTGGGCGTACGCCGTTCGTTTGCGGTGGCCGACTACCTGGTCTACAACCTGCAACACACCAACAAGCGTATTCACCTGGTGTCAGGCCTGGGCGGCAGCTACCGCGAGCAGATGCGCAGCGTGCGGGCCAACGACCTGGTCATCGCCATCAGCTTCACGCCCTACGGCAAGGAAACCCAGCACTGCCTGCGCATCGCCCAGCACCACCAGGCCAAGACGCTGATCATCACCGACAGCAACCTGTCGCCCCTGGCCAAGCGGGCTAACGCTGTATTGTTGGTGAACGAAGGCAGCTCGTTCGCCTTCCGCTCGTTGAGCGCCACGCTGTGCCTGTGCCAGGCGTTGTTCATTGCCGTGGCCTACCGGCTGGAGCTCAAGGTCGATGAGATCCATGAACAGGTCGGGTTCGAGGATTGACGTATCACCCACCGATAAATCGCTGAAGGAGAAGCCATGAAACTGATCGGCATGCTGGACTCGCCCTACGTACGCCGCACCGCCCTGTCCGCCAAATGCCTGGGCATTGTCCTGGAGCATGAATCGGTTTCGGTGTTCCGGCATTTCGAGCAGTTCCAGCGCATCAACCCGGTGGTCAAGGCGCCGACCCTGGTGCTGGACGATGGCAGCGTGCTGATGGATTCGACGTTGATCATCGATTACCTGCAAACCCTGGCAGCACCGGGAAAGCGCCTGATGCCAGACGATGCCGGGCAGCGGTTGCGGTCACTGCGCCTGATCGGGTTAGCGCTGGCGGCGTGCGAGAAGTCGGTGCAGATCTACTACGAACGCAACCTGCGGCCCACAGACATCCAGCACGCGCCCTGGGTAGAGCGAGTGGAAGGCCAGCTCGCGGCTGCCTACGGCATGCTGGAGCAGGAACTGCAGCGAGCGCCGCTGGCCACTGATGGCACGCTGGATCAGGCCGGTATCACACTGGCAGTGGCCTGGAGCTTCACCAACCTGGTGGTGCCGGACCAGGTGGAGGGCCAGTCGTTTCCATTGATCAGCGCCTATACCGCCTATGCCGAAGGGCTGGAAGTGTTCATCGACACCCCGATGCAGTAGGCATCGGCGCCAGCAGATCCGCGGTCATCGCGAGCAAGCTCGCTCCCACAGGGGATAGTGGATTTCACGCAAATGCTGGACATCCCCCGACGCTTTTGTGGGAGCGAGCTTGCCCGCGAAGACGGCGGCACTGCCAGCATCATCACCCACTGGTACACCGCTTTCGCGAGCAAGCCCGCTCCCACAGGGGAGATGGGTATGTCACAAATTAAGCGTTCACCGCTGCTTCCTGTGTGGGAGCGGGCTTGCCCGCGAAGACGGCGGCACTGCCAGCATCATCACCCACTGGTACACCGCTTTCGCGGGCAAGCCCGCTCCCACAGGGGAGATGGGTATGTCACAAATTAAGCGTTCACCGCTGCTTCCTGTGTGGGAGCGGGTTTGCCCGCGAAGACGGCGGCATGGCCAGCATTATCACCCATTGGTACACCGCTTTCGCGGGCAAGCCCGCTCCCACAGGGGAGATGGGTATGTCACAAATTAAGCGTTCACCGCTGCTTCCTGTGTGGGAGCGGGCTTGCCCGCGAAGACGGTGGCACAGCCGGCAGCATCACCCACTGGTACACCGCTTTCGCGAGCAAGCTCGCTCCCACAGGAGGTGCTTCACGCGGGTTCCATTGCCTTCGCCTGTTTGACCGGGGCCACCTCGAAGCGGTCTGCCAGGAAGGGTGTGATGTCCAGCGGCAGCGGTTCGTGGTTCACCAGCTTATCCAGCAGCACGCCGGTGATGGCCGAGGTGAGGATGCCGGTGCGGAAGTGGCCGCAGGCGTTGAGGTAGCCCTCTACCCCGCGCATCGGCCCCAGGATCGGCAGCTCATCGGGCGAACCTGGGCGCAGGCCGGCCCAGGTTCGCTTCAGGTTGATGTCGGCCAGTTGCGGAATGCAGCGCATCGCGCCTTGCACCAGTCCTTCGATTTCCGGGTAGGTGGTGGTCACGTCGAAGCCTTTGTCTTCGGTGGTGCTGCCGATGAGGATTTCGCCGTTGTCCTTCTGCGCCACATAACAGTCGCTGGTGGTCAGGCAGCCGTTGAGGATCTTCGGCATACGCTCGGTCAGCAGGATCTGCCCCTTGACCGGCTTGACCGGAATCCGCACGCCCGCGGCCTGCTCGCTCAAGTCCGCCGCCCAGGCACCGGCTGCGTTGATCAGGGTTCGGCAGTGGAAAGTGCCCGCCTCGGCGGTGTTCACCCCGGTGACCCGCGTGCCGCTGCGCAGCACCTCGATCACATTGGTATTGAAGAACAGGTCGACACGGTTCTGCCGCGCGCCTTCGGTGTAGGCGTCAGCCAGGCGGAACGGGTTGACCTGGTGATCGCACAGAAACTCCAGAGCGCCCTGGGCTTCATGGCTGACACTCGGTTCGGCCTCTCGCAGGGCCGCCTGGTCGAGCCAGCGCACCTGGTCCGCCAGGTGCGGGATACAGGCGACGATGTGCTCGGCGTACGAGCGGTCTTCGTCGTCATAGATCACGAACTTGAGCCCGGTCTCCTCGAACTTGAAGTCCATGCCATGGTTCTCCATCAGCTCGCGGTGCAACTGGGGGTACAGCGCGTTGGATTGCAAGGCGAAATCGAAGAACGACTGCGGCAGGATGTGCGGCGTGCTGGCGTCCACCGCCACCGCGGCGCCCTGGGTCTGGCGCTTGCGATTGGCCGACATCATCCGAAAGAAAATCACCCCGCAGCCCAGGCCCACCGACTCGCCGATGGCCCACAGGCCGCCCGCCGAGGCGCGGGTGGCGTTGCCGGGTCGCTTGGCATCGATCAGGGCGATCTTCAGGTGTTTGCGCTTGGACAGTTGATAGGCGCAGGAGGCCCCGATCACACCGCCGCCGGCGATGACCACGTCATAGTCCTTGAGGTCTGGTTGCTTAGTCATGGTGGCTCTCCGTGCCAGCGTCCTTGAACGCAGAAAAGGGAATCGGGTCGATCGGGAATCGCGGTCGCAGCCAACCCACATCGGCCCGCCCGGTGGCTTGACGCAGACGGTCGCTGCAATAGCCCACGCACATGCGCCCCTGGCAATCGCCCATGCTGACGCGGGTACGCATCTTCAGTCCGGCCATGTCCTGCACACCCTGCTCCAGGGCGCGATCGATGTCGGCGCGGGTAGCGTGTTCACAGCGGCAGATCACCGTGTCGGCCGCCGGCAAGGTAATCTGCCCGGCACCCCGCTGGGTGTAGCGATCTACGGCGGCGCGGAAGCGAATGATGCGATCGAGCTGCGCCTGGTAGCGTTCGCGGTGCTCGAGGGCCGTGGCCGAATCCAGCACGTTGCGTTGCAGCAGGATCGACAGCGCGGCGATGCGAGCGCTGAGCATGGCCGCTTCACCGCCGCGAATCCCGCCCATGTCGCCGGCCAGATGGATGTGCGCCTCGCTGCTTTGTTGCCAGGCGTCGGCCACCGCCCGCAGGTAACCGTCTTCGCTGAAGCCGTGCTCCAGGCCCATCTGCTGGCTCAGTTGGGTGCGCGGGATGAACCCGTAGCCGACCGCCAGCGTCTGGGCCGGCACCTGTTCGGCGCGCGTCAGGTCCGGTGCCCAGTTGTCGGCATATGGCGCGACGGTCACGCTGCCCAGCTCATCTTCGCCTTGGGCCTCCACCACGCCCCAGCCATAGTGCATGGGAATGCGCTTGAGCTTGAGGTAGGCCAGCATGCCCAGGCCATCGAGGAACAGTTGCGGCTTGTTCAACAAGGCCAGGCTTTCTTTGGCAATCCGGCCGAATGCACAGGCCTCATAGACCCCGGCCACCGCCACCCCCGCCGCGTGCAACTGGCAGGCCACCAGCGGCAGCAACGGCCCCGTCCCGGCGATGACCACCGGGCTCGGTGGCTTGACCACCCCACTCTTGATCTGCAATTGCAGGCCACCCAGCAGCATCACCCCCGGCAGGGTCCAGCCCGGGAACGGCACGCTGCGCTCATGGCAACCGGCCGCCAAAACAAGATGCGAATAGGCCACTTCCCGCAGGCGTTCCTCGGCATCGAGGACCATCAGCGCTCGAAAGCCTTCGGCGCCGATGACCCGGCTGTTTACGTGCACCTCGATCAACTGCGCGTAACGTTGGAACTCCCCATGGAGTTTTTCCAGGGCTTCACTGTAGCGCGCCCCCAGGTAATCCAGCTGCACCCCCTCGCGCAGTGGCCCGCGGTAAACCACGCCACCGAGGCGCGGAGCCTCTTCGAGCAAGGTGCATCGCACCCCGTGGCGGGCGAGCTCGATGGCCGCCGCCATACCCGCCGGCCCACCGCCGACAATCACTGGCCCCAGGCTCATGGCGCCTCCGATTCGGTGATGCGGTTGGCCCGGGTTTCGATCTGCATGCCCGGGCGCACCAGGGTCTGGCAGGCGCGCCGCTTGTGGCGCCCGTCGATCTTGACCAGGCAGCACTGGCACACGCCCATGCCACAATAGGCGCCGCTGAGTTGGTCGTGGTCGTTGCGGGCCACCTGGCGCTGGCCCAGGGACTGGATGACGGTGAGGACGGTTTCGCCCTCGGCAGCGTTGACGGCCCGGCCGT
Source organism: Pseudomonas sp. P97.38 (assembly GCF_001269745.1). Classification (NCBI taxonomy): domain Bacteria; kingdom Pseudomonadati; phylum Pseudomonadota; class Gammaproteobacteria; order Pseudomonadales; family Pseudomonadaceae; genus Pseudomonas; species Pseudomonas sp. P97.38. The sequence continues at coordinate 360,397 of NZ_LHVJ01000011.1, forward strand.
CCAGGCGCACCGTCATGTCGGCCCGGACCAATGGCTGGATATCAAATTTTCGGCGTAGAAAGTCTTGAGGTTGCATCATGCAGCTCTTCCTTGAAGGTTCAGTGAGGACTAGGCTCCTTGCGGTACATCATCCAACGATCCATGTCCGTCCCCTGCTCGCGACAACGCGCCAAAACAGGGCAACGGACGCATCAGGATAATGCGCGCGAAATTTATGTTAGGGATTATTTGTGACCAAGTGTTGATCCAGGCCAGGGAATCCGGCCGCCGGGCTCATGAACTTTTTTTCAGAAAGCCGACAGGTTTTCTTTGGCAGAATGCTGCGCAATAGCGCGAATTTCTCAACACGGTACCGCCCATGAATCGCATCCTGACCATCGAAGACGACGCCGTGACCGCCCGTGAAATCGTTGCCGAACTGACCCGCAACGGCCTGGACGTCGACTGGGTCGACAATGGCCGCGAAGGCCTGGAACGCGCGGTGAGCGGCGACTATGACCTGATCACCCTCGATCGCATGTTGCCCGAGCTCGACGGCCTGGTGATCGTCACCACCCTGCGCACCATGGGCGTGGCCACGCCGATCCTGATGATCAGCGCCCTCTCCGACGTCGATGAACGGGTGCGCGGCCTGCGGGCCGGTGGCGACGACTACCTGACCAAGCCCTTCGCCACCGACGAGATGGCCGCCCGGGTCGAGGTGCTGCTGCGACGCAACAATGGCGCCCGGGAACCGGAAACCGTGCTGCGGGTGGCGGACCTGGAGCTGAACCTGATCAGCCGCGAAGCCAGCCGCAACGGGCAATTGCTCAGCCTGCTGCCCACCGAATACAAGTTGCTGGAGTTCCTGATGCGCAACTGCGGGCAGATCCTGTCGCGCATGATGATTTTCGAGGAAGTGTGGGGCTACCATTTCGACCCTGGCACCAACCTGATCGACGTCCACATCGGGCGCCTGCGCAAGAAAATCGACCCGCCGGGCCTGGAACCGCTGATTCGCACGGTGCGGGGTTCCGGCTATGTCATTGCTGAACCCCGCTAAGGGCTGGCGTTCCTCCAGCAGTCGCCTGCTGGCGCTGTACAGTGCGCTGTTCGTGCTGTGGAGCGCGATCCTGATGGGCGTGATGTATTACGAAGTGTTTGGCTACCTCGACAACCTGGCCAAGCACTCCTTGATGCAGCGCCAGCACCTGTTCGCCCGGATCCACGGCGATCAACTGGAAGACGCGCTGATGGCCAGCCTGACGCTGGACGAGCGTGGCGTCGACGCCTACGGTCTGTTCGACCCGCAACTGCGGCATTTGAGCGGGCCGATCATGCGCGTCCCCGCCGACCTGCCGCTGGACGGCAAAATCCACATGCTCGGTGGCTGCGTCGACTCCGACGATCCCAGCCTTCCTTCCGACAGTTGCGACGCGGTGGCGACCCGCGTGCAGGACGGGCGCTGGCTGATCCTGGCGCGGGACAACGGTTCGCTGTTCGCCGTGACGCGGATCATCCTGCATGCATTGTTCTGGGGCGTCTCGCTGACCATCCTGCCGGGCATAGCCGGCTGGCATTTGCTGCGGCGCCGGCCGCTGCAACGCATCCGCAAGCTGCAAGCCAGCGCCGAGGCGATCGTCGCCGGCGACCTGAAGCATCGCCTGCCGCTGTCGAGCCGACGTGATGAACTGGACATGCTGGCGGCGATCGTCAACGCCATGCTCGATCGCATCGAACGCTTGATGAACGAGGTCAAGGGCGTGTGCGACAACATCGCCCACGACCTGCGCACACCACTGACCCGCCTGCGGGCGCAGTTGTATCGCATCCAGCAGCAAGCCCCGGACGGCTCGCCCGAAGCGTTGCAGATGGACCAGGTGATCGCCGAAACCGACACTCTGATGGCGCGGTTTCGCGGTTTGTTGCGGATTTCCGAACTGGAAGACCAGCAGCGCCGTTCAGGCTTCGTGCGCCTCGATCCGTTGCAATTGCTGCAAGAGTTGCACGACTTCTACCTGCCGCTTGCCGAGGAAGGCGAGCTGACGTTTACCCTGGAGGTCCCCGACACCCTGCCTTTGCTCAACGGCGACCGGGCCTTGTTGTTCGAGGCGGTGTCGAACCTGCTGAGCAACTCGATCAAGTTCACCCCGGCGGGCGGTACGGTGATCCTGCGCGGGGTCGATCAGGGCGACAGTACCCGCATCGAAGTGCTCGACTCCGGCCCCGGCATCCCGGAAGCCGAGCGCAAGGCGGTGTTCCGTCGCTTCTACCGCGCCGAAGGCAGCAGCCAGCACGGCGGTTTTGGCCTGGGTCTGTCGATTGTCGCGGCGATCGTCAACCTGCACGGGTTCACGCTGGATGTGGGCAGGAGCGAATATGGCGGGGCGCGGTTGGTACTCGATTGTCGAGCGACGTTGTTGTAGCTGTAGCCGCCCTATCACCTGCAAACTGTGGCGAGGGAGCTTGCTCCCGCCGGGCTGCACAGCAGCCCCAGCAATCAGGGCCGCTGCGCGCCCCAGCGGGAGCAAGCTCCCTCGCCACAGGGGGCTGTCAGAGTGTGTCGTCTCGATGCAACGGCGTGTTCTGCAACTCATAGCGCAGCTCGTCGATCAGCTTCGCCAGGCTTTCTTCGGAACGAACACTGTCCAGGCTCATGCCGCTGACCACGAGGTCTACCTCGCCACTGTCGCGGTGATAGAGGCGTACCGTGAGGGTGCCGTCGCCATTGAGGCTGCATTCGCAAGCGAGCGGCGAGAAGCTTTGTTCGAGGCGGGCGCGCAAAGGGGCCAATTGGGTCATGGGTTGCACCTCGGCATCAAGGTCGCAAGAGCGCGGTGGGAAAGTTCGGGTGGAGGACTTTTGCAGACATCCTGTCGATGGCACGGCTGTATCGTTTACTGCGCATTTAGGCGGTATTCCTTGATTGTTACGTAGGGGACGCGGCTTCACAAACATTGCCGCACTCTCCCAGCCTAGGGAGCCGGCATCCGCAGCAGAACCCGAATTTGCACCAACGCAGCCAGTGCATATGCACTGGCCATCAATGTGCCTTGTTGCGCCATTCGTTGGCGAACAAACCCCGCTCACGCGCCCAGACGATCGCCTCGCTGCGGCTATGGACATCCAGTTTGGAGTACAACGTCGCCACGTGATTGCGCACGGTATTGGGGGCCAGTTTCAGGCGTGCGGCGATTTCCTTGTCCGCCAGCCCCTGGCAGATCAGCCCCAGCACATCACGCTCGCGGGCCGTTAGCTCGGTGAACGACGCCGAGGACAATGGCGCGTTGATGCTCTTCACGTTGGCCAGTTTTTCGATCAGGGTGCGGCTGAACCACGAAGCGTCTTTCATCACTTCCTCGATCGCCGCCACCAGTTCCAGCTCCGAGCGCTTGCGTTCGGTGATATTCATCAGCACCAGCAAGTAGCACGGCTTGTCCTGGATGACCACGGTGTCGGCCGCCACTTCACAGTCGATGCGCTCTCCCCCCTTCTTGTGCACCTTGACGTCGACACCGGAGACACTCGCGCTTTTTTCCAGCACGGCGAACAACGACGCACTGGCGTCCTTGTCGAGAAAGCCGATCTCTTCAACGGTCTTGCCCATCAACTCTTCGCTGGCATAACCGGTGGTGTTGACGAAAGCCTCGTTGACCTCCAGCAACAACTGCTCGGCCGTGCACACCAAGGTGGGCACCGGCGACAGGCGGAACGACTTGGCAAAGCGCTCCTCGCTCTGGCGCAGGGCGGTTTCGGCCTTGCGCCGGGGCTCCATGTCCATGAACGAAAACAACATGCAATCTTCGTCGTGCAGGTCCAGGGGCTGGCCGGCGACGATCACTTGCTTGCTGGTGCCATCGGGCAATTTCAACTCTGCCGCCATTTGCGGAATGGTCGCGCCCTGCCCCAGTCGCTCAACGGCCAGCTCGCGCCGCTCGGCGGCTTCTAGCACGTCCAGCTCATACACCGAGCGCCCGATCACCTGCTCACGACTGTAGCCGGTCATTTCCAGGAAGCCCTGGTTGACCTTGATGTAGCGCAGATCGCTGAGACGGCAGATCACCGCCGGCGCCGGGTTGGCGGCGAAGGTTCTTTCAAAGCGCTGCTCGGCGCTGGCCCAGTCGGTGGCGTCGCTGAGAATCAGCACCAGATACTCCGGCTCACCACTGCGATCGGTCAGCACCATGCTGCGGATTCGGTGCACCCAGGTACGGTCTGGGTCAGCCTCGGGCGTGACTTCCACCAACACGTCGCTGAACTCATCGCCACGGGCCACCCGGGCAATGGGGTAGTTGTCTTCGGTGAGCGGGTGGTTGTTGCGGTAACGCAAGTTGAACCGCCGGGCGTACTCGTCGGCATTGGCGCCCAGTTCACTGATGTTCTTCACCCCGTGCATGGTCAATGCCGCGTCATTGGCCCAGGCAATGGTCTGGTCGACTTCGACCAGCATCACCCCGTCAGACAGGCCGGCGATGATCTGCAGCAATTGACGACGATTGGTATCGGTGTTCGGGACGTCTTGGTTCATCGGGTCTCCGTGTGATCAGCTCGCATGGAAAATACGACCACTCGTCGCGCTGGCACGTTCCCTATCGGCATGGCTGAAATCCACGACCGTTGCCTGCTCGGGGTCGCGAACCGGCAGTGCCTGGCCTGCTCGCGAAGAAGCCACCAACCCCACCCAAATCCCGCAAAACCTAACAGTTCTGCTAGTAGACGCCACCGCGGAAATCCCCGAGCCTGACAGCATCGCCTTCCTCAGGAAGAACCCGCCCATGCCACCGTCATCAATGCAGGTCCTGTGCCGCTACCACTATGACCCCCTGGACCGCCTCAGCGGCCTGACACCGCTGCAAAGCCCCGGCGTGCAACGCTTCTACCAGAACGACGAACTGGTCAACGAAATTGACAGCGAGGCCCAGCTCACGATTGTTCGCCATGGAGAACAGCCGCTGGCACAGCGGCTGAGTGTCATGGGTGTTAGCGAGACGGCATTGTTGGCGACGGATCAACAGCGATCGCCGTTGGTGGCTTTGACGGACGCGGATTCGCAGCGGATGGCCTATACCGCCTATGGACATCGTGCGGGGGAAAGTGGGTTGAGTTGTTTGTTGGGATTCAATGGTGAGCGGAGTGATTCGGTCACAGGGCATTATTTGTTGGGACAGGGTAATCGGGCTTTCAATCCGGTGTTGATGCGGTTCAATAGTCCGGATGAGTTGAGTCCGTTTGGGGAGGGGGGGATCAATGCGTATGCTTATTGTGGTGGGGATCCGGTTAATCGGTATGATCCGAGTGGGAACGTCTTCATGCCATGGAATGACCGCATTTTATTCAAGCCGTCCAGCGTTCCAGTTAAACCATGGGCCCCTCCCCTCCCAACAGCATTGGATCTTTCTACAACAGCATTGGATCTTTCTAGACCCCAAGCACTAGCTACGTCATCCGGAATTATTGCGCTCACAGCCTCCCAAATACCGCGGTCGGTCCCGACTAATACCATTACGTCCTCGGCCGCCCCAAAGACGTTCAGTGTGGCAGCACGCTTACCACCCCCAGCAGAGAGCTACACGATCTTATTCTCGAACCGCAACCCCAACGAAAAATCAAAAAAGAGTTTATGCCTTTGAAGAAAGACAAGCGGAACGCGTGGCAATATGGGAGCGCTTTGTAAAAAGAAAACCAAATACCACCATAGATGCCAGCCCAAAAACTCTAAGACGGCTTGAGGAGGCTCAAGCAAATTGGGATTTTTTCAAACAAGGTGGACTCGTATTAGGTAAAGGAGGCGAAGTGCTGGATAGCGCAGCCCTCCGAAAGGCAGTTTCGAGAGCCAAACTGGCGGTCAAAGCCGATGCTGGGAAAAAGGTCCAACGGTTCAGAGAGATCAAAATGGCCAATAGGAACATTCGTACTCAATGAACTTAATAACTCCTAACTGATTAACGCGCTGACCCATTGGGTCTTTGGCGAGCAAACGACTTGAGTTAAAACAGCTCGCATAGTTATGCGTATTCATACCTGGGCCAGGGTAAGCAGAAGCGCCCGTGGCAAGGGAGCGGCCTCCCTCGCCACGGGGATGCGCTAGGTCGGCTGGTGCTGTTCGACGTTATCCAGTGCGCGGTTGGCCAGCAGGCTGCCCAGTTCGATCAACTGTTGGATGCCCAGGAGCAAATGCCGGTGTGAACCGTTCAGGTCGAAGGCCAGGTCTTCAATCATGGCGTTGGCCGAGGCCAGGGTTTCGCTGAGGTTGGCGAGCAGGCTTTCGGTATCGACGTTTTGGATGACAGTGAAAAGTTGGCCGGGCGCCGTGACTGCTTCGGGGTTGTCGGGTGTTGGGTTGAGGTCATAGTCGCGGGCGCGCTCCGGCGGCTTCGTCGAGTTTCTTGCGCGGTGACGTGGGATCGGTATTCGGTGGGTTCGGGGTTGCCTTGAACATGATGAGACTCCAGATGAGAAGATTGGAGCCCTCACTCTCGCTACCAAACGAAGGGTGGTGGCCATACGAAGGTTGGTAGACCGGTCATCTGGCACCCGGCGCGTCCGAGGACGCCCTACGCAGGACCACCATAAAACAGAGGCGTGACAGGCTTCTGCATCAGGTGCACTTGCGCCAGAAAAACCGGGCTACCAAACCCGATCGCTGATGCCTCATCGACCTGGAAACGATAGAACGTGCCCATCCAAGCGCACAAGCCAGCGGATTCTGGCGCAGGTGTAGGCAATGGCGCAAGAAAACGTAGCCCGTTCCAGAACACTCCTACATTGGAGTAAACACGCCGTCTTCGAAGCAGGTCGGCTTCGCCGCCCAACGGGGATGAATCCCCTCGCCACAAGGGGCTGCCGGGTCCCTCGACTGGGTTTATTCGACTAATGTCTTAGACCAGTCATCGCATGACCACGTCATCTTTGAAGCTCCGCGATAGAGCCGTCGCCAGGGCGCATCTCTGCACACCCTTGTGCTGAAACCATTGACCCGGCCTATTTTGAAGAAACCGACCATTGGATAATTCCGATCATGGCCAGTTGACAACGCTTAGCGACGACCAATAATCTCCCTCATGTTGTACGACGACGTATGACAAATAAAAACAACAAAAAAGTAGGGAGCCGTCATAGTGAGCACACGTGTCCGTTTTTCCCCCGACCACCGTTCGACCCGCCGTACCCTCCGCACTACCCGCCCCACCCTGATTTTGCTCGGTTGCAGCAGCCTGGCCGCATTCCTGCCTACCATGGCCAATGCCGAAGGTTTCGTCGACGATGCCAAGGCCACGCTGACCCTGCGCAACGCCTATTTCAACCGCAACTTCACCAACCCGAACAACGCCCAAGGCAAAGCCGAGGAATGGACCCAGAACTTCATCCTCGACGCCAAGTCCGGTTTCACCCAGGGCGTGGTCGGTTTCGGCGTGGACGTGCTGGGCCTGTACTCGGTCAAGCTCGACGGCGGTCGCGGCACGGCGGGTACGCAGTTGCTACCGGTGCATGACGACGGTCGTCCGGCCGATGATTTCGGGCGCCTGGGTGTGGCCCTGAAGGCCAAGGTGTCGAAGACCGAGCTGAAGGTTGGCGAATGGATGCCGGTGCTGCCGATCCTGCGTTCCGACGACGGCCGTTCCCTGCCGCAGACCTTCCGTGGCGGCCAGGTGACCTCCACCGAAATCAACGGCCTGAGCCTCTACGGCGGCCAGTTCCGCGGCAACAGCCCGCGCAACGACGCGAGCATGGAAGACATGTCGATGAACGGCCGGGGCGCCTTCACCTCCGACCGTTTCAACTTCGGCGGCGGCGAATACGCCTTCAATGAAAAGCGCACCCAGGTCGGGGTTTGGTACGCCGAGCTGTCCGACATCTACCAGCAGCAGTATTTCAACCTGACCCACAGCCAGCCCATCGGCGATTGGACCCTGGGCGCCAACCTCGGTTACTTCATCGGCAAGGAAGACGGCAGCGCGCTGGCCGGTGACCTGGACAACAAAACCGCGTTCGCCATGCTCTCGGCCAAGTACGGCGGCAACACCTTTTACGTCGGCCTGCAGAAAGTCGGCGGCGATGACGCGTGGATGCGCGTCAAC